>CABQQR010000014.1:0-88845 GCA_902466395.1 uncultured Collinsella sp.
ACTTGCTATGACTGTTATCAATTTGTTATCAAAAGACTAATCGAAATCGCTGAAATCCGCATAAACACTGGCTTTTTTAAGCAACTCGATTTATTCCCACTCGATCGTCGCGGGCGGCTTGGACGTGATGTCGTAACACACGCGGTTGGCGCCGGGAACCTCAGCCACGATGCGGCCGGAGATGCGGGCCAGCACGTCGTAGGGCAGCTTGGCCCAGTCGGCGGTCATGGCATCGCTGGACTCGACGGCGCGCAGGATGATCGGGCGCTGGTAGGTGCGCTCGTCGCCCATAACGCCAACGGACTTGATGTCGGGCAGGACTGCAAAATACTGCCAGCAGCTGTGCTCGGAGTTGCGCTCGCCGGTCTGCTCAAACAGACGCTGGTTGTAGGCGTCGAGCTCCTCGCGCACGATGGCGTCGGCGTTCTTGAGGATCTCGAGCTTCTCCTTGTCGACCGCGCCGATGATGCGGATGGCAAGGCCCGGGCCCGGGAAGGGCTGGCGGAACACGATGTGGCCCGGCAGGCCGAGCGCAAGGCCAAGCGCGCGGACCTCGTCCTTAAAGAAGTGGTCGAGCGGCTCAATAAGGTCGAAGTGTACGCCCTCGGGGAACGGGATCAGGTTGTGGTGGCTCTTGATGGTGGCCGTCTTGCCGCCCGTCTTGCGCGCGCCGGACTCGATGATGTCGGGGTAGATGGTGCCCTGAGCCAGGTACTTGACCGGCTTGCCATCGGTCTCGAGCTGCTGCGCCACGGCGAAGAACTCTTTCCAGAACTGCGTACCGATGATACGGCGCTTCTCCTCGGGCTCGGTCACGCCGGCCAGAAGCTCGGCATAACGGTCCTCGGCGTGGACGTGAATAAAGTCGACGTCAAACTGCTTGGTGAAGACCTCCTCCACCTGCTCGGGCTCGCCCTTGCGCAGCAGGCCGTGGTTGATGAACACGCAGGTCATCTGCTTGCCCACGGCGCGGGCGCCCAGCGCAGCCACGACGGAGGAGTCGACGCCGCCGGACAGGGCCAGAATCACGCGGTCGTCGCCGACCTTCTCGCGGAACTCGGCCGTCATGGTCTCGACCAGGTTGTCCATGCTCCAGTTGGGCTCCAGGCCGCAGATCTCAAACAAGAAGTTGCTCAGCAGCTGCTGACCGTACTCGGAGTGCTTGACCTCGGGGTGGAACTGCGTGGTGAAAATCTTGCGCTCGACGCACTCCATGGCGGCAACCGGGCACACGTCGGTGCTGGCGGTAACGGTAAAGCCCTCGGGCACCTCGGACACGGCGTCGCGGTGGCTCATCCACACGGTCTGCTCCATGGGCGTGGAGTTAAAGAGCTTGGCGCCGGCAGTGCGCGTAATAGTGGCGCGGCCGTACTCGCCCACCTCGGAGTGACCGACCTTGCCGCCGAGCGTCACGGCCGCGATCTGATGGCCGTAGCAAAAGCCCAGGACGGGAAGGCCCAGGTCAAAGATGGCAGGATCGATGGACGGAGCGTCCTCGGCGTACACGGAGGCCGGGCCGCCAGAAAGGATGAGCGCAGAGGCGTTCATCTCGCGAATCTCATCGGCCGAGATGTCGCAGGGAACGATCTCGGAATACACGTTGAGGTCGCGGACGCGACGGGCAATGAGCTGACCGTACTGCGCACCAAAGTCGAGTACGAGGACCTTTGCGGAAGCCTTTTGATCCATGGTTTCCCCTCCTGTTGGCGGGGAGCCGGTGCCCACCCGCGTGAATGAACGAAAATAACTTTCATAGTGTACACGTTATATGGGGTTTCTCGTCCCTCGCAGCCATCAGCGCACGGCAAACGCACGACCTGGGCCCTTATTTGACGGCAATTGAAGTGTTACTAAACGTTACAGATGATGTATTACGTTTGAACATTGGACGCCCTGTGCCACAATACTGCCGAACGACTCCGCCTCTGCGGCGGCAAATACGATAGGAATACCAGCATGAAGCGCATCCTTCTCATCGCCACGGGCGGCACCATCGCATCGACCGAGGACGGCAACGGCCTCTCCCCCGCCCTGACCGGTGAGGAACTCGCCCAGAGCGTCCCCGAGATCTCGGGGCTCTGCGAGCTCGACGTGGTGCAGCCGATGAACATCGACAGCACCAATATGCGCCCCAGTGACTGGATGCGCATCCGCGACTTCATCGTCGAGGGTTATGCCGACCACGACGGCTTCGTGATTCTGCACGGCACCGACACCATGAGCTACACTGCCGCAGCGCTTTCCTACCTGATTCAGGACAGCCCCAAGCCCATCGTGCTCACCGGCTCGCAAAAGCCCATGGGCAACCCCTTTACCGACGCCAAACTCAATCTGTACCAGAGCCTGCTCTATGCGCTCGACAAGCATTCGCACGACGTTTCGATCGTGTTTGGCGGTGTGGCCATCGCCGGCACGCGCGCCCGCAAGCAGCGCACCATGAGCTTTAACGCGTTCATTAGCGTCAACTATCCGCCCATCGCCTATATCCGCAACGACCGCATCGTGCGCAACGGACTTCACGGCACGCGTCAGGGCGAAAACCCGGTGCGTTTCTACGACAGCATCGACCCGCGCGTATTTGTACTCAAGCTTACGCCCGGCGTAAACCCGGGCATCCTCGACGCCCTGGCCGATAGCTACGACGCCGTGATTCTGGAGACCTTTGGCATTGGCGGTATTCCCGAGTTTGGCGAGTCCGGCGAGTCATTCCAAGAGGCAATTTTCCGCTGGGTCGATTCGGGCCGCACCGTCGTTATGACCACGCAGGTCCCCGAAGAGGGCCTCGATCTGGGCGTTTATGAGGTCGGCCGTGCTTACGCCGATCATCCGGGTATTTTGCGCGGCGACGATATGACCACCGAGACGCTCGTGGCCAAAACCATGTGGGCACTCGGCCAGTCACGCGATGCCGCCGAGATCCAGCGCCTGTTCTACAGCCAAGTCAACCACGACCGCATCCCGATGGCGTAATTCAGTTGTCGACGGGTATCCCCTATTCGATACCCTCGAGAAGCTCTGACACCGTCATGCCAAGGGCGGGCGCGATCTTAAATAGAACCTTGAGCGTGAGATTTGCCGTCCCATCTTCGATTCGGTCGAGGTAGGGTCGGCTGATTCCTGTCGCCACACAAAAATCAACCTTGGAGATACCAAGGTCCCTGCGTGTCTCTTCGACCCGCCTGCCAAGAATCTGTTTAGCACGTTCGTCCATGCAGACGAGTTTGAAATGGAGCCGAACATAAACGTAAACTATAGTTTACGTTTTGCCGAATACACAGGAGTTTTCTATGTCGGGTTCTTCGGTCCGCACGTACCGAGCCACGCTTCGCACAAACAGCGCACCGCCCAAGCTCGTCGTCGTTGAAGCAGAATGTCTTTCGCCCGATGAGCGCACAGCATTTGCATTGCTATCAAGTCGCGTCGCCGCCGTTCTGGTCCCTTGCCCGGCGCAAGGCGAACTTGCCATCCAATGCCAAGCGCACAGCTGCTCGCTCAATCAGGCTGCCGTAATCGCAACCAGCCAACGCGGTCTGCCGCTCCTTTTAGAAGCCGGTATCGCGCTCTGCCTCCGCGGTGCCGGATACGAAAACGAGGCCGCCGCCGATGTAGTCTTTCAACCACGATCGAGCGGCGGCCTCGCAGCAGCCATCGAATATGCTTGCAGGCTCGTTGCCTAAAGGCGCAAGCTAAAAGCCCAGGCCAAAGCCCATACCGGTAATCGCCGAATACATAAAGTAGACGTTGATTACGTTGAGAAACACACCCGTGATGCAGCCGTTTCGCAGGTAGCGCTCGCACACGATGCGCGCCATGGCGGCGGATTCCTCATTGTTCTTTGCCTGGCGTCCCGCCGTAAAGTACGTCGCCACGCTCAGCAGCAAGTTGAGCACCGGCAGCGCCAGCAACTCGTAGCTCTTGCCCCAGCGCGTCGCCTCGCCGGCAGCATTAAACTTTGTTGCTACCTCGGGACCAATGTTGGGGATAACACACGCTGCGACCACCAGCGGAATCACCGCAAGTACGAGCAGCGCAATACCCATGTAGCCAGCTTTTTTGCCATATTTAAACATATGCGTCGTCCTTATACGTTAAAGCGGAAGTGCACGACGTCGCCATCGGCCATGACATAGTCCTTGCCCTCAATACGCAGCTTGCCGGCAGCCTTGGCGCCCTGCTCGCCACCGAGCTCGATGTAGTCGTCGTAGCCAATGACCTCGGCCTTAATAAAGCCGCGCTCAAAGTCGGTGTGGATGACACCGGCGGCCTGCGGGGCGGTCGCGCCCTGACGCACCGTCCAGGCCTTGACCTCCATCTCGCCAGCCGTAAAGAACGACTGCAGGCCAAGCAGCTTGTAGGCGGCCTGCGCGAGCACGTCCAGACCGGGCTGCTCCAGGCCCAGGCTCTCCAGGTAGTCGGCGGCGTCCTCGGGATCGAGCTCGGAAAGCTCGGCCTCGATTTTGGCGCAGATGGGCAACGGCTTGACACCGTCGATGGGCGCCAGGTCCTCGTTGAGCATATCCTCGTCTACGTTGGCCACATACAGAATGGGCTTCATGGTGAGCAAGAACAGGCCCTTGGCAGCGGCGCGCTCCTCGTCGGTCATCTCCATGGATGCGGCGCGCTTGCCCTCGTTGAGCCAGGCAAGCAGACGCTTGGCCACCTCGAACTTGGGCATGAGCTCCTTGTCGCGCTTGGCCTCCTTCTCGAGCTTGGGCAGCTGCTTCTCGAGCGTGCCCATGTCGGCCAAGATGAGCTCGGTCATGATAGTGTCGGCATCGCCGGCGGGATCGACGAACTCGCCCGTGCGGCCCACCTCGCGCATAACGTTGGGGTCCTTAAAGTAGCGCACGACCTCGCAGATGGCGTCGGTCTCGCGGATGTTTGCCAAGAACTGGTTGCCCAAGCCCTCGCCCTCGTTGGCACCCTTCACCAGGCCCGCGATGTCGACAAACTCGACCGTAGCCGGCACAATGCGGCCCGGGTTGACGATATCGGCGAGCTTTTGCAGGCGGTTATCGGGCACATCGACGATACCCACGTTGGGGTCGATCGTGGCAAACGGGTAGTTGGCGGCAAGGCCGGTTTTTTTGGTAAGCGCGGTGAACAGCGTCGACTTGCCCACGTTGGGCAGGCCCACGATACCGATGGAAAGGGACACGACAGCTCCTTTTGGTACAGGTACTTCAAACTGCATAAGTATAGCGCCGCCGCAGCATCCAGGCGAACCCGGACGCCACGGCGGCGCAAATGAAGCAGAGATTGGGGTCGCCAGCTAGTCCGCGAGCTTTTCCACCTGGTCGAGCATCTTGTCGAGCTTGGCCTTTGCCTCGGCCTTGGCCTTCATCGCCTCTTCGTGGGCCTTGGCCTTCTGGGCAGCCTTTTCCTCGGCCTCGGGGTCGACGACAACCAGATTGGACGCGTCGTGTTGAACCAGCTTGAGCGCATGCTCGGGACAAACCTTGACACAGGCGCCACAGCCTAAACAATACGTGGACTCCAACGCAAAGCGGCCGCTTCCCACCAAATCGCAGGCAAACGTGGGGCACACGTTGACGCACTCGCCGCACGACGTGCACTTGTCAAAATCGCATTCCGGCGTGCTCACCTGCATGTTCTGGGCAAGCTCGGGATGGTTCTGCAGTGTCGAGAGCACCAGCTGCCGCCCGTGCGTGAGCGAACGGCGACGCTTGGTCGTCGTGGTGCCGCACATGGTGTTGAGCGTGCGCTCCAGCTGGGTAATCTGATGACGATGGGCTTTGAGCTTCTGCGTCACCGAGGCCAGCGCCGCCGTCGCCGGGTTGAGCTTGGTCACTGTCAGGCCCGTCGTGCGAGCGATCTTTTCCATGTACTCCTTGCGCTCGTACTCGCGAAGCTTATGGCACTTGAGGCTCTTGGGGTCGACCTCCAGGCCCATACCCGTGCCAGACCACTCCTCGGCCTTCGCAATCGCCTCGCCCAGAATGTCCTCACCACCGGTGTTGCGGCATTTATCGCACACGCCCAACGGCAGGTACACGCTCACGTTGGGATAGTCGGCCAGCACCGAGAACCAGGTCTCGGCCGTAATATCGCCCACGCAGGCAACGACGACCTCGTTTTCGCGCGGCATGCGCTTAAGGGCACGCGTGCAGGTAACGTAGGCAGTCTCGTGGCTCGTAGCAGCAGAGACGATATCGTCATACAGGTTTTTGGGCGCCAGGCGCGGCGAGATGATCGCCTCGGTCGGACAGGCAGCGGCGCACAGGCCGCACTTGCGACAGGAGTCGAGGATCTCAATGGCGTCTTCCTCGACCTCGATAGCGTTGACCGGGCACACGTCCATGCACGCGGTGCAGCCGCTCTTTTCGTTTTTGCAGGTCAGGCACGGAATGGTATTGCCGCGCGGGCGCTCCTTGTAGTCGGCAGGATTCCACTGCGGCGCTGACGGATCGAGTGCATCGGTCACACCGCCAAGCGGGTTTTTAAGAAAGTCGAAACCCTTACTGATCTCGATAATGTCATCAAACAGATCGTGTTCCTGCGCCATGCGCGGCCCCTCCCTGAGCAGTGCAAACAAGCAAGAGATAATGATACGCCATCGGCTCACGCCTCGGGCAAATTACACGCGGCGCATCTTTGCGGCAAATAGCCTATGCCCATCGCCGCCTCGATTGCACAAGGTCAATCAAGCGCCAAGCTATGCCTCGCACATGAGCTGCACGAGCTTCTGTTTGGTCACCTTGGTCTGCTCGTTGGCCATGTTGCGCTCGTTTCTAAAGACCGCATTTGCAACACCCTGCAGATCGGTATCGGAAATCTCACCAAGGCCCAGCTCCTCGAGCGTGGTCGGCAGACCGACGCGCTGGCAAAACTCGAGCACCTGATCAAGCTCGGGCGCACGCTCCAGGCGCAGCTGCACCACCAGGCCAAATGCCACGGCCTCGCCATGCATGGCCCTGCACTCGGGCAGAATCGTCAGACCGTTGGCGATGGCATGCGCCAACGCCAAGCCACCGCTCTCAAAGCCGACGCCCGAGAGCAGAATATTGCACTCGATCAGGCGCTCAACTGCCGGCGATGTACGGCCCTTTTTGAGATCGCGCTTGGCAGCGACGCCGCACTCCATGAGTGTGTCATAGCAGGCACGTGCCGCGACCAGAGCCAAGTGCCCCGGCGCGCCACCGTGCTCGTTGGTGCCGCGCACCGCGGCGCACGAACGCGCCTCGAAGTACGTTGCCAGCGCGTCGCCCATGCCAGCGACCGTCATACGCAGTGGGGCCGCCGCGACCACGTTGGTATCGACCACGACCAGGTCTGGATTCTTCTCGAGCATCAGGTAGCGGTCGAACGACCCGTCCTCGTGATACAGCACCGAAATCGCGCTGCACGGACCGTCCATCGAAGCCGCCGTGGGGCATACGCACAACGGCAACTCGGCATAAAACGCAACGGCCTTGGCGATATCGAGCATCTTTCCACCGCCAATACCCACCACCATGTCGCAATACTCTGCCTGGGCTTCCTTAGCCATTTCGACAACGGCCTCTTCCGTACACGGACCGTCATAAATCTTAAAGAACGGCTCGCTTAGATCTTCATCCAGAAATCCATCGACGATCTGTCTGCACAGCCGATCCTCGGTGCCCTGGTCAAACAAGACATAGGCAGCGCAGCCCAACCATGACAAATACCTGCCCTGACGCGAAAGTTCGCCCGACCCCTGAACATACCGGCCGGGACCGCCATAAACCATAGGAAGCGCCATACGAGAATCCGCCCTTCATCAAACAACGATTGGTGCAAAGCAACCTGACCCCCTTGCACCAACTTGGTGCGAAGGGGTCAGGGTAGTTTGCACCATAGCAAAAAGGGGCAAAGCCATCTGCTGGCTTTGCCCCTTCCTTAGCTTGATTTACTCATCCATGAGATAGTAGTGGCCCAGCGCGTCGGCACCCAGGATGGCGTTTGCGACCATCTCGGGCGTCACCTCAAACGGCATGTTGCACATGGTGTCATCGGGCGCGCAGGCGGCCTCGGCAACAATCATGGCCTGCTCGCGCGTAAGCTCGGCAACGCCAAGTTCCTTCATCGTGACCGGCAGGCCCAGCTCAATGCAGAAGCCCAAGACTTCCTCGAGCTTCTCGGTCGGGGCATCTTCGAGTACCAGCTGAACGATGGTGCCGAAGGCGACCTTCTCGCCGTGATACATGCCGTGGCACTCGGGCAGCATCGTCAGACCATTGTGGATGGCATGAGCAGCAGCAAGGCCCGAGCTCTCAAAGCCAATGCCCGAAAGCAGCGTATTGGCCTCGATGATATGCTCGACGGCAGGCGTGAGCGCACCCTTCTCCAGCGCGACCTTGGCCTTGACGCCATCGGCCATAAGCGTCTCGTAGCAGAGCTTGGCGAGCGCCAGGCCAGCCATTCCGCCCTTGCCGCCGGCGCAGGTGCCGCCGTCGGCATCATGCGTCGCCTGGGCCTCAAAGTAGGTTGCGAGCGCATCGCCCATACCGGAAACCGTCAGGCGCACCGGGCTCGCCGCGATAACCGTCGTATCCATCAGGACAATATTGGGGTTTGCCTTAAGGAAGAGGTACTTGTCGAACTGGCCGTCATCGGTATAGAGCACCGAAAGCGCCGAACACGGGGCATCGGTCGAAGCGATGGTGGGGCAAATGATAACCGGGGACTCCAGGTAGTAGGCAACGGCCTTCGCGGTGTCGAGGATCTTGCCGCCACCGACGCCGACGATGATGTCGCAACCGTTGTCGCGAGCGAGCGCAACCAGGCGATCGACCTCGCCCTTGGAGCACTCGCCGTTAAAGTCCTCAAACAGCAGCTCGGCCTTAGCCTCAGCAAAACCGCCCTCGATCTTAGCACCGACGCGCTTCTTGCCCGAAGGCGTCACGATGACGAGGGCCTTAGCGCCGAGCGGCTCGACATAGGAACCGAGCTTGGCCAGCTCGTCCGGGCCCTGGATGTACTTGCTGGGGCTATTGAAAATTGCAGCCATAACTATCCCATTCTCTAAAATAAAAAAGAAAGGGGCTCCGTACAGATACGTGCGGAGCCCCTCGTTACGATAACAAGAGTCGATTAGAAATCGATGTCGGTGTCGTAGTAGCAGGCCTTGAGAATCTTCTCGAAGTCGGCAGCCTTGGTCTCACGCGGGTTCTCGGGCGTGCAGGCGTCCTGCTCGGCGTTCGCGGCGATCTCGGGGAGCTTCGCGAGGAACTCCTCCTCGGAAACCATCTGCGGGTTCTCGGCGTCGACCTTCACGCCACCATTCGCGTAATCCTTGATGGACTGCGGAATGTTGAGCTGGTCGTTGAGGTCGCGAATCTTCTGGACGAGCGCAGCGATGAGCTCCTCGTTGGTCTCGCCGGGAAGGTGCAGGATCTCCTTGGCCACGTAAGCGTAACGCTCGGCAGCGCGCGGGTCCTTGGAGTTCCACTGGATGACCTTGCCCAGGTACATGGCGTTAGCAGCACCGTGGATGATGTGGCCGTTCTCAAAAGCTGCACCGGTCTTGTGAGCCATGGAGTGAACGATGCCGAGCAGGCCCGAGGAGAAGGCGATACCGGCGATGCACTGAGCCTCGTGCATGTGCTGACGGGCCTCATGGTCGCCAGCATAGGACTTGGGCAGCCACTCGACGATCTCGCGGATGCCGTGCAGAGCGTTGGCGTCGGTGAACATGGAAGCGCAGGTGGAAACGTAGGCCTCCATGCAGTGGGTCAGAGCGTCCATGCCGGTATGAGCGCACAGCTTGGCGGGCATGGTGTAGGTAAGCTCGGGGTCGACGATGGCGACATCAGGGGTGATGTTGAAGTCGGCCAGCGGGTACTTGATGCCCTTGGCGTAGTCGGTGATGACGGAGAAGGCAGTGACCTCGGTAGCGGTACCGGAGGTAGAGGAGATGGCGCAGAAGTGAGCCTTCTGACGCAGCTCGGGGAAGCTGAACGGCTGGATGATGTTATCGAAGGACTCCTCGGGATACTCGTAGAAGACCCACATGGCCTTAGCGGCATCGATGGGCGAGCCGCCGCCGATGGCGATAATCCAGTCGGGCTCGAACTCGCGCATGGCCTCGGCGCCCTTCATGACCGTCTCGATGGACGGGTCGGACTCGACGCCCTCGAACAGCTTGACCTCGAAGCCGCCTTCCTTAAGGTCGGCCTCAACGTCCTGCAGGAACCCACCGCGGCGCATAGAGCTGCCGCCAGAAACGATGATGGCCTTCTTGCCCTTGAGGTTCTTCACCTCGTGGCGAGCGCCCTCACCAAAGTACAGATCGCGAGGATTGGTAAAACGTCCCATACTGTGCCTCCTAAACAAGCCCCTCTTAGACTTGCGTATATAACGGAGCACCCGATTGGCTCCGTTAGGACCGTTTTGCGCGTTGCCGGCGATGACAATGCGCGATGTCTAAACGTCTAAACGTCTCAACGCTCAGACAAACACTATTTTACCGTTCTGGTTGGTCAGTTATTCACCTAAAGCCGACAATGATGAAACGTTTTTTCTATCCCTGAAAGCCCTTGTGGGGCATTCATACTCCCAAGCTGGGCAAACGTTTTATCAAGGTTGACCACATATCCCGGGTTGGACTGTGCCCCTCCAAAATGCGCCCCGTTCGCCGCCAAAAATCGACCGTTTGCGGCACCGTGATACCGCTCGGCCGTCCAAGGTGCCGACATTTGTGCGACATCCGTCTTCGTGGTGCAAAGGTGCAAGTCCAAGTGCGGCACCCCCGGTGTGCCACATGCGGGTAAACTAGAACCTTATATAGAGACATTTGAACCCTAACCGCAGCAAAGGAGGCCCCATGGCATTCGACCCCATTCAAGAGGATTGCCATCGCCTCGTTCTTGAGGCCTTGCGCCGCGACAATATCCCACTCACCGACGGTGCCGCCGTAGAGCGCCTGATGGAACAATTCACCCGTAACCCTGCGTCACTCATCGTGCACGACCGCGACCGTGCTGGTCACCTCATTGCCAAGGTGGTCGAGGCTGTCGACTACCGCATTCCCTTTATCCCTGACGATACCCAGGCAGAGCAAGAAGAGGCCGCAGCCGAGAACATGCTCCGCGAGGCAGCCGCGCTCGATCCGAGCAACTGGGATGCCCAGCGCATGCTGTGCGCCCTCACCGCCAACTCCAACGAGGAGTACGTACAGTACTTGGTATCCAAGCGCGATGAAGTCGAGCACGACCTGGCACTCAAGATCGCCTCGGCGCAGGACCCCTACGAGCGCGAGGCCGCAGGCGACCTTATGCGCCGTCCCTACCTGCGCTGGCTTGCCGCCCTTGCGTCACGCGCCCTCATTAGCGGCCGCTATCGCATGTCGCTCGAAGCTGCAAACTGCAGCCTCGACTTTGCCCCCAACGATCCGGCTGGCGTCCGCCACACCGCGATGCTCGCCATGGCAAAGCTCGAATACCCTGCCGAGGAGCTCAAGCGCTTTCGCTCTGCCCACTCCGTACCCTATCTCGCCAACACGCCGCTACGCCGTCGTCCCAAGGATGCGGAGCGTGACTTGGACCCGTGGACGCTCATCGCGCTGATGAGCGCTACCTGGCGCGAGCTGGACTACGAGGGTGCCGAGCACTACCTGCGCATCCTTGCACGCTCGTGTCCGCACGCAGCCGAGGCACTCTACTTCCAAACCGAGTTTCCCGATGGCGTCTATGCCCGCGTCAACGTGGGTGTGGGCTCCACCGACGAGCTTGTCCTTGCGCTGTCCGAGGCGACGCCGGTGCTGCAGGAGGGCCTGGGCGCCCCCGACAACGCCAGCTTTGCCGCCTGGGTCGCCACCAGCGATATCGTGCGTTCCCAGATCGACGAACGAATCCTGCGGGCGGCCGAGCAGGGCTTGCCGTTTAAGGGAGGAGACCTCTAATGGATCCGAGCGTCTACATCCCCGCCTACCTGGAGCGCGCCTATGTTGCGTCGCACCCCGAACTCACCGATGCAGCACGCGAGCTTGTCCATAACGACGTGAGCGTCAACCCTCACAAGTATGCGCAGACCGAGCACGCCCAGGCGCTGCTGTCCTATGCCGGCGTTCACCGCCACCTGCTCGACGAGCTTCATCGCATCGAGGACATGGGAAGCGACGAGGAGTTTGAGCAGACGCGCAACCGCCTGTTCGATGACATGCGCGATGAGCTGCTCAAGATCGTCCGCATCGATGCGCATGTCCTCGATGCCCAGCTGCTCGCCATCATTTTGGCGGACACGCCCGTCGACGCCTGTCTAGGCGACTTGATGAAGCTCGAGGCGACCACGGCCGATTACTTGCAGCAAAGCGTGCCCGGGTTTGACATGGAGGCCCCGCACTACTGGGCCAACAGAGTGCTGGCAGACGGCGTGACAGCTGCCGACCTCACCGTAAGCGAGCCGGCTTTAATCGGGTGGCTCCACACGCTCGAGGCCATCTCGCAGCTGTGCATGGCGAGCGCTCGTTACCGTGCTGCCGCCAACTATGCCCGCCGCGTTCTTAAGGCGGAAGGCTATCCCACCCGAGCTGCAGGCACCGTGCTACTCGCCCTCGCTCGCCTGGAAGACGAGGACGGCTTTTTTGCCCTGGCCCACCAGCTCGAGGAACAGATGGGGGCCGATGTCCTCGAGGATTCCCCCTGGTACCTACTCGCCCGCACGATCCTGTTGTTCAAAACAAACAAGATACGCCCGGCGACACGCGCGCTGCGCGAGTTTGCCAACCGCTGCGAGGGCGGCGCGTTCTTTTTGCTGAATCCCATGTATCAGACGCCGTACCTTCCCTGCCGGCCCGAACCGCACGACCCCTGGGACCTTTCGCATCAGGCAGTTTGGGAGGCCGACGGCATCATCTCGGATACTCCCGACTTTGCCCCCTGGGCCAACGCCTGCGACGACGTATCGCAGCTTGCCCAGGAATTTGCGCGCCGTTACGGCTTTTAACGGCACAATCGCCACGACCATGTCATTTACGTTAGGAACGACTTCATGAACTTCCGCTCATCTCTCGCCTGCACCTCGAGCGATATCGCCCGCTGGGGGCTGCGCTCTGTCCTCAAACGCCAGGGCGGCGTACTTCCAGGCCGCATCGCCATGAAGATCAACCCCGAGCTGCTAAGCGACCTCGCGAGCCTGGTCGACCGCAGCGTGGTGATCACCGGCACCAACGGCAAGACCACCACCTCCAACCTCATCGCCGATGCCGTTGCCGCCAGCGGCGCCACCGTGGTATGCAACCGCGCCGGCAACAACATGGAGCCGGGCGTGGTGGGCGCGTTGCTCGAGGCGCGCGGCAACCTTAAGCGAACGGCCAGCAGCAAGCGCGTAGGCATCTTTGAGTGCGACGAGCTCTACACGGTGCGCGTCCTGCCCAAGCTCAAGCCGACCTACTTTGTGCTGCTCAACCTGTTCCGCGACCAGCTGGACCGCTACGGCGAGATCGACCACACCCAGGACGTCATCGCCCACGCGCTGGAGCTTTCGCCGGCAACGACGCTCATCTACAACGCCGACGATCCGCTGTGCGCCTCGATTGCCGCACGCGTCCCCAACACGAGCATCGCCTTTGGCATCGACGGTGCCACGGGCACCGAGTCCGATCGCATTAGCGACTCGCGTTTTTGCTCACAGTGCAACGCGCCGCTGGAGTACGACTATGTGCAGTACGGCCAGCTCGGCGCCTATCATTGTCCTTCGTGCGGTTGGGGTCGTCCCGCGCTGGTCCGTCGCGTGACAGGCGTTGAGCTCACCTGCAGTGGCTACGACTTTGACCTGAACTTTGGACCCGATACCGACGCACCTGCAACGCACATCGTCACGCGCTACAACGGCCTGTACATGGTCTACAACGTTGCCGCCGCCTTCTTTGCGGCGCGCGAGCTGGGCGTGGACGCGGCACATCTGCAGCCAACGCTCGATGCCTACGTCCCCGCCGGCGGACGCATGGGCCGCTGGGAGATCGCCGGCCGTGCCGTCGAGGCAAACCTGGCCAAAAATCCCGTGGGCTTCGATCGCCAGATTCAGTCCATTAAAACGGCAGGCGGCAGGCTCTGCGCCTTCTTCCTGAACGACAACGACGCCGACGGTCACGATGTCTCGTGGATCTACGACGTCGATTTCGAGCGCATCGCCGATACCCCAGGGCTTGTCGCCTTTGCCGGTGGCACGCGCGCGCACGATATGCAGGTACGCCTCAAGTATGCCGGCATCGACGCCGCTATCATCTCGAATATCGAGCAGGCGATCGGCGCCGTAGCAGACGAGGAGGCTGGCGACACTTTCTATGCCGTCGCCAACTACACGGCCTTCCCGCCGCTGGTCAAGGAGCTCGACGGGCTTAAGAGCACCGATGCGAGCTCGGTTGCCTCCCACGCCGTAACGCGCGCCGATGGCGGCGCTGTCCCCACCGACATTGTGCCGGTCGAGCTCTCGCGTCCGCTGCGCATCGCCTACCTGTATCCCGATGCCCTCAACCTCTATGGCGACGGCGGCAACGTCATCGCCCTCGAGCGCCGCTGCGCCTGGCGCGGCATTCCCGTGCGCGTGGACGAGATCCGCATGGGCGAGACGCTCGATCTCACCGACGCCGATTTCGTCATGATGGGCGGTGGCTCCGACCGCGACCAGTTGGCTGTGGCACACGAGCTGCTCGCTCAAAAAGACAAGGTCGCGGCCTATGTTGAGGATGGCGGCTCGCTGCTCGCTATCTGCGGCAGCTATCAGCTGCTCGGCCGTTCGTACTATATGGGCGAGAATCGCATCGAGGGCCTGGGCGTCGTTGCCGCCGAAACCGTGCGAGGCTCCGATCGCCTGATCGGCAACGTCGCCGTCAAAACCGACCTGGCACCCGAGCCCTTTGTGGGATTCGAGAACCACGGCGGCCGCACCCTGCTCGATGCAGAGGCCACGCCGCTCGGAACGTCCGTCGTCACGGGTACCGGCAACAACGGCGACGATGGCTTTGAGGGCCTCATCTACAAGGGCGTCATCGGCACGTACCTGCATGGACCGGCACTGCCCAAGAACCCCGAGCTCGCCGATTGGCTGATCGCCCACGCCCTCGAGCGCCGCGGCGACGCACGGGCCGCCGCCCTGCTGCCGCTCAGGCCCCTCGACGACACCTACGAGCGCGCCGCCCACGACGCCGCGATGAAGCTCCTCCCCTAGCACCTCACCATCACAAAGGGGACAGGCACCTTTGTGGTGGTTTTGACCAGCCACGGTAGTTTGTCTCGATCAGTAACATTTAGACCGTTAAAAGTCGTCGTACCGTTACAGATCGAGATGTTCGTCCTGACACCCGCCATCTGTCTCGATCTGTAACAGATAGAGCCGATTTGCCCGCCCAGATGTTACAGATTGAGATATTTGAAAATCGGAATAGAAGCCTGCTCCTGTGTGGTAGTTTTCCAGTTTGCCAACGATATACGCGCTGGCAAAAAAGTCTGCTATACTCTTTCCCGCTGTCCCCATCGTCTAGCGGCCAAGGACGCCACCCTTTCAAGGTGGATATCGCGGGTTCGAATCCCGCTGGGGGCACCATTTGCATTTTGTACGAACCCGTTGGACGTCAAGTCTGGCGGGTTCGTTGTTTTCCACGTCGTAGTTCAGCGTCACTATGCACTCTTCGTCGCTCACGCTCACCTGGTAGACGAACGCCTTCAGCAGCGTCGCGTCGTCCAGGGCGGAGCCGCATTGCAGGAAGTCGGCCAGCCGCTCGGGGTCTATCTGATCGTCCCTGATCGCCTCAAGGTCGAGCTTGGCGCGGTCGCGCTGGTGCTCAAGCTCCGCTATGCGCTCCTTCGCGCCCGGGGCGATTATGCCCTGCTCGATGGCGTTCAGGATGTTCTTCAGGCCGCGCTCGGCGGCTGAGAGCGACTGTGCGGCCTGCTTGCGCCTCGCCGCCACCTCTGCCCCGTCCGAGCTTTCCGCCACCATCTTGGCTATCCTCAAGGCCTCGTCGCGGTCTTGCAGAAGCGCCCGCAGAGCCTTGACGATCTCGCCCTCAAGCTCTTCGCGCCTCACTGGCTTCACGCAGCCGTCGTGGCAGCGGTAGTACTCGTACTTGCGGTTGCCGCGCCCGCGCCCGCTCACGCCTTGCAGGTTGCGCCCGCAACCCGCGCAAATCGCCTTGCCGGAAAGGGCGAAGTCGCCCCAGCTCTCCGCGCTGCGCTCCTTGGCCGCGCGTATGCCCTGTGCCTCCATGAACGTCACCTCGTCGACGATCGCGGGCATGCCGCCCTCCTTGACGATGCCGCCCCACTCGTAGCGGCCCGTGTACTTCCTGTTCTTTACCATCCGCTCGACCATCGAGTAGCCGCACGGGTTTCCCTGCGAGGTCTTGACCCCGCGTGCCGCGAAGTCGCGAGCTATCGAGTTGGTGGTCTCCTTTGCTATGCGCCGCTTGAACGCCTCGCGCACGAAAGCGGCCTCGTCCTCGTTGATCACGTACTCGTCGGCCTCGTTGCTGGCGTAGCCGAACACGCGCACGCCGTTGGTCTTGCATTTGAGCGCGTTGCCCTCCATGCCGCGCCTCGTGCGGATCGCGGTCTTCTTCGACTCGCACGCGGCCAATCCCTCAAGCAGCTTCTCGTAGATGATGCCCTCGGGCGAATCGGGTATCTGCTCAAGCGCCGATACCAGCTTCACGCCGTGCTGGGCAAGCTCGCGCTTGTATATGGGCGCGTCGTACTCGCCTCGGCTGAAGCGATCCATCATGTACACAAGCACTATGTCGCTCTCACCCGCGTTGGCTACCATGCGCTGGAACTCGGGGCGGTCGTCGGTGCGCCCGCTTATGGCATAGTCGCAGTATTCCGCCACGATGGCGTACTTCTCGCGCTGGCACCATTGGCGGCAGATGCGCAGCTGGTCGTCGATGGAGGCCTCGCGCTGCTTGTTGCACGAAAAGCGGGCGTATATCACCGCAGTTCTAGCTGTTGGCATTGAACGGAACCTCCTCACCACTTCTCTCGCACTCGTCAAGCCAAGAGAACACAGCTTCTGGATCTGGAATCATGGCAACAATCTCAGGTATCCCCTGCGCGTACCATCCAACGTTTTTGCACCTAATCTTGATCCGGTATCCCATACGGATCATTTTTCGAATGCTTTTGCTCATTGGGCTAAAAGAGCCAAATGGCTTGCCCCTATACATAAGCGCGTTGTTTCCGTGTTCGGCAGTATTCCATTCTGTTCCCGTCAACTCGCTTACAAGGGTGACAGGCTTCCTAGCGACCTCAGCATCGAATGTCTGCCCGACCCTTATTCCCTTCAATGGCCCGCCGTAGTAGGTGTAGACATCGCGCTCGTGTGAGCCGGATAGAACGATCTCCTTTGTTGGGAACATCTCGGAAACCTTCTCGTGCGCAGTGTTTGAAACTTGATTTATAGCGACCTTCGCAGCGGCTTTAGCCATATCACCAAGAAGTCCCATGCCTATTCCTCCTCGTATGTCATCCGAGCCATCTCTTCAAGGGACACGCCAAGAGCGTCCGCTATCGCCTTAGCTTTACCAAGTGTTGGCTCTTTTGCCCTTCCGCTCAAAAGGGCAGAAACGGTCGATCTAGGGGAACCAATAGCGCGAGCAAGCTCAGCTGGAGTCATTCCCTGTTCCTCTAAGTAATGTGCGAGAACAAACCGGTACTCCATGGCCTCCCCTTACAGTCCAAATATTTACACGTACAAAGTATTGCACGGTGTAAAACTTTGTACAATACTGTAGGAGTACAAAGTTTTGTACGGGAGAAAGGAGAAGCATGAACCTGTCGGAGAAGGTCAACGAGTACGCCGAAACGAATGGTGTTACACGTGACGCGCTGGCAGACAGTCTCGGTATGAGCCGATCTTCGTTCTTTAACAAAGTTCGAGGCTCGTACGAGTTCAGCCTGTCTGAAGCCTACGCGCTATCTCGCATCCTCGGCGTTTCGTTGGACGAGCTGCATGAGCTGGCTGTGGCCTAATGAGCGACGAGAAGCAACAGGAGCAGCGTCAGAAGACGGCCCGCGAAGTTGCCTTTGACGGCATGTGCTCGACGATCCGCCAAGCATATCGCGAGTGGGAACGCCAGCAGAAGGGAGAAGCGAAGGCGTGAAGCAGTGGTCTACACGTGAACTCAGATACCTCGAAGAGCACGCCGGAGACGGCGCCAAGCAGGTAGCCAAGGACCTCGGGCGCTCCATCGACTCAGTGAAGCATATGGCGCGGAAGTGCGGACTCTCACTCCGCAAGCGCAGGCAGTGCCCCCGCTGCGGCCAATGGACGTTCCGACCGCTCAACAGGGTCAACGGCTGGTGCATCGAGTGCACGAAGGAGCTTCACATGGCAGACCTCGCCGAGCAGGCCAACGCGATGAAGGAGGAGGCGATCAGGGAGAAGAGGAATGGCAGGCAGCGCCAGCGCTACTACAGCCAGAAGAGCAGGGCGAAAAAAGCGGCAAAAAAGAGGCCCTAAAAAGCGCCCTAGCAATGACCTGCGAAAACAACGAAAGGAGAACGGAAATGCAGACAAAAAAGAAAGCGAGCGCCCCCCGCTACCACACTTCGGGCACCCGCTATGTAGCCGCCTCGAAAGAGGCTGCGACCATCATACCATTCGAGGGCAAGCGCCCGACGGCCAAAGAGCAGCTTGAGCGCTCCCAGTTCAGGGCGGGTGTCATGGTCGGCTTCCTCGCGGCCCTCATGATCTTCCTCGCCGTGCTCTGGCTCTGGGTCATCCCCACTATGGACCAGGCCGTGGCCGACGCCCAGCGCGCCGTGGGAACCATGGCGGTGCTCAATGCGTAACGACGAGAGATACCGCCCCAAGCCGCAGAGCAACCAGCTCGAGATCTTCGGCCTGGGCATGGCGGGCGAGCAGGACGTGGCCGAGGCCAAGAAGTGGATCGAGGCCAACCCCGAGGCGTGGCGGTTCATGCTCGACAACGCCCGCCGCCTCAAGGAGAAGGGCTACGTGTCGATCAACTACCTGGTGAACATGGTGCGCAACGAGCTGCACGTGGGCTGCAAGAACGGCATAGCCCCCGCCCTTGCCCGAATCATGGAGGCGCGATACCCGGAGCTGCGCGGAGCCTTCAACAAGCACCGCAGCCAGAGCGATGGGTTCAGCGAATGAGCTGGCGGCGAACCCTTGCGGCAACGGCGCACATCACCATGCACCCCGCCCAGCTCGTTGGCAAGCAGCGCCCCATGACCGACTACCGCAACCACCGCACCTACACGCCGACCAAGACGCTCAAGGCCGAGAAGGCCATCAAGGACGCGTTCCGCGCGGCATACGGCGAGACCTTCGCCAACCACGACGGCCCGGTCGTGATGCGGATCTCGACCACCAGGCCGCTCGCGAAGAGCAACCCGAAGTACTGGGAGGGCCGCGCCGACCTCGGCAAGCCCGACTGGGACAACCTCGGCAAGCTCGCCTGCGACGCGCTCAACGGGATCGCCTTCAAGGACGACTCGCAGGTCGATACGGGAGCCGTCACCAAGCGGCCAAGAAGCCCATACGGCACACAGCCGCGCATAGACATCCACATCGAGTACTTCGTCGAGGAGTACGTGAAGGAGAAGAAATGAACGCCAAATACTTCGAAGAGAACGGCTTTGAGGACTTCCACGGGAGCAAGTTCCACAAAGCAGTGCTCAACCACGCCGCATGCATCGCAAACAACCTCATGTTCGACGCCACGCATCCTGACAACAACGACGGCGAGACGGCGGCAAACGCCTACCACGTGATGATCGCGCTTTGCGAGGCCGGGCTTTCCAGGATCGACGAGAAGTGCGTCGCCAAGAGCCGCGAGTTCATCGCCGACAAGATCAAGCCCGTCAGCGAGGAAGAGCGCGAGTTCGGTCGCGCGTTCCTTGCCGCCGTTCTCGGCATCAAATAGGAGGCGACGACATGATCAACGAAGCCACCATCCAGGCTCAGTTCAAGCAGGCCACCGTGAAGGGCAGCGTTGCGACCCTGCAATTCGAGATCCTGACCGACAACGCCGACGCCTTCCGCATCATCAAGCAGAGCGGCAAGACGGTTCTGCTCACCGTGGCCGAGCAGCAGCAGGCCATGGACTTCGACGACGAGACGGGCGAGATCTATGGCTAAGGAAACCGAACCGCAGCAGGTCGAGGCAGAGGTCATCGAGGCCGAGGCCACCACGCTTGAGGTCACCTACACCGAGGCCACTATCGCTTCGAATATGGACGCTCTCGAAGCCCACGTGAAGAAGGTGGTGGCCGAATACGAGGGAGCCACCTACGACCTCGCGAGCGCGCAGGCCGTCAAGGATGCCAAGCACGACCGCAGCTACCTCAACGGCATCAAGAAGGAGATCGAGGAGCGCCGCAAGGCCGTGAAGCGCGAGTACAACAAGCCGCTCGACGCATTCGAGAGGCGCTGCAAGCAGATCACGGCCATCATCGACGAATCAACCGACGCCATCAAGGCGCAGCTTGACGAGGCCGAGCAGGCGCGCAAGGACGCGCTCTACTCACGCCTACAGCAGCACTACGAGGAGTTCGCGGGGCTTCTGGTTCCCGTTGTCCCGTATGAGCGCCTGCACGAGGCCCAGTGGCTCAACAAGACCTTCGGCGAGATCAAGGCGCAGCAGGCGCTTGAGGCCAAGGTATCGGACGTTGCACGCGACTGGGAAACGCTCAAGGCCCAGCAGGAGGCGATGCCGCACTACGCCGACGCGGAGCGCGAGTTCTTCCGCACGCTCGACCTCGGGGCCGCGTTGAACGCGGCGCGTTTGGCCGACGAGGAAGACCAGCGCATCGCGGAGCTGAAGGCGGCCATGGCGCCAGATCCCGAACCGGAACCGATGCCCGAGCCGGAGCCTGAGCCGATCGCAACCCCCGAGCCTGAGCCGATGCCCGCGCCAGCGCCAATGCCCGCCCCCATGCCGGCACCCATGCCAGCACCGGTCGCGGAGCCTTTGGAGGCGTGGACGGTCGAGGTGCCGAGCGCAACGCGCTCGCAGATGCAGGCGCTCGCCTCCCTGCTCAAGGCGCAGGGAATCACCGGAAGCATCCGCCGGGGCACGCCAGCCCAGGTGGCAGCGAGGATGGAGTAGACGATGGCAGAAGACAAGCACATGACGCTGGCCGAGGCCGTGGCCCAGGTGCAGCGATCCGTGGTGGTACCCAAGGCACGCTACAACGCCCACGGCAACTTCTACTACCGCAGCATGGAGGACATCGTTGCGGCGCTCAAGGAGCCGTGCAAGGCGGCGGGAATCGCCTTCACGCTCAACGACTCGATCGAGCAGATCGGCGAGCGCTACTACGTCAAGGCCACGTGCCGCCTGTTCTTCGAGGACGGCCACGGCGAGCCTTTGGAGATTGATGCGTACGCCCGCGAGCCTTTGAGCCAGAAGGGCATGAACGAGGCGCAGGTGACGGGCAGCGCATCCAGCTACGCGCGAAAGTACGCGCTCTGCGGAGCTTTCGACATCGACGGCACGAGTGACCCCGACACCCTCATGGGTGACGGCAAGCCCGCCGAGAAGGAGCCGCCCGAGTTCGGCCAGTTCATCGCCAAGTGCAAGAGCTGCGGCACCTCCTACCAGTTCGAGAGCCGCCAGCAGTACGAGCAGTTCAAGGCGAACCCCGGGTGCTGCCCGTCTCCCGCATGGCAGGTCGTGTAGGCCATGCAAGACCTCTACGCCGAGCGCATGCAGCTCTTCGACAGGCTCATGGACGAGCTTCAGGCGCTGCGCAACAGCGGAAGCCAGTACGCCGAGAACGAGGCGGAATATCGCAAGGCGCTGCGCATCGCGATCCTTGAGGAGCGATCCAAGGGAACGCCGGTGACGGTGATAAGCGACCTCTGCCGTGGGCGCGACGACATAGCCGAGCTGAAGCAGCGCAGGGACTGCTCCGAAGCGCTCTACAAGGCGAGCCAAGAGGCGATAAACGTGTACAAGCTCAAGATCCGGACCGTAGACGAGGACATAAAGCGCACCTGGTCGAACGGGACGGGCGAAGGGAGTTACTAAATGTCGATCAACCGAGTGAACATCAGCGGGAACCTCACCCGCGACCCCGATCTTCGCGCGACCCAGGGCGGCATGCAGGTGCTGGGCTTCGGCGTGGCGGTCAACGACCGCCGCAAGAACCCGAGCACGGGCCAGTGGGAGGACTACCCGAACTTCGTGGACTGCACGATGTTCGGCAACCGCGCCGAGAGCATGAGCCGCATCCTGCGCAAGGGCATGAAGGCGGCGATCGAGGGCAAGCTGCGCTATTCGAGCTGGGAGAAGGACGGCCAGCGCCGCTCCAAGATCGAGGTGATCGTGGACGAGATCGAGCTCATGTCTCAGAACCAACAGCAAGCGCCGCAGGGCTACCAGCAGCAGTACGCGCCGCAGCCCGCCCCGCAGGCGGCACCGCAGCAGTGGAACGCCCAGCAGGCCTACCAGCAGGCCCCTGCCGCCCCGCAGCAGTACCAGCAGGCGCCCGCCCAGTACGCGCCGCAGCCCGCCCCGCAGGCGGCACCGCAGCAAGCGCCCATGCCGCCCCAGCCCGTCCAGGGAAGCCTGTACGACGACGATATCCCGTTTTAGGGGCCGTCGTGCGAACAGGAATCGGCGGTGAGGACGATGGCTGATGAAAAGCGGATGAACTTCTACCGCACCTTTTACGATCTCACGACGCTTCTACCAGAGGCCGAACGAAGGAAGGTAAACACAGCTCTGCTCGATTACTTCTTCGAAGGCATCGAACCGAAGGGTTTGAGCGAGAGCGGGATGAAGGTTTTCAAGGGCTGCGAGGGGCGCATTTCGAAAAGCAGGACGAACGCAGCAAACGTGGCTAATCGGTACAGCGATTCGAAGCCTACGAACGAGCCTACGGAAGACGCTACGAACGATGCTGCGGAAGGGTCTACGAAACCCCTCCCAGATAGAGAAAGAGATAGAGAAGTAGATAAGGAAGGAGCTAAGGAGAAAAGGAAGGTGGCGCGTTTCCGCGCCCCTTCCCCCGCCGAGGTGTCCGAGTATGCCCAGCAATACGCCGCAACGAAGAACCTCGACCTCCGCGCCATCGACTTCGATCCCGAGTACTTCTGCGACTACTACGAGTCAAACGGATGGCATGTCGGCAAACAGCCGATGAAGGATTGGAAGGCAACGGTGCGCCGATGGCTGCGCACCTCGAAGCCAAAAAACGGCATTGCGAAGGAGGTGCCAGACGATGGATTTTCGGCCTACGACTGAGTGCCCGCACTGCGGCGCGACCCTCAAGGCCCGCACCACGCGGCTCGCTGGGCGGACGCTGTTCTGCGGCTACGAGCAGTGCGGCTGCGCAGGCGCCGAGGCCGAGCGCGAGAAGGAGCGCCAGGCCGAGGCCGAGGCGGCTCGCAAGGCCGTGCACGACAAGGCCGTGCGCGACTGGAAGCGAGCGGGCGTGCCGGAGCGCTACGTGAGCCTCGACCACCCGTTGGCCGCCGAGATCGCCGACGGCATGAAGAGCGGCCAGTGGGTGTACCTCTGGGGCGACGTGGGAACGCGCAAGACCACCTGCGCCGCAGCCGTGGCGAAGCGCCTGGCCGGCGGCAAGCGGTCGGTGCTCATGGCACCGATGTACCGCATCCTCGACGAGATTCAGCGCAGCTTCCGCGACGGCGGCGACCCGCTCAAGCGCTACGCCGAGGTGCGCTACCTGATCGTGGACGACCTGGGCAAGCGCAGGCCGACGGGTTTCGTTTTGGACAGCCTGTTCAGCCTGATCGACCAGCGCTACTCGGCGATGCTGCCCACGCTGGTGACCACGCAGTACAAGCCCAGCGACCTCGTGCGCAGGCTCGCCGAGCAGGGAGACCCCGACACTGCCAAGGCCATCGTGTCGCGGCTCAGGGGCGGCGCGAGGGTCGAGCACTTCGACGGCCCGGACGGGAGGCTGCAATGATCCTCGATGCTGGGGTGCTTCGCGGCTACCCCAAGGAGCGAGCTGAGCTTTACGGCAAGCCTCACCTGGGGGCGCGCTACACCCACGGCAAGGCCTACGAGGCGCTTTCGCCCCGATGCTGCGTCTGCGGCAGGCGTGCGGGAAGCGTCCACCACGTGGCGCACCGCTCTTGGGGCGAGATTTTCCGCCTGGTGACGCCGTGCGGCACCTGGGACTTGCGAAGCCCGCTGTTCTGCCTGTGCGGCAGCGGCACCACCGGATGCCACGACAAGTTCCACGGCGGGGCGCGGCTCAAGGCCGAGTGGGTGTGGCGCTCGAAGGTCTACGAGGAGGCCTGGTGGACGGGCCAGCTGTTGCAGGTGTACGAGCCGCATGACCCGGCGCTTTACGAATACGGATATTGGCTGATCACCGACCGTGACGGCAACGAGATGATACGAGAAGGGATGTAACCCATGGAGATCAAGACATGCGAGCAGTACGTGCTCGACCAGTTGGAGCAGGCGCGGGCTGAGCGCGATTGGCTGCGCGGCAAGCTTGAGCAGGCGCAGGACGAGGCAGAGGAGCTGCGCGGCAAGCTCATGGAGCGCGGCGAGCGCGATGCCTCGAAGGTCGAGCAGGCCATCCGCAAGGAAGGCCGCCGTAAGCTCTACCGCGATGGCACCGGCTACCGAACCAGCGTCAGCAGCGGCGGCAGCCTTATCCCGTTCGAGGACTGGTGCATGGAGCACGTGGAGTACCAAAGCCAGCGCTGCGGAATGACCAAGACCGAGTTCATCGCCTACTTCGAGCCGGAGTTCCGCGCCGAGTACGAAGAGCTGGCCGAAGAGTGGAAGGCGGAGCAGGAATGATCGGGATCTACGAGCGCTCGCTCTGCCAGAGCTACGCCGGAGCCTACAGGGCTGGCATCAAGATCGGCGAGGCCGAGACGCGAGAGGACGCGCTGAAGCAGGTCGAGGCCATGACCGAGGACAGCTACCAGTGCTTCGCCGTGGACGATGATGGCACGTGCATCGACCTGACGGGCACGTTCCCCGGATGCCTCGCGGGGGTGGTGAAATGAGCCGTTACATCATCGAACTGGCCGATTGCGCACTGACACCGTACGTAATCGAAACGGAGAGTGGCACGGAATACGGATGGGGCTTGATGCCCAAGAGGAAGGTTGACCTCGACGAGCTCCTAGCGGTAGCCGACGAGTGTGACGCCGCCGACGTGGACACCGACTGGGCTGAGCGAATCAGGAAGGCGGTGGGCGAATGAGCTGCGTGTACTGCGAGGAAGAGCGGAACCTGTTCGCAAGCGCCGAAGGCCGCGCGTGCGACATCGACGAGGTTGCGGTCGGGCGCTTGTGCTTCTTGAGCAAAGACAAGCAGCCCAAGGAGTCGCATGCGATCGTCGTTACGTTTGACAACGGCGACTATTACTACACGAAGGACATCAACTACTGCCCGATGTGCGGCGCGAAACTGGGCGGCGATGCGAATGGCGCGTAACGCATACGGCGGCTACTGCCGAGAGTGCGGCAGGTGGACTCCGCCGGGCTTCGGCCACTTCGAGCGCCGAGGCCGCAGATGGCTCGTCCACTGCGTCGAGTGCGCGAGTGGGCGGAAGCTGCCTTCAGAAGGCGACATCGCCGCCCGGGAAATGCAGCGGCACGTCGAGAACATGAAGCGCGACGGGCGCTACGGAAAGAGAGGATACCGATGAACGACACCAAGAAGAACCAGGCGACCGAGGAGGCCGCGACCGTGAAGAAGGCCATGATCTCCCAGCCCATGGCGGGCAAGACCGACGAGGAGATCGCCGCCACGCGCGACCTCGCGGTGGCGAAGCTGCGCCAGATGGGCTACGAGGTCGTGAACACGCTGTTCACCGACGAGTGGTACAGCGACAAGGCTATGGAGGAGCGCGGTGTGGTGCAGGTTCCGCTGTGCTACCTTGCCAAGTCGCTTGAGAACATGAGCCTGTGCCATACGGCCTACTTCGCGAAGGGCTGGGAGGACGCCCGCGGCTGCAAGATCGAGCACGATGCCGCCGTCGCGTACGGGCTGGAGGTGCTGTATGGGGATTAGCAAATGGAAGCACCCAATCAAGTATCTGCGGCTGGTTACCACGCCGACCTGCGAAACCTGCGGGCATTGCGTAAAAGGGGGTTTCTTTAGCGAAGATAAGTGCACGTGCGAGAAATACCTTGAGCACACCAACAGGCTCAACTGCACAGGATACACGTTAGCAGATGTAAGCCTTGTTCGCGGTACGCGCTGGTGCGACTTCGAGCCGATTGACGAGGACGGTGACGAGTCATGAAGGCCATCGAGGCGCCGAAAAGTATCGAGCCGTGGCGCATCATCTGCGCGGCTCAAAGCGAGCCTGATTACAGCGAAGAGCGCTACATGTTGGTCTACGCCGGCGATGGAATCAACGACTATTACGACAAAGGCTATATCTTGCTGGAGGGCTGGCACTGCTCCTGCTACGACTGGCCCGAGGTCGATTGGGACGCCACCTATTACGAGGAAGACGAGCTGCTGAAGATTGCCGACATGCGCAAGCGCAACCCGTCGGACAGCGCCGAGCGCCGCTTCTTCATGCTCGTCGAGCAAGCATTGGGGGCGCACCAATGAAGTACGTCTCGCTTTTCAGCGGCATAGAGGCCGCGACCGTGGCGTGGGAGCCGCTGGGCTGGAAGCCTGTGTGCTTCGCCGAGTTCGACGAGTTCCCCAGCGCCGTTTTGGCCGAGCGGTACCCCGAGGTGCCGAATATCGGCGACGTTACCAAGATGGACTGGAAGAAGTACCGCAACAAGGTGGATCTGGTGGTGGGCGGAAGCCCATGCCAATCCTTCTCGATCGCGGGCAAACGGGAGGGATTGCAAGGTGAGTCAGGACTCATGTTCGAGTACATTCGGGCGGTACGTGAGATACGTCCTCGATGGTTTCTTTGGGAAAACGTCCCGGGAGCGCTCTCAAGCGAGAATGGGGAGGCTTTCCGACAGCTCCTGTCCGAAATGGACAAGCTCGGGTACGGTCTGGCGTGGCGCGTACTCGATGCGCAGTTCTTCGGAGTGGCCCAAAGACGCCGCCGTCTCTTTCTTGTCGGACATCTTGGAGCCTGCCCCCCCGTCGGCGTACTCATTGAGCCGGAGAGCATGCGAGGGGATCTTGAATCGAGCGCGGAAAAGAGGGCGAGCCTTGCCGAAGAGGCTGGAAGAAGCCCTCATAGCGCAGGCTTCAAGTACCACCAGGGAGCGGGCGCGGGAGGAGTAGGAGCGGAACCCGAGCAGTCCCCCACGCTCACCGCCGATTGGCACAACCCCGCCGTGTACCCCATCGACGAGCCGATAACGATGGCCGACCTCAACGCCAACACGGCGATCGGATACGACATGGTTGGCACGCTCAAGGTGGGCGGCGACGCGCCGTCGGTGTGCCTGTGAGCGCCTGCACGCTGCTCGTCCGCTGCGGATGCGCGGGCAGCGGCAAAGGAGCGCTGGTGAGCGACGAAGTGTCGCTCACCCTCTCCACCAGCAACACTCAGACGCTTTTCAGCGAGGAAGGAGGCGACATGGTTGTGCGAAGACTCACGCCACGCGAGTGCGAGCGTCTTCAGGGTTTTCCGGACGATTGGACCAAGATTCCGTATCGCGGCAAGCCGGCGGACGAGTGCCCCGACGGCCCGCGCTACAAGGCGATCGGCAACAGCATGGCCGTGCCCGTGATGAGGTTCATCGGCGAGAGGATCGCCATGGCCGAGGCGGGCGAGATTTCATGAGCTGCGATTACTGCATGAGCGATAAGAGCATGATGTGCGACAGCTGCTCCGAGAGGCTGGCGAGGGAGGTTTTCTGATGTGTGGATATGAGCCGTCAAGCGGCTGGAACCTGCCGCCAGGGTGCTTCGACGGCGATCCGGACGCGCCGTGGAACCGGGTGGACGAACCGGCTTGCGGAGATTGCGCCCACTGCATAGAGGGATGCTGCGACTACGGCATCTGCGAGCTTGAGTTCGAGGAGGCTTTCAGCGCCCAGGAGGCGAAGGAGCCGATGGCGGCATGGGAGGCTGCGAAGTGGGCGCGAGACTGGATCGTCGAACACTACAAGGACATGCAGGAGGACTGGTGCAAACGGTTCGATGGATAGCGGCATCATGCGTCGCACTGCTTGTCGCGGTTGTGGCCCTTGAGCTTTATGTAATCAGAACGCTGGCGGCGGGGCTGGTGGTTCTGGCCCTGCTCGCCTGCGGGTAGGAGGTTGACGATTGACTAACTTGGAGCGGTACTTCGGCACGCCCGAGGCCGCGATGCGCATGGAGGTGCGCATGCTGCGCGACGGGCGGCGGTTCAAAATCTCGCTGAGCGAGTGCAACCCCTTCACAACGTGCGCGTTCGAATCGCGCTGGGTGCGGGACTTCGGCTCATGGGGCGAGTATCTGGACTGGCTCAAGGCCGAGTACGACGATAGAACCGTCAGGTGGGAGGACGAATGAGCCGCCCAGGATGCAACCGGGGATGTCTGCTCGTTATAGCGGCATCCCTGCTTATCGACGGGTTAACGCTGTGGGCGGCGGTATCGCTGGCCCGCATGATCATTGGAGGTTGACATGGGATACAAGAAGTTAATGGATGCAGCCGGTGCTGTCGTGTCCATGCTCGTGATGCTCTTCCTGGTGCTGCTCGTGTGCTACGGCATCGTGTGGTGCATCGGCGGGATAGCGGCGATGCTGGCATGAGTGGCAACCCGCGCAACCGCAACGGCAACGCAAGGCGCAAGCTGAGAGCGAGGCTGAGGGCAGAGGGAAGGCCATGCCACATATGCGGCCAGCCGATAGACTACAGCCTGCCGAGCGGAGACCCGTGGAGCTTCGAGGTAGACGAGTTGTTGCCAGTCTCGCGCGGGGGCAACCCGCTGGACTACTCCAACGTGGACGCCGCGCACAGGATCTGCAACCAGCGGCGCGGCAACAAGATGCCGGGCGACGCCAGGCAGTATCAGATACGCCGCACGCGGCTGTTCTGAGGGAAAACATAGCAATGCACCCATGCGGGCGCGGTCGTTTAGGCGGTCGCGCCCTTTCTTTTGGCCTTGGCAGCCGAAGCCGCCGAAAAGAGGCGGGGCGGTCGCCCCTCCCCCGGGTCGGAAGGCCACTCCGGCCGCCTAGGGCCGATTTCCCCCCGCCTGTTTCGAGCGTTTTTGCCATCTCACGCCGCCGTTACGATTCCCCGCGAAGAAGGAGGGAATCATGGCCGAGAACATCGAGATGCCGAAGGAAGTGGCGAGCGACCCCGTGCAGGCCGCCGTCTGGGGGCAGCTGACCGCGAGGCGCACGTTCGCGCAGGAGGATGCGCCGACGCTGGCGCTGCTCTGCTACTGGCACGCCGTGGCGAACCAGGCACGCGAGGCCATGGCCCTCGGGGGCAACGAGATCGAAATACTCGACGCCACCGCATACAAGCCGATCAGAGGCAAGGGCGGCAAGCGGCTCAAGATGATGCGCAAGAATCCGGCGCTGACCGTGCTGAAGGAGGCCAGCACCGAGATCAGAGCGCTGTCAGACCAGCTCGGCCTGTCCAAGTCGGCCCGCAACGTCACGGTGCAGCAGGCGCGACCCGCGAGCGCCCACGGCAAGCTGCTCACGCTCATGTTCGACGACCGCGAGACGCGTGCCAAGGCGGCAGGCGCGTGATGCAGGCGAGGCAGACCCCGACATACGAGGCGAACATCCCGGAAAGGCTCGACGGGGACGGCCCCATGGCGGCAGAACTGGCATCCGCGTACTTCGGTGACCCGCTGCCGTGGCAGCCGCACCTGCTCGACGCCATGCTCGCCCGCGATGGACGCGACAAGTACCTGCTGCGCTCGATCGGCATATCCATCCCGCGACAGAACGGCAAGAGCTGGGACGTTCGCGCCCGCTGCTTCCACGGCGCCCTCAACGGCGAGAAGATTCTGTACACATGCCAGCACGGCGACACCTCAGACCAGATGTTCCAGGAGCTTTCAAGGCCATTCGAGGACGAGGACGAGCCTGAGCTTAACGCCCTGCTGCTCGCCGTGCGCAAGACCAACGGCCAGCAGGCCATCAAGCTCAAGAACGGCGGCCTTATCCGCTTCACCACGCGCACCGACTCGCTGGCGCGAGGCAAGACCTACGACGTGCTCATTTACGACGAAGCGCAGGAGCTTACGGCCAAGCAGCAGGCGGCTTCTCTGCCCGCCATCTCGGCAGGGTCGAAGCACAACCCGCAGACGATCTACCTGGGCACGCCGCCAGGCCCCGACAACGTTGGCACGGTGTTCCGCGACCTCCACGAGGACGTTCACAACGGCAGGTCTGAGATGGGATGGATCGAGTGGGGCGCTACAGAGATCGGCGACGTGCACGACGAGTCGCGATGGTTCGAGTACAACCCGTCTCTCGGCACAATCCTCGACATAGAGGCCGTACGCGGCGAGTCCGAGCAGATGCAGCCCGACGTCTTCGCGCGTGAGCGCCTTGGCTGGTGGAGCCCAATCGGAGGAGCCGACTCATACGCGCTTTCGAGCGCCAAGTGGAAGGCGTGCGAGGTGGCGGGGCCGATGCAGGAAGGCAAGCTCGCGTTCGGCGTGAAGTTCTCGCCCGACGGGTCGCGCGTTGCCGTGTCCTGGGCGAAGGCGGAGCGCGGTGCCGGCTCCTACGTCGAGCTTTACGACCTCATGGGCGCTGAGGGCGGCACTGTCGGCATATCCGACATGCTGCTGCGCAACCGCGAGGAGATCGCGTGCGTCTGCATCGACGGAAAGAGCGGAGCGGACGCGCTGAAGCAGCGGCTTCTGGACGGCAGGATGCCGAAGTCGGCGATCGTCATGGGCAGCACCGCAATCGTGCAGGCCGCTGCGACGATGCTGGCCGACGAGGTCAACGCCGGGACGACGAGCCACATCGAATCGCCCGCGTTGGACGATTCCGCAACGAAGTCGATCAAGCGCGACATCGGGCGCGACGGCTGGGGCTTCGGCGACGGCCCCGACTCTTCGTCAGCGCCGATCGAGAGCGCATCGCTGGCCCTATGGGCGGCGAGGACAACCAAGAGAGACCCGAGACGTAAACAGGAGGCAAGCTTCTGATGGCAGCAGTGAACATGGAACTGGCCGGACAGGTCGCGGCGGCGGAAGGCCTGCGACACGAGGACAAGGCGCTCGTGCGCGAGCTTATGGACACGTGGCGCACCCACCGATCCCGCAACATGTTGCGGGAGGACTACTACCTCGGACACGTCGGCGTCAAAGACCTAGGCATCGCCATGCCGAAAGCCCTCGCCAAGAAGATCAACCCACGCGTTGACTGGCCCAAGAAGGCGGTGCACGCCTTGGCAGACCGCTCGGTGTTCAACGGCTTCACTGCCGACGACGATGCCGTTACCATGCGGCTGCGCGACATATGTGCCGACAACCAGCTCGAAGCTCTCTACCGCAAGAACCTTATCGGTGAGCTGAAGCACTGCTGCGGCTTCTGGACTGTCACGGACGGCGGCGGCAAGCCAATCATCTCCGCGTACCCGGCAACCGCAGCGGCGGCAATCTGGGATGACGCGCAGAAGCGCATCAAGGCCGGTCTCGTTGTGGCCGAGTCGAAGAAGATGCCAGGTGACACCGAGCGCGTGCCGACCGTCGTGCACCTGCTCACAGAAGACGCGCTGGTGGTGCTTACGCGCGGCAGCGGCCACTGGATGGCCGACTACATGGAGCATGGCATGGGTCGCTGTCTCATGGAGCCTATGCCCTACGATGCCACGCTTGAGCGACCGTTCGGCTCCTCGCGCATCAGCCGTTCGGTCATGAGCATCACAGACGACGCCATACGCCAACGCGCCCGCATGGAGGTGGCGTCTGAGGCCGCGACGCTGCCGCAGACCTGGCTGCTCGGCACATACAAGAAGATGATCAACGGGCAGAACAAGTACGACGCGTCGATGGGGGCGGTCAACGAGATCACCAAAGACCCTGACGGAGACTCGCCGACCGTGTGGCAGTCGGCCCAGTTGCAGATGGCGCCGCTCACCGAGTACCTGCGCCAACTAGCATGCCAAATGTCGGCGGTCACCAATGTTCCGGTGTCTTTCTTCGGCGTGAGCAACGACAACCCATCCTCTTCGGATGCCATCGCTGCATCGCTCGAACCGCTCGTGATCGATGCGAAGAACCTCAACCGCGAGAATGGCAACGCTTTGCGCAACGTGGCCTACATGGCGCTCGCTGTGGCGAACGGCACGGATTACGAGACCGAGCGCGATGCCGGCTACAACCTCAACCCGCGCTTCATGTCCCCGGCCTACCCGTCAATCGTGAGCCTGTCCGACGCCGCGTTGAAGCAGGTGCAGGGTCTGCCGAAGCTCGCCAACTCCGACGTGATGCTCGAAATGCTCGACTACACAGACGAGCAGATCCAGCGCATCAACAGCGACAACAAGAAGGCACAGGCGAGCGCTGCCGTGGCCTCGCTGTTCGAGCCGAAGGAGGGCGAGGATGGCGGAGATACCTCGCAGCCTGCTTAACGAGCTTACGGACGAGATCAACGCGCTATCTGGAATTGCGCAGCGCCAAGCCGGCGACGCGCTCACCCGCTTGGTGGCCGACTGGGAGGCGAGCGGGAACGGCGACATAGCGGCGCTGCGAGAGGCGGCCTACGAGGTGATCGAGACGGCTTGCGGCTACTACGCCGACACCGTTGCGGCTGGCCGCGCCGCCGAGTTCTATGACGCCGTGCGCAAGGCGCAGGACGCGCCCGGGAAGTACGCCGCCGTCGCCGAGTCGCTGCGCGACCCCCAGGCGACGTACGGCTCGGTGAAGGCGTTCATGGTAAGCGTGGTGAAGCAGGGAGCCACCGACATGTTCGTGGCCGCGTGCGTTCGCCGCCTCGATGCAGAGATCCGCAAGGCCGCGAACATGTGCGTGGCGCACAACGTCTCCAAAGACCCGGCGAAACCGAGGTACGCACGCGTGCCGTCTGGCGAGACGTGCGGTTTCTGCCTCATGCTCTCCTCGTTCGGCTTCAACTACAAGACAAAGGAGGCCGCAAGCCACTCGCACCCAAAGTGCGACTGCCGCGTCGTGCCGAGCTTCGGCAAGGGATCAAAGGTCAAGGGCTACGACCCCGACGGCATGTACGACAGGTTCAACGAGTGCCTTGACACATTGGGCGGTCGCAACGGGCTGTGGGCGGAATGGGACGCCATGCCCGACGCGGAGCGAGAGGCATACATCAAGGCCCACGGAAACAAGGCCGGCAAGGCTTTCGACAAGTACGTGAACAAGCGCATGGTCGAGGAGATCGAACTGCGCGATCCGAAGTGGTACGCATCGGGAGAACATTCCGGCATCGAGTTTGCGGACTCCGCCGTGAAAGGCGAGAAGCTAAAGCGCTGGAAGAAAGACCCCGGCGAAAGAATTACCGCCGAGAAGTTGAACGCGCTTGGCTATAAGGCGGAGTTCTGGGAAGACGAATCGCATCTGACAGCACCGAACTCCGATGGGAAGACAACGATTAGCCGGGCGGATTTATCAACGGGTATCGAAATCAAGACGATCTACGGAGCTGGGTCTGAGAACACGTTCAAGTCTCACATCAAGTCAATACCCGGCAAGAATGGCGTGAAGCTCACCGTCGTCGACGTGAGCGAGAACGAAAAGGTGACGGACGAGCAGGCGATAAAGTGGATCAGCAAGTATATGGCCCGCTATCACATCAGCGAGGTCAGGATGCTCGGGCACGATGGGAAACTCCTGCGAATAAAGAAATAGCCAGCGGCTGCATGTCTCTATAGGTGAGTCAAACAACCCGCTGGCTAACCAGATTATAACCGCAAAAAACAGCAAGGGCCACCTACGGGTGGCCTTTTTCCTGCCGAATCTCACGCTCATAAGAAACTGTCGCGGACGGGCCGCACGGCCCAACTGATGACCGTTGAGCAGCCGCACGGCAGCTCAGGCGTGCCGCACGGCACGGGAAAGGACGCGACATGGCAGAAGCAAACGAACCCACGCAAGTGCCGGGAGCAGAAGGCGGAGATGGCGCCAACCAGGAGCCGCCCGTCGACTACAAGGCGCTGTACGAGGCCGAGAAGAAGCACTCGCGCGAGTGGGAGAAGAAGGCGAAGGCCAACAGAACCGCAGCAGCGGCGCTTGAGGAGGCCAACAACGCGAACAAGACCGCCGAAGACCAGATCGCCGACCTCAAGAAGAGGCTCGACGACAAGGAGAAGGAAGAGAAGCGGTCGAAGATCGCGGCCAAGGTCGCGCAGGAGAAGGGCGTGCCGGCGAGCCTGATCGTCGGCGACGACGAGGAAAGCATGTCCAAGTGGGCAGACGACATGCTCGCCGCGTTCAAAAAGCCGCCCGCGCCCAAGGTCGAGAAGCCAGGAAGCTTCCCGAAGCCGGGCGACGGCGACAAATCTGAGCTGCGCGACTTCACGCGCCAGCTCCTCGGTAACAACTAGAGACAAGTAAGGAGCCGAAATGGCTAACGACACCAGCAAGGTCAAGCTCCCGCACAAGGTAGTGACCTCCATCATCAACAAGGCAAAGGACACCTCCACCATCGCGGCGCTGTCCCCCAGCACCCCGCAGACGTTCTCCGACACCACCTACATCGTGTTCAACCCGACAACCGAGGCCGAGGTAGTTGCGGAGGGCGCGAAGAAGAGCGGTTCCGAGGTCTCCACCACGCCGATCGTCGCAAAGCGCGTGAAGGTAGTCACGACCACACGCGTCTCCGACGAGCTGCGCTGGGCCGACGAGGACAACCAGCTTGAGATCGTGACCAACATCATCGCCGACCAGACCGCCGCGATCGGCCGAGCGCTCGACTACGTGGTCTACCACGCCGTGTCCCCCAAGACGGGCACCGCGCTCGATGGCTACACCGCGCTCACCGCAGGGGCCAACGCCGTAACCGCCTCGGCATCCGCAGTCGACGACATCGACGCGCTGGCCGACGCGCTTATCGACTACGACATCAACGGTTTCGCGCTCTCCCGCAAGTTCGCCGCAGACCTCCGCAAGCTGCGCATTCCCGCCACCGGCCAGCGCCTCTACCCGGAGATCCCGCTGTCCCTCAACGTCGGCAACATCGACGGCATCCCCGCCGCGACCTCCGGCACCGTCAACGGTCGCCGCTGCAAGACCGACCCGAAGGTGGCGGGCATCATGGGCGACTTCTCCACCATCAAGTGGGGCATGGTGCGCGACATGACCTCCGAGATCATCGAATACGGCGACCCCGACAACACCGGCCAAGACCTCAAGGGATACAACCAGGTCGCGTACCGCACCGAGGCAGTCCTTGCATACGCGGTTCTCGACCCCAAGGCCTTCGCCGTCTTGAAGACGGCCTAGGGGGCGGTAACCATGGCGAACCTTGTGCAAAAGTTCATCGTCGAGGACGCATCAAAGGCATCCCCGATCCTCCCGCAGCACGTCTGCTTCGTGACCGCCGATGGCGAGCCTGTCGGCATCTCCAAACAGGCCGCAAACCCTGGCGCGAACCCGACCATCGCCAAGGTGGTCAAGTGCCTCGTCGACGCGGGCATGATGGCCGCGACCCCCGAGGCGTCCGAGCAGAAGGCCGACGAGAATACCGCGAAGCCGGTTGACTCCGGCAAGGCCGAAGAGCCTGCCAGCGAGGAGTAGGCGCATGGAGCCGCTAGCGACCATCGAAGACTACAGGGCGAGGTACGGCGACCCAACCGACGAGGCACGCGCCGCGACCCTGCTCTCCGACGCGTCAGACCTGCTCATGAGCGCCTACGAATCAAACGTGGGCGACTACGAGCGCGGCAAGCTAGCCGCCTTCGACCGGTCTGCCGCAGCGGTGTGCTGCCTCGTGGTCAACAGGGTCTTGTCTGCGCCAGCAGCTCTGGCGGGCGCCATGCAGTACAGCCAGGGCGCAGGCGGCTACACGGCCAGCGTGTCGTACGGGTCTGCCCTCGGCGAGATGTACCTGGGAAAGACGGAGCTGAAGCGCCTCGGGCTGCTCGACCAGCGCATCGGGGCGCTCCAACCGGTTGGGAGTGATGCCGAATGGGACTCATAAGCACCGAATCGGTGACGGTCGCAACACCCGTGGTCGAGTTCGACTCGCTCGGCGAGCCTATCGAGCGCGGCAGCGTGGACACCGCCATAGAGGGCGTGGTCGTGTTCCCGGGGGCCACCTCGGAACTCGATGCATCGCGCCCCGACGGCGTTGAGGTCGCCTACACGCTGTGTTTCCCCAAGAGCTTCACCGCATCGCTCAAGGGGTGCCGCGTAAACGTTCGAGGCACCGAGTACCGCGTCATAGGCGACCCGCAGCGCTACGACCCGGCAAACACCCCAGGCGATTGGAACCTCACCGTGGAAGTGGGGCGCACCGATGGCTAAGTGCAAGGTGAAGTTCGAGTGGAAGGGCTGGAAGCGCGGCGGCTATGCCGAGGTTATGAACTCAGGCGCGGTGCAGGCGCTTCTCAAGAAGAAGGCAGACGCCGCAGCGGCATCGTGCAACTCGTCCTTCTCCCGGCACCCCGGCGAGGGCGCCGGCTACGTAGTCCGCAAGTTCAAGGGCAAGCTCGCAAACGGCTTCGTGGTTGCCACGGCGACTCCGCACGCCCATGCGAGCGAGCGCAAGCACAACCGCCTCAGATCCATGTTCGGAGGCGGTGAGTGATGGACGCGGAACGCATGGTGGCGCAGCGGCTCATGGACGAGACCGGCATCAAGGCCGTGACCGACGTACCAGCCGACAGGCCCAGCGAGTTCATATCGGTGTCGCAGACCGGATCTAGCCGCAGCGGCTGCATCAACCGCGTGAAGCTTGTGGCGCAGTCATGGGCGAAGACCCGCAGACGCGCCGCAGAGATCGCCGAAGCCGTGGAGCACGCAGTGCCGAGCCTCATGGACGAGGAGTGCGTGTTCGAGGCCACGTGCGAAGGTACGTACCGCTGGGACGACCCAGACAGCCGCCAGCGCCGATACCAGACCAACGTAAACGTAACCATTTGCGAATAGGAGCCGACATGGCACTTTTCAAGAAAAACGAGACCAAGAACGTCTCGTCCACCAAGGGCGTGAAGGGCGGATACATCTTCGTGGCTCCGGCCGGCACCACCCTCCCCACAGACATCAAGACCAATCTCGCCGAAGCCTTCCTCAATCTCGGCTTCATCTCCGAGGACGGCTACACCGAGTCCGAGGAGACCGACGCCAACGAGCTGAAGGATATGAACGGCGACCTCATGGACTCCGCCACGACCTCGCGCGTGGAGTCTGCGAAGCTCACGCTCGCGGAGATCAAGGCGCAAACACTCAAGGTCATGTACGGCGCCGAAAACGTGACCGACCTCGATGGCGTTATCACCGTCGAACACAACGGCAACAAGGACGAGGCGTGGTCGATCGTGCTCGAACTCGTGCTCAAGAACGGCCGCCGCTGGCGCAAGGTCGTGCCCTCCGCCAAGTCCTCCGAGCTTGACGACCTCAAGCTCGCGGTGAGCGAGCTTGCCGGGCGTCAGATCACGTTCAAGTACCTGGTCGATAGCAACGGAAACACCTGCTACGACTACATCGAGTCCACCGAGACCGCCAGCGCCTAGGAGGAACGCATATGACCGAGATCAAGTTTTCCGTAGATGGCGTTGACGGCGAGTTCGCCGCAGACCTCGACGAGCTGAAGTCCTACAAGACCGTGAAGCAGTTCGCCCGCAGCGAGACCGACCCGGCGGGGATGATGGACGCCATGGAGCGCATCTTCATGGGCCGCGACGAGGAGTACATCGAAGCACTCGGCGGCACGTCGTACGACATGCGCCGCCTGTGCGACGCAGCCTTCGAGGCGGCAAAGGCAAAAAACTAGTCGGCTTCGCCAGCGACCTTGAGAACAGGCGCGGCGAAGCGATAGCAGACTTCCAGCAGTTCTACGGCATAGCCCTGCCATTGGATGGAGCGCCAGAAGACCTCGATCGGATGGCGCTCCTCTGGCAGCACCTCCCCGACGACTCGCGCCTCGCCAAGGCGCAGTACCCGCAACTCAGGTGGAGCACGACCGACTACATGCTCTGGCGCATCGAGCACCAGCTTCGGTGCATCGCCTGGGGAATGGCCGACAAGAAGGACAGGAGCGCGGAGCCTCCCGAGCCTATCAAGACGCCGGCGCAGCTCGCAGAGCTTGAGCGCCACCGCGCGAACGCGCTGGAAGCCAAGGAAGAGATAGACAAGATCCTGGGGATAGGAGGGGAAGATGGCGACTAGCGTCGGGTCGGCTTATGTGTCCTTGATGCCGTCGATGGATGGCTTTGCGAGCAAGATCGGCAAGGAGTTCGGCAGCCAGGGCAACGCCGCAGGCAAGGCCTTCGGCGACTCCATGACCGTCGGCATCGACAGCGGGGCCAAGAAGTCCTCGGGCATCCTGACCGGGCTTGGAACCGTAGCCAAGGGCGCCGCCACTGCGGCGGTGGCCGGGTTCACAGCGCTCACAGGGGCCGTGACCGCGATTGGCGGCGCGGCCCTTTCCGCATATGCAGACTACGAGCAGCTGGTTGGCGGCGTCGACACGCTGTTCGGCTCCGCGTCGCAGACCCTGCAAGGATATGCCGCAGAGGCATACAAGACATGCGGAATGTCCGCCAACCAGTACATGACGCAGGCCACGAGCTTCGCGGCCTCGCTCGTCTCGTCGTGCAGCGGCGATGTCGCCAAGGCGGCTGACTACGCGAACATGGCCATGGGCGACATGTCGGACAACGTGAACAAGATGGGTTCCGACATGACAGACGTGCAGAACGCCTACCAAGGCTTTGCGAAGCAGAACTACACGATGTTGGACAACTTGAAGCTCGGCTACGGCGGCACGCAGGCTGAGATGAAGCGCCTTATCGCCGATGCCAACAAGCTGCGCCAGGAGCAGGGCAAGAACGCCGACCTCACGATCGACAGCTATGCCGATGTGGTCGAGGCCATCCATACCGTGCAGGAGAACATGGGCATCACCGGCACCACCGCCAAGGAGGCCGCTACCACGATCAGCGGCTCCATCGGCATGGCGAAGGCCGCGTGGGAGAACTTCATCACCGGACTCGGGCGCGACGACGTCGACTTCTCGCAGCTCACGCAGCAGCTGCTTGAGTCGATCGGCGCGGTAGCTACGAACGTGGCCCCGAGGGTTGCGCAGATCGGCAAGGGAATCGTCGAGGCGTTCCCGGTTGTGCTGTCTGGCCTTGGCCCAGTCCTTGGCCCAGTGCTCTCGGAAGCGCTCGCGACTGCTTGGAACATCGCCGTAGGAGCCTTGGCTGAGCTTGGCATACAGCTGCCAACAGTCGACGCTTCCCAGATAACTGGGGCGTTCCAAGCGATCGCCGACGCTGCGGCATCCGTCGTAGGCACGTGCAAGTCCGCTTTCGGGCAGCTTGGCGAGCAGATACCGGGCATCTGGGACACCATCGTCTCGACTATTGGCGGAGCCGTGACGACAATCATCTCGGCGGTGTCGCCGTTCGTGACGTACTTCGCATCGCAGATGCTGCCCGCCATCGCGTCATTTGCATCTGGTGCAGTCGGCGCGTTCAGCGCCGTGCGGCCTGTCATAGAGCAGCTTGGCTCGACGCTGCTGAACGTCGGCCAGGCCATCCTGCCCGTGCTACACAACGCCTTCGCGATGATCGTCCCGATCATTTCGCAGGTCATCGGCGTCGCCATGCAGCTTTTCGCTGCGGTAAGCCCGCTCGTGTCGCAGGTGGGCGCTGCGCTCATGCCGGCAATCACGTCTATCGGCACGGCGCTCGCAAACCTCGCCAACGCCGTGCTGCCGATATTGGCTAGCGGCATGCAGATAGTGCTCTCCGTGGCTCAGATGCTCATACCGGTAATCCAGACAGTGCTGTCTGTAGTTGGTTCAATCGTGTCCGTCGTGATAACGGTGGCAAGCCAGGTGATCTCGATCGTGGTAAACGCCGCATCCGTCGTAGCCTCGGCCATTGGCCTCGTCATGTCGGTCGTGAGCGGCCTCGTGACTGCGGTTACCACGTTCATCGGCTCGATCGTATCCGTTGTCGGCGGCGGGATAGCTACCGTGGTCGCCGCCGTTTCAGGCGGTGTGAACGCGGTAGTGGCGTTCGTCGGCTCGCTGGTGTCCTCAGCGCTCTCGCTCGTGTCCGGCCTCGTCTCCTCGATCGCCGGGTACTTCTCGACCATGGTGTCGACTATGGCGAACGCGTCGCAGCAGGTGTACGCAGCGGTGACTGGTGCCTTCTCGGCCTTGGTCGGCGCCGTGTCGAGCCATGTCGGAAGCCTCATGAGCACCATTTCCAGCATTCCAGGCCAGGTAATGGGCTTCTTCGCAGGTGCTGGGTCGTGGCTCGTCGATTCCGGTCGCGCGTTGATCAACGGCTTCACGCAGGGCATCCAGAACGCAATCGGCGGCGCCCTTTCCACCGTGTCTGGCGCCGTCTCGCAGATCCGCTCGTTCTTCCCGTTCTCGCCAGCAAAGCGCGGCCCCTTCAGCGGCCACGGCTACACAACCTACTCGGGCAAGGCGCTCATGGAGGGATGGGCTGAGGGCATCGGCAACGGCACTGGCGCGGTCAAATCCGCCATCACGTCTGCGCTCGCGTCGGCCAGCTCGCTTATCGGTTCCGGCATCACAGTTGCCCCATCCGTTGCGGTTGCAGGCGCTGGTGCAGCCGGGGCCACCTACAACGTCACAGTCAACGGCGGAAGCGTAAACGCAGATCAGCGGATCATGCAGGCGGTTGACGTTCTAGTCTCCGCAGCCAAGCGCTCCGCAGGGTCGGGGAGGTAGCCAATGGGAACCTATACAAGAGAGATCCAGATCGCGGGGCTCAACCGCTGGTATTGCGGCTACATCTCGGTCGATGCGGTGAACACCGTCAACGACACCACCTCACGCATCACAGTCACCGCCGCGCTCGAAGACAAGTACGCCGCGCAGTACGGCACGCACTATGACGTGATCGTCAACGGCACCACCTACAGGTCGCGCGACGTGCTGCTCAACAACTACGGCAACTGGGCCACGCGCGACGCCGTGACCTTCACCGTGGACGTCGGGCGCGGGGCCAGCGGTTGGAACTGCGCCGTGCAGATCCACGTCTACGGCAAGACATACAACAACTACTACGGCAGCGCGGGCGGCGACGCCTGGGCGACGGAGTACGCTTGGATTCCACAGCGCGGGTACTCGCAGCCGCATCCGCCCAGGAATCCGAAACTGGCCCGCGTATCCGACACCTCGCACAAGATCACGTGGGACGTCGACTACACGGGCATGGACGGCGCATACCCCTGGGCTGGCGTGTACGTCGACCGCCGCACCGACGACGGCTCGTGGGTGAACATCGCCGACGTGTCGTGGGACGTCACCAACTACACCGACAACTCCACGAAGCACGGCCACAAATACGAGTACCGCCTTTGCGCCCACGGCCCAGGCGGAAACTCCACGCACGTCTCGTGCGGCACGAGCTACACCACGCCTTCCGCCCCGTCGCGCGTGGAGGCCGTCAAGGCGGGTGCAACCGAGGTCACGCTTCGCGTCTACGGGGCATGGGCCTACGCCAATGCATGGGAAGTCCAGCGCTCTACCGACGGCGGCAGCACGTGGGCCGCCATAACGGCCAGCACCGAGGGCGAAGACCCAGCGTGGCTCGACCTGCACGACAAGGCCGCTCCTGCGGGAACAGTCGTATACAGGGTCAGGGCGAAGCGTGGCAGCCTCGCATCCGCATGGGTCAAGTCGAACTCCGTCACGACGATTACGCCTCCTCTCGCCCCGAAGGTGACCGCCGATTCCGTCGTGCCTACCGGAACTGCCGTCACCGTCTCATGGGTGCCGAACCATCAGGACGGCTCGGCGCAGAGCGCCGCGCAGCTTGAGCTTGTCGGCGGCGAGACAATCACCAAATCGTTCACCACCGCCAAGAGCGCATCGGTGACGCTGGCGAAGGGCAGCTGGAAGGTGCGCGTGCGCACCAAGGGCCTGCATGCCGACTGGGGCGCGTGGTCTGGCTACGTGGCGATCACCGCGGCCGACTATCCGCAGTGCTGGGTCGCCTCCCCCGCTACCGACGGCATGCTCGTCGATGCGGTGCCGCTCACCGTGCAGGTGGCCGCCACCGACGAAACGGGCATCGCCCAGGCGACGCTCGCACTTGCAGAGGTCGGCGGCGCGGCCATCGCAACCGCAGACGTGACGAACCTGAAGCCTGTGAGCTTCGGCAGCTATGCAACCATCCGCAACGGCATCGACTACCTGCTCACGCTCACGGTCAAGGGCGGTTCGGGGCTGTCCAAAACCGCCACTCGCCGCTTCAAGACCCACTGGGCCGAGCCTGCCATCCCAGAAGTGTCGCTGTCGTACGACGATACGCTGGCGTGCCACGTGAAGGTGCGCAACGGCCTCTCGTCCTACGAGATCGAGCAGACGACGCTTGTAGGCCCCATGACGGTCGACGAGGTGAGCAACGAGCTTTCCATGCTCGGTACCATCACGGTAGACGGAAACGCCCTCGTTGTCGGCAGCGCCTCGCGATGCTCCTCCTTCACGGTGGAGCGCGTGTCGTACGGTGGCGATGCCGTCATAGCATCCGGCGTGCTCGACTCGCAGGAGACGATCGACCGCATCCCGCCGCTCAACACCGACTACGAGTACAAGGTGACCGGTTATGCCGACAACGGCACGTCCTCGCAAGTCGCAACAGGCGCAAACGTTTTCGCGCACGGGATGGCCCTCAACTTTGGCCAAGACGCATCTGTGGCGCTCGTGCTCGACTACAACGGCGACTATTCGACAAGCTCCAAGCGATCGGTTGAGACATACCATTTTGCCGATGGTGGCGAGAACGGCGACCTCCCTATGTCGTACATGCTCGACGAGCTTGACAAGAAGACATCGCTCTCGTGGGAGATGAAGCGCGACGACCACGACAAGTACATGCGCGTCATGGACGAGCAGTGCAAGGGCTGGTGGCGCGGCCATGCTGGCGAGCGTGCCTACGGCCCCATGGAGTTCGACATGTCGGTAAAGTCAGCCGGCATCTGGAAGGGGTCTGCGAGCATCACACACAACGTCTTCGAGGAGCCCATAAATGGCTGATTGGGGCAAACCGTTCATCACCTCGTTCCGCTTCATGCGCGTAGATCGCGCTACAGGCAACGAGGTCGAGAGGATTATGAACATAAAGAACGGCGGGTGCATCGAGCGCAACCAGGACAAGGACTACACCACGGGGCAGGTCGATTACTCGGGAACGCTAGATCTCGGGGCAGACCTGCTGCGGGTGTACCTCGATGCCGACTTCGGCGGCACATCAGCCGGCGAGGCGCTCGGCACTTTCATCGTCTCGGCTCCGAAAAGAACTAGGCGCGGAGTCAACTCCACCGGCACCGCCGACCTGTCAGGCAGGCTTTCGGAGGTCGCCGAAGACGAGTTCGACGCCCCGTTTACCGTTTCAGCGGGAACCGCCGTGGTGCCTTATGTTGTCGGCCTGCTCAAGGCTGCTGGTTTCTCGGATGTGATTTCCGACGATTCCAGCTACAAGCTCGCGCAAGACTGGACTCTCGGCATCGACTCCGGCGACATGAAGCTGTCGAAGCGCCTTGCGGCCTGCAACGCGCTGCTCGACGTCGCCGGGTTCTGCGCCGTGGACGAGGACGCCTACGGCAGGCCTGTGCTCCACAGGTACAGGGAGCCGCAAGACAGGCCGGTGTCCATGACCCTGCGCGAGGGGGCGGGCGCACGCTTCATCAACGAGGTAGTCGACGAGCTTGATCGCTCGGGCGTCGCCAACGTGGTGCACTGCGACTACGAGACGCAGGACGCCTTCTACCGCGGTACGGCTATCGACTCAGACCCGAGCAGCCCTTACTCCACGGTTTCGCGCGGTTGGCGCAAGACGGCCACGTACAGCTACAGTGACCTCCCCGCTGGGTCTACCGACGCCGAGAGGCAGAAGGCCGCAGACGCCAAGGCGAAAGAGATGCTGAGGACGCAGCAGAGCGCCATACGCAGGGTCACGGTCAAGCGGACGTATGCACCCGTCGCGTGCGGCGATGCCGTGATGGTCGATTGGGCGAGCGCCGGCATCGGCGGCAAGTTCGCGGTGAGGACTGCGACTCTCACGCTCGTGGGAGGATGCCCAATCGAGATGGAGGTGAAGAGGTATGAGCGATGAACTCATATCGGCCATGCGCCGCTACGGCGCCGCGATGGCCGATGCGGCAGCGAACAACACTCCCGGCCAGCAGGCGTGCTACGGAACGGTGAAGTCTGTGTCCGGCGCGTCGATGGCCGTATCGGTGAAGGGGGCTTCCCTGAAGCTCCCTTACACCACGGCGTGCTCGGGAGCCAAGGCCGGCGACCGATGCATCATCCAGGCAATCGGCCCGCACGCCATCGTCATAGGCGTGCTAGCGAAGTAAAGGAGGTGCGATGGCAGATACCAACCAAGGCGCGGCGCTGCTGCTCAACGAAGCAGGCAACATCGACCGCGCCAGAACGACCGACGGCTCGATCTTCCGCATCGAGTCGACGCTTTCGATGGAGGCCGCCGAGGAGGCCAAGACCGCAGCGGCCAACTGCAAGGCCGCGACAGACAGCGCCGATACCGCAGAGAAGACGCGCGTTGCGAACGAGAACGCAAGAAAAACGGCGGAAACCACTCGCGGCAACAACGAGACAACCCGCCAGAACAACGAGACGTTGCGAAAGAACGCGGAAACCACTCGCGGCAACAACGAGGTAGCTCGCAGCAACAACGAGACAACCCGCCGGAATAACGAGAAAAACCGATTGGACGCCGAAGACGAGCGCAAGAAGGCCGAAGCGCAGCGGCATGACGAGCACGTCGCCGACCAGCAAGCATCAAGCGATGCCATTGCGGCGGCGAACGGCGCGGCGTCTCGTGCAGACGCGGCGGCGAACCAGGCGCTCCAGATCGCCAACTCAGTTGCCCAAGGCAGCGCCGGAAGTTCCGACATCGCCAAGCTGCGTGCTCAGAACGCGAAGCTCGCAACTCTCTTGGCGAACTCCACGGGGCAGTTCATCTATATGGGCGGAACCGTCTACTGCCCGGCGTCGAAGGCGTCGGCGAGCGGGGCAACGGTGACGTTCGGCTCGACGTGTTCCGCGAGCGGCAACACCATCACATTGAACTAGGAAGGAAACGAAATGGCGCAAGCAAAGATCCTCACCGTGGGCGGCACCAACTACGAGATGATTGACGACACCGCCCGCACTACCGCCACAACGGCGCTCAACAACGCCGAGTACAACCGACAGGGCCTGATCGGCAAGTACCCAGGCCAGTCGCTCGCGACGCTGCTCGCGGGCGAGGCGTCCGGCTCCACCACGATCTACGACGCGCTGCACAAGCGCGTGCAGGCCGCGAACTTCAGCGGCATGCGCGTGGGCGACTACATCGACGTGCCGCTCGTGAGCGCGTCAAACGTGGCGGCCCAGCAGTCCGTGCGCTTCCTGCTTGCGCACTTCGACCCGTACTACCAGTGCGGCGACAGCGCCAAGGGCCACCACATCGCGTTCATCGCGTCCGCGCCCGTCGCCGTGGCCAAGACCGTCACCGGCGTGGCCAACGACAGCTACCTGATGTGGAACACTGCGAACACCAACCAGGGCACCGCAGACGTGAAGAACCCGTACCTGAACAGCAACCTCAAGGCGTGGGAGAAGCTGTTCGAGGCGTGCCTGCCCGAGGGGCTGACCAAGTACCTGCTCACCCAGCGCGTGCTGCTTGAGGAGCGTTACAGCGCGAGCGGCGCGCTCAGCGACTCCAACAGCTGGAGCTGGCAGGACATCGGCAAGGTGTGGTCGCCCTCCGAGATGGAGGTGTACGGCTGCCCAGTGTGGGGCACCAAGGGCTACAGCGTGGGCTTCGACTGCCAGTTCGACCTGTTCCGCGATACCGCGCACCGCTTGAACGGAACTCGGTACGGTTGGTGGCTGCGTTCCGTCATGGGTGGCTCCTCGTCCAACGTGTGCTACGTCAACGGCGACGGCACTGCCAACTACGCTTCGGCGACGACCACCTGGGTTCGCCCCCGCCCCGGCTTCCTCGTCGGCTAGCCAGCCGAGTGCTCTATACTTCTCTTTCGATGCGACCGCCTCGCGCGGTCGCATCCCTGCCCGCGCAGCGGGCCGTTTTTTTCGCCACTATTTCCGGGAGGTGCCATGAGCGGCGTCTACCAGCGAAACCGCGAGGTGTCCGAGTACAAGTTCTTCACGCAGGCCATCGCCATCCGCGTGGAGGTCAACAAGCTCATGGCCTCCTCGTCGGTCGTGCCGAAAGCCTACAGGCTGCTGAACGCAGTCCCCACGGTGGAGACCGCGCGCAGCATCGTATACAACGTCAACCGCGCCGACTGCTTCTACCCCAACAGTTCGTTCAACGCACTTGAGCGCAAGCGTTACCTGACGCTGGCGATAGCCGACTGCGAGCAGCTGATGCTCGACATGCAATGCCTCATGGACATCGGCCTGCCCGTGAACGCCAACCGCTTCGAGGCGCTGGCGGGCATGGTCGAGGAGGAGATCAAACTGCTCAAGGGCGCGCGCAAGAACGTACGCGTCACCGGCAAGAAGACGACCGACGAGCGCATAGCCGAGGCCGAGGCCGAGCTAGAGCGCCTGCGTTCGTTATAATGGGCGGCGGTCCCGCCTTGTATATCGGTACAATTGGTGGCTGCGTTCCGTCATGGGTGGCTCCTCGTCCAACGTGTGCTACGTCAACAACAACGGCAATGCCAACTACAATTCGGCGACGAACACCTGGGTTCGCCCCCGCCCCGGATTCCCTTACTGCCAGACCGAGTAGGCCAGCGGGCCGAAAGCAGAGCGCGGAGAGGAAGGAAGGCGCGACCATCGGGCGCGAGCCCGTAAATACGCACCCCGCGAGGGTGGCCGGACGCTGCTTGCATGGCGCGGCGCTCCGTGGCTTCGCCGCGTTTCATGGCCATACCTCAAGCGGCTGTCAGAGCCACATTGCAAGCCGTGCGGGGTGCCTTCTATGAACTCGGAGCAAAGGCGGGCCGCACGCCGGAAGCGCCGCGAGGAGAAGCGCGCCAGGGCCAAGGCCGAGCGCGTCAAGGCGTGCACCCTTGAGACGGTGGCCGACCTCAACAGCCTGTGCAAGGCTTCCAAGCAGGCCGCGCGTGGCGTCATGTGGAAGGCCTCGACGCAGCGGTACATGAAGGACTACATGCGAAACGCCGTGAAATCGCGCCAAGACCTTTTGGAGGGCCGCGACATATGCCGGGGTTTCATCCGCTTCGACCTGTGGGAGCGCGGTAAGCTGCGCCACATCAGTGCAGTGCACTTCCCCGAGCGCGTGGTGCAGAAGTCGCTGTCCCAGAACGCCCTCGTGCCCGCGATAGTCCCCACGCTCGTATCCGCGAACTCCGCCAACATCAAGGGGCGCGGCACCGACTACGCCCTTAAGCTGCTCAAGCGCCACCTGGCCGACCACTGGCGGCGGCATGGGCGCGAGGGCTACATACTGCTGGGCGACTTCTCCGACTACTTCGCGCGCATTGCCCACGAGCCGGTCAAGCGGCAGGTGGCCGACGCGCTGCTCGACCCGCGCGTGGTCGCCCTTGAGCACCGCCTGATAGACGCGCAGGGCGAGGTCGGCCTGGGCCTGGGCAGCGAGCCAAACCAGATATGCGCGGTGGCGCACCCCAACCGCATCGACCACTACGTGGCCGAGATGCTGCGCCCCGAGGCCTACGGGCGCTACATGGACGACTTCTACCTGATCCACGAGTCCAAAGAGTACCTGCAAGTGTGCCTTCTGCTGATAGAGCACGAGTGCGCGAAGCTCGGCATCGCGCTGAACCCGCGCAAGACCCGCGTGGTGAAGCTGACGCGCGGCTTCACGTGGCTGAAGAAGCGCATCTTCTACACCGAAACGGGCCGCATCGTCGTGAAGCCGTGCCGCGACTCCATCACGCGCGAGCGACGCAAGCTGAAGAAGATGGCCCGCATGGTGGCCGAGGGGGTCATGACGCCCGAGCAGGTGCAGCAGAGCTACCAGAGCTGGCGCGGCGGCATGGCTCACTTGGACGCGCACCGCAGCGTGCTGGCCATGGACGCGCTGTACCGCAGCCTGTTCGAAAATCTCGCGGGGGGGTTGCTCAATGCAACCAAGCCCGAGAGACGATTCGGGCGGAACGCCCTCGCCATAGCGGAAGGGCGGCAACTCAAAACGGCGGCCTAGACGGGTCGAAAACGAAATAACCAAGACAGCGAAGGCGTGCTGCGGCGCGCCTTCTTTCTTCGCGCCCGCCCAAACGGCCAGGCAATCTCACGGCGCTAATACGATGGCGGCACATTCCCCGATAAGGAAGGAGTCCGCATGGACACTGAGGAAGACATGCCGCGCCCCGACGAGCTTCGAGACGGCACCCCGGCCGCGGTCAACGCCCTGCGCGACCTGCTGTCGCAGATCGGCGACCCCGACGCGGCGCACGACGCGGGCGTTATCGACGATGACGAGCACGTGGAGCGGAAGGCGCGAAAGCTCGCCTACACCTCCGCGCTCGCCGCCTACGCCAACGGCGAGGTGCCCGACCTCCCGGCGCTGCTCGAACAGATGCGCGAGCAGGCGTCCCAGCCGACGCAGACCGAGACCAACACGGCGAACATCGACTACCTGCTCATGACCGTGGGAGGTGACCAGTAATGGCTACGAAGAAAACCGTTGAGCATTCCAAGCACTTCGCGAAGGTCAAGAAGTACTACGACAAAGACCTTTGGAGCAAGGCGCGCGTCTACAAGGCTGTCGAGTGCAAGTGGATCACCGCCGACGAGTACAAGGAAATCACCGGCGAAGAGTACGCGGGGGCTTAGCGTGAACGACCTCGTGTACACCGTGGCGGTCACCGCCATCGTGTCTGGCCTCGTCGGCTCCGTGGTATCCGCCTTGGTGGCGGCACTCAAATCGCAAGGACGCAAGGCTGTCGAGCGCACCGAGGCGGAAAAGGCAACTGACGATGCCTTGAGGATGGGGGTGCGTGCGCTGCTTTGGCGCGAGCTGAAGAACATCCATGAGCAGGCAGTCCGTCAAGGCGGCTTGACGGTCGCAGACCGCAAACACCTCGAAAACGTCTACGCCGCCTACCACGGGCTGGGCGGCAACGGCACCGGAACGCGTCTCTACGAAGACGCCATGAAGATGCCCGTAATCGACTAAAGGAGCAGACCATGACCACGATTCAGGCGGCTCTCGCCGTTATTTCTTCCGTAATCCTTCCGTTCATCATCCAGGCGATCAAGTCCGAGGCCATGGGCGGCAACGCCGCGCGTTGGCTCGCCATCGCCGCTTCGGCGCTCTTCGGCGCCCTCACCGCAATGGCCAACGGAATCCCGACCGACCCCGGCGCGTGGGTCACCGCGATCTTCGCCTGCGTCGGCGGCGTGCAGGTGGCATATGCGGCCTTCAAGGCGGTCGGCGTGACAGACAAGTGGCTCGACGCGCTGCTCGCCATGGGCACTCCGAAGAAGGACAACTAGGAATGGGCGGCAAGCGCCTCGTGCGCATCGCCGCCACCATCTCGCTGCTGGCCCTGCTCGCCGCCTTCGCCGACGTGGCGCTTATAGCCTCTAACGTGCCGAAGGTGCCGAAGGAGGAGCCTTTGCCCACCATCTACGACAAGCCGCTCGACAAGCCCGCCGAGGTGCCCGTCTACCTCCAAGCAGACGAGCGATGGGGCGGGCTTTCGTATGCAGGCGAAGACCTGGCTGCTGCCGGCTGCGGCCTCACGTGCGCGGCCATGGCGTGGGAATGGCTCTACGGCCAGACGTGCACGCCGGCGCAGATGCTGGGATTCGTTGGCGAATCGTGCCTCACGGACGGCGTGAACGACATGGAAAAGTTCTGCCGTTGGATGAACGCGAACGACCAGGCTTTGGGCTACACGCCTATCCACGACAACGCCGACGACGCCTTGGACGAGGCGGCTGGCGGATGGATGGTGTTTTGCAGCCTAACTGGCCAGCTACGCGACGGCGGCAAGAGCTACGGCGGTCACATCGTCCTGCTCTGCGGGTGGGATGGAACCACGGCAACATTCCACGACCCTTGCGAGGGCATAGTGCGACTGAGCCGCGAACAGTACGAACAAGTGAATTGGGCTTATTTCATAGCTATAGGGAGCGCTGAATAATGAACGGCATCGACATTTCCAACTGGCAGAACGGCATCAACCTCGCGGCTGTGCCTTTCGACTTCGTTATCTGCAAGGCCACCGAGGGCACGCATTACGTTTCGCCCGACTGCGACCGCCAGATCCAGCAGGCGATCGGCCTCGGCAAGCTCGTGGGCGTGTACCACTACGTCAACGGCGGCAACGCCGAGGCGGAGGCCGAGTACTTCTACGAGCACTGCAAGGGCTACGTGGGCAAGGCCGCGTTCTTCATCGACTGGGAGGACAAGGGCAACAAGGCGTGGGGCGACACGTCATACCTCAAGGCCATGGCCGAGCGCCTTGCCGAGCTGCTTGGCGTGAGCATGGATCGCATCGGCATCTACGCCAGCAAGAGCGTCTTCCCGTGGAACCTCACCACGGCAAAGACCTGGGTGGCGCAGTACGCCGACATGAACCCCACGGGCTACCAGGACGAGCCTTGGAACGAGGGGGCTTACGACTGCGCCATCCGCCAGTACTCCTCGTGCGGGCGCTTGGACGGCTGGGCGGGCAACCTCGACATCAACAAGTGCTACATCTCCCGCACCGAGTGGGAGGCCATGGCTGGCGGCTCGAACGGAGACCCCAGCTCGCTTATCCACGGCATCGACGAGACGCCCACGGCAGACCTCGCGGCGAAGGTGCTCGCGGGCGAGTTCGGCGACGGAGACAATCGCAAGCACGCGCTCGACGACCGCTATTCCGAGGTGCAGGCGCTCGTTAACCACATCCTCACGGCATCCGCCGAGGACCTTGCGAAGGAGACCTGGGCGGGCGATTACGGCAACGGCAGCCGCCGCAAGGCCGTGCTGGGGCCGCGCTACGACGAGGTTATGGCGGTCATCAACGGGCAGGCCACTACCGAGCAGGTCTACGTTGTCCAGAGCGGCGACACCCTTTCCGGCATCGCCTCCAAGTACGGCACGACCTACCAGGATCTCGCCGCCAAGAACGGCATCTCGAACCCGAACCTGATCTATCCCGGCATGCGCCTGGTTGTCTCCTAGGCCGCTCGTGGTATCCTAACGAAGATGACTGTGCCGACGGCGCACACCTCGGTTCGAGGAGATGCGCAAACGGTGCACCACAGAACCTGAGAAGCCCGTTACCAATTCGGTAGCGGGCTTTTTGCTGCCATGCGCTGGGATTCGAACCCAACAGGGTGCGGAGCCGAGGAGACGCATTTACGCTTCGACCCCAACAAGTGATTGAGTTAGTCCCTAGCAATACGATATCTGAAACGTCCGTATCGAAAAACATTGCCCGGAGACAGCTCCGTCTCCATTAGCCGTGATGTTGGCAAGCTTTCTTATCAATCGCACGTCTTGAACAATTATCCCAACTTCAAAATCGCTGTGAGTTCCGAGGGTGCCGGGAAACAGCACATTCCCTCAACTCGCACCCTACACACAGCATAAATACCTCCGATCTGCACATCGATAAAACAGCGCCGTGTGTAGTCCAGTTCCCTGGTCTCGATTTGTAAACTTGTTGGCGAAGTCCAGGCATACGCTGCAAACAACTTGCGAACATCCCATGCGGGGGCATCGTCCCTCTCAGCTTCATGAGTCACGAAGGGAAAGAGGTCTCCGACTCCGGCCCCATCGCCCGATTTGCAAACCCAAGACTCGTAGCCGGCCCTCACGCCGTACTCACGACCATCGCGCAACAGAGACAAATCCAGCTCATTCTCATGGAATCGAATATCGATCTCTTCAAAAACCCCGAAAATGCAACGATGAATGCCCTCGAGGCGTAATGAACTCAAACGTCCGCCAGAAGCCAACCCAACTGGCACGGGAATGCTATCGAAGTCACGTTCGGAAGCCAGCGTTTCCCGAACACTAGACTCTTTGAACAATACCTCATACAGCGGATCAAGCAGCGCCTTACTTCCTGTCGTGGAACTCGAGCAGGCGATGACAAGGCCATCTGTGGGCCGCATGTAGCACAGCTGCCCAAAAAGGCCAGAACATCTGAACCCGCCACGCCGGCACATCCAGAACTGGTATCCATAGCCATTGCTGTCTTCAGTTGCCTCAGACGGATAAAAGGGGCTCGTTTCCATCTGAATCTTCGTCGCCTCGGCAACCCATTCCGCAGGAATGATCTGTTCCCCACGCCACTTGCCACCATCCAGCAAACATTGACCAAACTTAGCCAAATCCGGTGTCGAAAGGTGAAGACCAAAACCTCCGGTCGTATGACCAGCTTGATCCTCTTCCCACCACCAATTTCTAATGCCTAACGGCGTAAACAAACGTTCGGCGAGATAATCGGATTCTTTCGTTCCACTTACGCGTTGCACGAGCATGCTCAATAAATGTGAACACAGCGAATCGTAGTGAAAGACCTCGCCCGGCTTCCAGTCAAACTCACGATGAAGAACCTCATGTGCCCAGTCGTCTCCCGCGCCAATATACGAAAGGTCACTCTCCTGCCCCATCGTCATAGTCAGCAAATTGCGAACCGTCACATTGCGAAAGCGCTCATCCGCGATCTCGCCTTCATATTCCGGGAAGTATGAAATCCAGCGATCGGCCAGCGACAGCCGTCCTTCATTCACCAACATCCCGACAGCGACCGAGGTAAAGGACTTAGTCACAGAATAGAGCGGATGAACGTGTTCGAGGGCGAACGGCGCAGCCGCATGCTCAAAGACGACTTCACCATCTTGTCGGACCACGACCGAGCGGACTTCCACGCCCGCGGACCTCCACGCCGCAAGGCACGCCTCACCCATCCTATTGTCAAAGATAATATTAGACACTCTCAACCACTGCCTCTCAAACGAAACCAGCATAAGACAAGGTCGCCCTCGGCGCTTATCCAAGGACGACCTTGTCAGATTGCTGGCATGCGGGGAAATACTTGTTCCGCGGCTCCACTTCTTTGGCTACTTTGCAGCCTCTACCGCCGGCACGTCCTCCTTGTACGTCGCATATGTAAGCAGGAACGAAATCACGCTGGAAACCACGATGGCTATGATTACGTAAATCAGGTAGTTCGCGCCCATTGCACCGGACGGATCAATGAAGCCCGGGAAGGCGCAGAAACCGCCGCCGGTGAAGGCGAACATCTTGGTGCCAAGAGCGCCGATGATTAGGCCGCCGGGCACAGAGGCGATGCAGCTCATGATAAAAGGCTTCTTGCGCGGAAGGGTCACGCCGTAGATGCAGGGTTCGGTGATGCCGAAGAAGAAGCCCGAGATGAACGCCGGCCATGCAAGCTGCTTGAGCTTTACGTCCTTAGTCTTCAGAAGAATGGCAAGGACGGCAAGGGACTGAGCGTACGAGCAAACCATGTACGGCGCCATGACAATATCCCAGCCCTGGGAGGCAATGTTCACCAGCATGAGAGCAATGACACTCCAGTGGAAGCCGAAGATGACCATAGGCTGCCAAATGGCAGTAAGCACGATGCCGCCGAGCGCGCCGCCGATGACAGGCAAGCTGTAGAGGGAGTTAAACAGCAGGCTCATGAGGTTCGTGATCAGGGTGGCAATCGGGCCAATAATCAAATAGGTAGCGGGGACCATCACAACGAGCACGCACGTAGGCACAAAGAAGAACTTTACATACTCAGAGAAATGCTTGCGACACCACTTCTCCAGCTTTGCCGCGAACCAAACAGAGATGATAATCGGAATGACAGAGCTCGTATAACCCGAAGACGGCATGATGACGGGTATGCCGAGGAAAGTCGTGTAGTAGTTCATGGCAAAGGGAGTGCCGGCAAGCACCGTTCCCAAAACATCGCCAGATGTGATGTTGACCATCGCCGGATACGTAAGTGCGATACCGAGCGTCATGCCAACGAACTCACTACAGCCAAACTTCTTTGCCGCGGTATAGCCAAGGATAACCGGCAGGAAGTAGAAGAAGCCGTCACCAGCCGCATATAGAATCTGGTACAAGCCGTCTGTCGCCGTAATCCATCCGAGGGCGACGAGAATACTCAAAACACCCTTGATCATACCAGCGGCACACAGCACCGCAAGAATCGGCTGGATTACGCCTGAAATAGTATCGATAAGGGCACTAACAAGGTTTCCTTTCTTGACGGGCTCACCATCAAGATTAACCTCGCCCAGCCCCTCGACACCAGAAGCGGCAACCGCGGCATCGTAAACATCCTCAATCACATTGATGCCGACAACAACCTGATACTGGCCATTCGCGTTGATTACTTGAATGACACCTTTATGAGATTCAATTGCCTTAGTATCGGCCTTCGCATCGTCTCGCAGCTTGAAACGTAGACGCGTCATGCAGTGCGAGATGCTCAGGATGTTTTCCTTACCGCCGACGAGGCCAACTACGTCCTCGCCGAGCTTGCGATTTGCAAGCTCTTTGCTTTCGCTCATGGTTTTCCTCCCATGCGACCTGTCCAAGGTCGGCCGCCCGCCATCATTCGCTAAATTGATTTCCGATACTAGTGAAGTTCAGGCCAGAACTCCTTATTCGCCTCAATGAGATCGTCAAGGATCTTCTTTGCAACGGAGGCAGAGGGGACCGTCTTCGAAAGCGTCAGCGCCTGCCAAAGCTCCTGATAGGAATGGTCGACCCAAGCAGACACTGCAAGCTTTTCGACCGAGACCTGTTCCTCCATAAGTCCTTTCTGGAATTGCGGAATCTCACCTTGGCAAATTTTCTCGTAGCCGTCGCTGCCGACGATGCAGGGGATCTCGACCATAGCCGTTGGGTCAAAATTGGACACAGCCCCGTCGTTGGGAACAATCAGCGAGAAACGTTCACGGGTGTTCTCTGCCAAAGCGCGAGCGAGATCGACAATGTACTCAGCGTGGGTATCCGGCTTAAGGCCGAAACCCTCAGACGTGCCCTTTTCGATAATCTGGCGGGCGGTGCCGAAGACGCGTTTCTCGCGACCCTCACGGACCTCGTCGGTGCGGGTGTGGTTGGGGTCGGTGTGCTCAACCACATAGTCCGGGAAGAGATAGTACTTGAGGTAGGTGTTCGGGATGGTATTCGGATCGAGCGCGTAAACATCCTTAGCCTTACGGAACGTCTGGTCCCAAGATGCATCGACGAATTCAAGGCCGGAATCCTCGCCGGCATAACCGTTTTTAGCCATTTGGGCCTTGATAGTGGGCATAAGGTCATTGCCAGCACGGTCGTGAATCTTTGTCCACCAGCCAAAGTGGTTGAGGCCGTAGTAGCCGACGACGAGGTCGTTGTGGTCCTTGAGACCACACATCTGAGCCATGATATCCATCAGTGCTATTGGCATGTCGCAGATGTTGATGATCTTTGAATCCGGGCGAAGACGGCGTGTCGCCTCGGCAACGATCGCCGCGGGGTTGGAGTAGTTGAGCATCCATGCGTCAGGACTGTATTTCTCCATGTAGTCAAGGATCTCGAGTACGCCGCCGATGGAGCGCAGCCCGTAAGCAATGCCACCAGGACCGCAGGTCTCTTGGCCAAGAACGCCATAGCGCAGGGGGATCTTCTCGTCCTTATCGCGCATAGCGTACTTGCCAACGCGAATCTGGGCAAGTACAAAGTCGATGCCTGTGAAGGCCTCCACAGGGTCGGTCGTATAGCTGAAGGTTACCTCTGGAGCATTCTCCTTGATGTAGATGGCACATGCCTTGGCAATTGTCCCCTGACGCTCGGCATCGTTGTCATAGAGCGTAATCCTATTGATGGGGAACACATCGCGCTTCGCGAGAAGTGTCAGAACAACGCCCGGCGTATAAGTGCTTCCGCCTCCCGCGATAGTAACCGCATAGCTCTGTTTTGCCATTGCAATCCTCCTGTCTAGACATGTACTTGACGACTTGAATTATATCCTCAGTGATTTGCTATATGTCTAGACATGTTAAGCACACAGGCGAACGGTTGATTTATGGCGGTAAGCAGCAACTTTAAGTGTCTCCACTTCCTATAATTGGTAGAAGCGGATAATCGCGCCGATTCGACGCATTCTGTACAACCTCAATAAGGAGAGCATTTTGGCAAGAATCCTGTACAGTGAAATTTACCGAAGCCTACGAGAGCGGATTGTCGAAGGCAAACATCCCGTAGGATCGCTCCTTCCTTCCGAACAAAATCTTTCCAAAGAGTTCTCCTGCTCTCGAATGACGGTGCGCAAGGCCATCTCACTTCTCGCAAATGAAGGTCTAGTTCAGTCCATTAAAGGCAAGGGAGTCCTCGTAATCGAAACGTCACTTGCAGGCACCAGCAAAGAGGGCGCATTCACCGTAAGTGGCCTTTCTTCGTTCAGCGAATCGGCACACGCGATCGGAGCAATTCCAACGTCAAAAATCGTCTATTTCGAGCACGTAAGCACCGATAAGTGTCTAGCTCAATTGACGGGATTTCCCGAAGGAGAAGACCTTACGCATTTGAAGCTCGTCCGCATGCTCGACGATAAACCGGTCGTTGTCGACCGCCACTACTTCCTAACTTCCTCCGTCCCCGGCTTAAACGAGCAGAATGCCACCCTGTCGCTCTTCCATTACATCGAGGATGAGCTAGGGCTCACCATTGCCGTGAGCAAACGAACGATAACACTCGTCCAGCCCGACGCTGAGGACTGCCGGTTGCTTGGCGTCGATTCTTCTTCGTATCTGGCAGCCATAACCAGCCAGACATTCGACTCAACCGGAACTCAATTTGAGTACATCGAGGCGCGTTATATTCCGAGCATCTTCCATTTTCACGACACGGCAACGCGCACACCCCTACCCTAATAAACGACACGAACGGACGCCGCCCTAGTGAATTTGTTCAACAAAAAAGCCGGGGCCCGCGTAATGCGGACCCCGGCTTTCAACCGTGACGGTATGCTGTCCCAGTCCTACACGTAGAACAGAATGTCATCGTAGGTCGGGACCGGCCAGTAGTCGGCGGCCACGATCTCCTCCATGGCGTCCACGGCAGCGCGCAGCGTATCCATAGCGGGAACAACCTCGTGCGCGTACACGTTGGCCTGCTCCTGGCCATCGAGGGTCTCGGCCTTCTGGTGCACGGCGTCGAGCGCCTTGATGGAGTCGTTGATGGTGGTGATACCGTTGCAGAGCTTGTTGAGCGTGTTCTGCTCGCACTGCATGGCGGCCTCCGCACCAGCGGCACGAATAGTCTCAAGGCCCTTAGCGACCTTGGTGGCATAGGCGGTGATGACCGGACGATAGGTACGACGTGCCTCGCGAATCATCGTGGTGGCCTCGATGTTCATGAGCTTGTTGTACTTCTCGAGCTTGCAGTCGTAGCGGCACTGGGCCTCGGCGCGGGTCAGAACGCCCGTCTCCTCAAAGAGCGCGATGGCCTTATCGGAAACAAAGGCGGGCAGAGCATCGGCCGTGGTCTTGTTGTTGGCGAGGCCTCGCTTCTCGGCCTCGACGGGCCACTCCTCGGAGTAACCGTCGCCGGAGAACAGGATACGCTGGTGATCGGTCAGGACCTTCTTGCAGTACTCGAGCGCGGCGTCCTGAAACTTGTCCTCGGGCAGACCCTCGAGCGCGTCGGCGAAGGACTTGAGCGACTTGGCAACGGCGGCATCGAGCACCAGGTTGGAGTCGGAGACGTTCTGCTCGGAGCCGCAGGCACGGAACTCAAACTTGTTGCCGGTGAAGGCGAACGGGGAGGTACGGTTGCGGTCGGTGTTGTCCTGCATCAGCTTGGGCAGGGTGTCGGCGCCCAGGTCGAGCACGCCGTGGGTGGCATGGACGGAAGCCTTGCCATCGATGATCTTCTCGACGACCTCGGTAAGCTGGTCGCCCAGGAAGATGGACATAATCGCCGGAGGAGCCTCGTTGGCGCCCAGACGATGGTCGTTGCCGGCCGAGGCGACAGAAGCGCGCAGGAGCTCCTGGTAGTTATCGACGGCCTCAATCACCGCGGTGAGGAAGACGATGAACTGCAGATTGTCGAGCGGGGTGTCACCCGGATCGAGCAGATTCTCGGACTCGGTGCCAAGCGACCAGTTGTTGTGCTTGCCCGAACCGTTGATGCCCTCGAACGGCTTCTCGTGCAGCAGGCAGACCAAGTCGTGGCGGGAGGCGATGAGCTTCATCTTCTCCATCATGACAAGGTTCTGGTCGATGGCCTCGTTGACCTCGCCGTAGACGGGGGCGAGCTCATGCTGGCAGGGAGCGACCTCGTTGTGCTTGGTCTTGGCGGGAATGCCGAGCGCCCACAGCTCGTCGTCCAGATCCTTCATATAGGACGAGACGGTGGGGCGGATCGCGCCAAAGTAGTGCTCCTCGAGCTCCTGGCCCTTGCAGGGAGCGGCGCCAAAGAGCGTGCGGCCGGTGATGACCAGGTCCTTGCGCTTGCGGTAGGCGTCCTTCTTGATCAGGAAGTACTCCTGCTCGTCGCCAACGGAAGGAACGACCTTCTTGGGGGTCTTGCCAAACAGTGCCAAAACACGCTTGGACTCACGCGAGAGTGCGGTCATGGAGCGCAGCAGCGGGGTCTTCTTGTCCAGGGCCTCGCCCGTGTAGGAGCAGAAAGCCGTGGGGATGCACAGGACGTCGTCCTTGATAAAAGCGGGGCTGGTGGGATCCCAGGCGGTGTAGCCACGGGCCTCGAAGGTGGCACGCAGGCCGCCGTTGGGGAAGCTGGAGGCGTCCGGCTCGCCCTGGATGAGGTTCTTGCCCGTAAACTTGGTAATGGCGGTGCCGTCGTGGTTGGGCTCGAGGAAGCTGTCGTGCTTCTCGGAAGTGATGCCCGAAAGCGGCTGGAACCAGTGCGCGTAGTGCGTAGCGCCCTTGGAGATAGCCCAGACCTTCATGGCGTGAGCAACAGCGTTGGCCACATCCAGGTCGAGCGGCTCACCGCCCTCGAGGGTTGCAGCAAGGCGCTTCCAAATGTCCTTGGGGAGGCAGTCCTTCATGACTTCCTCAGAGAACACCATGGTCCCGAAGCGGTCAATAAGTTCGGCCATACGGAACTCCCTTCGTATCGGCACCGCGTGAGAAGCGGTGTTGATTACTAACGAACGAGTCCTAGCTTAGACTCGCCGTGTTTCCGCGACATTACCGTTATGTTGCTGTCGCAAAACCAATCAATGAGGTTACCGCATCGCGACAGCATTGCCACCCTTAACAGCCAACGAACTGCATAAATTGCAGACCTCTCCGCATGGTTTAAGGGTAGTCAATTTGGGACGGGGCTTTCTTAACTGGTATTTCGCATCAGATACCATTCAATATAGCCCATCCTACATTGACCGCCCTGTTATAGAAAATGCCGATAGCGAAACATCTTCGATTGGTATTCCCAAATAGCGAGTAAAACTCCACCGTGGCGCAGTGGTGCTGTAGAATCCTTACAACACATCGCACTAAAGTATCTAAAGGAGCACGATATGCGCGTCGACGAGGTTTTTGAGCAGGCAGCATCCCTGGGCACCACGCCTATTTCGTTTGAGATGTTCCCGCCCAAGGGCGAGCTGACCCTCGACACGGCTCGCGAAGTGGCGGGCAATCTGTGCAAGCTTTCGCCGAGCTTTGTCTCGGTCACCTGCTCGGCCGGCGGCTCGGGCAACGGCGCCACCACCGCCCCCATCGCGCATATGATTTCGAGCGAATTCGATACGCCCTCGGTGGCGCACCTCACCTGCGTTGGCCGCACGCATGCCGATATCGCTGCCAAGATTGATGAATACCGCTCTGCCGGCGTAGAAAATGTACTGGCCCTGCGCGGCGATCTTCCCGTCGGCGCGACTGAGGACGACAAGCCCGCGTCGGACTACGCCTACGCCCGCGACCTCATCCCTGAGCTCGTCGACGCCGGCTTTTGCGTGGGCGCCGCAGCCTACCCCGAGGGCCACATTGCCTGTGAGGACCTCAACGCTTCGGTCGAATACCTCAAGCAAAAACAGGACGCCGGCGCGAGCTTCTTTGTGACGCAGCTCTTCTTTGACAACGAGTGCTTCTACCGTTTCCGCGAGCTTGCCAACAAGGCAGGTATCACCGTGCCCATTACCGCGGGCATCATGCCGTTTATGGGCAAGTCGCAGATCAGCCGCATGGTCTTTATGTGCGGCGCGTCGCTGCCCTCCCCCGTCATCAAGATTCTCGCCAAGTACGAGAACGACCCCGAGAGCCTGCAGGCAGCCGGTGTAGATTATGCCGCCCGTCAGCTTTGCGACCTTAAGGAGCACGGCGCCGACGGTCTGCACCTGTACACTATGAATCGTCCTGCAATCGCCGCAACCATTATGGAGCGCCTGGGGTAATGGAAAAACCGCACATCGATACAACCGCTGTCGAAGTGCCGGCCGACCTTGCGTCGCCGGCGCTTTATCGTATCGATGATGCCCACCACCCCCGCGTCGATCGTGCCGAGATGCTGCGCTATCTGGGCTACAGCGGTCAGCAAATTGAGCCCGAGCTGTCGCAGCGTATTGAGCTTGTCGTTGAGCGTCTGGAGCTGGACATTGAACCCCGTGGCGTGCGACGCGTGTTTGCCGTCGATGCCACGGGCGTGGACGAGCAGGGCGAGCCCTGCATCCGCTTGGTCGGCACCAACGTTGATCTGCGGGGTCGCGATATCTATCGACATCTCAAAGACGCCCGATTTGCCGCGCTCATGGCATGCACTCTCGGCATGGACGCCGAGCGTCGCCTGCGTACCACGGGAGCCCAGCAGCCCCTGGAGGGAGCCGTGCTCGACGCCGCATGCTCTGCCTATGTAGAAGCCGCCGTCGAGCAGATGGACCAGCAGGTTAAGGCTGCGGCCGCCGCACACGGACTCGCCGGTAACTGGCGCTTCAGTCCCGGCTACGGCGACTGCCCGCTTACGGCACAGCGCTCAATCGTGGACGCGCTCAACGCCACGCGGCTCATCGGGCTTACCGTCACGCCCACCAGCCTGCTCATGCCCACCAAGAGCGTGACCGCGGTGATCGGTCTGTTCGACGGCGAGGTCCACGACGCCCAGAGCCGCCCCACCTGCAATATCTGCCGCATGCGCGAGCACTGTCGCTTCCGCGCCGCCCACACCACCTGCTATTCCAGCCATTAGGAGCCCTCGATGTTTACTCCGCTTATCACTCATGATTCTGACGGCACTGCATTGGCGGCACCCGTTGATGCCGCACGTCGCAACGGTGCCACGTACAAGACGCGCACGATCGACGATCTGCGCATTAAGGACGATCGCCTGCGTGCGGCCATCGAGGGCACGGGGCATCTGCTGTTCGACGGCGGCATGGGCACCATGCTGCAGGCGGCCGGCATGAAGGCCGGAGCCCTGCCCGAGCTGCTCAACTTTGAGGAGCCCCAGGTCATTACCGACATTCAGCGACAGTACGTCGAGGCCGGCTGCGACGTGATCACCGCCAACACCTTTGGTGCCAACGCCCACAAGCTCGACGGCGCCGCCACCGTGGCAGACGTCTTTGCCGCAGCCGTCACCTGCGCCCGCGAGGCCGGCGCCCGCTACGTCGCCGGCGACATCGGCCCCATCGGCGCGCTGCTGCGCCCCTTGGGTACCCTCAGCTTCGACGAGGCCTACGACCTCTTTGCCGAGGAGGTGCGCTCTGGCGTCGCCGCGGGTGTGGACCTCTTTATTATCGAGACTATGACCGACCTGGCCGAGATCAAGGCGGCAGTCCTCGCCTGCCGCGAGAATTCCGACTTGCCCGTCTTTGCCACCATGACCTTTGAGGAAGACGGCCGCACCTTCTTGGGCACGAGCCCCGAGGTCGCCGCCATCACCCTCGACGCCATCGGCGCCGACGTTTTGGGCATCAACTGCAGCCAGGGCCCGGCCGAGCTCCGAGAACTCGCCGCGCGTATGCTCACCGTTACGGACAAGCCCGTTATGGTGCAGGCCAATGCGGGACTGCCCCGCGTGGACGATGACGGCAATACCGTCTTTGATATCCAGGCACCCGAATACGCCGAGGCCGTCGCCGGCATGATTGAGGACGGCGTGAGCGTCGTGGGCGGCTGCTGCGGCACCACGCCGACGCACATGGCGGCACTTCGCACCCTCATCGTCAACCACACGCCCAGCCCGCGCCACCGCAAGCCCAGCATGTCGGTCACAAGCGCCCAGACGGTCGTGGACCTTCCCTGCGACGGCCACAAGATTGCCGTCATCGGCGAGCGCATCAATCCCACCGGCAAAAAGCGCCTGCAGCAGGCCCTGCGCGACGGCGATCTGGACTACGTCGTGAGCCAAGGCATCAGCCAGCAGGAGCAGGGCGCCGATATCCTGGACGTCAACGTGGGCCTGCCCGAGATCGACGAGGTCAAGATTATCCAGCAGGCGACCGAGCAGCTCCAAGGCTCCACGCTGTTGCCGCTGCAGATCGACTCCACCGATCCCGCCGCTGTCGAGGCCGCCGTGCGCCGCTACGCCGGCAAGCCCATCATCAACTCGGTCAACGGCAAGCAGCAGATCATGGATGAGATCTTTCCGCTGGTCGCCCACTACGGCACCAACGTTGTCGGCCTTACGCTCGACGAAGGCGGCATCCCTGATACCGCCGAGGCCCGCTTCGCCATCGCCGAGCGCATCGTGGCCGAGGCCGCCCGCTACGGCATCGGCCCGAACCGCATCCTCATCGACTGCCTGGTCATGACCGCCTCGACCAACCAGCGCCAGGCTGAGCAGATCCTGCGCGCCATGTCCCTGTGCAAGGAGCGCCTGGGCGTCAAATGCGCGCTCGGCGTTTCGAACATCAGCTTTGGCCTGCCTGCCCGCCCGCTGCTGGGCTCGGTCTTTTTGGCTGCCGCCTTCGGCGCGGGCCTGGACGCCCCCATCATGAACCCGGGCTCCAAGCGCTTTATGGACACCGTCTACAGCTATCGCGTCCTGAGCGTTGAGGACGAGGGCTCGACCGGATACATCGAGCGCTATGCCGGCTGGACCGATCCGTACAAGATCGCCGCCAACCCGGCAGCAGCTCAGGCCGCATCGACCGACACCGTGCCCGCCGCTGGTGTCACCAGCACCGACGGCAACGACGACCCCATCCGCCACATGGTCGTCTCGGGCCGCAAGGGAGAGATCGCTGCCGAGACCGAGCGTCTGCTGGCAGACCACGACGCCATGGACCTCATCAACAATCACTTTATCCCCGCCCTCGACGAGGTCGGAGTCCTCTTTGACCAGGGCAAGTTCTTCTTGCCGCAGCTCATGGCCTCGGCCGAGGCCGCGCGCGTGGGCTTCGATACCATCAAACGCCTGATGCCCGCCGGCGAGATTGCCGACAAGGGTAAGATCTGCGTGGCCACCGTCAAGGGCGACATCCACGATATCGGCAAGAATATCGTCAAAATGCTGCTCGACAACTACGGCTACACCGTCTTTGACCTGGGCCGCGACGTCGATCCACAGGAGGTGCTCAAGACCGTCAAGGAGCGCGATATCAAACTCGTCGGCCTCTCGGCGCTTATGACCACCACCGTCGTCGCCATGGAGGAGACCATCAAGTTGCTCCATGCCGAGGTGCCGGGCGTCAAGATCATCGTAGGCGGCGCCGTGCTCACCCCCGAATACGCCAAGCAGATCGGCGCGGACTACTACGCCAAGGATGCCGCCGAAAGCGCGCGCATCGCCGAAGAGGTCTTTGGGCAGTAACACAACGGAAACAACCGAGCACCAAAACGTGCCGCATGCGCCACTTGGCACGTGCGGCACGTTAGAATAGAAAAGACTATGCTCGTTTTGGCAGATAGGAGCGCAAGGATGGCGATCACGCCCGCAGAAATCGCGGAAACCCGCGGCATGGTTGAGGAGCAGAACCTCGACATCAGGACCATCACCATGGGTGTTTCGCTCATGGGTTGCGGTGACGAGAACCTCGACCGCATGTGCACGAAGATCTACGACCACGTGACGCACACGGCTGAGCATCTGGTCGAGACCGCCGAGAACCTCGAGCGCGAGTACGGTATCCCCATCGTCAACAAGCGCGTCTCCGTTACCCCGGTGGCGCAGATCGCCGCTTGCTGCAAGGATGAGGACCTCACCCCTATCGCGCACGCCCTCGACCGCGCGGCCGAGACGCTCGGCATCGACTACCTGGGCGGCTTCTCCGCACTCGTCCAGAAGGGCATCGGCGACGCCGATCGCCGCGTTATCCAGTCCATCCCCCAGGCGCTCGCTACCACCAGCCGCGTCTGCTCCAGCGTCAATGTTGCTAGCCTGCGCGCTGGCATCAACATGGACGCCGTGCTTATGGCGGCCCAGACCATCATCGATGCCGCTAGACTCACGGCCGACCAGGATTCCGTCGGCGCTTCCAAGTTTGTCTGCTTTGCCAACATGGTCGAGGACTCCCCGTTTATGGCGGGCGCCGTCCACGGCGGTGGCGAGGCCGACGCCGTCATCAACGTAGGCGTCTCGGGCCCCGGCGTTATGGCCGCAGCCCTGGAGACGCTGCCCGATTCCGCCTCGATGATGGAAGTCGCCGAAAAGATTAAGCAGACCGCCTTTAAGATCACCCGCGCCGGCGAGCTCATGAGCCGCGAGGCCGCCCATCGCCTGGGGGTCGAGAAGGGCATTGTCGACCTGTCGCTGGCCCCCACGCCTGCCATCGGTGACTCCGTTGCCCGCATCCTCGAGATCATCGGCGTGGGCACCTGCGGCGGCCCGGGCACGACCTGCGCGCTCGCCATGCTCAACGATGCCGTCAAGAAGGGCGGCGTCATGGCCAGCTCCAGCGTGGGCGGTCTCTCCGGCGCTTTCATCCCCGTGTCCGAGGACGCCGGCATGATCGCCGCCGTCGAAGCCGGTGCGCTTTCGCTCGAGAAGCTCGAGGCCATGACCTGCGTGTGCTCCGTCGGCCTGGACATGATCGCCATCCCCGGCGACACCCCGGTCGAGACCATCGCCGGCATCATCGCCGACGAGATGGCCATCGGCGTCATCAACAACAAGACCACGGCCGTCCGCGTGATTCCCGCCATCGGCAAGGGCGTGGGTGACTGCGTCGAGTACGGCGGCCTGTTCGGCCGTGCACCCATCATGCCGGTGAACCCCAACGCCGGCACCGTGCTTGCCCATCGCGGTGGACGTTTCCCGGCGCCGCTGAACTCGCTGAAGAACTAGCTGAGGGGGACTGGCGAGGAGCCCCGCCGCCGGGCGGCAGACATATAAGGTCGCCTGCTCGGACAGTCCTGACTCGCACGGAGAGCACATTAAGTGCTCTCCGGCTCGTGCGGAACTCGCGATCGACCTTATATATTTGCCCTCCCCGGGGCTCCCGCACAACGGGACCTCGGTTGGGTTCTATCCCGGTTGCAGTCGCTTCGCTTCTGCTCCACTTTGCTGGTATGACGGTTTGGCGTTGGATCGGTTCTTTCTGATATATGCTGGTTGCGGCTCTTCTTTTGGGAGGAGTCGCTTTTTTGTTGCTAGGAGGTTGGCCCGTGGCTGATGGGGAGAATCGTTCTGAGCTGCTTTCCACAGATTGGAATCTGGAGTGGATGCGTCTGCAAGCTGATCGGCGGCGGGCTGACGATTCTTTTGAGTGGGATAAAAGGGCTCGGCATTTTCGGCCGTTGGAGACTGCCCCTTATGCTCGGGATTTTATAAAGCTGCTGGCGCTTGAGCCCGGCGAGTCGGTACTCGATATGGGGTGCGGGGCTGGGTCGATTGCTATTCCGCTTGCTCAGGCTGGGCATCCTGTGATTGCTGCTGACTTTTCCCCTGCCATGTTGGGCACGCTTGATGCTGGCATTGAGTACTATGGGCTCGAGGATCGCATTACGCCGCTTGAGCTTGCCTGGGACGATGATTGGGATCTGGTTGGGCCGGTTGCCAAGGCTGTTGATGTTGCCTTTGCCAGTCGCTCTGTCACCACGACCAACCTAAAAGGCGCGCTTGCCAAGCTCGACCGTACGGCTCGTCGGCGTTGTGCAGTCACGATGGTCGCCAACTCCAGCCCGCGCTATGATCTGCACTTGATGAACGCTATCGGCGCCTCGGTTACCTGCAGCAATGGCTTTGTGTACGCCTTCAACATCCTCATTCAGATGGGTGCCCTGCCGCAGGTCACGTACTTTGAATCGCCGCGTCGCGATACCTTCGACAGCCTTGAGGCAGGCGTGGCGGACTTTTCCCGCATGCTTGAGCATGGCAACGAGGATAAGGTCGACCGTCTGCGCGACTACATCGCCCAACACATGATCGAGAATCCCCATGCCGGTGAGCCGGGCTCCAAGGGCGTGCCGCAGGGGCGCTATATGCTCGACCATGTCCGTAAGGTTCGCTGGGCGTTTATTGCATGGGAACCGGTCTCTGAATCCCGCTCGTAGCCCGTTCACAGCCTGCGCTGCCCATCACCTCGGCATCCGCATTCTTTTTGAACTGGGCAAACACGCTCCACACCGCGCCGTTCCTGCGCTATCGTGGGACAGCTCACGTAGATTAAGGCCCCGTCGCGGGGCGCCCCATACATAGAAAGCGAGAACCCATGGCACTGACAGGAGCCCAGGTCAAGCAGCTTCGCAGCATGGCCCATCACCTCAACCCCGCCATCATCATCGGCAAGTCCGATGTCAACGAGGGCACCGTCGAGCAGACGGTCGCCTACCTGGAGAAGCACGAGCTCGTTAAGTGCTCCGTGCTCGATGGCTCCAGTCTTTCCGCCCGCGAGGCCGCCGAAGAGCTCGCTGAGCGTTGCCACGCCGAGGTCGTCCAGGTCATCGGCCGCAAGTTCTCGCTGTATCGCGAGTCCTCGCGCAAGGACATCGAGAAGATCAAGCTCGTCTAAGAGCCAATGATCCGGCGAGCCAACACATAGCAAGCTTACGGGTGCCCAAGTACTTCGGGCGCCCGTTTTTTTATCGCTCGACCAGCACGCGATTGAGCCGCCCCTCCACCAAGCGCTCGTATAGATGCCGCGTCTCGGGCTCGGGTACGCCATTGACCTGTTCCCTTAGATGGTGCATATGCCCGCTGTATAGCTCGACGATATCGCGCCGCCGCCCCGCCGCACTGTAGACGCGCATGGCACAGCGCACCATATCCTCACGCGCCGTTTCCTGTCGAAGCCCCGACTCCGCCAGCCAAATCGCCGACTGCAAATCGTTTTCTTCTAGAGCGGCATTTGCTCCCTTAATCATGCAATCGATGAACTTTGACTGCATAATGCGTCGCATACGCAAAAAGTAGGTGGGGTTACAGCCATTGGGAACATACAGCGGCCCGGCATAAAGCTGCTCAATCTTAAGGCACAGCTCAACTAAATGGGGCCCGCGCGCACCCGTGCGATTTCCCAAAACCTCGCGGCTTATCTGGTCAAACAGTCGTACATCGGTCTTGACGTAGTCGCCGTTGAGTCCGATGCATTCATTTTGGATGAGCACACACGACTTGCCATCCGGCGTCGGTCCCAAAGCCGACCGCAAGCGCGATATCGTCGAGTACAGGTTGTTGCGGGCGCTATTGAACTCGGCATGGGGCCACAACTCCATGGCCAGCGTCTCACGATCGACGAGCGCATCCATGCCCAGCGCAAGCCGCTCGGCAAGTGTCGCCGCCTTCTTGCGGCGCCACATTTTGTCCGTGATGGGAAACCCGTCGCGCTCGGCGCGAAACGCACCAAACATGCGAATCTCGATATGGTCAATGGTATCAACGGCTTCAACCTCGCCGGCCTGGAACAGGCGCTCGCCCTCCCCTTCCAAATCGTCGCGCAGCGAGTACCGCGACAGCTCGCGCACGGGAAGCTTCTTGCGAATCCTGGTCGCCGGCTCGCCCAGACAATGCATGGCAAGGCGCGCAAAGAGCCGATACGATGGCTCCAGAATCCCCGCACGATTCATGGACATCCAGGCCGCAAGATCGCTGTCTCGGCCCGCACAGGCCAAATGCAGCGCCACCATCCAGGCCTCCGCTCCACCAACCTGCGTCTGGCTTATATCGAGCAACTCCGCTTCCTCACGCACCGAAACCATCGAGGTGTTACGCAGATACGCCGCGCGCTCCAGCAGCAATGCGTTATCGCGCATGTACGCAATCGACTCCTCGGCAAGTTTGAGCACTTGGACCGCACGGAACTTTGCATTAACCGGCCGTCCCTCTGCCAGCGACTGCCAGCCTTCTAGCAACAGGCCAAACAGCTGAATCTGGTTGTCGCGCATGCGCACGGCAAAACGATCGAGCTCGTTGAATGCCGCGTCGTCGGTTACCGGCAAGCCGGAAAGGAGCCGCCGTGCCGCCAGCACCATGCGCACCCAGATAGCCATCGCCTTAAGCCCACGTACGTCGAGCGCCTCCCGCACCACCGTCATCTCGTCGTCGCGCTCGTCGGTTCCCGTAAACGACCCGTCAAAGAGCTCCACCAGCATGCTATCGGCCCGTATAACAATCCCCGCGATGTCGAGCTCACAGTCGTAGGCCTTGCTCGTTTTGAGCTGCTGTAGAACGCCGCCGTCATCTCCCCGTTCGGTCAGGCGGCGCTTGACCTCGATATGCGCGGACAGCATGTCGAGTGCGGTGTGGGACGTCTCTATTTCTGGCACGGCCAGGTTCGTAGGAAGCCCAAGCCCGTTGTCCCCATAGCAAACAGCCGTCAGTGTCCGGGCCACCGTCCATGAAACAGGGTCTATTTCACAGGCCGCCCGTTCGCCCCCGCGCTCGATAACAGATGCCATATAGCGAGCGAGCTTTGTATTGGACACGCTGACCGCTGCCAGATATACGCCGAGCGCCTCGGCAGGCGTTGGCTCTGGAGCCGGATCGTCGGCATCGATCGTGCCCAGCGCTGCTCGGCAGATATCGGCCCCGTGCCCCGTCAGAGCCAGATCGACCCCATACTGCCCAGCAAGTTCAAGGACCGCTTCACGGTCCAAAAAGGCGTCCGCCAGGCCCATCGCCGCATCGCATCTACCCGCCTTAAGCAAAATCCGGGCCGCCCTCGGAACAAGGTCGGGGCGAACCTCGGCCACCAACTTACGCAAACGCAAGCGTCCGTTATCCTCCGTGCCCAGACACGTAAAACTCCGCTCGGCGGGATCCAAGCCAAAGATCGGGTAGTCGCGTACAAAGTAGGACTGGTCGACCATCGATAGCCTCACCCCGCAAGCCTCGAGTTCTGCGATATTGCCCTCGCCAATCAAAATCATGAGACATGCCACGCAAAACAGTGCATTATTGTCGAGCGAAGCCAGATCGACAAGTGCCGCGCCATATACGTTGACAATCTCGTTTTCGAGCAGACCGGCTACGTCGCCTTGGCCATACAGACCCGTCTGCAATGCCGAAACGAGCTCGGGCACGCCCTGCGTGAGCTGATAAAAGTCGAGCGATGTGCTGATCGAAAACGCCGATGCCCACGCCGAATACTCATAGGCATGCACCTTGAGCATCTGCGCATTGATCTTAACCGAATCGCCCAGCCCATGAATCAGTTGACGATTTGAAGGACGGCAGGAGATAAAGACCCCTACCCCCATAGCGCGCAGGCCGCGAATCCTGTCGATGAGGTCTTCGGTATCGCGCTGATCGAGGTTTGGCACATTATCAATCGCGATAAGGGAGTGCGGTTTGTCTTTGAGTTCTTCGGTGACCACCTCGAGCTGCATAAACACCTCGCGCCCAGTGGCGCGATCGGCCTCGATAATCCGCACGGGGCCTCGCGTCGGGTCGCATTTAACCTCATGGGTGTACTGCAGCAGCACCGAGGTCTTCCCAAACCCGTCGGGCGCATAAAGAACCACGATGCCGGCCTTTCGGCCCTTGGCGATAAGCTCATTCATCAAGCGTTCGCGTCGCACCATATAGCCTCCGCCCAGCGGCATCAGCTCGAGGTCGTCCATACTGCCCAAATCGTTTACCATGCCCGCTCCTCAACTCGACCGTATGGACACCGTAACCGCAAGACCATACAAGCCGCGCTATGAATAGAGCGACCTTGTGTTTAAGGTTGTCTTTTGGTACGCAAGCGGCAAGTTTTTGTACAGCGAGGGCCGATTGTTATTAATCCCCCGACTAATCGGTCTTTAAGCAGGTAAATGAGCTTGTCAGCTTGTCCCATCTAGGCGGCAGTGTAACGCAAATGAACAAGGTTCAGCTATGTCATTCAGCTCGCCTAGCACCCGCTACCGTCTACGACCTTTTAGTGGCATTTTTGCATAGAATCTGGTATGGAATGAATCAAGCTGTTGGGCATCCGGCATTCGTCAAGCTTGCGGCAAGATTTTGGTCAAGCGGGCGGAGAGGGATAGCAAAAAGGCCCCCGCAAAGCGGAGGCCTTAGGCAAGGCTATGTCGAGATGCAGGATTCGCGCTACTCGCAGAGCGAAAGGGCGGCCTCGTCGGCAACGACAACGCAGTTGGTGTGCAGCTGCAGGATCGAAGCCGGGCACGCGGGCGTAACCGGACCATAACACATGTCATGCACGGCCTGAGCCTTGGCCTCGCCGTTGGCGACGACTAGGATCATGCGGGCATACATGATGGTCTGGGTACCCATGGTGTAGGCCTGACGGGGAACATCGTCGATGCTGTCGAACAGGCGGCTGTTGGCCTGAATGGTGCTCTCGGTGAGGTCGACGCAGTGCGTGCCCTTGGAGAAGTGGTCATCGGGCTCGTTGAAACCGATGTGGCCGTTGTTGCCAATGCCGAGCAGCTGCAGATCCGGGTAACCGGCGGCGGCGACGATCTTGTCGTACTCAGAGCAGGCAGCGGCGGCGTCGGGGTTGGAACCGTCGGGCACATGCGTGTTGTTCAGGTCGATGTTGATGTGATCGAAGAAGTTCTCACGCATGAAGTAGTGATAGCTCTGGGGATCGTCGTGCGAAAGGCCGCGATACTCGTCCAGGTTGTAGGTGCTGACCTCGGCAAAGTCGACGTCGCCCTTCTCGTACCAAGCAGCGAGCTGCTTGTAGGCACCGATCGGGGTGGAGCCGGTGGCAAGACCCAGCACGCAATCGGGCTTGAGGATAACCTGCGCCGAGATGATATTGGCGGCCTTGCGGCTCATATCCTCGTAGTCTTTAGCTTTAATGATCTTCATTACGCGTCCTTTCTCGTACAAGAGAGGCAAGGCTCCCCTTACAAGCACTTGCCCGCGGCCCGCGTCGGCCGCAACCAACGTGTGCGGCCACCAGGGCGAGGTCGCGTAATGTATGTGTCTCGTGTCTAGCCGCGTCGAGGCCCCTGCCCGTCCACGGTGACCCAAAGCCGTTTAGCTTCGGACAAATCCCATCTTGCCACGGAGGGCGCCCTCTTTCAAGGGCGCCCTCCATAAACGTGTTTGAATTGTAGGCTAATGGCCACGTGCACTTGCTAGCGCTCGCGAGCAACGATGAGCTGGTCCATCTCTTCGACATGCGCACCAACGGAGCCCTTGATACTCGAGAACTCAACGGAGTTGCACACCAAGATGGGAACCGTCACATCGTAGCCCTCGGCAGCAATTGCCTCGCGATCGAACTCGATGAGCACGTCACCCTTATGGACGACATCGCCCACCTGTGCATGCACGCTAAAATGCTTGCCCTCAAGCTGAACAGTGTCCAAACCAACGTGGATGAGCACGTCTAGGCCATCGACCGTGTTAAGCGCAACAGCGTGTCCCGTGGGAAAAATGGCCTCGACCTTGGCATCAGCCGGTGCAATCACACGCGTGCCGGTAGGCTGAATCGCCACGCCCTGGCCCAAAAGGCCGGTGGCAAATGTCTGGTCGTTTACCTCGGAAAGCGGAATGACGTCGCCCGAGATGGGAGCATCCAGCGTAAGGACTCGACCACGCATACCAAAAGACCTTAGGACTTTAGTGAACATGCTCCCCCTCGGACATACCAATCGACCAAAATAGCCTTAACAGTTTACCACTTGGCACTCGTTTTTGACCATTAGGGAAGTTCGCGCTTGACAACCTCGACGATGTCGTCAACAACGCGCTGGGTCAGCTCGTGCGTCTCGGCCTCGGCCATAACGCGGACCAGCGGCTCGGTACCGCTCGGACGCACCAGAATGCGACCGCGGCCGTCAAGTTCCTTCTCGGCAGCAGCGACAGCATCCCAGATGGGCTGGCAATCGTCCAGACCAGCCTTGTTGTCGGAATGCACGTTGACGAGTACCTGCGGGTACTTCTTCATGATGCCGGCAAGATCGGTGAGGGTACGACCGGTGCGCTTGAGCACGGCCAGCAGCTGAAGAGCCGTCACCAGGCCGTCACCGGTGGTGTTGTGCTCCAGGAAGATGATGTGGCCGGACTGTTCGCCGCCGATGACGGCGCCATCCGCGAGCATACGCTCCAGAACGTAGCGATCGCCCACGGCGGTCTGAACCATTTCGAAGCCCTGCTCCTTCATAGCGATGGAGAAGCCCAGGTTGCACATGACGGTCGAGACGATCTCGGAGTTGGCGAGCTTGCCGCGAGCGGCCAGGTCGGAACCGCAGATAGCCAAGATGTAGTCACCGTCGATCTCATTGCCCTCGCTGTCCACGAACAGCACGCGATCGGCGTCGCCGTCGTGGGCCAGGCCGATATCGGCGTGGGTGCGCAGCACGAGCTCGCGCAGGGGCTCAAGGTGCGTAGAGCCGCACTCAACGTTAATGTCAGTGCCACAGTAATCGGTGTTGATGGCATGGACCGTGGCACCCAGGCGCTGCAGCGCGGCGGGCGTAGTCTGGCAGGAAGCACCATGACCGCAGTCGACGGCAACGACTAGGCCATCGAGCCTCAGGCCATCAAGCGTATCGATGGCGTGGTCGACGTATGCCTTGCGAGCGTCCTTCATCTTGATGATGTGGCCCACGCCGGCACCGGTCGGCAGCGTGTCGGCAGCCATGGCTTCCTCGGACATGACCCAGGCGCTGATCTCTTCCTCGACAGCATCGGGAAGCTTCATGCCCTTGCGGCTAAAGAACTTGATGCCGTTGAACTCCGGCGGATTATGCGAAGCGGAGATGACGATGCCGCCGTCGAGCTCATTTTGGACGGTGAGCAGCGCCACGGCCGGCGTAGGGATAACGCCGCAGCAATGCGGACAGCCGCCCTCTGCCATAATGCCAGCGGTCAGAGCACTCTCGAGCATGGTACCCGAAAGGCGCGTGTCGCGGCCGATGCAGATGTCCGGGCCAAGGAACTTGGTCGCCGCGCGGCCCAGGCGAAACGCGAGGTCGCACGAGAGGTCGGCATTGGCGACGCCACGGACGCCGTCGGTACCGAAGATGTTCTGGGGCATAGGATCGCTCCTTCCCTAGCAGGCGATATACAACCGCCCACCCTAGTCGAAAAAGAAAAGCGGGACCCGCCGAGGAATCGGCAGGCCCCGCTTGTACATTGTATCTCGAAAGGAGATAAAACCTTAGCGCTTGGAGAACTGGGGAGCGCGGCGGGCCTTCTTGAGGCCGTACTTCTTGCGCTCGACCACGCGAGCATCGCGCGTAAGGAAACCGGCCTTCTTGAGGTCAGCACGGTAGTCGCCAGCGTTCAGAAGAGCGCGAGCGATGCCCAGACGCAGAGCGCCGGACTGACCGGAGATGCCGCCGCCATCGCACAGAGCGATAACGTCGAACTGACCGGCGGTGTCGGTCACCTTGAAGGGAGCAAGGGCGTTCTCAACGAGCTGATGACGGCCGAAATACTGCTCGGCGTCACGCTTGTTGATGGTCACCTTGCCGGTGCCGGGGACGAGACGGACGCGGGCGACGGCGTTCTTACGACGGCCGGTACCCTGGTAGACAACGGTGTTCTCAGCCATCTTTAAGCCTCCAGCTCAATCTTCGTGGGGTTCTGGGCAGCATGCGGATGCTCGGCACCAGCGTAGACCTTAAGCTTGGTCATCTGGGCACGGCCGAGGGTGGTCTTGGGCAGCATACCGCGAACGGCGCGCTCGATGACCTTCTCCGGGTGCTTCTCCATAGCCTGGCGGAAGCTCTCAGCCTTGAGGCCGCCGTTGTAGCCGCTGTGGCGATAATAGGTCTTCGTGTCGGCCTTGTTACCGGTAAGCTGGACCTTATCGGCGTTGATGACGACAACGAAGTCGCCGCAGTCGCTGTTGGGCGTGAACTGGGGCTTGTTCTTACCGCGCAGGATCATTGCGATCTGGGTGGCAAGACGGCCCAGGACAGCACCATCGGCGTCGACGAGAACCCAGTTGCGCTGGACCTCGCCCTGCTTGGCGTAGTGAGTCGATTTCGAAATCACTTAGACTCCTCCATGTACAGTACGTGTTGTTACAGAGATTCACGGGGCTCTGCAAGTAACCTGTCCATATTACCCCGCTCGCCGTACGAGTCAACAGGTATTTTGGCTCCGACCAGAGTTTCTGCACATGTCATCCACGAGCCGTGATGTCGCAGCGTTAACGCTCGACAAACGCCTCGATATCTCCCAGCAAGCGCTTTGCCTCCTGACGGCCCTGGATATACAGGTCCAAAAGCTTTGCCGGATCGTGCTCGACATGGCCGACCTCGACCGGCTTTTGCGGAGCAATGACCAGCGCGCGGCCCTCGCGCTCATACTTCCACAGGTGCATGCGCTGGAGGTTATAGCGGTCGTGGCGCGTCTCGATAGCCTCGAGCAGATAGGGGTAGTCGACATAGCGGGCGCGCGCGGCAGGCATAAACTCGTAGGGCTTTTTCTCGTACGAGCGGTCCTGCGTGACAATGACAACCGCGCGATCGAAGCCCGCCTCCTCCAGCACGTGCTCGATGGGGACCGAATCGGCTACGCCGCCGTCGACGTATTTGTGCCCGTCGATCTCGACCGGCGGCGTCACCAGCGGCAGCGACGTCGAGGCACGCACGGCATCGAGGTCGAGCACGGCGCTTTTGACCGGCAGGTAGGCAGCGGTTCCAAACAGCATGTCCGTCGCGACGGCGTACATCTCGATAGGGCTGGCGTCGAACGTCTCGTTATCAAAGGGATCCAGGCGGTCCTGGATATCGTTGAAGATAAAGTCGTAACCCACGATGGAGCCCGTGGATGCGAAGGATGCGGCACCCATGTAGCGGTTGTCATTGCAGAAGGTCAGGTTGATGCGATTGACGCGACCGATCTGGTGCGACTTGTAGTTGACGCCGTTGAGCGCACCGGCCGAAACGCCGTACACCGCCGGAATTTCGACACCGGCCTCCATGAGAACGTCGAGCACGCCGGCGGTAAACTGCCCACGAAAACTGCCACCCTCCAAGACGAGCGCGACCTTGCCGGCGTTCTTTGCCTTATCTTCTGCAGTCATATTGACCTCCTGCGATTGCGTTTTGGCTTTCTTCTACCCAGTTTTGGGATGGAGGGCGCATGGGTTTTGGAGTTGAGGGGGCGGCTGGCGGAAAGCACGTCCCGTTCTGAGGGGCGATTCCGGGATGCGCTTTCCGCCTGGGTTGCCATGGGGAAAGCATGTCCCACTCTACGGCTCGATTCCGGGTCGCAGCTTCCACTTGAGGCGTCATCCGGAAAATGTATCCCATTCCGAGCTTAGATTCCGGGATGCGGTTTCCGCCTGGGCAGTCATTGGGAAAACGCGTCCCACTCTGCGTCACTGAGGCGTTTTCTTTACGCCCGCGCCCTGCATAGAGTTCGATTCTCCGCGGTACGGGGGATCCGTTGATGCTGGGCGAGGCCAGCTGAAATTCGATAAACATCGCATCTATATTGGGCTGAAGCTTTGCGCGAAGAATCCGCGTATTTGCTGCACCGGCTTCGGCCGGCTGCCGCCGCCCTCGCCCGCGGGCTACAAACGCTTCGCGTTTGCTTAACGCCCGCGCCCTGCACAGAGTTCGATTCTCCGCGGTACGGACTAGAAATAAAAAGACAGGTAGATACGAATATCTACCTGCCTGTTACTTATGGTGGAGGCGCGGAGAATCGAACTCCGGTCCACGAAAGCCCCCTGATTGGCATCTCCAAGCTCAGTCGCTGGTTTAGTCTCGGACGCCTTGCGCGCAGCGACACGCTCGCGACGTCCTAACCGGTTCGGTCTTAGCCCGCGCCATACCGATTACGTGCGCAGGAGCATTCCCCTAAGATGACGTCGCGCCGGTGTCGGGGAAATCACCGGGTTGACGCGCCGCTATAAACTAAGCAGCGAGAGCCATAGGCTCAAAAGAAGAGTTGTTGTCAATTCAATTTGACGGTACCCCTGTTTAACGAGGCGAGGAGACCTCGGCTTGCTTCCTCTCTCAGAGCTATCGTGTCGAAACCAGTCGCCCCCGAATGTTGGGAAAGTCTGGATGGTATCGGGCCTGCAAACACCCGATAACCGTCGACTTTTCAAAGAACACGCGAGGTGAGCCCCGCTCGTGGATAGCTATCTTACCACGTTCTAAAGGCAGACAGCTGCTCTATGCACGAGCTGTGAAGACCCTAATGTGCACCATACTTCGCACTTTTGTTACCGATCGCGTCACGTATATTTTCGCCAAGCAAAATTGACCCGTCGAAAGGACCGTTATGGATACCAAGCAGCAACTCGTCAATGCCCTCGCAGGCCTGGGCTCAACCATTACCGAAGCTATGGATGTCATCGAAGGCTTTGTCCCCTGCGGACATCCCGCCCTCACGGTTTCGAACGCCCTTGTTGCGCTGGACGCTGACGATGATGCAGCACTCGCCCAGCAGCTTGAGACCGTCGAGGGCTTTATCGACCACGTGAGTGAGAACCGCGGCGTGGCCGCCTACCACGGCATCGAGGTCGAGCTCGCGGGTCCCAAAGCCGATCTGCTCGCAGCAATCCGCGAGGTAGGCGCCCTTATGCAGACCGCAGGCGTCAAGAACACCCAGGTCAACGAGTGGGTCTACCGCAGTCTGGCAGCACTCGACAGCTCCGACGAAAAGGCAGCCGAGCAGCTCGCAGAAAGTCCCGCCATCAAGGCCGAGCTTTTGTAAATAGCAGACGCGGGCCCCTTGGCGCATCGTCGTCCAAGGGGCCCGCGAACAGCTCGCGTAACCGATAGCCGTGCCGCCGCGTTTGGCCAAAGCAAGAATCGGCATCATTTGACGAGGTGTCTTTGCTGCAAGATTGGCATGTTCGAGCAGTTTTCGATCGTTGGTCACCAAGTAATCAACCTGGGCGCGTTTGCATGCGGCGAGTACCAAGTTGTCCTCGTAATCGCGATGGAGCGCTAAGTATTTGTCGGCCAGCCAAAGGTCCGACGCATCTGCACCCACGGCCGTGGCGTTTTCGGTCATGTTCCGAACAAACGCCAGCGCCGCATCGCCAATCGCGCGGGCAGAAGCCTCGCCGAGCGCTCCCCCGCTGGCAAGAACGCTGCGCTTCAGTTCGTGCTGTACAACATACAGTACGTCCTTGGCGATATGCACCGGAAAGAACAGCAATGCCCCCGCCTCCGTCGTCTGCCCAATAAACGCGCGTGCGGCAAGCGACTCGGCATGGTCGGCGCAAAACGAATCAACCCATACGTTGGCATCCAAATGCAAAAGACCTGCGCCCGGACGACACCGATGCCGTCTGGGCGCAGGCCAGATAACGTGGGCAAACACGTCTGCTAACGCAGGTACGCTTTTGAGTTGCCCAAGCTGTAGGCGATTGTCGAGCCGTTGTGCAGCAGTGATGACGTCTGCGGAGTGATCATGCCGGTAATGCCCAGCGCCAACAGCGCCGAGTTGGTGAGCATCACCTTGGAATACGAACTCGTCAGACGGTCGATAAGCCCCTGGCTCATGCGGCGCAGGCGCACGATTGCGGCCAGATCTGTATCGGTCAGGATGATATCGGCGACCTCCTTGGCGATGTCGCTTCCACCGCCCATGGCCAGACCCACATCGGCCAGGCCCAGCGCCGGTGAGTCGTTGACGCCGTCGCCCACCATGGCAACGTGGCGCCCCTCGCGCTTAATCCGTTCCACATAGGCGTACTTGTCCTCGGGCAGCAGCTCGGCCTTAAACTCGTCGACCCCTGCCTCGCGAGCAATACGCTCGGCCGTGCGCTCCGAATCGCCCGTGAGCATAACGACATGCTTGACGCCCAGCGCGTGCAGGTCGGCGATGGCCTCACGGACCCCGGCCTTGAGCGGATCCTCGATGCCGAGCACGCCGACGACCTTGCCATCGACCGCCAGATACAGCGGCGACAGGCCTTGCATCTGGAGCTCGATTTGCTCCTTGATGTCGGACTCGAGCTGCGCACCCTCGTCCTCAAATACAAAGTGCGCCGAACCGATGATGGCGCGACGCCCCTCGATGGACGAAGCGATGCCGTGCGCCACGATGTACTCGACGGCGGCATGGCGCTCGCGGTGCTCGAGCCCGCGCTCACGGGCAGCGTTAACCACGGCGCGCGCCACCGGATGCGGGAAATGCTCCTCCAGGCAGGCAGAAAGGCGCAGGACCTCGTCCTCACTCCAGCCATCGGTGGTGAGCACGCAGGCAAGACGCGGCTGTGCCTCGGTGAGCGTGCCGGTCTTATCAAACACAATGGTGTCGGCCTTGGCAAACGACTCAAAGTACTTGGCGCCCTTGACCATGACGCCCATCTTGGCAGCATCGCTCATGGCAGTCATGACGGCAACGGAACCCGTGAGTTTGAGTGCGCACGAGTAGTCGACCATCAGTGCCGCCGAGGTCTTGATAAGGCTGCGCGTGGTAAGCGCGACCAGACCCGCAAGCAGGAAGTTCCACGGAACGATCTTGTTGGCGAGGTCTTCCATGTGCGACTGGCCCTCGGACTTGAGCGAGTCGGCCGTCTGCACGAGCGAGACGATCGAGCGCAGCTTGGTCTGCGCCGTGTTGGCGCGCACGCGCACCAAGATGCTGCCGTCTTCCACGACGGTACCGGCGAACACGTCGTCGCCCACGCTGCGCTCGACGGCCAGCGGCTCGCCGGTCAGGGTCGCCTGGTTGACCATAGCGCTCCCCTGCTCGACAACACCGTCGATGCAGATGGACATGCCAGTGCGCACGGCGACCAGATCGCCGGGCTCAAGCTCGGTGGCGGCAACGCTTACCTCGGTGTCACCAACCACTTTTTGCGCCTTGTCGGGCACATCGAGCAGCGAGTTGATGAGCTCGTTTTCGCTCATGGCGCGGGTGTAGTCCTCGAGCAGCTCGCCCACGTTGAGCAGGAACATCGTCTGGCCCGCGGTGTCGACGTCACGTTTGACAAACGAGATACCGATGGCCGAAGCGTCGAGCACGGGAACGGTCAGGCGCGGCTGCGCGAGCTCACGGAGGGCGGCGCGCAAAAATGCCATGTAACCGGCCACGACAAACACCGCACGCAGTGGCGCGGGCAAAAACCAGCGACGTGCGTAATGGGCACCGACGAGTGTCGCCAGGTCCATAACGAGTTTGTGCTTGCGCGGCTCAAGCTGCATCACGTAACCCGTCTTTGCGTCGGCAATGGCCTGAGCGTCGAGCGCACCGACGGCGGCCAGCACGGCATCGCGACGTGGCTCGTCGTATTCGAGCGCCATCTGGCCGATGCGGCCGTAGACGCACACCTTGCGCACACCGTCGATTTCGCCGCTGAGCTTTAGAAGCGCATCGAGATCGCTCTCTGGCACAGGACCCGCCAACTGAAGGCGGGTCCTGCCGGGGATCTCGCTGATAATCGAGAATCTCATAGTTTGTGCCTGGGAGCGCTACTCGGCTGCGTTGTCCGCGGTGGCCTCGCTCTGGGTGATGTAGGCCGCCTCGGCAACCATGTCGTCGACATTAGCCTTGGCCTGCTCGACCATGTCCTGGTAGCCGTTCTTGATACGCATGCCGCACGCGATACCCTGCACGCAGGCATTCTTTACCGGAGCGCTGGTGAGCAGCTTGATGCCGGCCGTACCGAGCAGAAAACCGCCACCGACAAGCAGGGTGTTAAACGTCGACTTCTTCATGTTGCTTCTCCCTTTTGCCGCATTGGACGCGGCATGGTGCCTCAGCACCCGAGTAAACAAGTTTGCTCGAGCACGCTTTTGAAATATCTCAATTTTATCTAACTATCTAGGTCAGCCATGGCTAACCTTTTGAAAATTAACGATGCGGAGTAACCGATTGTCAATGTGACAAAGGGACTGTCCCTTTGCCCCTTCTTACAACTGCCAGGTAGCTGCTTCCTTTTGCAGCGCCACCATGCGGGCGAATTCTCCACCTGCCGCCTTGAGCTGCGCCGGAGCGCCCTGCTCGGCTACCACGCCATCCTTGAGCACAACGATCTTGTCGGCATTTTCCACCGTGCGCATACGGTGGGCAATCACGATAACCGTCTTGCCTGCAAGCAGGCGGGAGAGCGCCTGCTGCACCACGGTCTCGTTCTCCACATCCAAGCTCGCCGTCGCTTCGTCCAGCAACACGATCGGCGCGTCTTTGAGCAGCGCACGGGCGATGGAGATACGCTGGCGCTCACCACCGGAGAGCTTGGAGCCGTTCTCGCCAATCATAGTGTCATATCCCTGCGGCATGCGGCTTACGAACTCGTCGCAGTTGGCGGCACGCGCGGCGGCAAGCACTTCCTCATCGGTGGCATCGCGACGGCCAAGACGAATGTTTCCCATCACCGTATCGTCAAAGAGCAGCACATCTTGGAACACAATGGCGTAGTCGCGCAGCAGCACCTCGGGGTCCACGTTCGCAACATCCACGCCACCCACGGTGACCGTGCCTTCGGTGGCGTCCCAAAAGCGCGCGGCCAGGCGGCTCACCGTGGACTTACCGGAGCCCGAAGGACCGACCAGCGCCGTGACCTCGCCCTCCTTGGCGGTAAAGCTCACGTCGGTCAAGACCTTCTCGCCGGCACGGCCGTCCTCGCCCGCACCATAGCTAAATGCCACGTGATCGAACACCACGTCATGGCCCACGGGCTCAAACTTCTCGCTGCCCCGCGCTATGGGCTCCTCCATGATGGAGCGCATGCGCTTGGCCGACGACTCGGCGGCAAACAGCTCGGTCATCAGCATCAGCGCCTGATCAAAGGGCGCATAGATGCGGCTCACCATAAGCAGGAAGGCAAACATCACCAAAAAGTCGACCTGGCCGGAGGCGACCATCGCGGCGCCCGTGACCAACGTAGTGGCAATCCCCAGGCGCAGGATGGCAAAAGCGGAATTGACCAAAAGCCCGCTAGCGAGCTCGCCTGTGGTGGTCTCGCGCTCCTCGGCGTCGATGACGGCATTGAGTCCCTCGAGATAATGGGCCTCCTGGTTGGTAGCGCGAATCTCGCGCACACAGTCGAGTGTCTCCTGGATGGCCTCGGTGACCTTGACCTTCTCGGCACGCACGCGGTCGAACACCGGGGCCATGGGGCCGCGCGTTAGATACAGCACGGCAAAGGCCACGGGCACGCTCCAGAACGCCGCTATCGCCAGCTGCCAGCAAAAGAACAGCGATGATATGAACACGATGGCGCTTGCGATGATGGCGCCCCAGAGCTCTCCCAGCACATGACTGTAAGCATGCTCCATGGTCTGAACGTCGCCCATGATGGTCTCGGTCAAATCGGCCAGATCACGACGACCAAAAAACGACAGCGGCAGTTTGCGCAAGCGCTCGGCGATCTCCATGCGCTGTTTGCCGCACTCCTCGTAAAAGATGCAGTACGTGTAATAGTACTGCTGCCAATTAGAGGCAAAGAGCAGCGCAAAAAAGATAACAAGACCACCCACAATGGGCAGTGCGCCCGGCAGATCGGCCCCGCTGGCAAGATGCTCGACAAAACCGGCCATGACCAGGAACAATAAGCCCATGCCGGCCATGGTAATGAGATTGGTGAGCGTGGTCCAGAAAATGCCGCGTTTTACGCCGGCGACGCCTTTATCGGATAGGAAATACTTCTTTTGGAATGAGGCGAACATTTAGGCCTCGCCTCCCTTCGTGACGGCGGCATCCGCGGTCGCTGCAGTGATTTTCCAGCTCGCGGCCTGTTCGTATTCAGCCCACATCTTGGCGTATAGACCCTTTTGGGACAGCAGCTCGGCATGGGTGCCGGCCTCCTGCACGCTACCTTGGTTGAGCACCACGATCTTGTCGGCCCCCACCACGGTCGAAAGCCGGTGCGCGATCATAATGACCGTGCGACCCGCCGCCAGCTTGCTAAAGGCGCGCTGGATGAGCGCCTCGTTCTCGGGGTCGGCAAACGCCGTGGCCTCATCGAGCACCACGATAGGCGCGTCTTTAAGGATCGCGCGGGCGAGTGCCACGCGCTGGACCTCGCCGCCCGAAAGATATGCTCCGCCGGGGCCGAGCATGGTATTGATGCCCTGTGGAAGCTTGGCCACGATATCGTCGCACTGGGCCGCGGAGAGGGCCGCGCGCACTTCGTCGTCAGTGGCCGTGGGCTTGGAGGCGCGCACGTTGTCGGCAAGTGTTTGTCGGAACAGCTGGTTGGTCTGAAACACGAAGGCAACCTGGTCCATAAGCTCGTGGGGATCCATGTCGCGAACGTCTACGCCGCCTACGAGCACGCGACCCGCGGAAACATCCCAAAAACGCGGGATCAGGCTTGCGCAGGTTGACTTACCGCCGCCCGAGGGACCAACCAACGCAAGGGTGCTACCTGCGGGAACGCTAAAGCTCACATGATCGACGGCAGGCGCTTCGGCACCCTCGTAGGTAAAGCTCACGTCCTCAAAGCGCACATCGCTACCAACAGGATGCTTGGGCTGGGCAGGCACGGAGAGCTGCTTGGAATCCATAACGCTTCGGATACGCGCCAGCGAATCGGCACTCATCTGAGACGCCTCGCCCACAAACATAAGCTTGGTCATGGCCGTCGGCACCACGGCCGAAAAGATCGCGTAAAACGTGAAGTTGGTCATAAAGCGTGCAAAGTCCGTCTCGCCCGGCACCAACAGCAACGCCACGGGCAAAAGGAATGCCACAAGACCATTGAGCGCGGTAAGGTTGAGCACCTGTGGACCTCGGCAGAACGTGCCCGCATAGCTTTGCGCCATGTCGGCGTATTCGGCGATCGCATCGTGGAAGGCCTTAAAGGAGTAGACCGTCTGCTGGAATACCTTGACCACGGGGATACCGCGTACGTATTCGGTGCCGGTCTTGTTCATCTTGACCAGCGCGCCCATGTAGGCCTTCATAAACTCGCCGCCCTTGCCGCCCATCATGGCGGCCATGGCGCCAAGCGAAACGACGACCGAGATAAGGCATGCCGCGCCCAAGCGCCAATCGAGGGCGAAAAGCAGCACGAGCAGACCTGCGACCATGGCGGTGGCGCCGGCGATATCGGGCAGCATGTGCGCGAGCAATGTCTCGGTTGAGGCGGCGCATCCGTCTACGATACGGCGCAGCTCACCGGTGGCGTGCGTGTCAAAGTAGCCGAGCGGCAGCTTAAGCAGATGCTCGCTCGTAGCCTTGCGGATATTGGACGCGCAACGAAACGCGGATAGGTGTGTGCACATGAGCCCCACGAAATAAATCACGATGCTCACCAGGGCAAAACCGACGGCCCACCAACCATACATCGCGATATCGCAGGCTTCGCTCCAGTTAGGTGCCACGGCGATCAGATCGCGCGCGACAAGCCAAATGCACACGTACGGGCCAAAGCTCAGCAGCTGCGAGAGCGCCGAGAGGGCCATGCCCAAATATGTTAGGAATTTACGGTCGCCGGCATATGCAAGCAGCTCGCCGATACCGCCGCCTTCCTTTTTTGATCCCTTTGCCATGAGATTCCTTTCTAACGGCTTGAGAGTTAACCGTAATGAACTTATCATTGATGTGTTAGCCATGGCTCACAATCGAGCCAGGCGTGGACGTTTCTGCAAAGGAAAGGGACGCTTTTGCAAATACGGCGGGCAGCGACCGACATAACCGAGCTCTACGCACCGCAGTTTGAGCAGTTTGGCCTGGAGCTTACCGGCAAGGGCGCCGTCTTTACCGGCGAGGTGGCAAACGATCGGGCGCACGGACGCGCATGGATCATGCCTCTCTCCCCCGCCTGCATCGTTATGGAGCATTTCATTACCCCGATGCACGATATGTACCTGGCCGAATACACACCCGAACCGTACGCCTGCGTGAGCGAGGTCAGCGCGCCCACACTTATATGCATGCCCGAGGCTGGCATAACGCCTGCGAACCTTAAACCCTTGCATGGACCGTGGCCGAACAGCGCGGTGTGCAGCTTTATCCAAGATAGCTGCGGCGAGGAACTAAGTCCGCTGTTTGCAGGGCAGCTTTATCACTCGCGCTCGGTGCTCTTTTTGCCCGGGTATTTTGACGAGCTGGAGCATCGGTATCCCACTGAGTTCGCGGGAGTCTTTGAGGCGTTTGCCGAGTCGTGGCACGAGGAGGCGACGTCTGCCATCTGCCACACGCTGCGCCGGATTAACGAGGACCGCGCCCGCACCGTAGGCGGACACGTCTATATGCAAGGCATCGTGGAGACCATGGTCGCGGAGCTCGCCTGTTCGCGCGCGGCCCACAAGCAGGCGCGGCGGGCGGCAGACACACGCGCCAGCATAACCATTGCCGAAGAAGCAACGGCAATGATTGAGCGCGCGCTCGACAAAGGCAGACGTGTGGGTATCAACGAGGTAGCCGAGAGGCTCTACACAAGCCGCTCCAAGCTATGCGCCACCTTTAAGGCCCAAACCGGCGAGTCCCTGGGTGCCTACATTCGCAGACGCCGTATGGAGCGAGCACAGGACCTTTTGGCCGATAGCTCGCTCACGATAGCGCAGGTCGCAGAGCGTCTAGGCTACCCTCAGCAGGCCGCCTTCGCCCAAGCCTTCAAGCAACACACCGGCACCACCCCCACCACCTGGCGCTCCCAACATCAATAAAAAGACGGCAAAGGGACAGCCCCATGAGTTCCACACGCAATGTGACAAAGGGACTGTCCTTTTGTCACATTTACAAAAATGGGCGCGCCAACGGCGCGCCCATTCACTCTATTCAATTCAGCCCGTCTGACCCGAACGGCCGAGTCGTCTGGCCGGGGAAGCCCCGAGTCGCCGGGGTGTTTGCTCCAAATGAGTTCCGCATGCAAAGAAGGCCACTAAATGTGGCCTTCGTCTTGCATAGGACTGTTTGAAATTTGGAGGAAATACCCCGGCGACTCGGGGCTTCCCCGGCCTCGCAGCTACGAGAGCGACGTTCTCAGCAACTCGTTGAAGAGCTTCGGGTTGCCCTTGCCGCGGCTCGCCTTCATGCACTGGCCCACCAAAAAGCCGATGACCTTCTGGTTGCCATCACGATACTGCTGTGCCTGATCGGCACAGTTTGCCAGCACCTCGTCCACGATCGGCTGCAGCGCGCCGGCATCGCTCACCTGACGCATACCGCGCTCGTCGACGATCTTATTGGGGTCGTCGCCGGTCTGGGCCATGGCCTCAAAGACCTCGTGCGCCTGGTTGGAGCTGATGGCGTCGGTCGCCAGCAGCTTAGCCAGCGCTGCCACCTGAGCCGGCGCGATGCCGGACTCGGCGAGCGACACACCCGCTCCCTTAAGGTAGGCGATCATCTCGTTGACCAGCAGGTTTGCGACCGTCTGGGCCTCCTTGCCAGCCATACCGGCAGCGGCGGCCTCAAAGAACTCGGCAAACTCCGGGTCGCCGGCAATCTGCTCGGCGTCGGCCGTCTTAATGCCAAAGTCGGCCTCAAAACGAGCGCGCTTGGCATCGGGCAGCTCGGGGATCTCGCCACGGCAACGATCGATAAACTCGTCGTCCAGGTCGAACGGCGCCAAGTCGGGATCGGGGAACAGACGATAGTCGTCGGCCGTTTCCTTCACACGCATGACCACGGTGCGCTTGCGGCTGGGCTCCCAGTGGCGGGTCTCCTGATAGATGATTCCGCCCTCCTCGAGCACCTCGGCCTGACGGCAGATCTCGTAGGCAAGGCCGTCATGCAGGCTCTTAAACGAGTTGAGGTTCTTGAGCTCGGTCTTGGTACCCAGCTTGGTCTCGCCGCGGCGGCGCAGCGACACGTTGCCATCGCAGCGCATGGAACCCTTCTCCATGGAGCAGTCCGAAATGCCCAGCGTCACAAAGATGCGGCGGAGCTTCTCCATAAACAGGCGAGCCTCCTCGGGCGTGCGCAGGTCGGGCTCGGTGACGAGCTCGATCAGCGGCGTGCCGCAGCGGTTGTAGTCGACGAGCGACTCGGCCGCGGCGGTAATGCGGCCCTCGGCGCCGCCCACGTGAACCATCTTGGCGGCGTCCTCCTCCATGTGGATGCGCAGGATGCGGATGGGCACCGTGTAGGAACCGTCCTCGCGACGCTCGGGCATCTGCAAGTTGGACGCGTCATAGCTGGCCAGGTGGCCGGCGCGCTGGTTGCCCTCGCGCATGGTCGACGTCATGGACGTGGACAAGCCCTCGGCGTTGGCCGAGGCGCTCGCCAGGCTCTGGGCCTCGGCCTCGCCAAACGCGCATTCGGGGCGCTCGGCGGCACCGCGACCGGTCACATCCAGATCAAGGTGACCGTACATGGCAAAGGCGACCGGACCCTGCGTGGTCTGGAAGTTCTTGGCCATATCGGGATAGAAGTAGTGCTTGCGGTAGAACATCGAGTGGCGCTGGATCTCGCAGTTGGTGGCGAGACCGGCCTTGACGATGCTCTCGATAGCGCGCTTGTTGGGCACCGGCAGGGCGCCGGGCAGGCCCAGGCACACCGGGCACACGTTGGCGTTGGGCTCGTCATCGTGGCTGAGCTTGCAGTTGCAGAACATCTTGGTATCGAGTGCGGTGAGCTCGGTGTGGATCTCCAGGCCGATCACGGCCTCCCAATCCTGCAGGACCTCGGAAAGCTCCTTCATTACAGCTCGCCTCCCTTCCCGGCAAAATCGGGCGCGACGGAAAGCGCGGGCGCTCCCGTGGCGGCATCGGCAAAGCCGCGCTCCAGGGCGCGGGCAAACGTGAGCAGCTGACGGTCCTTAAAGGCAGGCCCCACCAGCTGGGCAGAAACGGGCAGATGAGTATCCTCGCCCAGGCCCAGCGGCACCGAGATACCACCGTTGCCGCAGATGTTGAGCGAAATGGTGTACAGGTCCGAAAGGTACATCTGCGTGGGGTCGCTAATCTCGCCAAACTTAAAAGCCGTGCGCGGCGAGGCGGGCATGAGGATGGTGTCCACCTTGGCATACGCGGCGTCGTAGTCCTGCGTGATGAGCGTGCGGGCCTTTTGCGCGGCGTAGTAGTACTTGTCGTACACGCCCGAGCTCAGCAGGTAGGCGCCGAGCATCTGACGGCGCTTGGCCTCGGCGCCAAAGCCGTGGGCGCGCGACAGCGAGCTCTGGTCGGACAGGTTGGCGCAGCCCTCCTCCTGATAGCCGTAGCGAATGCCGTCGAAGCGGGCCAGGTTGGAGAACGCCTCGGCCGGGCCGATGACGTAGTAGGCGGCGATGGCGGCATCCATGTGCGGCAGGTCGACCTCGACCAGCTCGGCGCCCTGGTTCTGCAGCTCCTGGGCGGCGCGCTGAACAGCGGCCTTGACCTCGGGCGTCAGACCCTCGGCCTCCATAAACGCAGGGATAATGCCCACGCGCTTGCCCTCGATGCTGTCGTTGAGATGCTCGGTAAAGTCGACGGCGCAATCCTGGCTGGTGCAGTCGTACGGATCGTGGCCCGCGCCGGTAAGCGCGTTCATGGCCAGCGCGACGTCCTCGACCGTGCGGCCAAAGGGACCCACCTGGTCGAGCGACGAGCCAAAGGCGACCACGCCGTAACGGCTCACGGCGCCATACGTGGGCTTAAAGCCCACCACGCCGCACAGCGACGCCGGCTGGCGAATGGAGCCGCCGGTATCCGAGCCCAGCGAGAGCGCGACCTCGCCCGCGGCGACGGCGGCAGCGGAGCCGCCCGAAGAGCCGCCGGGCACGCGCTCGGTATCCCAAGGGTTGTTGGTGCGGTGGAACGCCGAGCTCTCGGTGGAGCTGCCAAAGGCAAACTCGTCCATGTTGGCCTTGCCCATGGGCAGGCAGCCGGCGTCGAGCATGCGCTGGACGCAGGTAGCGGTGTAGACGCTCTGGTAGTTCTCGAGCATGCGGGAAGCACAGGTGGTGCGCGTGCCCACGAGGTTCATGTTGTCCTTGATGGCCAGCGGCACGCCCGCGAGCGGAGGCAGAGGCTCGCCTGCGGCACGGTCGGCATCCACGCGCGCGGCGGCCTCGAGCGCAAGCTCGGGCGCCACCTGCAGGAATGCCTGGACCCCGCCCTCGCGCGCCTCGATGGCGTCAAGGGAGGCCTGGGCCACCTCGGTAGCGGTAAAGTCGCCGGCGGCAACGCCCGCGGCGATCTGGGCGGCAGTAAGGGAATCGAAGCTCTGCGCCATTACTCGCTCTCCCCCTCTCCCAAAATGGACGGCACGCGGAAGTAGCGGTCGCGCGCGCTGCCGGCGTTTTCCAGCGCGACGTCAAGCGGCAGGTCGCGCTCGGGCTCGCGCAGGTCATCGCCCATCACGTTGGACAGGCTTCCGATGGGATGGAACGTGGGCTCCACGTCGGGCAAGTCATATTGCAAGACGGGCTCGAGCATCTGGACGGCGTCGTTCAGGTAGGACGTCATCTGGGTGAGCTCGTCATCGGTCAGTGCGATCTTTGCGTACTCGGCGATGCCGCGCACATCTTTCTCGCTGAGTGCCATAGGCGCTCCCTTCCGCATAACAGTTAAACCGCTCTAGTATACAAGGCAACGCCGGCTTGGAGCAGGCGCTTTACCCAAATGCAGCGAAAACGTAACGAGGGCGGCGGTTGGCAGGCTGCGGACTGGCGGTTCTGGAGCGAAACCGTCCCGCCCGCAACGAAAAGCATCACAACATTCGACGCTTTTCGCCAAAATCGCGATTTTCATCGAATGTTGTGATGGTTTGGAAATCCCGACCACCACAAAGGTGCCTGTGAACTGCGCCCCGAAACTTGGACTGAATAAATAGCGACTACGCCGCAAGGGCC
>CABQQR010000015.1:0-77474 GCA_902466395.1 uncultured Collinsella sp.
ATACTCATGGAAAACCTCCCATTTCCCGATGTCCAAGAAATGGGAGGCAGTTCACAGGCACCTTTGTGGTGGTTTTACTCGCGCGGATGACTCGGGTTACAATACGCCTGACATATTGCCCCCTTCTCCGGATGGGGGCAGCGTAAGCGCTCTTGTGGCGGCACCGTAGGACTTTGAAGGTGGCCGTCGTAAGGGCGCTTTTTGTTTAGGCGCCCTCGCTCGGGCGCGCACGATGAAGGGAGAGCGCATGAAGAGCTTTATTGCCGAGGATTCGTTTTGGGAGCTATTTCCGCAGACGGCTGTCGGTGTTGTGGTCGTAAAGGGCATGAAGCCCGCGGCTCAGATTCCTCAAGAGGACGTGGACGCGATTGCGGCGTTGCTCGACCGCGCCAATATCGACGCGGAGCGTCATCTGACCAGCGATACTATCAGCGAGAACGCACCGGTCAAGGCATGGCGCGAGGCTTATCGGCTGTTCAAGACCAAAAAGGGCGCGCGTTGCTCAATTGAGAACCTGCTCAAGCGCGTGCTCAAGGGCAAACCGGTGGGCCACATTACGCCCGCGGTGGACATCTACAACACGGTGTCGCTGACCTACGCGCTGCCCGTTGGCGGCGAGGACCTGCATGCGATTGAGGGGGATCTTCGCTTGAAGGTGACTGACGGCGGCGATGCGTTCCTGCCACTTGGCGAGGAAACGGATGACCCGACGCTGCCCGGCGAGCTCGCCTACATCGATGACGCGGGCGCCGTATGCCGCTGCTGGAACTGGCGCGATGGCGTTCGCACGGCGCTGTCCGACGATTCGGCCGATGCATTCCTGGCGATTGAGTGCGTGGAGCCCGAGCGGATGGGGGATTGCCAGGCTGCCGTTGATCGTCTCGCCGAGTTGCTCGAGCGCTATCTGGGAGCGACGGTTGTCGTTAAGACGCTTGTGACCCGCGACAATCCCTGCGTGGGGCTGTAGCGAAGTCTGCGGATCAAACTCGATGCCCCAAACCACCACAAAGGTGCCTGTCCCCTTTGTGGTGGTTTTTATGTTGATGGGTTAACAAATGGGATATTAGGGTATGGGTGTTGCCTCGTGCGGCTAAGATGTTTACCCGTTAGCATCATGTAAGCGAAAGGCGGTCGTCTCCCATGCAGCAGAACGACGAGACACGTTTCGAGGACTTTGTCGGACTGATCAGCGGGCTCTACAAGGAGATCCAGCGCATTAAGACATCCGAGGGCGCAAGGCTGGGCCTCAAGGGCTCCGACGTTATGTGCCTGTACTATCTTGAGCGCAGCAAGGACGGCCTGACTGGCGCTGACCTGGCTCGCATGGCAGGCGTGACCCGTGCCGCCGTCTCGCGCACGCTCGCGCATCTGGAGGAGGGCGGCTACGTCGAGGTCGACGACTCGGGTGATGCGGCCGTTAAGTATCGTGCCCCGGTGCGCCTGACCGCTCTGGGCGGCGAGAGCATGAGCGAGGCGGACCGCATCATTCGCGAGGTGCTCGACACCACCGGTAAGGCTATGGGTGTGGAGCAGCGCGAGCAGATGTATGCGTCGCTGCGTACGATTCTCAACACCCTGCGTGAGATCTAAGGCCGCCAAGGCATTTGCTTCCCATTAAAAACTGCATAGTCCCGTTTGAGCGCGTATGCCGTGCCGGGGCATTGCTGTCAAAATTCCCCGCGCGGGACCTGCGCAAGAAAGGATTCGTTATGTCCGTCCGCATTATTACCGATTCCGCAAGCGATATGTCGCCGGCGGAGCACCCCGCTCTGCGCGTTCTGCCGCTGTCCGTCACCTTTGGCACCGATGTGTATATGGATGGCGTCGACATCGATCACCAGCGCTTTTACGAGATGCTCGTGGAGCGCGATGAGCTGCCCAAGACCGGCCAGGTCAACCCGTACGCGTTTTCGCAGGCGATTGCCGAGGCGCGTGAGGCCGGCGATGAGGCTGTGATTATTACCGTGGGCGCTAAGCTTTCGGGCACCAATCAGAGTGCCCGCACCGCACTTGCCGAGGCCCCGGGCGGCGATGTGTACGTGGTGGATAGCAATAACGTTACCCTGGGCGAGCGCGTGCTGGTCGAGTATGCCCTGCGCTTGGTGGACGAGGGCCGCGGCGCGGCTGAGATCGCGGATGCTGTCGAGGCCGTGCGCGACCGCGTGGTCGTCATCGGCCTGCTCGAGACGCTGGAGTACCTGGTGCGCGGCGGCCGCCTGTCTGCTGCGGCGGGCGCTGTGGGCACGCTGCTCAACGTGAAGCCGGTCGTGGCTGCCGAGGACGGTCTGATCGTGCAGCTGGGCAAGGCGCGCGGTTCCAAGAACGGACGTAACCTGCTCAACCAGAAGGTCGAAAAGGCGGGCGGCATCGACTTTTCCATGCCGCTGGCGCTCGGCTATACGGGCCTTTCGGATGCGGTGCTCAAGAAGTATATCGAGGACAGCGCGGCACTGTGGGCTGGCCACACCGAGGGCGAACTGCCCGTTCACACCATCGGCGCCACCATCGGCACCCATGTAGGCCCCGGTGCCGTAGCCGTAGCCTTCTTCCAGCCCGTTAACTAGCCCACCTGCCAAAACCACCACAAAGGGGACAGGCACCTTTGTGGTGGTTTATGCTATTCCGGGTGGAAGGGAGCAAGCAATGGCGTCTGAGGGCTTTTTTGAGCGGGTGTACGAGGTGGTCGAGCAGATCCCCGAGGGGATGGTCGCCACGTATGGTCAGGTGGCGCTGCTTGCTGGACGTCCACGAAGTGCGCGGTACGTGGGGTATGCCCTGCATGGCAATCCGTGCCCCGGCGAGATTCCCTGTCACCGCGTGGTGTTTGCCGATGGCCGCATATGCGATGGTTTTGCTTTTGGCGGTCCCGATGCTCAACGTGAGCTTTTGCTAGGGGAGGGTGTGGCGTTTAAGGACGACATGCACGTCGACTTGGCCGCCTGTCGCTGGCCTGCAGGGCTCTAGCGGCTCTGCCGTGGCTTAAACCACCACAAAGGTGCCTATCCCCTTTGTGGTGGTTTTGGCAGGTTTACCGAGGTTAACTTATGGAGAAGGTATGGCGGCGCGGTTTGTCGCAGCAAAGTAAACCACGGTGAACTATATTGTTTTCAGCAACGGAGCAGGCAATAGGCGATGAAAAAGCCTGCCCTGTTGAGTTTGATTCGCATTCCTCCCCTCTGTGCGATTCAACGGTGTACTTCGGGAACAGGCCCGCTGGCAACTATCTGCCAGCGGGCCTGTTCCTGTTTCGGTGAGGATTCAGCCTCACCGTCTATGTTGTGCGAAGGCGCTTTGCCTAGTACACCATGCCCATGGCGTCCTGAACCTCGGCCAGGGTCTGCTCGGCAATCTCGTTGGCGCGACGGTTGCCCTCGTGCAGCACGTCCTTCACATAGTCCAGATCGTTCTCATAGCGCTGACGACGCTCGCGGATCGGCGCGAAGTACTCGTTGACGGCCTCGGTCACGTACTTCTTGAGCTGGCCGGAGCCGCCCATGCCAATCTCCTCGGCAATCTCGACCTCGGAACGGCCGGTGCAGATGGCGGCGGTTGAAAGCAGGCCGGACACGCCGGGGCGATTCTCGGGATCGAACGTGATCATGCGCTCGGAGTCGGTCTGGCTCTTCTTGATGCGCTTGGCCGTCTCCTCGGCGGTCATCGAGATGTTGATGGCGTTGCCGTAGCTCTTGCTCATCTTGCGCCCGTCCAGGCCGGGCAGCAGCGGGGTCTCGGACAGCAGCGCGTCGACCTCGGGGAACACCTTGCCGTAGCGGTTGTTAAAGCGGCGGGCGATGGTGCGGGTGAGCTCGATGTGCGGCAGCTGGTCGCGACCGACGGGCACCACATTGCCCTTGCAGAACAGGATGTCGCAGGCCTGATGCACCGGGTAGGTGAGCAGAAGGCCGGTGAGCTCGTGGCCCGAGGCCTCCATCTCGGCCTTGACCGTGGGGTTGCGCGCCAGCTCGGCCTCGGACACCAGCGACAGGAACGGCAGCATGAGCTGGTTGGCGGCGGGCACGGCGGAGTGCGCGTAGATCATGGTCTTGTCGGGGTCGATGCCGCAGGCAAGGTAGTCCATGACCATGTTGTACACGTTGTCCTGGATGTGCTCGGTCGTGTCGCGGTCGGTGATGACCTGGTAGTCGGCGATGAGTACGTTGGTCTTGGCACCCATGTTCTGCAGCTCCACACGGCCCTTGAGGGTGCCGAAGTAGTGACCCAGGTGCAGGCGGCCGGTGGGGCGGTCGCCGGTAAGCATGGTGAACTTCTCGGGCGTTTTTGCCAGGCCCTCGCGAATGGCGTTGCTCTTTTGCAGCGCGACTTCGTAGCTGTTCTCGTTTGGCATGATTGCTCCTAACGTATGTTCATGGGTCAAGATGATAACGCGTTTATTGGAGGGGCGGGGCGTAAGTAGGCGAGGGGCTGGCAAGGGGTGGCTTACGCGATTGATGCGATGTAGTTGCACTTGGTCAGCGATGCCTTGGCACATTCTCGGCAGCTTACCCTAGAGCTTGTGGTGGCGCTCTTCCTTACGTTCCTCGGCTGCCTGCTCCTCCTGCTTAAAGGCGGGGTCGTCGGGGGTGACGAGCTCATCCTCGTGCGTGCGCTTGTTGTAATGGTGGCGCAGCACGGGCTCAAACAGATGTAGATGCTTGGCAAAGGCCGCCGAGCCAATGGCGAGCACGGTAAAGATGAGCACGCGCATGGGCACCTCGACCTGGTTAATCGCGGCGGCGCCGGCCGAAAGCATGATGCACCAGGCGTAGATGAGGAGCACTGCCTGCTTTTGGTTGTAGCCCTCTTGGATCAGGCGGTGGTGGATGTGGCCCTTGTCGGCCTGCCCGATGCTAATGTGGGCGCGCTTGCGGCGCACGATGGCGCTAAACGTGTCGATGATGGGCACGCCGGCAACGATGAGCGGGATGATAAGCGAGGTGAGCGCGGCGGTGCGGCTCACGTTGAGCAGCGAGATGGAGCCCAGTGCAAAGCCCAGAAGCAACGACCCCGAGTCGCCCAAGAAGATGCTTGCGGGGTTGAAGTTGTAGCGCAAAAAGGCCAGACAAGCGCCAAAGAGCGCAATGGAGAGCGCGGCGGCGTCGATGCGGCCCGAGAGAACGGCCATCGAAAACATGGTGAACGACGCGATGCCGCAGATGCCCGTGGCCAAGCCGTCGAGGCCGTCGATGAGGTTAATGATGTTGGTGAATGCCACCAGATAGATCACGGTGATGGGGTAGGCGAGCCATCCGAGCATGATCTCGCCGGGGGCAAACGGGTTGACGATGACGCCGATCCGCAGGCCGCCGATACAGGCGATAAGCGCGGCGAGGACCTGTCCGGCTAGCTTTTGCTTGGGCTTGAGCTGGAAGACGTCGTCGATAGCGCCGGTCGCAAAGATGACGGTAAAGGAGAGGGCCAGCATAGGATAGCTAATGTGAAGGCGCGGGTGCGGCACCAGGACGGGCGGCCAGCCTAGGTGCCAGGTGCCTAGGATTTGCACAATGCAGGCAACGACCAGGCCCAAAAACACCGCCGTTCCGCCCAAACGCGGGATGGGCTTGGTGTTGATGCGGCGCTTGGAAGGATAGTCGACGGCGTCGAGCTTAATTGCCAAGCGCTTGACCAGGGGCACCATGAGGAAGGTCGTGATAAAGGCCGCCGCTGCCACGCATAGATACGGTATGTAGCTCGGGGATGAAGCCATGAATCTAAAAACCGCCAAGCGTCGAAGGAAAAGGTCAAAGGTTGCTAAGCGCAAAGGGCATAGCCGAACCATGATACTCGACCAAGGGGGGTGCATGGAATTGCACGCAGCGATAATCACGCGCTTACCAGATAATGGGATGTTGTCGATGGATTGTCGGGATACCGGCGGGGATCCATATGGGCTGTAATGGTGGTTTTCGGCAAATAAAAACCACCCCCCACGTTACGAAAATGAACCCACCTAAAACAGGTGGGTGCCCTCATCGACTGTTCCAGCGTCCTTAACAACGAAGGATACCTGTACTAGGTACGACTGTGTGGGCTCCCTAAATAAACGCGACGGTTCACCCAGTTGCTCCGCGGGGGGCGGAATACCTACATCATAAAGCGGCACTTTATCGATTCCAGTCTTGACATTACAAAAAACGTGTCGGACGATTACGGCGCCTTGGGCTCGAGCCGTCTGTGCGGTTGGTCCCTTTACGTTTGAGCTGCTGAATCGTTGTTTTGGAGCATGTTTTTATGCCGACGCCGTTGACCGAACTTTTTTCGCCCGCCTGCCATTTGTGTCCGCGCCGTTGCGGTGCGGTGCGCGACGAGGGTGCGCACGGCGTATGCGGTGCCGACAACACGCTCAAGGTGGCCCGCGCGGCGCTTCATATGTGGGAGGAGCCGCCTATCTCGGGCGAGGCCGGTTCGGGCACGATCTTCTTTAGCGGCTGCTCGCTCAAATGTATCTATTGCCAGAACCACGAGATCTCGACGGGCAATTTTGGGCTTGAGATTTCGCCCGAGCGCCTGGTCGAGATTATGCTGGAGCTGCAGGACCAAGGTGCCAATAACATCAATCTGGTGACGGCGACGCATTATGCTCACCTGCTGCCGGCCGCGATTGCCGCAGCTCGGGAGCGCGGACTGGTCATTCCAATCGTCTACAACACGAGCGGTTATGAGCGCGCGAGTGCCGTGGCGGCGCTCGGCGATTTGGTCGACGTGTGGCTTACCGACTTTAAGTATGCCAATGCGGCGCTTGCGCAGTCACTCTCTCATATTAAGGACTACCCGCGCGTGGCTGTGTCGGGTCTGGCCCAGATGGCGCGCGAGATTGAGCGCCGCGGGGGAGAGCTGGTAGACGGGGACGGGCTCATGAAGCGCGGCATAATCGTGCGTCATCTGGTGCTGCCGGGGCATGCGGACGATTCGTGCCGCGTGTTGGACCTGGTGTGGCAGACGGTGGGCGACGTGCCGATCTCGGTCATGAACCAGTACACGCCCAATGCCCTCATGCGCGAACAAGGCGGCGACCTGGCGCGCGCCGTGACGCGCGAGGAGTACGAGCAGGTGCTCGACCATGCCGACGACCTGGGCTTTACGACGATGTTTTGGCAAGAAGGCGGAGCGGTAGACGAGAGCTTCACCCCGGCGTTCGACACCACCGGCGTCCTCACCAGCGCAAAGTAGTGCGCTCGCCGATGATTTTTCTGGGACGGGGATTAAAAAATCATCGAGAGGATCGCCTGCTCGAAAAGTTGTCAAAATAGCCGCGTCCCAAAAAGACTGGGTATTGGGCGTTGACAGTTGGCGAGCCGTAGGTAAAATATCAACTTGTCTTGGGGACGTAGCTCAGTTGGGAGAGCGCTGCCGTCGCATGGCAGAGGCCGAGGGTTCGACTCCCTTCGTCTCCACCCTTGGATTTGATAAGCCGCTGACATTGTGTCGGCGGCTTTTTTTAAAGGAAAGGGCTGTACCATGGCCAAGCTTGAGTCCCAACCACTGTCTGCCGAGGAACGCGCCGAGTTGGAAGAGCTCCGCGCCGAGAAAGCTCGTCGCGAGGCCCAGGAAGAGGCACGCCGCGAGCGTGAGGAGCTGGCCGCCCTGCGTGCCGAGCGTGCGAAGGCCGAGGAGGCCGCCGCGAACGTCGCCCCCGCGCCCAAGCCCGCCGCCGCGAAGCCCGCGCCCACCGCACCTAAACCTCAGCCTAAAAAGGTCGCTCGTTCCAAGTCCGTCGAGCCCAAGACGAGCCGTGACGAGATGACCTTTGCCCAGCGCATGGTTACCTCCAAGGAGCCTACGGGCGAGAACGAGATCCCTGGCATGGCGCCGGCTCAAAAAATCATCATTGTTCTTGCCCTCATCGCGTTTGTCATCTTTATGGGCTACACGATCCTGACCAGCATGGGCCTGCTCTAGCCCATTCGCGCTGGGTGCCATGCCCGAACACTCTGCCCTTTTCCAACCCTCAGCCTCTGCACAACGCATCCGAAAGGTCGCCCCATGGCTTTGACCGACATCTCGCATCCCACCGACATTGCAATGCTCACCGATCTGTACGAGCTCACTATGGCCCAGGGCCTGTGGGAGAGCGGCAAGGCCAATGAGCAGGGTTGTTTTACCGCGTTTTACCGCGACCATCCTTTTGGCAGCGCCTATGCCGTCATGTGCGGCACCGCCGAACTGCCCGAGCTGGTCGAGAATCTGCGCTTTACGCCCGAGGACATCGACTACCTCGCCTCGCTCCAGGCCCCGGCCGGCGGCGCGATGTTCAAGCCTGGATTCCTCGACTACCTGCGCGATTTTCGTGCGCATGTAAACATCGACGCCGTGCCCGAGGGCGAGCTCGTCTTTCCGCGCGAACCCATGGTTCGCGTCACCGGCCCCGCGCTGGAGTGCCAGCTGCTTGAGACGGCGCTGCTCAACATCGTTGGGTTCCAGACGCTTGTCGCCACCAAGACGGCGCGCGTGGTGCTGGCGGCGGACGGCCGTCCCGTTGCCGAGTTTGGCCTGCGCCGCGCTCAGGGTCCCGATGGCGGCTTGGCCGTCGCGCGCGCGAGCTACGTTGCCGGCTGCTCCTCTACGTCCAATGTGCTCGCCGGCCGCCGCTACGGTATTCCCGTCTTTGGCACGCATGCGCACAGCTGGGTGATGAGCTTCGATTCCGAGCTCGAGGCCTTCCGCGCCTTTGCCAAGTCGAGCCCCAAGAACTGTACGCTGCTCATCGACACCTATGACGTGCGCGAGGGCTGTGAACATGCCATTACGGTTGCCAAGGAGATGGAAGCGGTGGGCGAGCGCCTGTCGGCCATTCGCATCGACTCCGGCGACCTCGCCAAGCTCTCCAAGTATGTGCGCGGCCGTTTTGATGCCGAGGGCCTGCCCTATGTGGGGATCTCGGTTTCTAACGATTTGGATGAGTACACGATTCAGTCGCTGCTCGACCAGGGCGCGCCCATCGACAGCTTTGGCGTTGGTACCAAGCTTGCGACCTGCTATGACCAGCCGGCGCTGGGCGGCGTGTACAAGCTTTCCGCCCGCCGTGCGAGCGAGGCAGATCCATGGACGCCGGTGGTCAAGCTCTCTGAGCAGCCATACAAGCGCACGATCCCGGGTGTGCAACGCGTGCGCCGTTATTACGACGGCTTTGGCGGCCCGGTCTGCGACATGATCTACGACGAGGACCATCTGGCGGGGGAGGGCGCCGCGCGCGGCAATACCCTTGTGGCCGTGAACGATGCCGCCCTGGTGACCGACGTGTCCGAACTCGAGTATCGCGAGCTGCTGGTGCCGATCGTGCGCGATGGCAGTGCGGTGGCTCCGCGTGAGAGCATCCAGGACGCGCGCGAGCGCTGTGCTTGGGCGCTCGACCATCTGGACGCAGCTTTCAAGCGCTTCCTGTACCCGCAGACCTATGTGGTGGGTATGGAGCAGGGCCTGGCTCAGGTGCGCGACGAGCTCGTGCGTAAGAACATGGCCGCGGCCTCTGCCTTTCCCTGGGCTCACTAATTCCTTGGGCGGTAGGGGCGAGTCACGCTTCCCTGGCCGCCAGCTCGGCCGTTCGCTGAACAGTTGATTGGTTTGACGTATGACGACTTCTTATAAAACGATGGTGGTAAAGATCGGTTCGTCCACGGTGGTGGGCGCCGACGGCAAGGTCAACCGCGCCTTTATCGGCGGGCTTGCCGATCAGGCCGCAGCGCTGCGCGAGCTTGGCTGGCGCCTGGTCGTGGTGAGCTCGGGCGCCATTGCCTGCGGCTATCCCGTGCTGGGCTTCGACCGTAAGCCGGTCGGTGACCTGCCGAGCCTGCAGGCCTGCGCCTCGGCTGGTCAGTGCATCATCTCGTCGGCCTATGACGAGGAGTTCCATGCGCGCGACCTGCTCACCTCGCTCGTGCTGCTCACGCGCCACGACACGGCGCGCCGCACGTCCTACCTGCACGCGCGCGACGCCCTGCTGCGCCTTGTGGAGCTGGGTGTGGTGCCGGTCGTCAACGAGAACGATACCGTCACCGTCGATGAGATCAAGTTTGGCGACAACGACACGCTGGCGGCGCTTGTGAGCTGTCTGGTTTCCGCCGATCTGTGCGTGACGCTCTCGGACATCGATGGCCTCTACACCGCCAATCCGCACGAGGACCCCACGGCCGAGTTCGTCCCGGTTGTGCATAAGATCGATGCCAAGATTATCGCCTCGGCGGGCGATTCTTCCACATCGGTGGGCACGGGCGGCATGATCACCAAGATTCGCGCGAGCCGCATTCTGATGACGGCGGGCATTCAAAGCGTGATTTGCTCGGGCGAGGAGCCCGATGCGCTTGTGCGTCTGGCCCGCGGCGAGAGCGTGGGTACGCTGTTCGATCCGCCAGCTGAGCGCCTGGACATCGCGCCACGCAAGCTGTGGATCGCGCTGGGTGACAAGGCACATGGCTCGGTGACGGTCGATGATGGTGCTGCGAAGGCGCTGGTAAGCCGTGGCTCTTCCTTGCTTGCGGTGGGTATTCGCGAGGTCGATGGCGTGTTTTCCGAGGGCGATGTGCTCGACGTGTGCGACCCGAGCGGTATGGTCGTCGCCCGCGGTATCGCCGAGGCCGATTCGGACGTGCTGGAGCTTGCCGCCGGCCGCCGCCAGGACCAGATCGCCAGCAACCGCCTGCTCGCTAACCTGGCCGAGAAGCCCGCGATCCATCGAGATAATCTGATCGTCTTCGCCTAACCAATTGACGCTGCAAACGCCCCTAAGCGGCAATCTGACGTTCAATCGTCGGGCATGACCAAAAGGTCAATGCCCTCCTCTTTCACGTCACCTTGATCGCTTAGGGGCGTTTTCGCTTTCCGTCCTCTACCTGCGGCGTTGTCGTCGGCGGCACTTCGGGACGTTCCTTTTGTGCCGGCAGTTGGGACACCCCTTTTGTGCCGGCGGACGCGGGCGCTCCTTTGCTAGAAGATCCGGCGCAGGTCTCCTCGGTTGAGGGCTTCGTCGAAGAGGCATTTGAACACCACGCTGCCGTGCAGGCCGTCGTGCTCGAACTCGTTCGTCACCCAGGCATGCGAGTTGCCCACGCGGCTGAGCGTATCGAGCTGCAGGCCCGAATCGACGTACATGTCGTCGAAATACACCGCGGCCTGGAGCGGCACCTCGTTGCAGGCCAGGCGTTGCGGGTCGTAGATCTTGTCCCAGCTGGTGTCTTCCATCAGCAGGTCCATGGCGGGTTTAAACGGCTTAAGCTCGGGCATCTGCTCAAACATCCAAGGGAACATGGCCTCGCCGGTAAACATGAGCGGGCGCGCGGGGGTGTCGAACTCGGCACGGTGTGCCTTCTCCTCTGCCGCGGCCCAGCGAATGGGCATGGTATCGCCGTCGGCGTAGATGAACTCCTGAAGCGTCCAGTACAGCGGATTCGTGCGCGTGTTGGTGCGCTCGAAGGCACGCATCAAAAAGCTGTCAGATATCGAGACGCCGCAGGTCAGCGTGCCGTCGCCGTCAACAAAAGCGTGATCGATAATCCAATGCATGCGCTCAAAGCTCGGCTTCATGCCAAAGTCGCTGCCCATGAGCTGTAGGCGCTCGACCGTCATCGGCGAGCCGTCGGGCAGCACGGGCTTCTGAGCCTCGAGCGCATCGGCAAGAGCCGCCACGCGCTCGACGTCGGCGGGGTAGCGGTCGTAATACTGCTGTGTCTTGGCGGCCATGCGCGGGAAGGTGTGCGCGTAGACCTCGCTTGCGCTCGCCGGCACGTGGGGGATGCCGCCGCAGGTAAAGCTTGCCGCCACGCCCTCGGGGAAGAGCGACAGATAGCTCAACGTCAAAAAGCCGCCGTAGCTCTGCCCGAGTGTGACCCAGGGCTTGCCGCCAAAGCCCACCAGGCGCAGGTACTCAAAATCGCGCACGATGGAGCTGGCGAGGTGGCGCTTGAGGAAGTCCGCCTGCGAGCGGGCCGCATCGGCGCCGGCTGCCTCGGCGCGATCGCCCAAGGTGGCAATCGTGCGTCCGTCCACGCAGCTACTGCGTCCGGTGCCGCGCTGGTCGGGCAGGACCACGCGGAAGTGCTTGACGGCCTCCTCGATCCAGCCATCGCTTGTGGGTGACAGCGGACGCGGGCTCTCGCCGCCGGGGCCGCCCTGCAAAAACAGAAGCAGCGGCAGATCGTCGTTGATGCGGTCGGGCGCGCAAACCACGCGGTAGAAGAGCTTGATGCTCTCGGGCGCGCCGGCGATTGGTGCCGGCATAGCGCCGCGGCGCATGGTGCTGCCGACGGCCAGGAGCATTGGCTCCAGGCCGCGCCAGTCGAGGGGGACGTCGATGCTGTGGTCCTCGACATACAGGCCGGGGACGTGGTACGAAGTAATGAGGGCCATGTGAGTCTTCCGTTCGTTGCGGTGTTTCGGGTTGACCAATTCTACCGCCGCGGGCGAGGCCATGCGCAAATCGGCTACCATGGTTGCAAACTTCTAGGAGAAAGGGCCGTCCATGTCGGTCGATATAGCCACGTATGTCCACGATCTTGCCGTTGCCGCTAAGGCAGCGTCGGCCTCGCTTGCCACGGCGAGCGACGAGCAGCGCCAGGAGGCCGTGCGCGCCATGGCCGCAGCACTGCGCAACGGTATCGACTCCATCGTCGCCGCCAACGAGCTCGATATGTCCGCTGCGCGTGATGCGGGCACCTCGGTCGGATTGCTCGATCGTCTGCTGCTGACGCCCGAGCGCGTCGAGGGCATGGCCGCCGGCCTGGAGAAGCTCGCCGAGCTGCCCGATCCCGTGGGCCGCGTGCTCGATCACCGTGTGCTTGCGAGTGGCGTGGACCTTACGCGCGTGAGTGTGCCGCTGGGCCTGGTTGCCATGGTCTACGAGGCGCGCCCCAACGTGACGGCCGATGCCGCGGGCATCTGCATCCGCACCGGCAACGCCTGCATCCTGCGCGGCGGTTCGCTGGCCTATCACTCGTGCGCCATGATTGCCGAACTGCTGGCCGATGCGCTTGAGGCCCAGGGCTTTCCACGCGAAGCTATCTCGATGATCGAGTCCACCGACCGCGAGGCCACCGGCGAGCTCATGAAGCTCCGCGGTATTGTCGATGTGCTCATTCCGCGTGGCGGTGCGGGCCTGATCCAGCGCTGCGTGCGCGAGTCGCTTGTGCCGGTGCTCGAGACGGGCACAGGCAACTGCCACATCTACGTGCATGAATCCGCCGATTTTGACAAGGCGCTCAACATTATCGTCAACGCTAAGACGCAGCGCGTGGGCGTGTGCAATGCCGCCGAGTCGCTGCTGGTCGACCGTGCCGTGGCGGATTCGTTTTTGCCGGCGGTCGTTGCCGTGCTGCACGACCACGGCGTGCTGATTCACGGCGACGAGGCCACGTGCGCCGCATGCGCTGCCGCCGGGCTTGCCGAGGGCGACGACTATGTAGCCGCGACTGAGGAGGACTGGGGCCGCGAGTATCTGGCGCTCGAGATGAGCGTGAAGGTCGTGGCGAACGAGGACGAAGCCATCGCGCACATCAACCGCTACGGCACCATGCACTCCGAGGCCATCGTTGCCGAGGACGAGGATGCCTGCGAGCGCTTCCTGGACGCGGTCGATGCCTCGGCCGTGTATGCCAACGCCAGCACGCGCTTCACCGACGGCGGCGAGTTTGGCCTGGGCGCCGAGATCGGCATCTCGACCCAAAAGCTCCACGCCCGCGGCCCCTTTGCCGCCGAGGCCCTCACTACCTACAAATACAAGCTCCGCGGCACCGGCCAGGTCCGTCCCTAAACCTGTTGCAAACGAAAAACCACCACAAAGGCGCCTGTCCCCTTTGCGGTGGTTATAGGTGGCGTGGGCGGTTAGGCCTGGAAGGTGTCGCGATCGGGAGCGAAGGATTGCATGGCCGCGATGGTACGGTCGAAGAGCTCGGGAAGCTCCCAGCCCAGCATCTCGGCGCCCTGCGAAATCACGTCACGCGAGCAGCCGGCGGCAAAGCGCTTGTCCTTGAACTTCTTCTTGAGCGACTTGGTCGTAAAGTCCATGACGCTCTTGCTCGGGCGCATGACGACGGCGGCTCCGATCAGGCCGGTGAGCTCGTCGCAGGCGAACAGTATCTTTTCCATCTGCAGTTCGGGCTTGGGCAGCGAGGTGTTGAAATCGGACGTGTGCGTCTGGATGGCGCGAATGAGCTCGGGAGAGGCGCCCTCGCCCTCGAGGATCTCGGCCGCATAGATGGTGTGGTTCATGGGGTCATCCTCATGCTCCTCCCAATCCAGGTCGTGCAGCAGGCCGACGATGCCCCAAAACTCCTCGTTCTCGGGGTCGAACTCGCGCGCAAAGTAGCGCATGGTGCCCTCGACCGTTTCGCCATGGGTGATGTGGAACGGGTCCTTGTTGTGCTCGTTGAGCAGTTCGAACGCACGGTCGCGGGTGATTCCGGCGGTAAGTGGCTCTGCCATAAGAGGCTCCTTGTGCTCGTAGGTATCGCTAAGAATGAATACTACTAGAACGACTAGAACGAAAAAACCACCACAAAGGTGCCTGTCCCCTTTGTGGTGGTTTTTGGCGCGGATGGGTTAGTTGAGGGCGGCTTGGGCTAGGCGGGCTTCGGCGTCCTCTTCGGTGACGCCCAGGGCCACGGCGAACTCCTCAATGGAGCGGCGCTTGGCCTCCTTGAGTACGCGCATGTAGTAAGAGCTGGGCTTTTTATCAGCTTCCTCGGCCTGGCGAATGCGGTGCATCATGGTCTTTGCCACGCGGACCGTCTCGGGCGCGCCCAGCTTGAGCTGCTGCTTAAAGTGCGTCTCCTCAAGCGAGCTGTTACGCTCGGTAAAGGTGTCGCACTCCAGCTCGTCATAGTGGCTCAGCAGGTGCTCGGCATCTTGCTGGGAGATGGCGGCATGCAAACGATCGGCCTGCGCCACGGGGTACATGAGGATCGTCTGCGCATGTCCCTGCTTGGTCTCGAGCAACAGCATGGGCTGCGGCGTGTCGTCCCTAAAACCGACGACGGTGCAGACTCCCTGACCCGGATGAATGACGTGTTGACCGATTGAGAACATGCTACCTCCAACTTATACGAATTTACGTATGTCTAGAATAACACGCTGACGTGCGCAAACCCTTACTTTATGCAGGAAAAGCACACAATTCTGATAGGTAAGAGTATTCGATAACAGACGCAGCTCATTCACACCTTTATGCATTTTCAACGCCTGCATAATCTGCAGGCAGACCGGCATCTTTGAGTGACTCCATGCAAGCTGTAGTCATTTTTGTGCATATGCAATATCTATTAGCTTTACCCTGCGACAGTGCCCGTCGCTTGTGATAGAGTGCTACAAACTCTGGCTTTTGCCCTACGAGTGACCAAGAGCTCGGGGGCTTTAACACAAGGAGGATCTATGCCCGAGAAGATTGAAGAGCTGGTACGCGCTGCGCTTGCTGCGGCCCAGGAGGCCGGCGACCTTTCCGCATTTGAACTTGACGATTGCGCTATCGAGCGACCGGCTGACACTTCTCATGGCGAGTGGACCTCTACCATGGCCCTGAAGTCCGCCAAGCTGGCCCACTGCGCCCCGCGCAAGATCGCCGAGGCCATCGTTGCCCATATGCCCGAGGACCCCGCGATCGAGAAGGTCGAGATCGCAGGCCCCGGCTTCATCAACTTCTACCTCTCCGTTGCCGTCAAGAATGCCATCTTTGGCGAGGCTCGCGAGAAGGGCATGGACTTCGCTAAGTCCAACGTCGGTGGTGGCCTGAAGACCCAGGTCGAGTTCGTTTCCGCCAACCCCGTCGGCCCCATGCACATCGGCCACGGCCGCTGGGCCGCGCTGGGCGATTCGCTCTGCCGCGTTATGGACCACGCCGGCTATGAGATCCAGCGTGAGTTCTACATCAATGACCACGGCTCTCAGATGAACACCTTCGGCAACTCCATCAGCACGCGCTATATGCAGCTTGCCGACATCATCGCCAAGCAGGGCGTTGATATCGACGAGGCTCACAAGCTGCTGATCGCCGACCGTGACGCCTTTGTTGCCGACGAGAACGACGAGCACCCCGAGACCCATCCGTATCAGGACAACTTTGCCGAGACCTTGGGCAAGGACTCTTACGGCGGCGACTACATCATCGACGAGGCCGCCGAGTTCTGGCGCACCGACGGCGACAAGTGGGTCGACGCCGATCCGCAGGAGCGTATGGAGAGCTTCCGTGAGCGCGGCTACGTGAAGATGGTCGACAACATGCGCGACCTCTGCCACGCCGTCAACTGCGACTTTGACCGTTGGTACTCCGAGCGCTCGCTGTATGTGAAGGACACCGAGGGCGAGACCGCCGGTACCTCCGCCGTCGACCGCGCTTTTGAGAAGCTCGACAAGATGGGCTACCTCTACACCAAGGACGGCGCCCTGTGGTTCCGCTCCACCGATCTGGGCGACGACAAGGACCGCGTCCTGATCAAGTCCGACGGCGAGTACACCTACTTCGCCTCCGACGTCGCCTATCACTGGGATAAGTTCCAGCGCGTCGACCACGTCATCGACATCTGGGGCGCCGACCACCACGGTTACATCGAGCGCGTCCGCTGCGTTTGCGACGCTCTGGGTTACCCCGGCAAGTTCGAGGTTCTACTGGGCCAGCTCGTCAACCTGCTGCGTAACGGCAAGCCCGTCCGTATGTCCAAGCGCAAGGGCACCATGGTGACCCTTCAGGAGCTCGTCGACGAGGTTGGCTCCGATGCCGCTCGCTACACGCTCATCTCCAAGAGCTCCAACCAGATGGTCGACTTCGACATCGAGGCCGTTAAGAAGCGCGACAACTCCAACCCGGTCTATTACGTGCAGTATGCTCACGCCCGCGTGTGCTCCATCCTGCGCCGTGCCGCCGACGTTACCGCCGAGCAGGCCGACGAGATGGGCATGAAGGCCGTTGCCGCCAAGGCCATCGGTGAGAACGTCGATTACTCGCTGCTGACCGACCCGACCGAGCTCGCCCTTTCGCGCAAGCTCAACGAGCTCACCGACCTGATCGCCAGCTGTGCTCGCGATCGCGCCCCGTTCCGTCTGACCCACTTTGCCGAGGAACTCGCCGGTGACTTCCACAGCTTCTACGCTGCCTGCCAGGTGCTGCCGAGCGAGGGCCGTCCCGTCGACCCCGAGCTTTCGCGTGCCCGTCTGGCCGCTTGCGATGCCGTCCGCGTGACGCTCGCCCTGGTGCTCACCCTCGTTGGCGTTTCCGCGCCCGAGCAGATGTAACCTGCGGGTCATTTGACCGTGTAGGTTTGGTTTAACTGAGCCCTATAAGCCCGATCTCCCACGGAGGTCGGGCTTTTTTCGCAAATGCCGACGTATTGACGAATTTGGAACTGCTGGAAATACGAAACTATGCCGGTTTACTACGATGAATTGGGAATTTCCAACCACGCCGGCTTTTCGCAAAAAAGCGCAAGGCATCTACCTGCGGTTTTAGTTCAACATGTTTCGGAGTGGTCGCGGTTGATCGATTCGTCGTAGTAAACCGCCATAGTTTTGGCGGAGGCAGTCTGATTTGTGGGTGGTAGACCAAAGAGTGTCCCTTTTGACTAGTCGTTTAAGAACGCCCCTAATGACTAAGTTGCAGGTGGCGGCGGTTGTGTTACACTAACGCTGCGTAGTTGACGCAATCATCTCGATACAGATCAATGATGTCCGTCGTTTTGAACGGAACTAGACTGTTTAGCCGCCCTGAAGGTTTATGCAGGGAGCATGTGATCACAGGGCTTGAAAAGAAAGTTGAGCAAACACTGTGTCTGATCAACAGCAAGAAAACGAAATAACGACGACGCAGGCCGCTCCCGCTGCACCGGTTGCGTCGGACCAGGTCGCGGCGCCCGCGCAAGCCTCGGCTCCTGAGACGCCTAAGGCTGCTTCGACGCCTATGCCTGTAGCGGCTGAGAAGGCCGTGCCTGCAACTGGTGAGGAGGCTGCTCCGGCAAAGCCCAAGCGCACGCGCCGCACGGCCAAGCCTGCCGCTGACGGCGAGGAGGTCACCAAGCCAAAGCGCCGTACCACGCGCACGACGCGCGCCGGGCTCACCGTTGCAGCTGACTCCTCGGCGCCGATTTCCGATGAGGTCGCGCAGGCACGTGCGTTGGCGCAGATTAGCGAGGCTCAGGTGGTGCGCGCCCGCCGTCGTGCTGCCGAGCGCGAGGCCGCGGCTCTGACCGAGCTTGCAGCTCCGTCTGTGCCCGAGACGCCTGCCGCCATCGAGACCCCTGCCGCCGACCTGCCGACCGAGAAGCCGGCACCGCGCACACGCCGCCGCACGGCTGCTAAGGCCGAGCAAGTTGCGGAACAGGTAGCCCCCGAGCTCACTGAGGCTTCGGTCCGTTCCGCGGCAGGGGAGGGCACATTGCCTGTTGAGCCCGCTGCGCCTGTCGAGGCCAACGAAGTTCCCGTTGTCGATCCGGCTTTGCGCCCGCACCGTCGCGGTCGCAAGCCCAAGGCCTTTGTCGAGGCAGAGAAGGCCGCAGCAGCAGCCGCCGCCGCTCGGGATGCTGCGGCGACCGCCGAGTCTGCAACCGCTGCCGATGCACCCGTCCAGGATGCTACGACTTCCGAGGCCGCTCCCGCCGATGCCGAGCCCGCCGACGTCCGTCCCGGTCGCAGCCGTCGTACTGCTGCTAAGCGCACGTCCAAGGCCAAGGCTGCCAAGAAGGGTGCGTCCGAGGATTCTGCCGAGACGACCGCCGATGCGTCGACTGATGTCGCCAAGGCCCAGGACGTCGAACAGCCTGCGTCCGAGAAGCCCAAGCGCGGTCGTAAGAAGTCCGTTAAGGCCAAGGCGTCCGAGCAGCAGGATGTCGAAGCGCAGGTTGATTCTGGCGCCGAGGCCAATGACGCCGCCGCGGCCAATGTTGGCACCGCCGCAACCGATGGTGCCGCCCCCGCTGAGGGCGAAGACGGCACTCGTCCCAACCGTCGCCAGCACAAGCGCAACGACGAGCGCAACGAGCGTAAGGACGACCGCAACAACGACCGTCGCAACCGCCAGCGCGATCGCAAACAGCGCAACAAGGAGCGTAATGCCGCTCCCACCGAGCCCACGCTTTCGCGCGAGGAACTCGCGGCCATGAAGGTCGCTGAGCTGCGCGAGAAGGCTAAGGAGTTCGAGATCGAGACGACCGGCAAGAAGAAGGCCGAGCTCGTCGAGGAAATCTACGTCACCGCTGCGAAGGCCGAGGGCTTCCGCGACATCAAGGGCATTCTGCAGATTCGCCCGGACAGCTCCGGCATCATCCACGCCCATGGCTACATGAAGTCCAACGACGACGCCTTCGTGCCCGCCTACCTCATCCGCTCCGCGCGCCTGCGCACGGGCGACGTCATCGAGGGCTCGCTGCGTCCTTCGCGCGGCGGCGACAAGCGCGCCGGCCTCGCCAAAATCACGACCGTCAACGGTCTGGACCCCGAGCAGATTCGCAACCGTCCCAAGTTCGGCGACCTCACCCCGGTCTATCCCAACGAGCCGCTGCGCATGGAGCACGGCAAGGACTCTATTACCGGCCGCGCCATCGACATCGTGTCACCGATCGGCAAGGGCCAGCGCGGCCTGATCGTGTCCCCGCCCAAGGCCGGCAAGACCACGATCCTCAAGAAGATCTGCCAGTCTATCTCGATTAACAACCCCGAGGTGCACCTCATCTGCCTGCTCGTCGACGAGCGCCCCGAAGAGGTCACCGATATGCAGCGTTCCATCAAGGGCGAGGTTGTGGCGTCGACCTTCGATATGCCTGCCGACAACCACACCCGCGTGGCAGAGCTCGTCATCGAGCGCGCCAAGCGCATCGTAGAGCTGGGTGGCGACGTCGTGGTGGTGCTCGACTCCATCACGCGCCTCGCCCGCGCCTACAACTTGGCGGCGCCCGCCTCGGGCCGCATCCTTTCGGGCGGCGTCGATTCGGCGGCCCTATATCCGCCCAAGCGCTTCCTGGGTGCAGCCCGCAATATCGAGAACGGTGGCTCGCTTACCATCCTGGCCTCTGCCCTCATCGACACCGGTTCCAAGATGGACGAAGTCATCTTTGAGGAGTTCAAGGGCACCGGCAACATGGAGCTTAAGCTCGACCGCGACCTGGCCGACCGCCGCATCTTCCCGGCTATCGACCCCGTTGCCTCCGGTACGCGTAACGAGGACCTGTTGGTCGACGAGCAGATGCGTCCGTTTGTCTTTGGTCTGCGTCGCATTCTTGCCGGCATGAACAACACCGAGCGCGCAGCCGCATCGTTTATCAAGGGTCTTAAGGGCACCAACACCAACCAGGAGTTCCTGGTGCGTTCGGCCAAAAAACACAGCGACTACGAGCAGACGTTCTAGGTTGTCATCCACGCGCAGCGATAGTCATCAATGCGATAAAGGGTCGGGGCTTTGAGCCTCGGCCCTTTTCTATAGCGCCGCTCCGCGCTTATTTTTGACCGTAAGACCGACGAGCAGCAGGTTTCCCGTTTCAATCCGACATCGTCACTTGCAATCGACAGGACGGTTTCGCATAATAACTTTTAAGCTTCGCGACGGAAAACGCAGATGAAACGAACCATATACCGTTGCTTTGGGGCATAGCCCCGCTTCATCTTCTCTCGCGCAGCCAACTGAATGATGCGATTTGGGTGCTGGAAGATGGGGAGAGCTCATGGCTTCTTCTGATGCAACACAACGAGCAGTCCTTGCCGGACTTTCGTGCGGGATCGGCCTTGCCGCTCCCGTGGTTATGTATGCCGCGACGCTGCCGTTTTCGTCGGTGAACGAGACGGTCGTGGCGGGTGCGGTTCCCTTCGCCGTGGGCGCGGTGGCGGGCGTGGGCATCTATGCCGCCTCGCTGGGTATCTCCGAGTATCGTGCGCAGCGTGAAGAGCGTCTGTTCCAGCCCGATGCCATGGGCGGTGCCGCCAATCTCAATCAGCATCAAAGCGAGTTCAAGACCGCCTCGATTCCAGCTCAGCAGCAGGATGCGACTCCTTACACTGCGATTTCTGCTTCTCAGGCTCAGTCGGAGCAGTCTTCCTCGGCATTCCTTTCCGGCCTGACTGGTGCGTTCCAGCGCCGTCATGCCGATGATGGTGTCCCTACCATCGCTCGAGCCGCAGATGCTATGGACGAGGACGAGGCTTGGTCTATGATCGACAGTATGCTCGACGACGATTCGCCGGTGAGCTGCGACCCTGCACACTCGCGCGACGTCTATCAAGTCGCCATCGACGAGCTCACCAACGGCGGGCAGTCCGGCTCCTTCAATCGCGACGACATCGCCGCCGCGGCACGCGCCGTGTCTGGCTCCCAGGCCGCCCCTGCGGGCAGCACGGCGGCTTTCGTGGCACTCGTCGCCAACGCGGCAGCCAATAACGCCTACAGCGCTACCTCGGCGGACGCGAACGCTTCTGCCGATAATTCGTACGTTGATGAAGCCATGACCGCGGACGAGGAGGCCGTTGCCGCCCGCCGCGCCGCCGAAAGCTCGCTTTGGGGCGCTCCTGCCCAGCAGCAGGCGGCTGAGGCTGCGCCGTACAACGCAAACCTCGCCAGCATGCCTATCATCTCCGGTGTCGCGGACATCGATCTCGATGACCTCGATGAGCCTGCAGCCATCACCGCATCGATTGATGCCCAAGATCGCATCGACACCGGCGACCTTCCGGACGCTTCGCTCGAGGTTGATGTCCCTATGGCCGATTACTCAGGCCACGAGGACATGTGGGCCGCCGCCACCGCGATTTTGGATGAGATTGACGAGCCTGCTCCTGTTGCAGCCCCCGCTCCCGTCACTGCCCCTCAGCCTGCTGCCCCCGCCTATGTTGGCCGTCACAGCGCTGTGTTCCCCGAGGATACTGCCCGCATCTCGCGTGAGAGCATCGAGCGAGCCGAGGCTATTGCCGCCGGCATTATGGAAAATCGTCGTCACGAGCGCGTCAATCAGATCCTCGAGGAAGAGATCGAGCGCCTGCAGTCCTCTACCGCCAAGCGTACGGGCCGTGCCTATCTGAGCGTTATCGAGGGCGGTACCGCCAGCTTCGCGCCGCTCCGCGCGGAGGCATAACTTCTGCATGGTTAAGATCAATCGAAAATGGGCGGTCGTGACCTGCCTGATGGCGCTCTTGATCTGGGGCAATTCGCTGGTTCCCGGCTCGGGGTCGGGCTCGCTGAGCCTAACAGTCATGGAAGCTATCCGCGGTTTCCTGCACGGCGTGGGACTTCCATATGCATGGGTGACCAACTTTGTTGTTCGCAAGTGCGCGCATTTTACCGAGTATATGGTGCTCGGTATCTTGGCAACGCACGCCTTTGATTTTGAGGGCCGGCGCACCTTTGACGTGCTGCTGCCCACGGAGGTGTTCCTGCTGCTGATTCCCTCGATCGACGAGACGATTCAGCTCTTTGTGCCGGGACGCGCCGGCATGATTACCGATGTGATGATCGACTGCTGTGGTGCGGCAACGGGCGTTGTGCTCCGATATCTCTTACGGCCGCTGATGCGCGCCAAAAAAGCCGCCTAGGACGTATTGTTTGGTCCTAGGCGGCCTTTTTTATTTGAGGGCTTATATGAGGCGTGGTGGCGTCGTTCCGTAGGTCGGATTTGCCGGGCGCGCCACGCCCTGTGGGTGCGTCTGCTACTGAAGCGCCTGTGCGCCCAGGGCCAGGCAGCCCATAATGCCCTGCTTGCCCTCGAGGCTGTTGTTGACGATATAGCTATCAATGTCGGCCATCTCGGGCGTGACGATGTAGCCGTTGAGCATCTCGGCGCACTTCTTGCGTGCGAGCGGCACGATGGGGGTGTGATCGGCCACGCCGCCACCGATGACGTTCTTCTGCGGTGCGTAGCACAGGATGTAGGTCATGAGCGCCTGCGCCAGATAGCCGGCGAGCAGGTCCATGGCCTCCGGGTCATCGGCCATCTCTCCGGCGCTCTTGCCACCCCAGCGTTTTTTGATGCCGGGACCGGCGATGAGGCCCTCGAGGCAGTTGTCGTGGAAGGGGCAGCCGCTGTGCTCGCCAATGGTGTCGCGCGGGTCGCGAGTGACCAGGATGTGACCGGCCTCGGGGTGCATCATGCCGTGCACGAGCTGGCCGCCCGAAAGCACGCCGGCGCCCACGCCGGTGCCGATGGTCAGATACACCACGTCCGTGAGGCCTTGGGCGCAACCAAAGGTGACCTCGCCCAGGCAGGCGACGTTGACGTCGGTGTCGTAGCCGCAGGGAATATTGAGCTCGTTTTGGATGGTGCCTAGCAGGTCAAAGTAGCGCCATGCCGTTTTGGGCGTCTCCAGGATCTTGCCATATTGGGACGAGGCAGGGTTGACTGCGGTGGGGCCAAAGGCGCCGATGCCCAGCGCGGCGATGCCCTTGTCGGCAAACCATGCGTTGACGGCCTCGACGGTCTCCTACGGGGTCGTGGTCGCAATCTGCTCGCGTTCAAGGACCGTGCCGTCTGCATAGCCCGTGGCGCAGACCATCTTGGTGCCGCCGGCCTCGAGCGCTCCGATAAGCTGCTGCTCTGCCATAGTATTCCTCTCTGGGACGAGTTGCTCCGTGACTAAAGTATAGCGCTCTAAAAAATAAATGAGGTCGCTATAAAAAGAAACCTCGTGGCCCAACGGGTTCACGAGGTTTCTTTAGTGCCTTTAGTTACTGACCGTCCTTACCCGCGCGGCTCGATTTTATCACGCAGAGACTTGAGGTTCTCCAGCGCCGCGTTAAGCGTCTCGTCTCGCTTGGCAAAGTGGAAACGAATCAGATGGTTGACGGGCTCGCGGAAGAAGCTCGAGCCGGGCACGGCGCCCACGCCCACCTTTGAGGCCAGGTCCTCGCAGAAGTCGAGGTCGCTGTCATAGCAAAACTCAGAGATGTCCATCATCACGTAGTAGGCGCCCTGCGGCACGTTGTGCGTGAGGCCGATGCTGTCGAGTCCCTGACAGAATAGGTCGCGCTTGGCGGTGTAGAGGTCGAGGACCTCCTGGTAATAACTGTCGTCGAAGTTGAGGGCGGTGACGACGGCCTCTTGCAGGGGAGCGGCGGCGCCTACGGTGAGGAAGTCGTGGACCTTTTTGATGCGCTCGGTGATTTCGGCGGGAGCGATGGTGTAGCCTAGGCGCCAGCCGGTGATGGAGTAGGTCTTGGACAGCGAGCTGCAGCTGATGGTGCGCTCAAACATGCCGGGCAGCGTGGCCATGTACACATGCTCGTGGGGCGCGTAGACGATGTGCTCGTACACCTCGTCGGTGATGCAGTAGGCGTCGCACTTCTTGCACAGGTCGGCAATAAAAGTGAGCTCCTCGCGCGTAAAGACCTTGCCACAGGGGTTGGACGGGTTGCATAGGACGATTGCCTTGGGATCGTTGTCGCGGAAGGCCGCCTCCAGGACCTCACGGTCAAAGTCAAAGGTGGGCGGGTTGAGCGGCACGTAGATGGGCTCGGCACCCGAGAGGATCGTGTCGGCGCCGTAGTTCTCGTAGAACGGCGAGAAAATGACGACCTTGTCGCCGGGGTTTGTGACCGTCATCATGGCGGCCATCATGGCCTCGGTGGAGCCGCAGGTGACCACGATGTTCTCGTTGGGGTTGATCGGCATGCCCATAAAGTGCTCCTGCTTGGCGGCAAGCGCCTCACGCATGGCCTGGGAGCCCCAGGTGATGGAGTACTGGTGATAGAGCGGCTTGGGGTCGCTGGCGATGGCGCTCAGGCTGTTGAGCAGCTGCGCCGGGGGATCGAAGTCGGGGAAGCCCTGCGACAGGTTGACGGCGCCATACTTATTGGAGATGCGCGTCATGCGGCGGATGACCGAATCGGTAAACGTTGCCGTACGGTTGGAGAGTTCTTTCATGCTTGTCCTTTCGAGCATTTGCAGTGGGGCAAGTTTACTCCTATGAAACCGGTGGGAATTGCTCGAAACGCGCTTGAAAAACTCTTTTCAAAATTCTTGAAAATTGGGGCTTGCATCGCGTGGCGTTCCTTGCAATAATAGTCGAGCGCGAAGCGCACAGGACACGGTGGGTGTAGCTCAGTTGGCTAGAGCGACGGGTTGTGGTCCCGTAGGTCGAGGGTTCGAGTCCCTTTACCCACCCCAGTTCTTGCTTCGTGTTGATATCGGGTCGTTAGCTCAGTTGGTAGAGCAGGGGACTCTTAATCCCAAGGTCCAGGGTTCGACTCCCTGACGGCCCACCACACGATATCTCCTCTAAAGTCCGCAACAACGGACTTTAGCTTTGGGTCGTTAGCTCAGTTGGTAGAGCAGGGGACTCTTAATCCCAAGGTCCAGGGTTCGACCCCCTGACGGCCCACCCAAAGTATGTTAAAGCGACTGGCTTAGGCTGGTCGCTTTTTTGTTGACCTCGCATGGGGTCGAACCCGTCGGGGCGCGAAGCTGAGGAAATGCGTAAGCATTTACCAGCGCAGCGCGCAAGGCGCAAAGCGCCGAAGCGGCCGCCTGCAAAGCAGGCTGACCCCCTGACGGCCCACCAAAGATTGTTAAGACGGTCAACTTCGGTTGGCCGTCTTTTTTATTAACCTCGCATGGGGCCGAACCCGTAAGGGCACAGACGCTTTACAAGTCGAGCCTGCCCTGGGGGTCGGTGAATCCGTCTGTACCCTCCTTGAGCTTTTTCTCGTCTGCTTTCACGCGACGTTCGAGCTTCTTTGTATCTTCGGCAGGCGGTAGGTTCTCGGGTACAATTCCGCGGTCGATGAGGCTGCCACGCACGCTTGTGTTGTTCTCGACGTGCTCTTGCTTGATCTGGTCCAGACCGTACAGGTCGTGTTCCTCGGCGTTGAAGGCCGTCATCGAGTTCGTAAGGTCCTTTGCTTTGATGAGAACATCGGCTAGCCTGTCCGCCAATGCCGAGCTCTTGGATACGCCGAGCTGTTGTTTCATTTCCGCCGTGCTTCTGCCGCCGAATAACGCTTCATCGCCCTTCGACTTGATGATCGCGAATCCTTTGGAGTCCACGCCGCGTTTGAACGCAATACCCGAGAGCTGTTTCTCTGAATCAGATAGCGAGTGGCGCGCCTGCAAGCGCTGAATCTCTGCGAAGCGCTGCTCTATGAGCTCTTGGCGGCGCGTCTGCACGGCGAAGTACGCCTGTGCGAGCGCGATTTCTTGCTTGTTTGAATCTCCGTTCTGGGCGATTAAATAGCATGCATAGCGCGTAAGTTTGTAGTCTTTAACCGCGCGAGCGGCGACACCGGCAGTTACCATTTTCGTGGTGTCACGAAAATGGGAATCAACTGGAGTTTTGTTTGTTTCGCACGAGACTTTTGCCCTCTTAACAACTTCGGCAAAGTTCTCCCATCGAGTGTACCCCATGGGTTCCATTAAATCGCGTGCGAGCCAATACTCAACGCCGTCTTCTACATTGGCGTAGCTATCAAGTTTGACACGCCACTTCTCGATATCTCTACTGTCCATATCTCCTCCTCGCTGGCCTATTGTCTATGCGGGCTTTGCCCGCTCCGTATTCAGAATAAGGATACGCTGCCGTACGGACACGAATGGGCCCCGTGCCACTTCGAGCTCACGGGGCCCATAGATATCGATTAGTTGTGTTCTGCTTTAGATGGGTGTTCGAATTAGTCTGCTCGATAGTGCGATCCGAGACTTTCGGTTCGCTTACGCATGGCTTTGATCATTTCCTGTGCTAGTTGAATCTGCGATTGCAGGCGGGCGAGGGCTGCGACTTCGCTGTCCTGGGCTTTCTGTGTGCTCAAGGTCGTTGCCTCCGTCTTCAAGCCCTCAAGCTCGTGTAGTGCCTCGGATAGGCCTGTTTCGGTCCTGTTGATCATGCAATAGGTACTCATCGTGTGCCTTAGGCTGTGTGTCAGGCGTTCGGCATCTGTTGCGGCTATGCCGTACTGGGGGAGGGCGATATCCGCCTTCAGGGCTGTCTCGGGCTCTTTCTGTGCTGCTTGGGCTGCCGATGCGCCCGCGATGCGCCCGAACACGATGCCGTTGGCGCTTGACAAGCCACCAATGCGGTCGGCGCCGTGCATGCCGCCTGTCGCCTCACCGCAAGCGTAGAGGCCCTCAACGCCCGTTTGCGCGGTCTTATCGATCTTGATGCCGCCGTTAGCGGCGTGGGCATACATCGCAACGCGCATCTCGTCAGTCGGGGCGATGCCGTGCTCGTCTTGCAGCCAGGTGGCAAAGGCCTGCACAAACTCTGGGACATCCTCGCGGGGAAAGTCGTAGTGGAGTGCCAGGCCTTCGACACCTGCCTGATCGATGACGAGATCGATAGCGCGGGAGGCCAAGCGTGACGTGAAGGGACCATATCCAGAGCGCTGCTCGAGCAGGTCGTCCAGCTTGTCGTCGGCAATATCTACCGGCTGGTCTACATGTACGTAGCGCCAGGTTTTCTCGTTGAAGACCAGGTTGCGCTTGGGCTCGATGAAGCCGGGCATCATCTGCATGAACTCTATATTAGTAAGTGTTGCGCCGTGCGCCAGCGCGATGGCCTGCGAGGAGCTGAGCACATCAGCCGACGTAAGGCTGCGCTCGAACAGGCCGCCTGTGCCACCGGTTGCGATGATCGTGGCCTTGGCAGCAAAGGGCACGATTCGATTTTCGGTGAGGTCGTAGAGCACGGTTCCGGTTATTCTGCCGTTCGTGTCCTCAACAAGGTCGATAAGCTCATGGCGGGGGAGCAGGCGAATACCGAGTGACTCGATTCGGGTCGTCAGAGCGTCCTCAAGGGGCTTGCGGGTGAGGCCGCGCCACATGCGCGTCTTGTGGTCAAAGCAGGGGATAAACTGCTTTTGCTGGGCGCTCTCGGCGCTATGCGGGCGTTGAAGTTCAACACCCAGATCCCGTTCGAGCCATGTAATTGCCTGGGGAATGCCGCGGACAAACGTCTGGACAAGCTCGGGGTCGGCGACGCCGCCACCAACGGTCTGGATGGTGTCGATGAGGTCCTGCTCATCGTCTTCGTTAACGGGTCCGATAAGCCCCAGGCCCCAGGTTCCGGGGAAGAAGCTCGATCCACTCATAGTCTTGCCGGCGCTTGCCACAGTGACGGTTGCACCCGTGCGTGCCGCTTCGATGGCGGCGCAAAGTCCCGCAATGCCAGATCCAATTACCAGTACGTCAGTCGATTCCATCGGATTCCTTTCTCGTCCGGCGCATTGTCGCACGGGTGATCGGCAATGGGGCCGCAAAGACTCGGCAAATCGGTAAAGGGCACATATGGCAGGTGGGCGTCATGGACGTTCTGATGCTCCATCTCATCACATCTCGTATATCGCCCCAACTGATATATCGGCATTAGCTACCCTGCGACAGTGCAAACAAAAAGAGCCGCCACCTTAAAAGGTAGCGGCTCTAAAGCTCAACTATATGAGCATCGCGCGGGCGCGATTAGGCCTTGAGGGCCTCCTCGACGGCGACAGCGCAAGCGACGGTGGCACCGACCATGGGGTTGTTGCCCATGCCGATGAGACCCATCATGTCGACGTGCGCAGGCACGGAGGAAGAACCAGCGAACTGGGCGTCGGAGTGCATGCGGCCCATGGTGTCGGTCATGCCGTAAGAGGCAGGGCCGGCGCCCATGTTGTCCGGGTGCAGGGTACGGCCAGTGCCGCCACCAGAAGCGACGGAGAAGTACTTCTTGCCAGCCTCGAGGCGCTCCTTCTTGTAGGTGCCAGCGACGGGGTGCTGGAAGCGCGTGGGGTTGGTGGAGTTACCGGTGATCGAGATGTCGACGTTCTCGTGCCACATGATGGCAACGCCCTCGCGGACGTCGTCGGAGCCGTAGCAGTTAACGGCAGCGCGGGGACCATCGGAGTAGGGGATGGTCTCGACGACCTTGAGCTCGCCCGTGTAGTAGTCGAACTGGGTCTTCACATAGGTGAAGCCGTTGATGCGGGCGATGATCTGAGCAGCGTCCTTGCCCAGACCGTTGAGGATAACGCGCAGCGGCTTCTTACGAGCCTTGTTGGCGTTCAGAGCCAGGCCGATAGCACCCTCAGCAGCAGCGAAGGACTCGTGACCAGCCAGGAAGGCGAAGCACTCGGTGTCGTCGGAGAGCAGCATGGCGCCCAGGTTACCGTGGCCCAGACCGACCTTGCGGTCCTCGGCGACGGAGCCGGGAACGGTGAAGGCCTGGATGCCCTCGCCGATGATGGCGGCAGCCTCAGAAGCGGTCTTGGCCTCACGCTTGACAGCGAGAGCGCAGCCGAGGGTGTAGGCCCACTCAGCGTTCTGGAAGGCGATGGACTGGGTGTTGTTGACGATCTCACGCGGGTTGAAGCCCTTGTCGGTGCAGATCTGCAGAGCTTCCTCGAGGGAGGCGATGCCGTTGTCGGCGAGGCACTTGTTGATCTTGTCAGCGCGGCGCTCGTAACCTTCGAACGTAACAGTCATAGTTATTTCCCTCCCTTTCTACTCGTGAACCGGGAACACGCTGGCGACGGAGTGAGTCTCCTCGTCGGTGCGCGGGTCGATGTACTTGGCAGCGTTCTCCCACTGACCATAGTGGCCCATAGCGCCAGCGATGGCCTCCTCGGGGGTCTTGCCGGCCTTGACGGCGTCGGTGAACTTACCGAGGTTCAGGAACTCGAACGCGATGATCTCGTTCTTGTCGTTGAGAGCCATGCGGGTGACGTAGCCCTGAGCGAGCTCGAGGTAACGAGCGCCCTTGGCCTTGGTGCCGAACATGGTGCCGACCTGAGAGCGAAGGCCCTTGCCGAGGTCGTCGAGGGAGGCGCCCACGGGCAGGCCGCCCTCGGAGAACGCGGTCTGGCTGCGGCCGTAAACGATCTGCAGGAAGATCTCGCGCATAGCGACGTTGATGGCGTCGCAGACGAGGTCGGTGTTGAGGGCCTCGAGGATGGTCTTGCCGGGAAGGATCTCGGAAGCCATGGCGGCAGAGTGGGTCATGCCCGAGCAGCCGATGGTCTCAACGAGGGCCTCCTCGATGATGCCGTCCTTGACGTTCAGCGTGAGCTTGCAGGCGCCCTGCTGAGGTGCGCACCAACCCACACCGTGCGTAAGACCGGAGATGTCGGAAATCTCCTTAGCCTGGACCCACTTGCCCTCCTCGGGGATGGGTGCGGGGCCGTGGTATGCACCCTTGGCAACGGGGCACATGTTCTCCACTTCCTGTGAGTACTGCATGCCTCTCCTCTCTATCGTGTTGGCGTCCCGTCTGGGGGTCGTGGCTGGCGATTGCCGGGCGACCCTTCGAAAGGGACATGACATGCAGCCCCTATAATACCGCGAAATGCATGGAATATTCGGCGAACGGCTCAGTTTTCGTAGCGAGAAGTCCGGAAGTTTTAATTGAAACGGTTTAACTATATGTTCTGTGGTCGCGAACTTCCGTAGAGGGGGTTCGTCTTGGGCAAGCTTTTGGTCAGCTCTTGTATGCGTTGCGGGGTCTGACCTGTTGCAACGGTGCCGTTCGCCGCCCGTTTACTGCCTTTGGCCGCGCGAGTGTATTGTTTTGCGTGAATGTTTTGATGGCACGCTTCAATCGTGCTGTATTGGATGGCAATCAGATCCCGGCGAAGGGAGCGCCATGCAGCGCGTTTGGAGAACGGTTACCGGCTTTTACCATGTTTGTGCCCGCGGTACGGGCAAGCAGCTCATCTTTGAGGGCGATGAAGACCGGTGGGAGTTTTTGGAGCTGATGCGCGAGTGCTGCCGCGAGGCGGGCGTGACGGTTATCGCCTGGTGCCTTATGGGCAATCACGTGGATCTGGTACTCTCGGATTATGAGGACACGATGAGCGCGGCGATGCAACGACTGCTTTTGACGTACGCTCGTCGGTTCAATAAACGCACGGGGCGCACGGGCCATCTGTTCCAGAACCGTTTTGACCGGCGCTCGCTCGATACCGACTGGCAGGTGATGGAGGCTATTCGCTCCGTACACGCCGATCCACAGGAGGCGGGCGTTGGCCTAATCGAGCGTTATCCCTGGAGCAGCTTTGCGGAGCATCTGCGCGCTTACGACAGTGATGCGGCAGATGCCACGAGGGGATTTTCCGATCCTTCTTGCATGCTTGAGCTTTTTGGTTCTGCCGAGGCCTTTGCTGCCTATTCGCTTTCGACGCCCGAGGGCGGCGAGCCAACGCTGGGCGATATGAAAGAGACGGAGTGGGAACGCCACGCCTTTGCCGACAAGTTGGCGAAGAGCCTCGGGGTTCCGCTCCGCGGGGTTAAAGCCGCACCGCCGGCGCGGCGCGATACCGTTATTGTTGGATTACACGATGCCGGTTTCACGGTGCGCCAGATTGAGCGCTATACCGGGATTGGCAAAAGTACCGTCTCTCGTATTGTGCGTGCCCGCGCGCGGACGGCGATGCGGACTGGCGGAAACGTGATGTAGGGTCGCCTGTGCACCGCAGATGGGGTCGTCCATACGCCGCAACAAGCGTTCAAAAGCTTGGTGCGGTAACTGCACTTCTTAATATGCATAGAACAATCGCCATCTTGCATAAAATAAGGGCTCAGTCCGGGTTTGCCCGTGCCTACCCCCATCTGCGCCGTGCAAAAAACGGAGTTTTCAGCATCGCGGTACTGCCACTACCGTCGCAATTTTGCAACATACGGGCCCCCGAAACTATTTATGTCTGCCGATGCACTCCCGAAGCTCATGTTTGCGCCCCTGAGACCACGATGCTTGTTCTAAAACGCACTATATATGCGCCTGGAGACGTTGATTAACGCTTTCGATGCGTATACACACAGCTTGGCGTGCTGAATACTCGCAAAAATGCACGCCGCTCCCTATGGGACCCGTCTGCAGCAGGCGCGAAGCGAATCGGAGCCCAGCTGGATGGGGCATGGGACGATGCTAGGCGTGCTCGTGGCCCTGCCGCAGGCCTTTGGTGCTGTGGAAAACGCCCGTGTTCGCGTCTGGCTGTGTGGTAAATGACAGACGGGGTGCCGGACGCGCGGACTTTGTGCGTTCGCGCTCATTAGAAAAAACAGAGCCGCCCGTATCGGGCGGCTCGGCAATCAAAAACCTTGGATTCGGGGCATACGCTACTGGTTTGCTTGCCCCTCGAGCATGCCGTCGAGGGTGCGCCAGGCGAGTTCGGCGCACTTGACGCGGGCGGGCATGTGCGAGATGTCCTGGAGCTGGGCAGCCTCATCCAGGTCTTCCAGGTCCTCATCGGAGAGCTGCTCGCCACGGATCATGGCGAGGAAAAGCGCTGCCAGACGACGTGCCTCCTCGACGGTCTCGCCGGTGATGAGGTCGGCCATGATGTCGGCGCTGGCCTGGCTGATGGCGCAGCCGTGGCCGGTAAAGGAAGCCTCCTCGATCACATCGTTCTCGACGCGCAGCTGCAAGGTGAGCTCGTCGCCGCAGCTGGGGTTGATGCCGTCGTGCTCGTGCGTGGGGGAATCCATCTCATACTTATAGTCGGGGTGTGAGTTGTGCTCCATGAACGTGGTGGAGGTGTAGAGGTTACCCATTGAACGTGCTCCAAACGTGATGCAGGCCGGCGATGAACTTGTCGATATCGGCCTTGTCGTTGTAGAAGGCCACGCTGGCGCGGCAGCAGGCAAGGTTCTCGACGCCCAGCCAGGTGAGCAGCGGCTGCGCGCAGTGATGACCGGCGCGGATGCAAACGCCGTCCATGTCCATAATGCTCGCGACATCGTGCGGGTGGATGCCTCGCACGTTAAAGCTGACGACGCCGTGGTGGTTGTCCCAATAGATGGAGCCGATGATCTGGACAAAGTCGAGCTGCATGAGCTCGCCCATTAGGTAGTGAACGAGTGCCTGCTCGCGGGCCTGGATGTTTTCGTAGCCCACCGTGTTGACCAGGTAATCGAGGGCGGCACCCGTGGCGAAGATACCGGCGGCGTCCTGCGTGCCGGCCTCGAACTTTTCGGGGACGGGCGCCCAGACGGCGCCCTGCTCGGTGACCGAGTCGATCATCTCGCCACCGGTAAGCATGGGCGGCATGGCGTTGAGCAGGCCCATCTTGCCCCACAGCACGCCAATGCCCATGGGGCCCATGGCCTTGTGGGCGCTAAAGGCAAAGAAGTCGGCACCCAGGTCGGTCACATCGACCGGCATGTGCGGCAGCGATTGCGCGCCGTCGACGACCAGATAGCCGCCATACTTGTGCACGAGCTTGCCGAGGTTCTTGACCGGGTTCTCGACGCCTAGCACGTTGGAGACCTGACCCACGGCCAGAATCTTGGTCTTGGGACCCACCTTGGCCAGAACCTCCTCGGTGGTGAGTTGGCCGGTCTTGGTGGGGTAGAGGTAGACGAGCTTGGCGCCGGTCTCGCGGCAGACCTGCTGCCACGGAATCAGGTTGGAGTGGTGCTCCATGATGGTGATGACGACCTCGTCGCCGGGCTCGAGGACCGTGGGCGCAAAGCTCTTGGCGACTAAGTTGAGCGACTCGCTCGTGTTACGGGTGAAGACGACCTCGTTGGCCTGGGAAGCGCCGATGACGTCGGCGATCTGCTGGCGCACCTTCGCGATGGCCTCGGTGGCCTCGACGGACAGCGAGTACAGGCCGCGCAGGGGGTTGGCGTTCATGCGCTGGTAGAAGTCGCGCTCGGCGTCGAGCACGCAGACAGGGCGCTGAGCGGTTGCGGCGCTATCGAGAAACGCGATCTCGGGGTGCTGCTGGAACAGCGGGAACTGCGCCTTGTAGGGGTTGGTCTCGATGTCGACGGTAGGCCAGCCGCGCGAGGCCTCGTCACTGGCGTCGAGTTCCATAGGCTCCGGTGCGGTACAGGTATCGCATTTAACGTGCTCGGTGTCGATCATGCGAGCTCCTCCTCGAAGTTGTCGATCAGGTTGTTGCCCAAGCGGACGACGGCGGCGCGGGTGCGCTCGTCGGTGGCGGAAAGCGCGGCGTCCTCCAGCTTGGCGCGGATGAACAGGTCCTCGGCGGCGTTTTGGTCAAGGCCGCGGCAGGCGAGGTAGAACAGCTGCTCGTCACGGACGTGACCGATGGTGGCGCCGTGGTTGCCGGCGACGTCGTCCTCGTCGCAGAGGATGACTGGAACAGTCTTGTTGTCGACGCCCTTGTTGGCCAGGAGCACCGTCTCGCGCTCGGTGCCGGTTGCACCCTTGCAGCCATGCACGAGGTCGATGGTGCCGCGGTAGACCTTCTTGGACGTGCCGGTCAGCACGCCGTTGGCGTCGATCTCGCACTCGGTCTTGCGACCGCGGTGGCGCAGCTCGTAGTTAAAGTCGCGCACCTGTTCGCGAGCGCCCAGGTAATCGGTGTCGATCGTCACCTTGGCGGTGTCGCCCAACAGGTCGCCGGCAAGGCCGGTGGCGCTGGCACCGGCGCCCAGCACGGTGTGCTGCACGTTGACGCGCGCGCCCTCGTCCAGGAACAGGCCGGTGTCGTCGAGCGCGATCCAGCTGTCGTCGAGCGTCTGCGTGCAGGTCACGTTGACGGTGGCGTACTCGTGGGCGCACACGCGTAGCACGGAACCCACGATGCCCTCGCCGGTAACGGGGGAGTCCAGGGCAATCTGCATGTCGAGCGTTGCCTGCGGACGGGCGACGACATCGATGGCGGCGATGGCCGCAGCCGCGTCGACGCCGCTTATGCGCACGGTAACCGTGGCGTGCTGGTAGGCGGGCACATCGATGACGATGCGTTTGGTGGCATGCTCAGCAAGGTAGGCATAGGCGGCCTCGCCCATGCCGGTCTCGAAGGCCTCGGCGGGGGCGAGCTCTTCCTCGAGCTTAATGGCTCCGGCCTGGTAGACCGAGGTGGCGGGCACGTCGAGCTCGGTTTCGGGCGTGATGCGGGCGCGGTCGGCGGCGTCGCCGGGGGCGGAGGCGCGGCGCTCGGGGAAGCGCTCGGCCATGGCGTCCATGGCGGTGTCGAAGGCGTCGGCGGCGCCGCGGAACCGCTCGTCCAGCCCCTCGACTTCAACGGTCTCGGCGGGTGCGGCGGCAAGCTCGTTTGAAAGCTCGAGCTTGGTCTGGTTCATCTTGAGCCAGCCCCAAGTCCCCGCCGGCATCGCGTTGACCTGCTCGAGCGTGGTAGCAGCGGTGTTGGTTTCCTGTTTCATTATCCGATCGCTCCTTCCATCTCGAGCTTGATCAAGTTGTTCATCTCGACGGCGTACTCAAGCGGCAGCTCCTTGGAGACCGGGTTGGCAAAGCCGTTGACGATCATGGTGCGGGCCTCTTCTTCCGAGATGCCGCGGCTCATCAGGTAGAACACCTTGTCGTCGCCGATGCGGCCGATGGTGGCCTCGTGGCCGATATCGACGTTCTTGGCGCGGACGTCCATGGCGGGGATGGTGTCGGAGCGGCTTTGGTCGTCGAGCATGAGCGACTGGCAGCTCACGGTTGCCTTGGAACCCTCGGCCTTGGGCGTGGCCACGATAGAGCTACGGAAGGTCTGGATGCCGCCGCTCTTGGAGATGCCCTTGGTCTCGACCGTTGCGGACGTCTCGGGCGCGTTGAGCACGACCTTGCAGCCGGTGTCGAGGTTCTGGCCGGCGCCGGCAAAGGTGATGCCGGTAAAGCTCGAGCGGGCGCGGCGGCCGTTGAGCACGCTCATGGGGTAGAGGTAGCCCACGTGGCTGCCGAAGGAGCCGCTGATCCACTCGATGTCGCCGTCCTCGTCCACGCGCGCACGCTTGGTGTTGAGGTTGTACATGTTCTTGGACCAGTTTTCGATGGTCGAGTAGCGCAGGTGCGCACGCTTGCCCACAAAGAGCTCGACAGCGCCGGCATGGAGGTTGGCCACGTTGTACTTGGGCGCGGAGCAGCCCTCGATAAAGTGCAGGTCGGCATCGTCTTCGACGATGATGAGCGTGTGCTCAAACTGGCCGGCACCCTTGGCGTTGAGGCGGAAGTAGCTCTGCAGCGGGAAGTCGAGCTTGGTGCCCTTGGGCACGTAGACAAACGAGCCGCCCGACCATACGGCGCCGTGCAGGGCCGCAAACTTGTGGTCGGTGGGCGGGATGAGCGTCATAAACTTCTCGTGGATGAGCGGTTCCCACTGTGGATCGTGCAGGGCTTCTTCAATACCGGAGTAGACGATGCCCATCTTGGACGCCGTGTCCTGCATGTTGTGGTAGACGAGCTCGGAGTCGTACTGCGCGCCGACGCCTGCCAGGTAGCTGCGCTCGGCCTCTGGGATGCCCAAGCGCTCAAAGGTGTTCTTGATGTCGTCGGGCACCGACTCCCAGTCGTGCTTTTGGTCGGTGTTGGGCTTGACGTAGGTGACGATGTTGTCCATGTCCAGGCCCTCGATGGAGGGGCCCCACGTCGGGTCGGGAAAACGGTCGAAGATCTCGAGGGACTTTAAGCGCAGGTCGAGCATCCACTGCGGCTCGTCCTTTTTGGCGCTGATCTCGCGCACGATGTCGGGCGTGATGCCGGCGTCGAGGCGCTCGAATCCCTCCTCGCCATAGGTGAAGTCGTAGAGGCTGCGGTCGATGTCCGCGACCTCGGTGCGGTTCTTGGTCATTACGTCGCCCCTTTACGCCTGCTGCTCGGCAGCGGCGGCCTCGGCCTGGGCGCGCTGCTCGGCGGCCTCGCGCTCGAAGGTCTCAAAGCCGTTCTTGTCGATCCAGGGGATGAGCGAGGCGTCGTCCTCGCGCACGATGTGACCCTTGACCATAACGTGGACGCGGTCGACATCCAAGTGCTCCAGGATGCGCGTGTTGTGCGTGATGATGAGCATGGAGCCGTCGCAGCTCTTGCGGTAGGCGTCCATGCCGTGGCTGACGGTGGAAAGCGCGTCGACGTCCAGGCCGGAGTCGGTCTCGTCTAGGATGGCGAGCTTGGGCTGCAGCAGCAGAAGCTGGAGCATCTCGACCTTCTTTTTCTCGCCGCCCGAGAAGCCCACGCCCAGCTCACGGTTGAGGTAGGAGGTATCCATGTTAAGCTCGGCCGCGAGCTCCTTGACGCGACGTCGGAACTCCTTGCCCTTCATCTCCAGGCCGGGGCGGCCGGCGATGCTGGCGCGCAAAAAGCTCGACAGCGGCACGCCCGGGATCTCGACCGGGGCCTGGAAGCTCAGAAATAGGCCGGCGCGCGAACGCTTGTCGGTGGTGAGCTCGGTGATGTCCTGGCCGTCAAAGACGATACGTCCGTCGTTGACCGTGTAGACGGGGTCGCCCATGACCAGGTGGCCGAGGGTGGACTTGCCGGCGCCGTTGGGGCCCATCAGCACGTGGGTCTCGCCGGCGGCGACGTTGAGGTTGACGTTGTGGAGGATGGTCTTTTCGTCCACGGAGGCGGTCAGACCTTCGATGGAAAGCAGCGGATTTGCGCTCATGCTGTCCCTCTCTGTATATGGTGTACTCATGGGTGTGCGAAACCCTAGGAATCTTCTCGGAATAAAGTTACTATGGGTTCGGCGTTAGTCAAGGGAAAACCCGACTAATCCACTCGACTTTTCAAATTCTGGGACAAAATAACCTGTTGTGTTTGTCCCACTTACTTAAGAAATGGGACAAACAAACCTGGTTATGTTGTCCCAGATGCAATGGGAGGGTAGGTATGCTCATTTCTTCTAAGGGCCGCTATGCCCTCCGACTGATGATCTATATCGCAGCGCTTGGTGACGCCGAGGGCAAGATCGCCCTGCGCGAGGTCGCCGACCGCGAGCGTATCTCGCAAAAGTATCTGGAACAGCTGGTCCGTCCGCTCATGAAGGCGGGCCTCCTTAAGAGCGTGCGCGGCAAGGGCGGCGGCTACATGATGGCCAAGGACCCGGCCGAGGTGCGTGCCGGCGACATCCTGCGCGCCGTCGAGGGCAGCACGGCTCCGGTGGCGTGCGATGGCATCGACAACAGCTGCGCCCGCAGCGATCTTTGCTCGACCGTCAAATTCTGGCGCGGTCTGGACGACGTGATCGAAAAGTACGTCGACGGCGTGACGTTGGCCGACCTTGCTGCCGTCCCCGAGATTAACTTTGACATTAAGCTGTAGGGCTGCAGATGGTATCTCTCGACAAGGTGTACAAGCAAATTGAGATTTTTGCTCGGGAATGTGACGCCGAGAGGGTTGTGCTGTTTGGTTCTCGTGCCCGCGGTGACAACTTGCCTAAGAGCGATATTGATATTGCTGTAGCAGGTTGCCGGGATTTCGACCGTTTCTCATATCTGATAGAGGAGCGTCTTGATACTCTTTTAGATATAGACGTCGTCAATCTGGATGAGTCCTTATCGCAGCAATTGCTCGATGAAATTGCCAGGGATGGTGTGATTCTGTATGAAAAAATATGAGAACTTTGCCAGCGCCTTGGCGAATCTTGAGGATGCACCCAATCAGGATCTTAGCAATGATTTTGTTCAGAGTGGATTGATTAATAAGTTCAACCTTCAGTTTGAACTGAGCTGGAAGCTCCTTAAACGTCTGCTCGAGTATGAGGGCGCCACGCTTGCTGCATCGGGGTCTCCTCGTGCCATCTTGAAGGAAGCCTACCGATTCTACGACTTTATTGATGAGGCGGCATGGCTAGATATGCTCAGAGACCGCAATACGAACGTCCATATCTATGACAACAAGCTCGCTCAAGATTTGATTCAGCGTATCTTGAACGTCTATATCCCCGCTTTCTGTCAGTTGAGAGACGGGCTGATGGGACGCTACGGCGATCTTCTTCTGGTGCCCGACGACCAGTTTGTTTAATTCCTTTAGATTTCGCGGATTTCGCGGAGGGTTGTTGCCGTTTACCGAGGGGTTGTTGTGCAACAACGGGCGAGCTGCAATACTTACTCTTATCTTTGCAAACTGCACTTTAACTACACCAATGCAGGGAGGATCTTATGCAGCGCAAGCATTCTGCTATTGTCGCGGGCCTGACGCTGGCGCTTTCGTTTGGCGCCGTTTCCGTGCCGGCACCCGCCGCTGCCGAGGAGCCCACGCCGGGCGTTGCCTCGGATGCCACCGATATCGATAAGGGTCTCTACACCCAGCAGTCCTTCTCGGGCGTGCTGAGGTCGGTCCAGGGCGTTTCGTTTGTTAACGTGACCCCCGAGATGAAGTACTTTACCAAGTACGAGAGCCATGGCAACTATAACCAGGGCTTTTCGTATGGCGACGGCTATAACGCGCTGGGTTATTACCAGTTCGACCGTCGTTGGTCGCTCATTCCGTTTATGAAGCAGGCCTACAACTACAACCCCGAAAAATACAGCATGCTCAAGGATGCGATTGATCGCGGCAGCGAGATTTCCAACACGAGCAATGCCATGTACGAGAACGGCCAGCTCACCGAGTTGGGCCGTATTGCGCAGGAGGCTTTCCAAGGTGCTTATAACACCGACCCTGTTGAGTTCTCGGCTCTGCAGGATGCGTATGCGTACAACTCGTACTATGCGGTGACCGAGGCGTGGCTCAAGAGCGGCCTGGGCATTGATATTTCGGGCCGTGCCGATTGCGTTAAGGGCATGGTGTGGAGCATCACCAACATGTGCGGCACCGGTGGTTGCAGGGACTTCTTCCGTTGGGCAAACCTTTCTAACAGTATGACTGATCGCGAGTTTGTGACGGCGCTTTCCAACAGTGTGGTCAATAACGTGGCGACCAAGTATTCGAGCCAGCCCCAGTATCATGAGGGCTGGAAGAACCGCTACCGCAACGAGCTGAAGGACTGTTTGGTTTATATCGCCGAGGACGAGGCCGCTGCCGCTGCGACGCCCGTGCAGCCCGAGCCTACGCCGGCGCCTGATTCGAATGACGACTCGCGTGACGATGCCAATGATGACAGGATGGATGCGCCCTCGACCGATGCTGACGGTGATGGCTCTGCTGGTGGCACTACCAACAACGGCTCTACCTCGAACGGCTCCGTTTCGAACGGCTCTGCTGCGGGCGATTCGTCTTCAAGCTCTGCCGGCAATACGGATGGCGCCGCTTCTGGTTCGACCGACGCTGATACCTCTAACTCATCCACCGGCTCGAGCGATTCGTCCGTTGGCGCCGGCTCTAACAACGGCTCCGGCTCTGACGCAACCCCTGATTCCGATGCTTCCAAGGATGACTCGAATAAGGCGCCGGACGCTCCCGCTGCTTCGCCTGACAAGAAGCCTTCTTTCTCCGTGCAGCTTGGTTCTACGCTGGGCTCTTCGCTGATGGCTGGCGTCAATAACGGCTCGACCCAGAACAAGGACAACTCTGATCAGGTTTCCACGGAAAAGACCGAAGCCGCAAAGGGCGACTCCAAGGACAAGGCTTCCGAGAAGACCGAATCCGATAAGGGTTCTAGCTCTGAGGAGAAGAGCGACAAGTCCGAACAGAAGAAGGACGAGGATAAGAAGTCTGAATCTGAGGAGAAAGACAAGAGCAAGGGCAAGACTGAGGACGGAAAGCAGCAGAGCGAGGACAGCGGTAAGGGCAACACCGATGACCAGGTCCAGGAGCAAAATGACTCCAAAACGGTGACCACTACGACCACGACGACTACAACTACCAAGTCTTCGGGCGGCAACATGCCCAAGACGGGCGATCTGATTGTGATGGCGAGCCTTGCCAGTGCAAGCTTGGCCACACTGGGCGCTACGTCTATCGTAAGTGGTAAGCATAAGCTCGATCAGCAGAAGAAGGCTTCTGGGGAGGACGGCTCGGAGGAGTAATCTTCCAGATCGTTTTCTATAAGAGTTTGGGACGGGGTCCGGTGCGGCGGCATCGGGCCCCTTTTTTGTTGTGCAACGATTTGTTATGCCCCCTCGGGGGTCTGTTGCTACCGTTGCCCGAAATGTTTGCATGTCGATATTATTGCGCTCTACCCGCTCGCTACAATGGGCATCGTGCTGCGTTAGAAGGAGAGTTTACGGTGTCTGAACAGGTGAATTGTGGTTTTACTCATGCGTTTGGTGCACGGTTGCTCAATCATGCGGATAGCGCAGCTCTACCGGTTGATGCACACGACTTTTCCGATGCAATCAATCGGTGTTTACTCGTCGATAAGACTATGTTTATTGCCGATATATTGGACAGTGAAGCACCTGTTGCGTTTTGCTGTCGGCCCAAGGGTTTTGGCAAGAGCATGAATTTATCGATGCTCAAGTGCTATTTGGAACGACCTGATCACCGGCTGCTGGATCGAAGCCTGTTCGCTGGTACCCAGATTTGGCAGGCGGGCGGCGGTCGCTATCGTGATGAGTACGCGAGTTATCCGGTCATCATGCTCGACTTTACAACTGCCGCTGCGAGGCGCGACGCCGATGCTGCGGCGGCTATTCGCAGCGCTGTCGCGAACGAGTGCGCCCGATTGCTGCCGCTGCTTGCCGCACCTGATCTGTCAAGACGTGAGGTCCGTCTTATCGAGAGGGCGGCGCGTGGGGTGGCCAGCGATAAGGAGATCGATGCGGCGCTTGGCGTGCTTATCAAGCTGCTCCAGGCAGCTTTCGATGAGCAGGTTGTTCTTCTGATAGACGACTACGACGCGGTATGTCCAAAGCGTTTGGACGCTAAGGACGACGGTAGCGTGGATTCCCTAGAGTCGCTCAGCCGAATGTTGTTCGACACCATTGCCGATGCCGGCGACTCGTTGCGATTGACGTGTCTGATGTGCGAACGCCCCGGTCATGCCGAGTTTGCGTTGTCCCAACGTGGGGTTTCCTATCGGTCGGCGACAGCGTTGTCGAGTTGGTGTGATCGATGGTTCGGTTTTTCGGACGACGAAGTCCAAGTGCTGTTGGATTGCATCGGTCGCAACGGCTGTCTGGATGACGCGCGTGAGTGGCTCGAGGGCTATCTGTTTGGTGGTTTTTATTGCTCGAGCCCGGAGCGCGTGGTGGACTACGCACATCGCGATTGCGTCGCGCCCGTTCGGGCGGATCTGTATTGTTACGCCGACCGTCTGGGCGCATGCGTCGGCGACTGGAATCTCATTCGCCTGTCCACATTGTTCGATTTGGTTGAGCCGCATGGGTTTATTGAGGCGCCAGTGCATATGCATGCCGAGGAGGTCGATGCCGCCAAGCCCGAAGATATCTGGACTGCGCTGTATCTGTCTGGATTCCTTACGACGGATATGACGGGGCATTCGGAGGACGGCGCGTGCCTTCGTTCCCTGCGTCTGCCTAATAACGAAGTGCGTCAGGCGCTCCGTCTTGTAATTCTGGAATGGTTTGAGTGCGCCGTTGAGGACGTTGGAGTTATCGACTCGTTCCATGACGGGCTGTGTCGAGGAGACGAGGACACTGTAAAGCAAGCTTTGAGCTGTGCTATCGGCGATCTGGGCATCGATGTGGGCCAATCAGATATGCCGACAGCCTATCATCTGGCGCTTCAGGGGCTCTGCTTTGGACTGCCCGGCTATTGCAATCCCAGCTCCAAGCGAAGTGGCGTCTCGGATCGCTGGGATATCCAGGTGATTCCCACCGGTCGGGTGTTTGACGTGGCCGACACGCTCGGCATGCTTGATGAGCGACCGCTCATTACGGTCAACATGTTGTACGACCCTGGCGTCGATGCCCTGGGCCTGGAACTGTTGGCGGTTCAGGCGCTACTCGACATAGAGCGCGACGGCATCGATGATATCCGCGTGCCGCGCCCCGCCGTCGGGCGCATGCGTTGGGGCTTTGGCTTTGACGGTCAGCGTGTGTCCGTGGTGTGTCAACGACTGTAGCGGCGGGCGAAAGCCCTTTACTACTCGGCGTCCTTCAGGGGCGGCATGGGCTTCCAGTTGGGATCCTTAACGATCTTGCGGGCGTCCTTCATGCCGCGGCGCAGCGCCGGAATGCCGGTCTTAAAGCATTTGTCGACTGCTGCCAGACGAATGAACTCCTTGCAGAAGGTCGCGGCATTGCCCAGACGGAACAGCATGGGGTGGTAGTCACCGTAGATCTGCATATAGCGAGCGAGGAAGCCTCGGTTGCGCATGATGTAGTAGCGGTTGGTGTCGCTCGTGGAGTTGAGCTGTCGTTTGCCGGCGATATCCCAGTTGGAGACGGCGCGGGCGCGCTTGAGCACCACGTCGGCAACCACGGCGGCGGGGAAGTGCTGGCTGGCCACGTAGCCGTAGCAGGCATCGTCGCCGTAGATAAAGAAGCGCGCGTCGGGCAGGCCAATCTTGTCGACCACGCGGCGCGAGAACATGCCGCCCTCAAAGCACAGTTGGTTCATGGTGCGGTGGCCCTCGGGCCCCAAGTCCCACTTGGCGATGGGGTTAGGGATGCCGAGCGAAAGGATGAGCTGGTACTGCCAAAAGAAAGCGCCGCCGTCAAAGTCCAGGCGCGAACCCTGGATGACATCGTAGCGGTCGGTCCACTTGGCAAGACGCTCGATGCCTTCGGGGATGACGAGCACGTCGTCGTCCATCACCCAGAACCACTGGGCCCCCAGATCGTAGGCGCATTTAGTGCCAGCGGAGAAGCCGCCCGCACCGCCGCCGTTTTCGAGCTGCGGGGCGTAGATGACACGGTCGGTGCCGCCCTGCGCGTCGGGCTGCTCGGTGTCGATGCCCCACAGGCTGGCCAGGCGCTCGTTGAATGCGGTGCACATGGCCTCGGTCTCGCGCGAATTCTCGTTATCGACAATCACGATGCGCCAGGGCGTTGCCGTGAGCTCGGTCATGGAGTCGAACAGGTTGGCCAGGAGTTCCTGGCGCTTGTACGTAACGACAACGATGGCGAGCTTATCGATGGGAGCGGGAAGGGTTGAAGGCATGGGGCAATATATCCTTTCACGCGCGGCGGGCGAGCGCTGCGCGGAAGCTATCGAATACGTCCTTGGGACTGTCCTATTGTAAAGGCTCGGCGCACCTTGACGGCAAGCTTTGAATAAAACGCAGGAACCTGTCATGGGTGTAGCGGCTTTGACGTCTGACGGCAGCGTGTCTATTGCCGCTTGAGCTTGCGAACGATAAGGCTTCTAGCTGCATCGATGATGAGGAGCGCCAGAGCAAAGACGATGCTAATGACGGTACCCGTGATGATACATATAGCTGCCGGGCTGTTTTGGCTGACCAGCATGTTTGCGAGCAACGTATTGAAGACGGGACGTCACAGGCTACTGGTGAGCGACTGCATCACATAGAAACCGAGCGTGGCGGTCGATAAGGTGACGATGACACCCGCAGTCCGCGGATTGCCTGAGGCACTGCGTCGGGTTGCCGAAAAGAGCAAGGAGGCGGCAGCGAGGGCAAACGAGATCAGCGAGGTCGACTTGTAGGAGAGGACTGCCATCGCCGTGAGGTTGCCGGTGAAGGAGAGTGCTCCTTCCAGGATGGTGGCGAGCGCCAAAATCGCAGCGAGCGACCGCATGCCCAAGGCGCCCGCCCTGTCCGAATCCATGACATCGGTAACGTCGCGGAGCAGACCGCCGATCAAAAACGCGATTACGTACGTGGCAGCGCTCATGAGCTTCTGGAGCCAAGAAAACTCGCCGGCGCTTGTCGTACTCATGGCGGCTATATACCCGTTAACAACAAATGCGAGGATGCCAACGGCGATGACCGTCGTCGTGTAGCTCTTCTGGGAGAGTCGACTCTTAGCCAGTCCAAACCATGGCGCCATGAAGACCGTGGCGGCATAGACCCAGATAAACTCAAGGCCTAGCGTGTACCAGTAGTGCGTGTTGAGGGTAACATCGGGAATGGGGGAGACGACCGTGGACCACGCGAGCGCCACGAGGCAATAAAACGTAGTGGGCATAACGACCTTGCCCAGGCGCTGCGTCGTCCGTTGCATTTGCGACTTCCACGTTGCTCCACCGTCCCAAGCACGCGCGGCAGAAGCGATGAGAAAAAAGCCCGAGATCATAAAGAAGACCTCGTTGGCCCAGCAGCCCAGCAGGTTAATAAAACCGAGCACGCCGGAATAGGGGAAGGCGGCAAGCGGCGCGTATTCCGGCAAGCCGACACAGGTTGCCTGGAAGGTCCACTGAAAGGTGTGGAACACCGCGATACCGGCGACTGCGACCAGGCGCAAGGCCTCGATGGATATGTTGCGTGCGGCTTTGGGCTGCATGACGTCCTTTCGTATCGGTTTGCCTCTGCGAGCTCCATAGATTATATAAACGCCCGCTGGCGCGCTGACCCTTTGATACCATGAAACGACAGGTATTTCCTAAGGAGCACATTTGTCTACTAACGTCTCTGGCAGCCCTGTTCTGTCGCTGCTTATTCCCATTTACAATGTTCAGCGCTACCTGCGCGAGTGTCTCGATTCCGCCCTGGCACAGACGCTCAAGGATATTGAGATCATCTGCATTAACGACGGGTCGACCGACAACTCGCCGGTGATTATCCGCGAGTATATGGAGCGCGATGGGCGCGTCAAGATGATCGACAAGGCCAACAGCGGCTACGGCGACTCGATGAACCACGGCCTGGAGATGGCGCGTGGCAAGTACGTTGGCATCTTGGAGTCCGATGACTTTATGGCGCCCGACGCACTCGAAAAGCTTGTCTCGGCCGCCGATACCAATAATGCCGACTTTGCAAAGGCGAACTTTGATTTCTACTGGTCTAAGCCCGAGGAGCGCCGTTCGCTGCACGAGATGTTTAGACCTCAGGATTGCGGCAAGCCGGTGAACCCGAGCGATACGACGCAGTTCTTTAAGCAAAAGCCGTCGATTTGGTCGGCCGTGTACCGTCGCGATTTTCTTGAGCACAACGGTATCAAGTTCCTGCCGACTCCGGGGGCATCCTTTCAGGACACGTCATTTGCCTTTAAGGTGATCGCGTGTGCCGATAAAGCTGTTTATCTGCATGATGCCGTGTTGTCGTATCGCCAGGACAACGAGAATTCCTCGGTCAATTCTTCGGCTAAGGTCTTTTGCGTCAATACCGAGTATGCCGAGATTGAGCGTTGGATTCGAGAGGATTATGCTCGCAATCACACAAGCGATGACGTCGAGCGTATGCTCAAGTTCAATCAGCTCATTAAGTACGATTCGTACATGTGGAACTACGTGCGCCTGGCGCCTAAGTTCTATAAGGAGTTCCTGGTTCAGATGGCTAAGGAATTTCAGGCGGCCTTGGACGCGGGGGAGTTTTCGCTTGACGACCTCAAGCCGTGGAAGCGCGCGAATCTCGCTGCCATCCTCAAAGATCCTGAGGGCTGGGTTGACGAGCATCCGAGTTTTGCGACGGATGGTGCCTTGGGGCGCGCTAAGTATTACGCCTCGGTTGGAGGCCCTGGCGTGGTCGCCGCCTTCCTCATCGAATCGCTGAGGGGGTAGGTCGGCATGGGAGAGGCCTCGTGTCCTAAAGCTACCATTGTCGTCCCCGTTTACAACTCCGTGCGCTCCATTCAGCGATGCCTCGATTCGTTGTTGGCCCAGTCCGAGCGCTCGATTCAGGTTGTCTGCGTCAACGACGGTTCGACTGATGATTCGTTGAACGTGTTGCGCCAGATCGCGCAGGCCGACGATCGCGTGCTGGTGATTGACCAGGAAAACGCGGGCGTCTCGTGTGCTCGAAATGCCGGTATCGATGCCGCCGAGGGCGAGACCGTCTTTTTTGTGGACGCCGACGATTGCATCGATGCCCAGACGGTCGAGCGCGTGCTGCATGCCATGGAGTCTGCAGATGCCGAGGCCGCCGTTTTTGGCGGCGTCTGTGAACCTGCCGATGCTGCCCCCAAACGCGTCCAGCAACTCATGAGCCCCAAAGCCGGTACCTTCGGCGCCCTTGATCCCCAACTGCTGTTCCATTCGAATGCGCAGCCCTATGCCTGTCGTGCGGCTTTTTCGCGCGAGCTGCTCAATCGCGAAGGCATTCGCTTCGCCCCCGGTTTGGCTTTGGGCGAGGACGTCGTCTTCCAATTTGCGGCTTATGCGCTTGCCCGCAAGACCGTCGTCATGCCGGACAAGTTCTACCACTACGTGATGGAGAGCGAATCGGCGACGCACGAGTTCAACAGTGCCGAGGCTCGCGCCAAAAAGCTTGACACCCACATGAGGATGCTCGAGGAGGTCTTGGAGGACTGGGCGGCCTACGGTCTTTTGGACCTGTGTCCCGGCGAGCTGATAACTTGGTTTTTGGACCTCATTGTGTTCGACCTGGCGCGCTTGGATGCCGATGACTTCCATCGCGTGGCGGCTCGCGTCAACATGGACCTCACGACGTTTTTGGGAACGGAGTGGGCGGATATGCCTGCTAAGGGCGCCGTTCGCCGTGTTGCCCACAAGCTCGTTGCGGCGACCTCGGGCGTTTCGATGGCAGATGCCGCGCTGTTCTATCTTTCGACTCGCGGTCTCAAAGCCTGCCTGGAGCGTTTTATCTAATTCCAAGCGCTGCCGCCCGCCGCAACTCGGCTGCTAAAATAACCCTGTTACACGCTATTCAACAGGAGGTTCTCTTGCAGAACTCTGATACCCCTAAAGTTTCGCTTCTTGTTCCCATCTGCAATGTTGAGCGCTACCTGCGTGAGTGCCTCGATTCCGCCGTGGCGCAGACGCTCAAGGACATCGAAATCATCTGCATCAACGACGGCTCCACCGATAGCTCGCCAGATATCATCCGCGAGTACATGGAGCGCGACCCCCGTGTAAAGATGATCGACAAGGCCAACAGCGGCTACGGCGACTCGATGAACCGCGGCCTGGAGATGGCGCGCGGCGAGTACGTGGGCATCCTTGAGTCCGACGACTTTATGTTTGAGGATTCACTCCAAAAGCTGGTCGCCAAGGCCGATGCCGAGCATGCCGATGTGGTAAAGGGCGACTTTTACCTGTATTGGTCCACGCCCAGCGAGCGGCGTGAGCTGTTTGGGATCATCGACGAGCATATGACGGGCGCCGCGTATCGCCCCGTCGATCGCCCGGGCATCTTCTACCGCAAACCTTCCATTTGGTCGGCTATCTACCGGCGCGAGTTCCTCAACGACAATCAGATTCGGTTTCTTCCCACGCCAGGTGCTTCGTATCAGGATGCGGGTTTTAACTTTAAGGTCTGGGCATGCGCCGAGCGTGCTGCGTTTATCGCGGACCCCATTTTGTGCTATCGCCAAGATAACGAGAAGAGCTCCGTTAATTCTCCTAACAAGGTGTTTTGCGTGTGCGACGAATATACCGAGATGCAGCGCTTTTTGGATGAACGCCCCGAGCTTAAGGCTCAGCTTCAGGGTATTTTAATGCGCATGAAGGTCGATACGTACCGTTGGAATGATGAGCGCCTGGTCGATGAATTGCGCGAGCAGTTTTGGGAGAAGGCATCTCCCGAGCTCAAGGCCGATTGGGATGCCGGTCGCTTTGACCTGTCTCTCTTCGACCCGCGTGGCGAGACCGACTTGCGACTGATGGTCAAGTCGCCCCGCGCCTATATCGATTCGCGCTTTGATTTTAAGAAGCCGGGCAAGCTCAATACGTTTAAACACTACTTTAAGATCGGCGGCCTGCCGCTGGTCTGGCGCGTGCTGACGTATCAGCGCGCCTACGGCGACAACCCGCACCCCGATGACGTTCCGGTCGCACAGTAGGAGCACTTGACTATGGCTACCCCCAAGATTTCCGTTGTCGTTCCTATCTATAACGTGGAGGAGTGCCTGGCCTGGTGCCTGGACTCCCTGCTTGCGCAGGACATGCCCGATTGGGAAGGCGTGCTGGTCAACGATGGCTCGCCGGACGGTTCGCGCGATATTGCGGCTGCCTATTGCGAAAAGGACGCGCGCTTTACGCTGGTCGATAAGCCCAACGGCGGCCTGTCGAGCGCCCGCAATGCGGGTATCGCTGCGTCCACGGCGCCTATTGTTGCTTTTTTGGATTCCGACGACCGCTTTACGCCCGATGCATGCCGCGTGATCGTCGATGCCTTTGAACGCGAGGATTGCGACGTGTTGACCTTTGGCGCGAATCCGTATCCGCTGGAGGCGGGGTATCCGTGGCTTAACTATGTGCTGAGCCCGCGCGATGTGTCGTTTGAAAGCTATAGCTCTGACCTGCTGTTTAAGGAAGCGTCTCGCCCCTTTGCATGGCGCACCGCCTGCAAGCGTGAGTTTTTGCTGGGCAACGGGATCGTGTTTGACGAAACCGTTAAGTATGGCGAGGACCAGGTCTTCGATTTTGCCGTGTACGGTCGTTCGCGTAAGACCGCGCTTATCTCGAACAAGCTGTATGACTACCGCGTGGCGCGCAAGGGCTCGCTTATGGACACCATGCGCTATGACGACGAGACACGACTGCTGGAGCACGTGAAGATTTACTCCGCGGTGCTGGCTGACTGGCAACGCGACGGTCTCGATGTCCAGTATGCCGATGACCTGGCGTACTTCCTATGCGATCTGGTGCTGTACGATGCGCTCAGGTTGCTGGGTTCGGACTGCGGCAAGGTGTTTGCCGCCGTTGCCGCGGCGCTTGCCGGTTCTGCCGTGGGCAGCGATGCTGCGCTCGCACAATGCGCTCCTTCTGTTGCCGCTATGGTGCGTGCGGCGCTTACCAGCAAGGTCCCCAATGCCCGTGAGTGCAAAAAGCTCATGTTCGATTACGACGTCTTGAGGTTTGGACGCCTGGGTGCCTGCAAACGTATGGCAGCGAACGCCCTGGGAAAGCGAGAAGTGTAGATGAGTATCAAGCGTTTGGCACTTTGCCGCAGTCAGGGCCGTCTGTTTGTGCTGCTTCGTTTTGCCGGTCAGGATGTCGCCGCGCTTATTGAACGGGAGGGTTCTCAAGCGTTTGCCCATGCGACGACGAGCGGTTCTTGTGTGCCGTCGCTGGTGCTCCCGGTCGATCATGGCCGTGTGCTGGCGCTTTGCCCTTCCGTTTCCGATTACGAGCGCGAGCTCGCCGTCTTGGTGCTTCCCTTTTTGGACGGCTCTACGATTGACGTCGCATTTGCGTCCGATGGCCAAAAGCTTGGCTCCATTCGCCCCGATAGCCGCGTGGCCAAGCTGGAATCCAAGGTTAACTACAAAGCAAAGCCTGCGCTGTGCGCGCTTATCCGCGATGCGCAGCGTGGCGAATGCTGCGGTCGCTACGAGATCGATGCCATTCGCTATTTGCCGGCAGACGCCGGCGCGGTGTGGCGCTATGAGGTTACCTGGGCGGGAGACCCCCAGTGCACCCCTGAGTTCCAGATCTTCGATACACATATGAACGCCATCGATGTTACCGTGCATGTTTTTGAATCGCAGGTTGACGTGCCGCAGCAGAACGGATGCCGCGTCAATAAAACGTATCTGAGCGTAGAGATGCCTCAGGATATACGGGATTTTGTCGCGATTGCGGCTGATCCCACGGGCCTAATCCAGAGCGGGTTTTGCGCCATGGATGGTCGCCTGTACAACGGCATGGTCGACGACAGCTGGAACCGCATGAAGGACGCGCGTGCAGACGATGCAGCTTATCGACGTTGGTTTGAACAGCATCGCGCAAAGCCGGGCGATTTGGTGTGCCAGCGTGTCGCTTCGGCGGCCTTTGCCTATAGGCCGCTCGTGAGCATTGTGGTGCCGTGCTACAAGACTGATCGGGTCTACCTGCGCGAGCTGCTGGACTCGGTGCTAGCCCAGAGCTATGACAACTGGGAATTGCTGCTCATGGATGCCTCGCCCGAATGGGACGCGGTGGCCACTCTTGCGGCAGACGCCAACGACGAGCGCGTTCGCCGCATCGAGCTTTCCGGCAACGGCGGCATTGTGCTCAACACCAACGCAGGTATCGAGCAAGCGACAGGCGACTACATCGCGTTCTTGGACCACGATGACATCCTGGAACCGGACGCATTATTCCACTATGTTTCTGCGCTGAACAAGGCTGCCGAGGGAGAGCGTCCCCAGGTCCTGTTCTGCGACGAGGACATGTTCCAGAAAACGGGGGAGTGGGGCCAGCCGGTCTTTAAGACGCGACTCAACGTCGACCTGCTCTATAGCCATAACTGCGTGACGCATTTCCTGATGGTGGAGAAGGCGCTCATCGATTGCATTGGCATGTCGCCGGAAGACGTCGCGGGCGCCCAGGATTACGACCTGACGCTCCGCTGCCTTGCGGCGGGCGCGCGCTTTGAGCATATTGCGCACGTGTTGTATCACTGGCGCGTGCATCCGGGGTCGACCGCCGACGGATCCGCCGACAGCAAACCGTATGCCATCGAGGCCGGACGCCTGGCCCTGCAGCGTCACTTTGGCTCGCTGGGCGTTCATGGAGCGGTCGAGGAGTCCGAAACTCCGTTTGTCTACCGTATGCGCTATGCGCTGCCAGAGCCTGCACCGCTGGTGAGCATTGTGATTCCCACCAAGGATCACGTCGAGACGCTCGACGCCTGCGTGATGTCGATCGCTCAGAAGGCCACGTATGCCAACTACGAGATCGTTTTGGTGGAGAACAACAGCGAAGTCCCAGAGACGTTTGCGTATTACGAAACCCTGCCGGAGCGCGTAACCGCTGCATCTGGTGGCAAGGGCAGCGCGCGCGTTGTGTACTGGCCGGGCGAGTTCAATTACTCCCAGATCATCAACTTTGGCGTTGAGCATGCTAAGGGCGACTATCTACTGCTGCTCAACAACGATACCGAGGTCATAAGCCCGGACTTTATCGAAGAGATGATGGGTTATCTGCAGCGTCCCGATGCGGGCGTGGTGGGTGCCAAACTCTATTTTACCGATCATCTGGTGCAGCATGCCGGCATTTTGGTTGGCGTGCGTGGTGCGCTTGCCCATGCTAACCAGGACTTCTCGGCAAAGCGTGAGGGCTATCTTGCCCGCGCTGTGCGTCCGGGCAACTTTAGTGCCGTAACGGGCGCCTGCCAGATGGTCCGACGCGAGGTGTTTGAGCAGGTTGAAGGTTACGACGAGGAGTTCGCCGTTGGCTTTAACGATGCAGATTTTTGCCTGCGCGCATGGGAGGCGGGCTACCGCACCATCTTTACGCCTTATGCCGAGCTGTACCACTACGAGTTCACTTCGCGCGGCAGGGAAGAGGCCAGCGAGGAGAAGCTGCGCCGTTGGAAGCGCGAGCAGGCACTGTTTATGCAGCGCTGGCCGGAGTTTTTCTTGACGGGTAATCCGTGGTTGGGGCCTAACTTATCTGCCGAGAGTGAGTATTTCTCGCTTTAGACAATGGTTTAACTGCTGTCGAGAACCGCTAAGACCACTAAGGGCTATGCCTATCTGGTGCAAATGGTCGGTTACTCCATTTGGCAGCGCGCCAACTTGCATCGTGCCAAAAGTGCCATTGTGAGCGAACACGATGTCACCGAAGGCATTGCGCTGGCAGAGGCTCGTTTTCACGATGTTGTTCACGAGCCCGCGATTTCTGGACTGGGACTTAACGATATCAAATACCTTTTGGCGATGTGCGAGGATAAACAACAGTCCAAATCAGCCGAGATTGCTAAGCGCATGGGTAAAAAGACCAATGAGATCAGCTCTATTAGGGCCAAATTGCTACAAAGAGAGGTTATTCAGGCACCACAGAGGGGCTACGTGCAGTTTGCCGTGCCGGACCTAGATATCTATCTGCGAGAGAATGCTGCGGAGATTCTCGAGCGGTTCTAAATCGAGGCATGAATAGCTGCCGGTTAACTGCCTTTGTCGACTTGGCTCGCGTCCCCCCAATCTAGTAGACTTTAAACCGTTGCTAGATTAGGGGGATTTTCAATGAAACGCTCCATGAAACTGGTTTCTGCGAGGACCTCGTGCTGGTGGGGGACGTCAGCACCGGCAAGACGCACATGGCCTCGGCGCTGTGCATGCTGGCGTGCGAGCGGAGGATGGAGGCCCGCTTCTTCACCGCGTCATCGCTCGTCATGCGGCTGCGGCGCGCCCGCGACGAGGGGCGCCTTGACCGTGAGGCCGCGCTCATCGGCTGCGCTAGGCTGCTCGTCATCGACGAGCTCGGCTTCCTGCCGCTGGATCCCGACGGCGCGCGCTCTTCTAGGTGTTCGCCGACGCCTACGAGCGGCAGTCGGTGGTCATCACCACGAACCTGGAGTTCAGCCGGTGGGGCGCGGTGTTCGGCGACGACCAGATGGCGGCGGCCGTGCGCATCGCCAGGGCCACGGCCATGTGGGTCTTGCCCCTGCCGGTCTTGCCGAAGAACACGAGGTCCTCGCGGGCGCCGACGAAGCCCAGCGAAAGCATGTCGTCGCGGCCCCAGCCCTCGGAGAACCGCACGTGCGACCAGTCGAACCCCTCGGCCGACTTGTGCACGGGGAGCCTCGCCTGCCTGAGCAGCCGTGCCCTCTTTGTCGCGTCCCTGTGCGCGAGCTCGGCCTCGAGCATGGCCCTGCAGCCCGCCACCTGCGTCCTCTATCTTGTCCACGTCGATCATTCCCTCCTGCCTTTGCTCGTTGCCGATACGACGCACCGACAACGTTAAGGCATGCGGTCTGGTCGGCGTGGCCGTGCTCAAAACCGAAAAACTATCGTGATCAATTCTGAAAATCGGATGTGACCAAACCCGCAATCACGACGTTAACAAACACAAATAGGCCGGCGCCAACGACAGGCTCGCCCCGTCGAGGCGGGCTGGGATATAATTTCCTAGAAGGAGGCCAAGGGAGGTTCGATGAAGAAGGGCATGAGCATCAATTCCCTCATGAAGCACATGAGGACGAATCACGGTATGGAGGATTTGCGGGGGAGCGACAGAAAGATACTGCTGAGAAACATGGGCTATTTCCATGGCTATAAAGGCTTCCGGTTTGTCCGAAAGCCCAAAAATGCGCTCCCCCTCCCTTCGTTCGATGCACTCATGGACATATACGGGTTCGATTCCGCCATCAAGGCTGCAATCTACCCGGAGATAATGTTCATCGAAACGGCGGTTAAAAACATAGTCTTGGCCAGAATACTTGAGAACATAGAGGACCCCGGGCTGGCGACCTTCTTAAAGCGCGGCCTCCGGACATGCAGGGATGTCAACGGAAGGGTCGTGAACGGGCAGATGGGGGAAAAGCTCAAGCTCAAGAGCCAGCTTCAGAACATCGTGAGACGGAGTTACAAAAACGATCTCGTGAAGCATTATGTCGATCGCGACGATGACGCGCCCGTTTGGAGCATTTTCGAGGTGATGACCCTCGGCGATCTCACAAGCGTATGCAGAAGCCTTCCCGATGAAATCCTCGCCGATATCGCAAGCGACCTAGGTCTCTTACATGCGAACCCCGGCATCGTCATCAACATCGTCGAGACGATTCGTCCCTTAAGGAACGCGGTCGCCCATAACGGGGCGGTATTTGATTCGAGGTTCAGCCAATCGGTTAAGTATCCCAAGACCGACAGAAACCTGGCCGCGGTTGGCGAGCTTCTCGATGAGGATCTTTCTATCGGGTACAGGTTGAATTTCAATTCCATAATCGACTACATCGTTCTCCTGGCCTACCTATTGACCTTGCTAACGCATCAGAAGAAGCGTTCCAGAGATTTTCTTCGGAAATGCCTGCGGGAGCTCGAGAAGCTCGAGAGCGCTGTCGGGGTTGATACGTACATGATGATCGTCGGAAGCGGTGACCGGCAGAAATACGGATTTATTGAGGGGTTCATCGATGGCTACGGGCGCAAGCGGTGACGTTCCTTCCGTGTGCTAATATGTGCAGAGAGAAACGGCGAAACGCCGTGGGAGGGGCCGATCAGTCGACTCCTCCCTTTTAATATGAGTTGAACATTGCCAAGAGGCAAAACCGGCCCGGCCGCCCGCGGAGCTACCGCGCACGGCCGGGCCTACCTATCTTCACCCTGCGACCGCGCCGCTGGAGGGCGTGTCTGCTCGACGCACGTTCGGCATTCTAATATCCGCGCGTGGCCTTCTCGGCTGCGCATTTCGTTGCTACGGCTGGGGGCCTCGCGGCGAAATCGGAGTCTTTATGCGGGCATGGCGGTCTCCCGCCGCCCAGAAAAGGGACTCGGATGGCCTCCCAACGGCCTCGAGCGCGGCGCGCGCCGGGGTCGGAACCCGTGTCCGGGGGCGGCGGCGCGCTACGCCGCCGCCATCCCGGCTATGGCCCACACCCAGCACGCCATCTCGCGCGCCGTGGCGCAGTTGGCCATGCACGGCCTCTTGCCGGCGGCGGCCATGGCCTCCCTGCGGTCGATCAGCCTGCGGTTGCACTTCGTCGCGTGGCGCCGCGTCGCGGGGCGACCTCTGACCTGTATCGTTTTTTCGGACACGCGGGCTGGAGGGATCGTGTGGCCGCGATGCCCTAGACTGCATTCAAGCCGATGGACGGAAGGATTGCCTCATGGTCGCCAATCAGAAGAAGTACACCGACGAGTTCAGGCGGGAGACAGCCGACTACGTCATCTCCACGGGGCGCCCCATAACCCAGGTCTGCGGGGAGCTCGGGCTCAACCCCAAGACGGTGAACGACTGGGTGCTCAAGCGCAAGCGCGAGTTGGGGGGCGAGCCCGACCCGAGGGCCGAGGAGCGCGAGCTTCGCGAGGCGAGGAAGCGCATACGCGAGCTCGAGGCGGAGAACGCGTTCCTAAAAAAAGCCGCGGCCTTCTTCGCCAAAGAGCAGGCACTCTAGCCAGGTACAGGCTCATGGAGGCGGAGAAGGGCAACTTCACGGTGGCGATGATGGCCAAGGTGCTGGGGGTGAGCCGGTCGGGCCACTGCAGCTGGGTTTCCAACGGCTGCCCCGTCGACGACTGGTCCGAGGCGCGCGACGCCGTGCGGCGCGTGTGGCTCGAGTCCGACAGGCGCTTCGGCGCGCGGTTCGTGAAGTGCTTCCTGCCCGACGGCCTGCGCGGCATCACGCTGTACCGTGTGCGCAAGTGCATGCGCGAGCTGGGGATCCGCGGCTGCACGCCGTACAAGTCGAAGAGGACGACGGTCCCCGACAGGGACGCCAAGCCAAGGCCCGACCTGATCAGGCGGGACTTCACGAGCCCGGTGCCCACCTACAAGCTCGTCGGCGACATCACCTACCTGCGCACCGGCCAGGGCTGGCTCTACCTGTCGACGGTGATCGACCTGAACACCCGCATGTTCGTGGGCTGGTCGCTGTCCGAGCGCATGACCGCCGATATCGTCGTCAGCGCCCTCGAGAGCGCGCGTGCGCGCGGGTACGTGGCAGAGAACGCCATATTCCGCTCGGACAAGGGGGCGCAGTACACCAGCCGCAAGCTCGCTGAGTGGGCCAGGGGCAACCATGTGCGCCTCTCTTGCAGCCATACCGGCAACTGCCACGACAACGCCGTCGCAGAGTCGTTCTTTGCGACGCTGAAAAATGAAATGTACCACCGCAGGAGCTTCGCCACCAGAACACAAAGGACGCCCGGCTGGTCAGGTCGGCGTTCGCGACGCTCTCCTTCCCGATCTCGGACATCGAGGTCTTCCACACGGACCGCGGCAGCGAGTTCGACAACGCCGAGATCGACCTGATGCTCGAGGCCTTCGGCATAGAGAGGTCGCTGTCGGCCATGGGCTGCCCCTACGACAACGCCGTCGACGAGTCGACCAACAGGATACTGAAGGCCGAGCTCGTCCACCGCGAGACGTTCGGCACGACGCGCGAGCTCCGGGTCAAACTCTCGGACTACGTGCACTGATGCAACAATTTCAGGATCCACTCGACGCTGGGCTACATGTCGCCGGTCGAGTTCAGGGAGGCGGGGCTGTCCCTCCCGGAATCGTCCAAATAGGTGTTGCCAATCCAACCGCCTCTTTGATTATCAGCCGGGGCTATCTCAGTTTTTTGATTGGGGCGGTTGTTATGTTGCTGAATCTTTAAGGGACGAAGATTGTATTTCAAAGGCCCATGATGTGCATCTGGTCACTCATATCTTTTCGAGACAGAACGATAAGAAGCTATATGATTCTCTTGTTTAAAGATGGTGAGTTCGACGATTCCCAGATTCCAAGAACTATTAGGTCTTTCCTAGACCCCCCTCTTCTTGCTCATTAGAAGATTCAAAGACGCGCGCGAGCGTTGCATACTGGCGTTTGATTCATGAAGACCACGCTCTATTTTTCTTGAATGCGTTAGCCAGGCTACTCTTTCGATGAAGCCCCAGACGCCTCTGATACAAGCGAAACATGGGGCTTTTTGCTGTATTTCGCGGCTGCGTACACGCTTTCGTCGTCCGTCACGTGCTTAAACGAATTGCGTGCTTCAGTGGATTTTCGTGTTACTGGCACTTGCGCTGTTTGGGGCGCCGCTAATTGCTTCAAAAACTAGAGCTAGCACTGTGTCCATGGAAGGACGAAAAAACAAAAGTTTGCTGAGAACGTAACCTGCTTTTTATAAGAGCAGGTTTCTGCCTGCCTTTATAACAATTCCCGCGCTTCGAATAACTGGACTTCCGATGCAGAGGAGATTGTAAGATAATCTTCTCTTAGTAACATTATTTGTGACGGGGGATTCAATATGAAAAAGGCATTGCGTGCCTCAACAGCTTTTTCTCTTGCTGGTCTTTTGACCATTTCATCCTTGATGGGTCCTGTGGCTGCTGCCTACGCTGCGAGCAACGTCCCGTCTGCGGACGCTGCCGTGGACGCTGCTACTGCAGACGATGATGGCGAGGCCTCGCGTGATGCGGGTTCTGTTGATGTCGACGCTGCTGATGATTCATCGCCGGCAACGAACGTTGACGAATCGGCTGATGAGGATTTTGGCGTTGATGTATCTGAGAACCATCAGCAGGCTGAACCGGTCGATTCTTCTTTCCAGTATGTATATCTTGCCTACCCGAGCCTTTCCAGCGGGACTGATCAGGTCGTTGCCTTTGCTACTCCCGATGACGGCGATAGCCTTGCCTCCGCAACTCTCAACTATGTAAGTGCCAATGGGGTTCAGGGGACTATTGAAGCATCTGCAACGGCTGATAATTCTGCTGCTTTTATTTTTGGTTCGCAGTTGGAATCTAATACATATTTCCTCACATCGATAACCTATGCTTTGCAGGGCGATGGCTCTGAGCATGAGGTGGATCTTTCTGACAGGGATTATTCGTTTACGGTCATTAATGGCTCCGTGAGCTCCGAGGGCACTTCTGTTTACTATGCGGACGGCGATGGCAATGCCGTTGAAGCCCAGTCGATTCAGCAGGCATTGGAATGCGCCGATTCACCCGATGGCATTTCCACCTATGCTGAGCGCTCCGCGCGTAATGTGGGGGTTATTGCACTTGACGCGGGACATGGCGGGGTGGATTCTGGCGCTCAGGGTAATGGCAAGAGTGAAGCCGACCTTACCTGGAAGATCATGACAGCCTGCAAAAATAAACTTGAAGCTTACGGCTTTAAGATCGTTCTTGCGCGCGAGCAGTCTGGCTACTATCCCAGCAATGATTATCTTTACCGCGTACAGCGCTGCATTGATCAGGGCGCGCAGGCCTTTGTTAGCTTTCACATCAACTCTGGGTCTTCTGGGGCTCACGGCGCAGAAGTTTATGCTCCTACCGCAAATGGCACCGACTACACGCAGGTCTCTGTTGAGCTTGCCAACAAGGTCATGAACAACCTTGCTGCTATGGGACTAACATACCGCGGCGTATTTCAAATGGAGGTAGGCGACGAGTTCGCCGTTATCCGCTGCGCTCGCGAGCAGGGAATTCCAGGTATTCTTATCGAACATGGCTTTATCTCGAATTACGGTGATGTGGCCAACTATTTCTCGGACGATGGTTGCCGCCGTCTTGGCGAGGCTGACGCTGCCGCAATCATCGCGCAGTTCCCGCATCCCTACTCCGTCAATGGAATTTCCTTCTCGGAAGAACTGGGACATGCGGGGTCAACGGTAAAAATCGGTGTAAATGTTAGCGGCAAGACTGATGGCCTTAGATATAAGTTTGTTTGGCATAGGGCTGGGTCTGATTGGAGTGATTCCAATTGGGGTGTAATCGGTCAAGACTTAACTTCGCCGTCGATTTCTTGGACCCTGCCCCAGGCTGGTGAATATGAGATCTATGCTGATGTCATTGACTCCAATGGATATGTGACTAGCACTTCTAAATACAAAGTTGTTAATTGGTCTCTTGAGTCGCTCGAAGTCTCGGGCGACGCCCGCTGCGGCAAGCCGGTCAAGCTGCAGGCCAAGGTGTCCGGCGACGCCTCCGGCCTCAAGTACAAGTTCGTCTGGGAGAAGGGCGGCTGGGCCAAGTGGGGCGTCGCCCAGCAGCCCTCCGCTTCCTCCTCCTGCGAGTGGACCCCGACCGAGCCGGGCGAGTACACCGTCTACCTCGACGTGATCGACGGCTCCGCCGAGAGGCACCTGACCCGCAAGGTCACGGTCGGCGAGCGCTGCTCCGTCGAGTCGCTCGAAGTCTCGGGCTCCGCCCTCTGCGGCAAGCCGGTCAAGCTGCAGGCCAAGGTGTCCGGCGACGCCTCCGGCCTCAAGTACAAGTTCGTCTGGGAGAAGGGCGGCTGGGCCAAGTGGGGCGTCGCCCAGCAGCCCTCCGCTTCCTCCTCCTGCGAGTGGACCCCGACCGAGCCGGGCGAGTACACCGTCTACCTCGACGTGATCGACGGCTCCGCCGAGAGGCACCTGACCCGCAAGGTCACGGTGGAGGGTACTCCAATTATGGGAAGTCTGCAGACTTCAGTTGATGCTATGGTGAACTTATATGAATCAACAGGACATACATATCCCTCAGACGAATTTGTTTCAAAGGGAGCACCTACTATTCGTGATTTTTGTTCATTAATTGTTGAAGCCGCTGTTTCTGAAGGGGTTCGTCCGGAAGTTGTTTTTGCTCAGGCTATGCTTGAGACTGGGTGGTTGCAATTTGGAGGTTCCGTAAAGCCGAATCAGTGCAATTTCGCCGGACTGGGCGCCGTCAATCAACAATCGGGAGGCGCTAGATTTGACGATGTATATCAGGGCTTGCTTGCCCAAGTCCAGCATCTTAAAGGATATGCTACTGGTGCGGCGTTGAATAACACTTGTGTGGATCCTCGATATGAAGTCCTTCAGTCTAAGGGTTTTCTCGGAGTTGCGCCATATTTGGAAGATTTAAACGGCCGCTGGGCTGTTCCGGGTGACACATATGGTCAGAATATTGCGCGCATTATTTCTTTAATTGGCTAATATCAATATGAATTCTCTAGGTCGACTGCGCTGGTTGTAGTCGACCTTACTTGTATGGTAAATCTTGGCCTTAAATTGTTACTTGCTAGCAATATTATGTTGGAGTGAACTATCGGGGAGGTTCTATATGCATTTCTTTAGAAGTAAGGCTGTCCGTGTCGCTTTTTTCTTCTTTTATTTCTGTTTGGCCGTAACTCCTTGCTTTGGTTTGAGTGAAGCGGGCCTGTCTCCATCACAGATTGAAGATTCAACACGGGCCGATGATTTAAGTGCAACTTCGCCGGTTTCAGAGGACTACTCCGTCGACGGCCTCTCGGCCAAGGCGTCCGATGGCGGGTCTCCTCTCCTGGGCGACCGCTGCTCGCTCGGCCTGACCGCGTCCGGCAACTCGGGCTCGGTCCGCTATAAGTTCGTCTGGGAGCAGGGCGGCTGGTCCAGGTGGGGCACCATCCGCCAGCTCGGGCCCGAGGCCTCCTGCGATTGGGTGCCGGAGGTCGCCGGCGACGTCAACATCTTGGTCGACGCCGTCGATTCGGCCGGCAACGTGAGGACCTGGAGGTTCCCCGTCAGGGTGGATGCCTGTCGCCTTTCCGTGAGCGGCGGGGATACGCTCGAGTGGAGCGGCGGAATGAAGGTCGATATCTCCGCCGCCGCGGCTCCCGGCGCAAAGATTAAATTCCTTTGGGAACGGGGCTCATGGTCCAAGTGGGGCGTCATCCAGGCAGCATCTGAGTCCGCCGCCTGTACCTGGACGCCCCCGTCTTCCGGCTCCTATACTCTCTATGCCGACGTCACGGTCGGCGGGCTCACGTCGACGTCAAGACTCCCCGTTCGCATCTCAGAGGACTACTCTGTCGACGGCCTCTCGGCAAAGGCGTCCGATGGAGGGTCTCCTCTCCTGGGCGACCGCTGCTCGCTCGGCCTGACCGCGTCCGGCAACTCGGGCTCGGTCCGCTATAAGTTCGTCTGGGAGCAGGGCGGCTGGTCCAGGTGGGGCACCATCCGCCAGCTCGGGCCCGAGGCCTCCTGCGATTGGGTGCCGGAGGTCGCCGGCGACGTCAACATCTTGGTCGACGCCGTCGATTCGGCCGGCAACGTGAGGACCTGGAGGTTCCCCGTCAGGGTGGAGAGAAATCTATCTAACTTCACTTCAATAGATTTGAAATCTGATTCATCCAATTTGTGCGTAGGGGATACGCTTTCAATTACACCTCGGATTACCATCCGAAAGAATAATCAGATTTCATACAAATATGTTTGGATGCGGAACAACTGGGCTGAATGGGGTGTGATTGACTCCGGCAGAGGTAAATCCTCAATTGACTGGAGAGTCGATAAATCTGGCGCTGTCACCGTTTTTGTTGATGTTATTGATGAGGCCAACGATCAGACGATGACCTCGAAGACTGAATGCTCGATTGGCTCCGAGAAGTGGAATTACGAGTCCCTGAGTTCTTCTGCAACGCTTGTCAGGCCTAATGAAAGCACTGAGATCGATGCTAGATGCTCGGGTGATACTAATTACTTACAGTATAAGTTCGTCTGGAATAAGAATAATTGGGCTGACTGGGGCGTTGCTCAACAGGGCACAAGTTCACACTTGCAATGGGCTCCAAAAGACGCCGGAGACTATGAATTGATCTGTGACGTTTCGGGGTCAGATGGAGTTGTCCAAACAAAAAGAACAATCATTAGCTGTTGGGATTTCTCGAGGATTACTGCAATTTCGACTGATGGCAATAATTCTTGGGGAGTTCGAGCTGATTTGGGAACGCTTGCAGCTGAAAAATCTGGACAATTTCAGTTTAAATTTGTTTGGGCCAAGTCCGACTGGAGTAAATGGGGTGTTCTAAAAGAATTTTCCAGTGTGAATGACGCTTATTTCAATCCCTCTGCACTTGGATTGCAAGATGGTTATTACGATCTTTACTGCGATGTCTTGCTTCCTGATGGCACTCTCCAGTCGAAGTCGACTCAGATTTACTACAGCCCATTTGGCAGCTCAACGGTTTTGGGGGTTAGTCGTATTGGACTCGTCACTTGGCTTACGACGCATCAATTTGATGGCTATTATTTAGGAACGAGATATTCCGGTGGCTTCTCCTATGATAGTTGCCTTTACCCAAAAGGTGCCCCGAGATGGGATGGCTATACTGGCATGAATTGCACTGGCTTCGTGGCCCATGCTTATGCTGCGGTTGGTGGCGATGTCAATCGTATTGCGCAGAATAATAATCACTCTCCTTGGGCTGGGGGGCCAGGCGGTGGCGGCTATATTAACGCTTGGAGATGGTATGGCTATGCTCGAGATTTGGGATGCAAAATGTATGAGTTCCGTACTGTCCAAGATATGCTAAATAGTGGTTATGCTCAAAAGGGAGATATTATCTTCTTTAAGACTGACGGATCAATCGACTGTCATATTGGGTTCTTCTGGGGAGATAATCCGCATGACAATAAAATGTGGCATCAAATTCTGCCTGGGAATTTAATCGGACCCTGTTTTAACAATGCGAACAAAGGAGAGGTTCGGCAATCGGTTGTTCTGATTAAATAGTGCTTTAATTTCTGAATGGTATTTGAAGCAACTAATTGTGAAACGGTGATTCTGATAAGTAGCGCAAGCAGAAGACTTACTGGCATAATAATTACATATGGTTATATACTGGCTCAGGCTTTAGTCGGCTTTGTATATGTTCCGATGTTGTTGCAAAACATTGGACAAGACGAATATGGACTCTATCAATTGATAGGCTCTATCATGTCTTATATAGTTTCCATTAATGGGATTTTGTCTGCCGGTGTTGGGCGTTTTTATTGCAAGTATATGGCAGAGGGCAAAAATGACTTAATGGAGAATACTCTCGCAATAGCTAGGCGTCTGTACTGGGTCCTATCTGTGTTCGTGATGCTAATAAGTTGCGTTCTCGCCGTGGTTGTTCGGTTTGTATATTCAGCCAGTTTTACAAACTCACAGCTTGATGAGTGTTCCGCAATGCTTGTTGTATTAGGGATCAACACAATTGTTATCATGAACAACACTATTAGCGTTGCGGCGATAACTGCTAATGAAAGGTTCGTTTTTTTGAAGGGCTCGCAATTGGCCGCCCTAATAGCTCAGCCTTTCATAGTGTATGGACTTACGACAATTTTTAAGAATGCATTAGCCGTATGTTTAGTTGTGCTTGTTACAAATGTGTTGTGCGCGGTGAGTCAGCGTTTGTTTGCTAAATATAATCTGCACATTAGTTTCAGATATCATGGCTGGGACATGAAACTGGCTAAAGGATTGCTATTTTTTAGCGGCGCGATTGTATTGGTGACGATTGCTGACCAGATTTTCTGGAAAACCGATCAATTAATTGTCGGCTATTATTTTGGTGCTGCCGCCGTTGCGGTATATTCTGTCGGATCTCAAATCTACACGATTTATATGACAATCGGTACGGCAGCCTCATCAGTTTTTCTTCCTCGAGTTTCAGAACTGTATTGCCAGAATAAGGATATGTCTGAAATTTCGGATCTCTTCATTAAAGTCGGTCGCATTTCCTTTATCGTCTGCGGATTTGTTCTTAGTTTATTTATTGTTCTGGGGAAAGATTTCATCATTATTTGGGCTGGTAAGGACTATATAGACGCTTTCTATATCGCCTTGATCGTAATGGTTCCATTTACCATTGACTTAATTCAGAACCTGGGACTTACCATAATGCAGGTTGCGAATGTTTACCTGTATAGGGGGTATATGTATCTTGCGATTGCGCTTGTCAACGTGGTCGTGACGATTATATTGCTCAAGCTTATGGGCATAGTGGGCGCAGCAGTTTCAACAGCCATCGCTATGGTTATAGGTAACGGTTTCTGTATGAATTGGTATTATTCTGAAAAGCTTGGGTTGAACATAAAGAAATTTTGGCTTGAAATTGCCAAACTTTCCGTCTTGGTTATTGCCGGTACGGGGGCTTTGCTGCTGCTCTATAACCTAATTAAAAGCCTTTTATCTGGCCTTGTGGTGGTTTTGGTGTCAGCAATATTTTATTTCTTTATCTATTTCTTCTTGGTTTTGATGTTTGGGCTAAACGAATCCGAAAAGACGAGCATATCTGCATTTATCAAGCGATAATCTGTGACGCTTGTTAAGCAGAATAGCCTAATGTTCTTTCATTACTTTTATGACCAACCGGCTTGCCTGACATTTGATTATCGAAGGCTAAGTCGGTTGGTTTTACTACTCGGTGCCAGGAAAAATGAGCGATGACAACAGGGCGATTAGCTCAAGATTTTCAGTATCAATAGTTTTAGCTGTTCACAACAGCGTATTACTACTCGAGATAACAAATAGTGCTTATTCTTTGCCGCAAGGAACAGTAAATAGCTGTCAGGTCTGTAGGTGCTGCAAGGGACATCAGCTTTAATTGAGGGATTAAATAAGGCCTCTGAAATTGAAACAAAGTTACGTTTTTTGGTCTCATTATTGTCACTGAGCTCGTTGATCGATAGGAGATAAAGATACTGTTCCGTTCTTGTTTTCCATGCCAGCCTTTCTGTTTCTTCTCCCCAACGAGCGGCGATTTTCACTAGGCTTGAGGTGACGAAGGTTAAATCTGAAAGCTGTTTTTCCTTATAGCTGTGTGTTGCACTTTGTCCGTTTTGACAATTGTAATAATACAGCGCATCACTTATTTGTAAAACCGATCTGGCTGAATCGACTATGGGTATCATTTGCAGAAAATCTTCTGCAAAATCGATTCTCTTTGTATCGGTATTGCTTAAATCGTCAATCAGACAGTTTCTTTTGATTGCCTTTCCCCAAATTGAATTGAGTTTCCCTCGCGCCAAACATTTTTTGACTTCGTCGAGATCGTCACCTTCATAGATGCCAGACGGAAGGGCGGGATTGATAAACGGATCGTTTGAATAGTCTGGGTTTCTTGTATAGCTGAAACAGATTATGTCTGGATTGCACTTATCGATTTCGCGAGCAAGAATAGATAGGGTATCGAAGCGCAAAGAATCATCCGCATCAACAAAGACCAGGTAATCTCCGGCGCTTATCTCCGCGCCTTTTCGCCTGGCCTCATATACGCCCATATTATTTTGTCTAACGTAATGAGTATTGTTGTGAGATTCACAAAACACTTTGCAGACACTTTCAGTAGCGTCTGCTGATCCATCATTAATGAGGATAATTTCATAGCCGTCATATGTTTGTTGGTAGATGGATGATAGCGTTTCCGGCAAACTGGATGCCGCATTATATGCAGGGATAATAATTGAAAACAGCATTTAGTCCCTTTCCGTATTGGAAGAACAAGATGGTTAGTTAGAAAGCCCGTTTACAATGTCCCTGTATAAAATAAATTGACGCTTGGCAATGGCCTTCCATTGAAAGTGTTCAATTGCATACTTTCTAGCTGCAGTTGCAAGTTTACAACGAAGTTCATCGTCATTGAACAGCGTGAGAATTGCTTTAGAAATGGCTTCGAGATCAGATTCTACACCGATTCCAATTCCTTTATTGTTCGCTGTTTCTTTCCATGTGGTTCCCTCGGTAACAATAATTGGGAGGCCATATGCTAGTGCTTCCAAAACAGACGTCGGGAAACCTTCAGTGCGTGAAAGTTGGATATAAAACTGCGATTGGAGAAAAGCGTCCGCTTTAGATTGACCATTAACTGGACCATTTAATAAAACAATATCGGATACTTGATTGTCGGCAATAAGTAGTTCCAGTTTGGCCATAGACCCATCTTCGTCTGGACCGTAGATGTAGATTTTTGCTCCGAGCCCTCTTAGCTCATCAGCAATTAGTGGCAGACTTTTGATCAGTAGATCAAGACCTTTGACCTCTATATCTAGGCGGCCAATAAAAAGCGCGATGCGGCTGTCTAAGTTTGAGGCTTTGGCTTTTGGGATGCTAACACCATTTGGAATAATGCTTGCTTTCCTATGTTTAAAGCCGTTTGAACTCATCGCCTCTTTTTCCGATAGAAAATGGATACAATCAGCATTGCGAATAAAGCCGTTATAGAAGAAAACATTAAGCAATTGTTTAGCTAAATGATGCTGTTCTTGCGCCACATATGTTAGAGACCCATGTGGTGTGATGATGTATGGGATCGCACGTCTTCTGAGCCAATGGCTTAGTTTAATGTGATCTGGCCTATATATCTCATGAAATATTACGAGTGACGGATTGCAAAACGGTTCAGGAAGTTTTTCTATGCATGACTGATAGAAGACGGGATATTTCGCATCTTTAGGTCTGTAGTTTGTAAGATTTAATAGAGCTATATTCATGTCCTTTATTTCTGACTGCTCATTTAGGTATTGAGGCACCACTGTAGACACGCCAGAAGCGAAATCACTTGTAATATATGCCACATGAAGGACTATTAAACTATCGGTAGTTTTCATTAGCGTTTGCTCCCGCAGCGGTGTTGGAGGTTTTAGTTGACAGATTCACAGTTGGTTTCAGTGCTCATGCCTTGTTATAGGGAGAGCGCCAAAGATTTTACTGAGGCACTAGCGTCTATTTTAAAGCAGACCTATCATCGAATCGAGGTGGTTGTTGTTTTTGATAATCCAGATGACAACACACTTTACGATATTGCTCAAAACTATAGCTCTCATGACAGTAGGATTTGCCTCGTGAGAAATGAACGCAATCTTGGTCTTGCTGCATCTTTGGAAAGGGCGTTCAAGGTCTCACGCGGTCAGTATATCTGCCGAATGGACTCAGATGACATTTCTGAGGCGCAGCGCATTGAACGGCAGTTGTCGTATCTTGAAGAACATGAGCTTGACCTAGTGGGTTCTTATTTGAACGCCATTGACGAAGACGGTAGTCAATTATATCTCGTTGATTCAATTCCAAGTTCGAGTGAAGGCGTTAGGCGTTCTCTTATGATTAGAAATTGCGTACCTCATCCGAGTTGGTTTGGAAGAAGGTCTGTATTTGAAATGGGGTATCGGTCTGTTCCGCTAGCAGAAGATTATGACTTACTGTTGCGTGCCGAGCTGGAAGGGTTCACTATTGGAAATGTTCCAGAGCCGCTCATTCGATACAGAATGACTGTTAATAGCATTTCGCGTAGCAATTTGTATAAACAGTTCGTTGTTTCTCAGTGTTTACGTTCAGCTTTCAAAGAGGGCCGATCACTGGATGTCGATAAGATTGATACAATCGTCGCCGAGCGGTTCGATCGGCGACGAGCTGAGAACTATCTAAAGGCAAATGCATTATTTAATAATGGGTTGAGAAATATTCATTCTGGTAATCGAGCAAAAGGTATTTCCCAATTGCTTCAAATCCCATTTTGCTCTAAGTCGTATTTAATGAATGTCATTAATATGGCGCGTGTGGTTACAATTAAAACATTTGAGAAAACCTCGTAGTTGTGCACCTACGCTTAGAGAGACATGGCGTAACCATGCCGTTTGACACTCGGAAGATTGCTAGCTTTGAAATCTAGGGCTAGGTTTGTTGCGGGGTTCTCGATGCCGTGTGCACCATTCGTGGTTGATTTCCGATCTCAGCCGAACACACTGCGCAGATAGTCCGTACCCGCGGCTAGCCGAACGCCCCCGCGGCCCCCATGGACCCCGGGGGCGCCGTTTCCCCAGTTGAAGGAACGGTGGATATGTGTTCGATAGGTCCGGGGGCCATTCTCCGCCCTCAGTCTGGCACCTCTTTCCAGACTCAGCCGGACGGTCGGTCCGCCTCTTCCGTTTTGCCTTTGGGCTAGGCCAGCGGGGCGTCGCGCCTCTCTGCGCGTGCCCTCTCGATGAGGCTCGGCGTCAGGTCGAGTCTTCCGATGGGCACGTCCTCCAGGCTGTAGGCGTCTAGCAGCGCCTCCGCATCGCCGCCGAGCATCGCCCTGGAGGCGCGCGGGCGTCCAGCTCCAGCATCTTCTGGACCGTGTCCCTTTCGTGTCTGGTGAGCGCCTGCCGTAGATACTCGGGGTCGCCTTCTCGGAACCCTTTTTCTTCTTTCCGGACATGCCGTCCTTCGAGTCCCCGGGGCCAACCGGTTCGGCCCTCAGGGTATCGGGTTCCCACATTCATCCGCACATGTGCGGATGAATGTGGGAGGTGTTCGGATGAAGTTGATAATCAAGGGTTGATAATCAAGGGTGCACCATTCGTTGTGTCTATTTAACCATTTGTATATCTCTCGCTATAATAATGAGAAAAACTAGAGATCGGTTTATGTGTATATGACACCTAAAACTCTTATCGCTATTCCTGCTTATAATGAGGAGGAATGCATAGAAAAGACGATATGCGAGCTCAGGCAAATTGCACCTGAGTTTGATTTTGTTGTTATCAATGATGGGTCTCGAGATCGAACGCTAGCTATCTGCAAGGATCTTGGTTGTGACATCATTGATATGCCCATTAACTGTGGTTTGACCGTTGGGTTTCAGACGGCTGCGCGTTATGCGGTTGATCATGGATATGACTATATGGTTCAGTTTGATGCTGACGGCCAGCATTGTCCGGAATATATAAAGGTCCTTGTTGATAGGGCTCAATCTGATGGATCAGATATTGTCATTGGCTCTAGGTTTGTAAGCGTGCGCAAAGACAAGACGCTTCGCATGATCGGCTCGCGTATGATTACGGTGCTAATAAAGATTCTGACAGGCAAGAGGATCAGTGACCCCACGTCTGGATTTAGGCTATTTGGGCGGGATATTCTTACGAAATACTATTACGACAATACCTTAAATCCGGAACCAGAATCTCTCGCTCTCTTTTTGAAGCAAGGGTATTCTATTTCAGAGGTACAGGTTAAGATGCGCGAGCGTCAAGGTGGCGAGAGCTATCTTAACCCTGTTAGGTCTATGCAGTATATGGTTCGTGTTTTCGTTACGCTCCTTGTCGTTCAGTGGTTTAGGTGATCCATTTGCCGGTCTCTCTTCGTATTTTGCTTCTCGTTTGCGCTGTTTTGGTATTCGTGTTCGTATTGCGCAAATTAAAAAAATCCCAAATGCAAGTTTTGGATTCTCTGTTTTGGCTGCTATTCAGCGTCAGTTTTGTAATTTTGGGCGTTTTTCCACAAGTTGCAATGTGGCTTTCAAGTCTATTTGGTTTCCTGTCGGCTTCTAACTTCGTGTTCCTTTACGTTATTGCCGTTCTTGTGGTCCGTGATTTCTGCAATTCTCTTCGCCTCTCTCGACAGGAAGAGCGTTTGAACTCGCTTGTTCAGGCTGTTGCGTTAAGTAGGGAGAAGGAATAGTAGGCTATGCGTTTCGCTTTGGCGTATAAATCATCCGGATGGGAATGTCTCTACTTATATTTCTTTCAACAGTTGTGAACAGTGCTTGGTGCCCATACTTGTCATCCAGATGACTGGGAACGATTCTTCGAGGGCCCTTGCAGCTTGATTTGGATAAAGGTGAATTAGCCCCGTGTTGTCTCGATGCGTAAACCAAAAGCAAATAATGAAAGCCGTCTTCGTTGCTCTTCTCTTTATTGTCGAGCTTCTGTGCATGAAGCACTTTTATGTGAACCACTCTGTCTCACAGCTGTTCGTTTTAGCGCTCTATTGCGTCGTTGTAGATGTTGCCATTTGGCAATCATATTATATCTTCCTTTCCTCAGATGATGAAAAAAAGCGTGGCAACTGTTCTGGTCGCTGCGCTCAATTATTAGTCCTGTTGCTTACGGCATTTGCTGTGGCGGTCATCTGGGAGGGCTGCACCGTTCTTGGCTCGCCGGCTTCTCATTTCTCGAATATTGCTGACTGGAATAAAAAGCGGCTCATATTCTTTTTTCTGATTTCCTATTGCGCAATACTCTATTTATTCCAAAGCGGCTTTTCTCTGAAAGCGTTGTTCCATTCTGCTTCGGCGAGGGTCAAGGCTACCGATTACGTTTCCCTGCTGATTATCGCATTCTTTATTGTTTTTGGCTGCTCTACGATTGCATTCGTGAATGGGTTCATTAATGCTGTTGTTTATTTCCTGCTGGTAATCATAACTTCGGTTTTCACGGCTTGCTCGGGCATTCGAAAGAGAAATTCTGCCCTTCCTGTTGCTTTCTTTATCGCTGCATTCTCAATTGGTGTTTTCCTTGTGGTGAGCACTCCGATAACGACGGGTATTTCATGGGATGATCAAATTCACTATTCCAATGCCCTTTCGACATCTTATTTATTTGAAACTCAAAAAACTGATTCGGATATTAACTTTACTGACGAAGCGGTCCGTCGTGCACAGGGCTATGAAGAGCCCTCTCTTTCCCATTTTGATCGAGCGGAAATTCTTGAGCATGCTAGGCAGTTGAATGGCTCCTATAGATCTGATATCGCTTCTGGTCATGTGCAAGTTAACAAGCATGAAGAATTCGTTTATACGCTTAGCAGCATTGGGTATATTCCATCGGCAATTGGCCTTTGGCTCGCTCGCCTTCTGCATTTCGATTTTTCTTCTATGATTCAATTCGCTCGGATTTGCAATTTATTTAGTTACTGTCTTGCAATTGCCATTGCAATCAAGGTTACGCCCTCAAAAAAGGGACTATTTGCTTTTGTGGGAATGCTGCCAACTTCGATCTTTCTTGCGTCATGTTTCTCATATGATGCATGGCTCATTTCGTTTATCATTCTCGGTTTTGCTTATTTTTTGAGGTATGCATGGGGTGATTTAAATGAATTTACAGTTCGCAATATAGCACTCGCATTTTTATTTACCTTTTTAGGACTCGCAGTCAAAGCTGTGTATTTTCCGATAATCGGTCTTTTCTTTATGGTTCCGCGTAATCGTTTTGCGGGCTCGAAGCAACGAGTTCATTACTATGCCGCCGTGTTTGTTTTGGGCTTGATTGCTTTTGCCTCATTTGCGCTTCCGTTCTTGTTTTCAACGGCCGGCGGATCTAACGTTGGCGATATGCGAGGCGGCTCCGATGTTAACTCTGGTCAGCAAATCGCTTTCATTCTCGCCGATCCATTGCGCTACGCGGAAATACTCGCCAATTATTTTTCAACTTATTATTTAAATCCGATAACCTCTTCTGGATATGCATTGAACTTTGCATACCTTGGATCGCTTGCTGCTCAGATTTCTGTAAATGCAATCCGTGGGTTGGTTCAGGTGCTTCCAGCTGTTTGCCTATTGTTGTTTGGGCTTTTTTCGGCCGATTCGATTAGCGTTAATCATATTGGTCTCGCACAATTTCTATGGGCCTCATTTGTGTTTTTGTTTACGGTGACTTTGGTGGCAACTGCACTTTATGTGTCTTTTACTCCCGTTGGATTGGGGACAGTTAATGGTTGCCAGAGTCGTTACCTTTTGCCACTTCTGGTTCCGTGCCTATCGTTTATCCTTAACCAAAGTCGCTTGGTCTTTGGGGACAGCAAACGATTCATATTGATATGCCTCGTATTCCCGTTTACTTTGGCTACGATTTGCGAGTTTGTTTTAGTTGTTGGAAAGTGTTGCTGATATGGGCATAGTTTTTAATACCGAATTTAACAATAAGCTAAATTGCCGTGGCGACGGCAAGCTATATCTACTGTATGAAGCCGCATCCGTTTTTCCTGATGCTGTTGAGTCGCAATCACCTAATGGGCAAATTCTGCCCGCAAGAATCATTCCTATTTCAGAGACTGAATTTGTTGCTGTTCTTGCCGATTTTGGTGTCGACCAATCGCTGTCTTTCTTTAGCGGAGATAATGTAATTTACCAGCGCCGCATCAATCCTGGCAAGTTTTCGATTGAGTCGAAAGTTAACGGCTTGCTGCGCGCGGAGCATTGTGGACAATTTCGCAATATTGACCGTTCTGGCGTGCATGCGCTCGCTTCTATCCAAATTGAGAGCTTTATTCCCTGCGTTGATGGCGTAATCGTTAGAGGTGTTCTTTCGGGTACTGATTACCTTGAGGGTGATCGTATTGTCGCTTTTAATGAAGAAGCCTGCGTTGTTGGGGAATCTTTGTTATTTAATAAATTAATAGCCGATGCGAATCCTGGTCTAATAAATTTCTCTCTTCATATTCCTGAGGTCGGGGATAGCCTGTGCATTTGCATACACAGGGCTTCTGGTCATCTAGATACGTTTATCAATCTAAAGAAAGATATGCTTAAAGAGCTTTTGGATGAGGCTGATCGGAATCATGCGTGTGCATTCGATCAACCCCGTTATTTGTCCTGGTTTTCTGGGCGCAGATTGACTGGATCCGATTCGCGGGCACAAGCACAAATAAGACTTGCATACCAGCCCTTGTTTTCAATCATCGTTCCTCTATATAAGACTCCCTTGAATTTCTTCAGGGATATGGCTGATTCTGTGATTGCTCAGACGTATTCGAATTGGGAACTCATCCTGGTTAACTCTACGCCAGATTACGATGGACTTAGCGACTTGGTTTCCGAGTACGTGACTGCAGACTCTAGAATTAAAGTGACTGATCTTGAGGGCAATCTAGGTATCACTGAGAACACCAATGTCGGAATCAAGATGGCCAAGGGAGACTACCTTTGCTTTTTCGATCATGATGATGTTCTCGAACCGAATATCTTGTTTGAGTATGCACACGCTCTAAATCAAAATTCGGATATTAATCTTCTCTACTGTGATGAAGATAAGCTATTGCCTGATGGGTCCTTGGCTCATCCTACTTTTAAGCCGGATTTTAGTCTTGATATGGCTCGAGACAATAATTATATTTGCCACCTTCTTACTATTAAGAGGGCATGTTTAGACAGAATTGACCTTTCTAACAGCGAGTTGGATGGCGCCCAGGACCATGCCATGGTGCTGAAGATTGCCGAACTTGATGGGACGATCCATCACGTTCCTAAAATCTTGTATCACTGGAGAATAAGCGAGAATTCGACTGCGGGTAATTCCGATAGTAAACCCTATGCAACCCTCGCTGGAATAAAAGCTGTTCAGGAGCACCTTGATAGATGCGGTATCAAGGCGACTGTGGTCAATTCTCATAATCGTGCTTTTCGTTATAGCCCCATTTATGATGTTCCTTCATCTGAGTCCTGTTCATTAATCGTTACCACCCGCGGCAATTCTTCGGTTCTTTCGACTCTTGTATCTTCAATCAATGACACCGATTTTGATGATCTTGAAGTCGTTTTCGTGTGCTCGCAGGAAGCGGAAGCTGCTGTTAAGCAATCGAGCTCTGGACTTCGTTGCCGCTATATCGTTCACGCGCTTGATGACCCCTTTAATATATCTGTGTGGAGAAATGCCGGTGCTTTCGCCGCGCGTGGCGAGCAACTCGTCTTTATTCATGACGATATTCAGGCACTAGACTCCTCGTGGCTAAAGACTCTCGTCGGTTTTTCTCAACGAGAGGATGTTGGCGTCGTTGGAACAATGACGTGCGATCTTGACGGCATTGTGCAGCAGGCAGGCCTGTCTTATGTTGGAGAATCAATCGTCAACCTGTCGCAAGGCATTCATCGCTCTTCTCCTGGCTATATCTATATGCCATTGACCGTAAGGGATGTATCGGCGGTGAGTGGTGTCTGTTTAGCTATTTCACGCGAACATTTTAATCGTCTGGGTGGTTTTGATGAGTCGTATCTTCTTGACTATTCGGATGTTGATATTTGCTTCAAGTCTTCTCAAGCTGGGTTAAAAGTGATCTATACACCAGAGGCATGTCTCTACCATATGGCATGTGTTGACAAATCCCTTGATAGTAAATCTCGCCCTCATAAGCATTTTGAGGATAAGGCACGATTGTTGCATAACTGGTCCGAGCGTTTCTCTGAGGGAGATCCATGGTTCTCCGTTAACTTTTCTCGAGATCCCAAGCGCGCAGCGTTATATAAGTTCGATCCTTTTGACTACGAAGCGATTTGAGTGCTTTAAATGAAACAAATTGCCTGGATAATATCTCCGCCGGCAAAGGGCTCTGGCGGCTTTCGAACCATCTGCAGCAAGGCTTCCTTTCTAGATTCTCGCGGATATGAGAACTACTTTTACATTATGCCGGGCTGTGAAGCATACAAAAGTGCTCATAGAGTTCAGACCGAAATAAAGGATTGGTTTGGTTATTCGCCTAAAGAAGTTCGTGTGGCTCCGAGTGTGTCCGAGGATTTTTTTGCAGTAATCGCCACCGCTTGGAATACGGCGCACTTTGCATCTATGCAGAAGTGCACCCATAAGTTCTACTTCATTCAGGATTTTGAACCTTGGTTCTATCCGATGGGGGAGATGTATCTAAATGCCGAAGCAAGTTATCGTTATGAACTAAACCCCATAACAATAGGCAGATGGCTTTCTAAAAAAGTTGAACCCTATTATTCGCATGAAGTCCCATATTGTGATTTTGGCGTTAGCGATATATATACTGCGCAGGAACAAAATCTAAGCAGAGAGTATGCCATCTGTGCTATTTATCAATCCAATAAGGATCGGCGTTTGTCTGGCATGTTGCTTGATGCATTAAATTGCTTCTCAAGCTCGACGATGCAGTTGTCGTATATTTATACGGCGAAGACGCAATGCCTCCCATTCGTGATCCACGTGTACGCAGCCTCGGCATCTTGACCGCTGATGAATGCGCCTCGCTTTATGCCAAGTGTGTTGCCGGCGTATCGTTGAGCGTGACTAATCCCTCTCGCCTGCCTTTCGAAATGCTTGCATCGAAGCTTTCGGTAATTGAAATAAACCGTGAGAATAATCTACTCGACTTTCCGGAGGGCACCATCCACCTCGCTGAGCCCTCTGCTTGCGGCATTGCTTCTTCTATTCTTGAGGCTCTTTCAGGCTCAAAATGCGATTCGCCTAATCGATTTAGCTGCACGTCGATTGAGCGTGAAAATGAAATGTTCTTCGAGGCCTTTACACGTTATCTGAATGAAGAGCCATCCTTGGTTAGCGGGAAGTCCGCCTTCGGGAATGTGCTAAAAACCGAAGAACTAAGTAAGGTCTTCTTGCTCAGCGATCATCTCGCTGATGCTCGATTGCGATCGTCTGCCATGTCTCAAACGCTCATTCAAGCTTCTTCTGTTGATTTGACTGTGCGTTTTGAGTCGTCTTTGATGCCTGTGGATGTTCGCGCGGCAGTTTGGTGTGCCCTGATCAGTCTGATATTCGCTGGATTAGTCTTGAATCTAGGGACGGTCTTTTTGCGGGGCATGTTCCGCTGTTTTTAAATGATGATGAAGAGGCCTATCTTCGCATTCATATATACTCTTTTGCGGAAGACGGCAAGAATCCGCTTTGTGTCGCCGAGCTAAGCCAACTAGTCTGTCTTTCGCCTTCTCGCAACGCTCATCCTGTTGTTCGTTCGGTTGAAAGTGGCGCATGCAGCGTGTCTGCCGTTTTTAACCTATCTGATGATTATTGTGAACCGTTTCAGCCTTCTGCTTCGACGGGCGTCGAAGGCGGTCACGTTGCTCTACTCAAACGTTTATTTCGGAGAAACTAATGGCGCGCTTTAACCAATGGACTCAGCTACTTAAAGCCTCTGCGACATCGTGCAGGCACGATGAAAAATCCGATGGTGTTAAGCAAGAACGCTATCTCCTTTTGGATACGGCTATGGGAAGCGAGAACTCTGGTGACCATGTGATCATGGATGCCTGTGGCTGTATCGCGGATCAAATCTTTGGCGGTGCGTTGCCCCATGTGGCAACGCACTATTATTCCAAAGAGCTTGAAATGTATCCTGAATACGTAAAGCTGTTGTGCGGCACCAATATTCTGTATACGCATATGGCTGATCAGCAGCAATGGGCGCTTGCCAAGCGGTTGGGCAATAATAGAAATGTTGTTTTGTTCGGCGTGGGCATGTCTGATATTGGGGTGGACGATGCTATCGACGCCTATACAAAGAAGTTCTATAAAACCTTGCTATCCGATGAATATCTTCATAGTGTTCGAGATGAAATGACTAAGAAGAGGCTTAACTCTATTGGCATAGAGAATGTTCTTAATACCGCATGTCCGACCATGTGGTCGTTAACCCCATCTAGGTAACTCGAGATATCCTCTAAGCGTTCTAAAAACGTTGTTACGTCAATTACCGATTATTGTTTCGATGCGGAACGTGACCGTAAGATGCTGGAATTGCTGTCGTCGGAATACGAAAAGGTAACGATTTGGATTCAAGGAAGCCATGATGTTGATTGGTGTCTTGATCAAATAGTCGATCTGAAGCAATTTAATGTCATAGGCCCCAATACCGAAGAGCTTAATCGTGTAATTGAAACCGAGGAGTTTGATTATGTGGGGACGCGTCTCCATGCGGGCATCCGCTGTTTAAATGGAGGACATCGCTCTCTAATTATTGCAATTGATAATCGAGCCCGCCAAATCGGTGAAGACACGGGACTTCCCGTTCTTGAACGCGAGGACGGCTATCTCCATAAATTAGCTGATTGGGTAAACCATCCCGTTAAAACTGAGATTAATCTTCCCTGGACGAGCATCGATAAATGGAAGAAACAGTTTAATTAGCTGTATTCCTTGGCCATTGCTTTCCCTATTTCTTATCGTGTGGTGCCTTTGGCGTTTCTCCGATTATCCAACCCATATTTGTGGCTCGAATTAGATTCGTCAATATATAGGCGACTGATCCAAATCCAATCAGGTTAATTGCTGCCATCGCCATTGGGGCTATGTTGGGCCAGTAGGTAAAAGAAATGTAAACCAGTGGAGAATGAAAAAGATATATTCCCATACTGTTTTTGCTAATCTTTTCGGTTAGTAGGTTTGCCTTTTGGGGGATGACACAATAAATTGATGCAAGCGCCATGCAAGTAAGGGCGGTGGAAGCAATGGGGGGCACCACTTGTTTTAGTAAGTTTACAAGGAATAATAGTATTAGGACTATTGATATGCTTTTACGCCTTTTATAGCTCTCGAACCATTTGTTTGCTTCCAAGTAGTGGATTGTTAGGCCAAGCGCAAACCATATTGCATTTGCTTCTGCCAAATTGATATATCTGTTCGCTGATGGTATTCCAAAATGGTAAAGATAAATTGAAGCGCCGAAAACTATCGGAACCTTAAAACTTGTTAGAGGGCTCTTTTCGAGTATTTGAAAGATGCACGACGTGGCTGCTGTAATGAAAAAAAGAGTCGGGAGAAACCAAAGGTGACCGTTGTCTTCGCCCAACAGAATTGATTTAAAGATGATGTGCGGTACAGTTAGGCCATTGTAATAGGGATACTTAACGAGCATCCTGATGGGGAAGAGCCAACATATTCCAATCATGATATAGGGGATAATTAAGCGTTGAGCTTTTTTAATGACCTGTTTTATAAAATCGCTTGATCGATTCCAGCTCCATAAAAAACAAAAGCCAGATAACGAAAAGAACAAGGGCATCTGGATTCCGTTAATTAAGAATTTGAGATTATCCAACAGAATTGATTTTTGTTCAGTTGGATAATATCCCCACGCACTTGAATACAGAATAATGCTGTGGCCTAGGACTACAAGGAATATTGCAAGGGCCCTCACGTTCGTTATGTCGTCTCTACGGGTTGTGTCCTTGCGGTTGTTCATCAATTGCTTCTTTCGTTAATATTGAGAAGGTTTAACTTAAAGAATATCAAACTCTTACTAACCGCTTGATTTATAACTATTTTCGATTACAGAGGACGGATTATATGAAAGGCATCATCCTCGCCGGCGGGTCCGGCACCCGCCTGTACCCGCTCACGCTCGTGACCTCCAAGCAGCTGCTGCCGGTCTACGACA
>CABQQR010000016.1:0-59450 GCA_902466395.1 uncultured Collinsella sp.
CGGGGCGCGGGCCGTGTTCCGCTATGCGGTTGTCAATTTGCGAAAGAAATTATGCGTCACCTCGATAAAGCCGACGCGGTAGTTTTTGAAGATTACCTCGCCGCCGTCTTGCGTGGCGTCCAGATCGACATCGCCCATGATGCCAAAATCGTGGTCGCCATCCTCGTCGGCAAAGATCTGGTGCACGTGCCATACGTGCGCGGTCTTCTCGTCGGACTCATCGATGGAAAACATCGCGGCACTGCGGGCGTCTCCGTCGGTGAGAATTTCCTCATGCTGCTCATGGTAGGCATCGAGGGCCTTTTGCCAGCGGATCTCGCTCATGCCCCAGTCGTCGTCGAGTTCGCCCAGGTCGCGAATGTGCTCGCGGGCGGCAAGGGTCACGCGGCGGAAGAGTGCGTTGCGCACCAGCAGGGTGCAGCCACGGCGGTCTGCCACGACTTCATCGATGCCCTGCGGCGGTGCGGCGTCGAGTGCAGCGGGGTTGCCGGCGTTCTCCCACTCGTCCACCAGGCTCGAGTCCACCGAGCGCACCACAAAGCCCAGCCACGAGATAATGTCGCGCAGGCGTTCGTCGCGCTTCTCGATGGGCACGGTGCGGTCGAGCGAACGATAGGCCTCTGCCAGGTAGCGCAGCAAAATGCCCTCGGAGCGGGCGATGCCGAGCTTTTGAATGTAGCCCTTAAAATCGCTCGCGCTTTCCAGCATATCGCGCAGAACGCTCTTGGGAGAGAGCTGGTAGTCGTTTGCCCAGGGCACTTCCTGGCAGTACTTGTCAAAGGCGGCGTCGAGCAAATCCTCGAGCGGCTTTTCATACGTGACGTCTTGAATGCGCTCCAGACGCTCCTCATATTCGACGCCGTCAGCCTTCATTTCGGCCATCGCGCGGTCGCGTGCTGCGCGCTCCTGAGCGCGCAGCACCTGCTTGGGATCCTCGAGCGTTGCCTCGACCATCGAGATCAGGTCCATGGTATAGGTCTCGCTCTCGGGATCGAGCAGCTCCAACGCGGCAAGCAAAAACGGCGAGAGCGGCTGGTCGAGCGCAAAGTCCTCGGGCAGGTCGACCGTCAGTGCGTAGTCGATGTCCGGCGCGGCGTCAGCCGGAGCGTCGGGTGCGGGCGGCACCTCGGTGCGCACGACGACGCCGGAATCGATGAGCGTGGCGAAGATCTCGTCGGCACGAACCTCGAGCTTAGCCTTTTCCTCGGGGGTCTGCAGGCTCGTCTCGATGAGGTCGTGTACGCGGGCTCGGGCATCGCCACCCTGCTCGACCACGCTAATCACCATGGAGTGCGTGATGCGCAGGCGCGGCTTGAGTGTCTCGGGCTGCGTCTCGATCAGGCGCTCGAACGTCTGCTTGTTCCAGGTGACAAAGCCCTCGGGGGCCTTCTTCTTTTTAATCTTGCGGAGCTTTTTGGGGTCGTCGCCCGCCTTGGCCATAAGCTTGGCATTCTCGATCTCGTGCTCGGGTGCCTCGGCGATGACCATGCCCTCGGTATCGAAGCCCGAGCGGCCGGCACGACCGGCAATCTGATGGAACTCGCGGGCGCGCAGACGACGCATCTTGTAGCCATCGAACTTGGTGAGCGCGGTGAGCACCACGGTGTGGATGGGCACGTTGATACCGACGCCGAGCGTATCGGTGCCGCAGATGACGGGTAGCAGGCCCTGCTGCGCCAAGCGCTCGACCAGCAGGCGGTAGCGCGGCAACATGCCAGCATGGTGCACGCCGACGCCGCATCCGAGCAAGCGCTTGAGGATTTTGCCGAAGGCCGTCGAGAAGCTCGTGCCCTTGGCCGCCTCCTTGATGGCCTCGCGCTGCTCCTTGCTGGCAATGCCAAAATTGGCGAGCGACTGTGCCGTCGCAAGTGCGGCATCCTGGCTAAAGTGCACGATATAGAGTGGGGCCTCGTCGCGGCGCATGGCGAGCTCGACCGTGCCCTCGAGGGAGGTCGTCACATAGTCGTAACTCAGCGGAACAGGACGCGGGGCGTCGACGACCAGGTCGCAGGCAGCGCCGGTGTGCTCCTCGAGTGAGGCGGCGATGGCGGTGACATCGCCGAGCGTGGCGCTCATGAGCATAAACTGCGTATGGGGCAGAGTGAGCAGCGGCACCTGCCAGGCCCAGCCGCGGTCGGGGTCTGCAAAGTAGTGGAACTCGTCCATGGCGACGCAGCCAACATCGGCGTCCTCGCCCTCGCGCAGTGCGTCGTTGGCAAGAATCTCGGCCGTGCAGCAGATGACGGGTGCCTTGGTGTTGATATGCGTGTCGCCGGTGATCATGCCGACGTTATCGCGGCCGAGCACCTGCACCAGGTCGAAAAACTTTTCGCTGACCAGAGCCTTGATGGGGGCCGTGTAATAGCAGCGTTTGCCCTGTGCCATGCCCATAAAGAGCATGCCCAGCGCGACAAGCGACTTGCCCGATCCGGTCGGCGTGCCCAGAATGACGTGATCGCCGGCGGCTAGATCCATGAGGGCCTCTTCCTGGTGGTCCCACAGCTCAATACCGCGATTGCTCGTCCATTCAAAGAAGCGCTCGAAGGCCTGGTCGGGCGTGAGCCACGGTTCGGGCTCGCTGCCGTCCTCGGGCTCCCACCAGGTGGGGGAGAGCGCACCGAGTGAGCCGAATTCGGCTTCGGTTCCCGTGCCGCCCGAGAATGAGCTGGCGGCTCCGGCGCCGGAGACGGTGCTGGCGGCGATATCTGTCGTGGTCTGTGCCATGTGTTTGCTTTCTCTCGCGATTGTCCGCCAACTATTATGGCGTAGCGGCGGCGCGGGGTGCCAGCGCGAAAGAAAATGCAGGAAATGGGCGTTCTGCTCAGCCGTTTGGTGCGGCCGCGAGCTAAGTGAGTAGACTTTTTGCGATTTCGCCAGCACATGGCTTTTGCGTAAGGGATTTACCTGCGGTTTTACTTGTTCCTATGCGGGTTGTGCTTGGCTATTGCTAAAAAGTCTACTCACTTAGGCTTGAGGGTCGTTCGTCGGTGCCTATTTGCGCTTGCTCGCTGGCGACGTGACTGTCAAAAGCCCCTATGACTCCTGCGGAAGGCGCTTTTTGCCTTTGCGGGCGCGGTTTCTAAAGTTCTCGACGGCCTCTTCCATGCCCAGAGGTACATAGGTGAGCTCATCGAGGTTTTCGGGCAGGTAGCAGGCAAGGCTTTGCTCCTGCGCGCGGCCCGCCGCGAGCTGTTCATCGCTGGGCTGCGCGCCGGGTGTGGCGCAAATGCCATAGACGACGGCACCCATCTCGCGCGTGCGGCATTCGTATTCGGTCTCGGGATGCTCGGGATGGTCGCGGCGGACGTCGTCGCTTACCCAAAGCGTGTCGTAGCCGGCCGCGGCAATCTGCCCCAGGGCGTAGTCGCGCAGCGGTTTGCTGTCGGTGCGCAGCGTGACGGTGGCGCCGGCTGCAAAGAGCGGGCGGTAGAGCATCAGATGGTCGACATGGACGAGTCGTTTTTTGGCGTACTTGGCCTTGGGCTGCGGCGTGGGAAAGTTAATGGTAATGGCATCGAGCTCGCCTGCGGCAAACAGCTGCGGCAACGTTGCGGCGCCTCGGGGCAGGACGAGTGCGTTGGATAGCTCCTGCTCGCAGATTTTCTGTGCGGCATAGGCGATGCAGATGGGCTCCTGGTCCATGCCGATAAAGAACGTGTTTGGCTCGCGGGCCGCGCGCTCTACAAGGTACGTTCCCTTGCCACAACCAAGATCCAGATGAAGGTGTTCGAAAGGCTTGCTGCCTGCGGGCGCACAGGCCTCGCGCCAATCTCCGGCATAGGCCTCGGGGTTCGTCTCAATCGCATCGGCGTAGCGCTCCAGGCGCTCCTCGAGTACAAAGTTCTTAGGCGTGCGAACGTGGACGGCTCCCATGAGGCTCCTTGGTCATAAATGCGAAACGCATGGCTGCGCGTTTCGGCAATGCGTTGGAAGAAGGTGGGCATAGCTTGCCCGAAAGTTGCGGTGCGGCTCGGCGGCAAGTCGCCGATGCCTACAGGCGCTTGAGAATCACGTAACGGTTGAGCTCGCCGCTGCGACCGTCGGCATGGAAGCGCTCAAGCTCGCGCACGGGGACCTCACCGCTCTTGTAGAATGTGCGCACGCCGCGCACCAGGTCGGTGATCTGCTGATCGTCAAAGTGATGGCAATAGCGGTAGGCGTGGCGGTCGTTTTGCCAGCCAATGAGGTGGTCGCCGGCTTCAAACTGCGCGGAATCGTAACTTTCAAACGGCGGGGTGAGCTCGGCGCGGGCTTCGGCGCGAACGGCCTTGCGCGCCATGCGCTCGTCGTTCATAAACTCCCAAAAGCTGATGGCGATGATGCCGCCTGGGCGCGTCTGGCGCACCAGGGCGTCGAGCACGCGTACGCGGTACTCGCATGACGGCACGTGGTGCATAAAGCCAAAGCAGACCGAGATGTCGGCGAGCGGGGCGTCGAAAAGCACGTCGGGTGTCTCGGCGGGGTTGAGCTTCATGAGGGCATCGAGTACGTCGAGTTCCTGGAAGTGCAGGTTGGGAATGCGCAGGGCGTGACCGTGCGCATCGATAGCCAAATCCTGACACGAGTCAACACCATAGAACTCAAACGGGCAACTGGCATCTGCCGAGGGGTTTGCGCCGTCGACGCCCTTGGCGGCAAGTGCGCCGCCGGCGGCAAAGTTCTCGAATCGCATGTTGCCGCAGGCAAGATCGAAGACGCGGACGGGATGCTCGATCGTGGCGACGTCGAGCTGCTCGAGCGCTATGTCCATGGTGCGTACCCAGCCGGGCCACGGTGCCTGGCGCGTATCGGAGAAGGAGGCGGAGTGCTCGCGATAGAACGTATTGTTGAGCTGAATGAGCGATGAGGCGAAATCGCGGTTCACGGCGCGGAACTCCCTCCGTTGGCGGTGCGGAATAAACAGTACGACCATACTACCGTTAACGCCGCAACGGGGACAACCGAGCTGCGGGTCATTGCTTTGTTTGGACACATTTCCGCAGCTCATATATGCCCGCAACCGCCGGTTGTCAAAAATCTCACTAGAATAGGTGGCATGCTTTTGGCGGTGGCGGATAGATTTTTAACTGTGCAAGGCGCCTTAAGAACAAAAACGGTCCGGCGGCACGGCTGGCAAAAGCATAGGAGGAACCATGAATGTAGAAACTGCGCAGCGGCTCGCCGACCTTCGTCGCAGCAAGGGTTTTAGCCAAGAAGGGCTGGCGCGAAAGCTGGGGCTGTCGCGCCAGGCGGTCAGTAAATGGGAGCGTGCGGAGAGCTCGCCCGATACCGAGAACCTGATCTCGCTCGCAAAACTCTATGGCGTGAGTTTGGACGAGCTCCTTAATCCGAGCGATGAGATCGAGGACGATATCGAGTTTGAGAACGAGGACCGCGCCCGTCAGCGCGAGGCCGAGGCAGCGGAGCGCGCCCGTACCCATGAGGCAGCGGCACGTGCTACCGAGGCGGCAACACAGGCGAGTGATGCCGCCGCCAAGGCGGCGCAAGCGGCAAGCTGGAGTGCGCAGGCCGCCAATGCCGCTACGGCGCAGGTGACGAGTGGCGGCGCAGCTGGCTCGACTCCGGTGAAAGGTCCGTTCCAGTCGTTTCCGTATTGGGACGTGTGCTGGCTGCTGTTCTTTTTGCTGATGTTCCTGTTTGGTGGCTCCTTTGCCGTGCTGATCTTCTTTACAATCCCCATCTATCACTGGGTGGCGCGTGCGCTCGATGGCGATTGGGCACGCGGGGATATTCAGGTTGGTCCGGCGCCGGAGGCGGCTAAGGCTCAGGATGTTTCCGCTGCGGTTGATACTGACGTGGCTTCCTCGACCGCCGCTGAGCCGAACGCCAAAGAAGGTGATGAATGATGAAGCTCTCGCATGAGTCCAAGGTCCGCCTGGGCGTCGGTATCGGAGCGTTCGTGCTCATCATCGGGCTTATCTTTGGCACTTCGCGGATATTGTTTCATTTTGATGGCCCGTGGGATCTCGACGATATCGCATCCGGCTTGTCCGGTATGGACGATGTGGTTGACGACGACGATTTTATGAACGATGGCGGTAAATATTCCGCTCGGCCTCAACAGCTTTCGAGTGCGACCTTTGATGCCGATCAATTTCGCTACCTCGATTTCGATATCGCCGCGGCTACGGTGGACGTCAAGGTTGTTGATGACAACAAGGTCCGTGTTATCGAGCGGGGACGCGTTGCCAAGGGCGTGGATGCCTCCAAGGCCGCGACGCAAAACATCGCATCCGTTGAGGACTCGACGCTCAAGGTTTCCCGATCTGGAAGTGATGACGGTAAGGCAATTGACCGCTCGGTTACGGTTGAGCTGCCACGCCGTGTTGCCGAACATCTGAAGGGGATCAACGCACACGTGGGCTCGGGTGATCTGCAGATTGCCGGTGTCATCTGTGATGGTCTTGACCTTTTCCTGGGTGCGGGAGATGTAGAGTTTACGGGCAGCGTGACTGATGCGCTCAGTGCTGAGGTCGGTTCGGGCGATGTGACGTTCGAGCTCTACCAGGCCCCCGCGAAGTCGATGGACGTAAGCGTGGACTCGGGCGATGTGGAGATAACGGTTCCGAACTCTACGGGCTTTACGGCGAGCCTCACCGTGGGCAGCGGCGACTTCGAGAGCGGTTTCCTTCCGCTTGGCTACGATGGCGAGACCATATTGAATCTTGAATTCGACAACGGTGATAAGTCTGCCACGTATCGTTTTGAGGTTGGTTCGGGTGACATGTCGTTTGATCCGGAGTGACATGCGGTTTTCGGAGATTGGTGCATATAGGCATGCTCTTTGATGGAGGCGCCGGGGCCGTGGTCGGCTTCGGCGCCTTTGCCTTTACAATGGGGGCATGGAACAGATTATCTTGAACATACTCGAGGCTCTGCGTCGCGGCGAGACTGTGGACGACAAAGCGCTCGTCAAATTGATACATGCCGAGGCGCGCCGCGAGGGTGCCGACAAACGCGATTTGGCTAAGCGCCGTCTGCTGCCGTTCTACCAGCGGGTTAAACGTGAGGAGCCGGCTCGGTGGGCTGCGTGGAATGTCGATTCCGATCTGGAACGTCAACTGCTGCAGGTGCTGCGTATGAAGCCGCGCCGAACGGCCTCGGGCGTGGCGACCATTACCGTCATCACCAAGCCCTGGCCATGCTCGGGCGATTGCCTGTTTTGCCCCAACGATCTGCGCATGCCCAAAAGCTATCTGCATGCCGAGCCGGCGTGCGCCCGTGCGGAGCAAAATTGCTTTGACCCGTATCTGCAGGTGAGTGCCCGTTTGACGGCGCTTTCGCAAATGGGGCATGCGACCGATAAGATTGAGCTCATTGTGCTCGGCGGTACCTGGAGCGACTATCCGCAAGGGTATCAGACGTGGTTTATGTCGGAGCTCTTCCGCGCGCTCAATGACGATGCCGTGGCTGGTGTGGCGGCTAACCCCATGTTGGCGCGTCCGGGCATCAGTCGTGCCGAGGCGGGGCGTCTGCTCGATGACGCTCCCGCCGATGCCCTGCCGCCTGTGGTAGCAGAGCGCCGCGAGCGCTATCGGGCCGCCGGCATTGCGACAGACGAGGCCAAGCTCGCTGCCGGCGTTGCCGACGAGCAGGAGCGTGTGGATGCTGCTGTGGGCGGCTATAACCGCGCGGTGCGTCGTCTGTACGGCCCCGGTACGCCGTGGGGCGAGGTCACCGAGTGGCAGACGGCAACGATGGAGGAGCTCGAGCGTCAGCAGCGCATCAACGAGACGGCGAAGCATCGCGTGGTGGGACTCGTTATCGAGACGCGCCCCGATACCGTAACGCCGCAGGCGCTTACGCTCATCCGCCGTCTGGGCTGCACCAAGATACAGATGGGCATCCAAAGCCTTGACCAGCATCTACTCGATATCAACGAGCGTCGCATTTCGGTGGCGCAGATTGAGCGGGCGTTTTCGCTTGCGCGCCTGTTTGGCTTTAAGATCCATGCGCATTTTATGCTCAACTTGCTGGGCGCCACACCCGAGGGGGACAAGCGCGACTACGAGCGCTTTATGACCGAGGGGGCCTTTATGCCCGACGAGGTCAAAGTCTACCCGTGTGCGCTCATCGAGGGCTCGCGCCTGGTGGGCTGCTACGAGCGCGGCGAGTGGCGCCCCTATACCGAGGAAGAACTGCTCGATGTGTTGGCCGATGACATCGTGGTGACGCCGGCATTCTGCCGCATCAGCCGCATGATTCGCGACTTTAGTTCCGATGACATCATGGTGGGCAACAAGAAGCCCAACCTGCGTCAGCTCGTCGAGAACCGCCTGGCTGCTCGGGGTGACGGTGCGACGGTGCGTGAGATTCGCTATCGCGAGATCAGCACGGCGGGTGCCGACTTGGATGAGCTATCTCTTGATGAGGAAGTAGCGTACGAGACGCCGGTGACTTACGAGCGCTTTTTGCAGTGGGTGACGCCGCGGGGCAAGATCGCGGGCTTTTTGCGGTTGTCGCTGCCCGATCGCGCTTTTGTTGCCGCACATGCGGACGAGCTGCCGACGATGCCGGACGAGGCGATGATTCGTGAGGTGCACGTTTATGGTATGGCGGCACGTGTGGGCGATCAGGGCCAGGCAGCGCAGCACCATGGATTGGGACGTTTGCTCGTGGAGCGTGCGTGCCAGATAGCTCGGGATGCCGGTTATACGCACATCAACGTGATCAGCGCGATTGGTACGCGCGAGTACTATCGCCATCTTGGGTTTTATGACCATGGACTCTATCTGCAGAAGGAGCTCTAGATGAACAAGCCAAGTGTTTCTGCCGGCGTCGTTGCCGGCGTTGCCCTGGGAGCCGCGGCGCTTGGTGCGGCCGCCGTCGCTGTTCGCGCTGCCTGTTTGCAGGTCGCGAGGACCCGCAACGGGCTGGCGCGGATGAAGCGCATGCACAATGAGGGCGGTGACGAGGTCCGTGTGCTCGTGCAGGGCGGCGTCTACCAAAGCGCGAGCTATGTTGGCGATCGTTGGGCGGAGCCGGCCTTTGCGTACTATCGTGCATTTGACGATGTGTTTGAGGCCGAGGATGCAATGCGCGACGCTTATGGTCACGGCATCGACCGCATGCTTATGCTCGGCGGCGGTGGGTTTTCCTATCCCAAGTTTGCACTGTTGTCGCATGAGGGCTTGCGTATGGACGTCATCGAGTATGACGGAGAGATAACGCGCTTGGCGCGCCGTTGGTTCTATCTGGATGAACTGGAGCACACGGTGGGCGATCGCCTGCGGGTGATTACCGCCGAGGCTCGCTCGTATCTGGGTGTGACGAGCGTGGGCCATCGTCGCTACGACGTCGTTGTGAGCGACTGCTTTGGCGGTGCCGAGCTTGTGCGCGAGCTGGCGACCGTTGAGGCGCTGCGCCTGGTGCGGGGCAGCCTGAATGCCGGCGGCATCTACGTTGCCAATATCGTGAGCGCAAACGAGGGGAGCGATGTGACGTTCCTGCGCGATTGCGTTGCCACGGCACTTGAGGTGTTCAACCGCGCTTGGGTGGCGCCTTGTGGCGATACGGAGTTCGGCGGCGAGGAGAACTACCTGCTCATTGCCAGCGACGGCGACTACGCCTTTGCCGAAGCCGTGCCCTTCGACACCGACTTCCTCGGCACCGTCCTTCACGACAAGTAAGTCTCCCCGTCCCAAAAAAGACTGGTCTTAGGCGTGGTCGCGCCAGCCGAGAACGCGCTGCTTCATACCCTCGATGTCGAGCACGCCTTCGGCAAAGCCCTTGCGCACGAGCTCTTCGGGAACAAACTCGTCGTAGCGGTCAAAGTAAGGCACCTCGCCAGGATAGACGAGCTCGATGGGATCGAAGTCCTTCTCGGCCTCGGCGGCGAGCACCTCAAAGAACGTCTCCTCATCGGCCTTCATCTTAAACTGCATAAAGTACGGGCGTGACGGATCGAGCCCGCGAAGGCCCAGCTCCGCGGCACATTTAATCTTGAGCATGCGCTCGAGCGCCAAAAAGGCGTAGCTGCCCAGCCAGGGGAAGAGCACCCAGGTATCGCCGCCCAGGTTAATGAGCGGCTTGGTTCCCGCCCCCGAAATCTCGGCCGTATGACGAGCCTGCGCCAAGCGGGCCCGTGCGTTACCCATAAGGTACGGATATGTCGCGTGCTCGTTGAGCGCCTTGCGCATGCGCTCGAGCACATGCGTGTTAATGTCGCCGGGGCAGTCGCCAAAGTAGGCCGGCACCCGGCCCTTGACCTGCGTGGCAAAGACAGTGTGGCGCTTCCAGTCCACTTCCTCGACAATCCAGCAGTGTCCGGCGATGGCGATGCGCTCACCGGGCGGGGGCGGATTAACGATCGTGCCCAGCTCGGCCGATTCGCTCCGGACGGTAAACTCCTCGTTTTCCTGGAACACGGCGTAGAACTTAAAGTTGTTGATGATGCGCTCGCCCGCGAGACCCACGATGAGCCCGCCACCTTCGGTGACCTGGATATGGTCGATCTTAATGAGGTGACGTAGCAGCACGCGGTAATCGTCTGCCGAGACACGGTGGAAATAGCTGAGCGTGAGCACGCGCTGGGCAAGTTCGGCCGGCGTGAGCTCGCCGGTGCTGGCGAGGGTCGACATAGTCTGGTGGTAGAGCAGGCTGTAGGGGAGTCGATCGAGCTCGGGCGGCTCGACCCACTTTTCCTCGCGATAGAGTTGTACGAGCGCGATTCCCTGCAGGAGCTTCCACGGAATGGTCTCGGGCATCATCGTGCGCGGCTCGGGCTCTTCCTCGCGCATGACAAACCACATCTCGGGCGGAAGGTCGCGACGGCCTGTGCGCCCCATGCGCTGCAAAAAGGAGCTGACGGTAAACGGCGCGTCAATCTGGAAGGCGCGCTCCAGGCGGCCGATATCGATACCGAGCTCCAGCGTAGAGGTGGTGACGGTTGTCTGCGCCTGCTCCTCGTCGCGCATGAGCTCCTCGGCCGTCTCGCGCAGCGATGCCGAAAGGTTGCCGTGGTGGATGAGAAAGCGGTCGGGCTCGTGTCGACTTTCGCAGTAGCTGCGCAGCATGGAGCACACGGCCTCTGCCTCCTCGCGCGAGTTGGCAAAGACCAGGCACTTGCGGCCGCGCGTATGCTCAAAGATATAGCCCATACCGGGGTCGGCGTTGTCGGGTGCGGTGTCGGTGGGGTTGAGCAGTGCCTGTTCGGTTGCCTGCGGGATGTCGACTTCGCCCTCGGGGGCCGAGGAAGTGCGACGGTCTTTGGGAGCGGCCTTGCCCCGCGCCTGCTCGCGACGTTGACGGCGTTCTTCCTGTGCAAGCTGTCCGCTGTGGCACATGTCTTGTCCGGATGCGGGCAGCGCCGCGGGCGCCGCCGTCTCAATACGCTCGCACGCAAGCACTTCGGCCTCTTGAGGACCCGTGCTCTCGAATCCCCGCTGCTGTGCTTGGGGACCCGAGTTGTAGAAGTGCTCCATGGAGATGCGCCACACGCGGCGCGGTTCTTCAAAGCGGGGAATAACGCAGTCGCGCCCCGTTTCCTGTGAGAGAAAAGCGCCCGTGCGCTCGGGGTCGCCGATGGTGGCAGAAAGGCCGATGCGTCGAGGCTGCACGCCGGCCATGCGCGAGAGCCGCTCGATAAGGCAGAGCGTCTGCCCGCCACGGTCGCCGCGCATGAGCGAGTGGACCTCATCGATGACCACGTAGCGCAGGTCGCAAAACATGCGCGGGATCGCCATGTGCTTATGGATTAAGAGCGCCTCGAGCGATTCGGGCGTAATCTGCAAGATGCCGCTCGGCTTTTTAATGAGCTTTGCCTTGTGCGACTGCGAGACGTCGCCATGCCAGTGCCAGACGGGGATATCTGCCTCTTCGCACAGGTCGTTGAGGCGGACGAACTGATCATTGATGAGTGCCTTGAGGGGGCCAATGTAGAGGGCGCCCACGCTTGCGGGCGGGTTCTCCCAAAACTCGGTCAGGATGGGAAAGAAGGCCGCCTCTGTTTTGCCGGAAGCCGTGGATGCCGGCAGGAGCACATTGTCTTGCGTGTTAAAGATGGCGTCTGCCGCCGCAACCTGGATAGAGCGCAAGCTCTCCCAATCGTGGGAGTAGATGAAGTCTTGGATAAACGGGGCATATCGGTCAAAGGCGTTCACGGGGCCTCCTCTCAAATAAGAACCTCTCAACGCGGCGGACAACGGTTTACTGCATTGCTGCCTCAACGTTTGCCCAGATAAAACCTGACAAAATAAACCTGTCCCTTTTTGGCAGGTTAGATGGTGAATTCGGCGAAGTTGCGGTTGCCGTCTGCGGTGCCGGTGTCGCCTGTTGCAGCTGGCGGCGCCAGTGTGACGCCGCCGACGCTTTGCAGCAACTCAGCCACGTTTGCATCGGGATTCTGGCACAGGATATCGAGCAGCTCGATAAAGTCACGGATGACCTCACGCGGCGTCAGATGCGTGTCTGCTCCCACACGACCGAACTCGATCTTGAGGAAGTCTACCAAGTCGTTCTCGGTAAGCGTGGGCGTCCAGCCAAAGTAGCCAGCATGGATCTGCATGAGTTTTTCGATCAGCACCAGCAACTCCTCGTAGGTGAGTGGCTGCAGGCGGATGATGGGCGCGAGCATGTCCTTAAGATCCTCGCGTGCAAAGCGGCCTTGAGCGAGTCGGCTGCGCAGGGCCTCGTAGGAGAACACGCCACGGCGGCGGTCTTCGATGGAGGTTGGCGTGCCGCCCATGATCATGCCCAAGTACTGCGCCTTGCCCTGAAGTGTGTCGTTGTACATGGTCAGGATCTTCTCGTAGTTGTACTGGCGCGTGATGGCATTGGGAATCTTATACAGATTCACGAGTTCGTCGATGAGCACCAGCATGCCCTTGTAGCCGCTGCAAACCAAAAAACGCGCGATGAGTTTGACGTAGTCGTACCAATCGTCGTCGCTGATGATGGTCGAGGAGCCCAGCTCGGCGCGCGCCTCGCTCTTGGTGCGGTATTCGCCGCGGATCCATTTGGTCACGCGGCTCATGGCCTCTTCGTCGCCCTCGGATACGGCCATGCGGTAGCGGCGGAGCATACGGGTGAAGTCGAAGCCGTGGACCATCTCCTCGAGCGGGGCCAGTTGGGCATTGACGACCGACTCGTCGACGTCGGCACATGAGGCGACCCAGCGATCCAGAATAAGGTTGAGCGCACCGCCCTCGGGGCGCGTCTTGGTCGATATATTGCGGATGAGCTCGCGGTAGGTGGCAAGGCCCTGTCCCTGACCGCCCTGCAGGCGGCGCTCGGGCGACAGGTCGGCATCAGCGACGACGAATCCCTCGCCCATGGCGTGCGTGCGGATGGTCTGGAGCAAAAAGCTCTTGCCGGTGCCGTAACGACCGACCAGAAAGCGGAAGCTCGCGCCACCGTCGGCGATGAGGCTCAGATCGGTGAGCAGGGCGCGGATCTCGACCTCGCGGCCTACGGTGATGTAAGGAAGGCCGATGCGCGGGACCACGCCGCCCTTGAGCGAGTTGAGAATGACGGCAGCGACGCGCTTGGGCACGCGAGGTGCTGCGGATGCGGTATCACTCATGGTCTAGGTATCCTCTCACGTCTGCTTCGTAGTCCTCGATAATCTGCGGTCCTGCCGCGCTAAATTCAATTACGGTGTCGCCCACCAGGTCAAAGAGCGCCTCGTTGATGGTATCGACGAGCATGTCCTCGCTCTGCTCCGATTGCACTACCGCCGATTCCGCCTGTACTGCGTTGTGCTCGAGCAGCGCGCGGAGATAGGCGTCTGCGGCGGGCACGAGTTCGTTTGTGGCGTCAGCGGGCGTAGCAGCTGCGAACGCGGGCGTCGGCGCGAGAAGCGGTGCCACGACACCAAACTGTTCGGTGGATATGGTCGGCTCGTCGGACTCGTCCTGCCCTGCAGCCGCCGCGACCGCCTCGACCATCGCGTCGGCTACGGGCTCGGCTTCCGGTTGCCCTGAGTCCGCTGCCTCGGCTTCTGCGGACGCGCCGTCCTCGCGTTCCTCGTCAATCAAAAGCGCCTCGCGCGTTTGTGCGGCGGCGCTCCGAATATGCCCCAGCTGACTCAGATCGATATCGATTTTGACGGGCTGGTGTGCGGCGTCCCACGAAAGCCATGCCACAATCTCGTCATCGATAATCTTGGCCAGATATTTGGGGACCTTTTCTTCCTTAAGGGGGTGGGCAGGGTCCAGCGCCAGGCGCAGGCGTTGGTCGCAGGCGCGCATCATTTCACCGAGCTTGCTGCTCTTTTGCCTACTACCGTGGATACGCATGCATTCCCAAAAGCCGTTTTGGCAACGGTAGATATGGATGGGGTCCAGACGGTATTCGCAGTCCTCGTGGCGCTCGGGCGCAAAGAATACGGCCGAGGCAAACATGGTGTAGGGCATGGCCGTCTCCTCCCCAAATAAACTTGCCACGATGCCGGTCTTTCGGTGCGTGTCATAGTAGCGCACCATGCGGACATACACGGCGCACGCCACGTGGCGCAGATCGCGGTGGTGGCTGCGGTCGAGCCGCGAGCTACTTAGGTTGTACGTGGAGAGGGCGTTGATGGCGGCCATGAGTCGCTCCTCGCGCACCTCATCGGGCGGAAGGGGGAGCGTGGGCTCGGAGGTTTTGCGACGCTTAGGGGTCTGGCTGGACGGTGCCGGTACAAGGTCTCGTGCCGCGCGCCGCAGTTCGATAAGGGCGTTATCGAACATGACGGTTTTAGAGTCGCGAAGCAGCTTGGGGTCGAGCCCGTGGAACACGGCGTAATCTTGCAGCCACACGCGCGCAAACCGGTCGATGCCGGGCTCGAAGGCGCGATAGACATCCCAAAAAGCCTTGATCTTGTTAAAACCATCGAGTGGATTATCTACGCCAATGCCGCAGATCAGCTCATAGAGATACAGAAAGGCAAAGGACGTAGACGTTTCCTCGACGGTTCCGCGGCGCACTTGGGCACGCCAGGTAAAGTAGCCGCGCAGTTGCCGGTCGCTCATGGCGTTGTAGGTGGGAAAGTACGACTTAAAGGTGCCGTTGTAGGGACAGTCGTCCTCAAAGTCGGCCATCAGCAGGCCCTGGCGGTAAAAAAGCTCGGCTTCCGAAAGCCAGCGGCCCGCACCGCCCTTGGGGTCATCCTGCCAGCGCGATATCTCGCGCATTTTACGGTACTGGTCGGGGAGGAAATTCTGCATCTGTCGGCCGGTTTTGAGAATCGGCTCGTCTGCGTAGGTTTCGTTTGAGAAGCGGGCGGACTGATGGGTCCGGGCCTCGGCCATAATGCGCTCGATGAGCATCTTGATGTCCTGGTCGGCCACCGCTCCTCCTCTCGAACGCAGCTACGGTGACCTCATATCATAGCACAGCATCAAACAGATGTTCGAGATACCGCTGCGTTGATAGATTTAGAACAGGAGGGCGTATATGACGGCGATGACGACGGAGGGAAGCATATTGGCCGTGCGGAAGGTCTGAGGACGGATGAGGTTGACGCCGACGCAGAAGATGAGCATGGAGCCTACGAGCGAAAGGCTGTTGAGGGCTGCTGTGGTCATGATGGGGGGAGAGCGCGCCGGCAAACAACGTGATCGTCCCCTGGAACACGGCAACGGGCAGGGCGGAGAAGATGCAGCCGCGGCCAAGCGAGGCCGTCATGGTGCAGACGATGATGCAGTCCAGTGCGCCCTTGAGGGCAAGCGTTGACCAGTCGCCGAGCAGGCCGTCCTGGATCGATCCCACAATGGCCATGGCGCCGATGCACACGGTGAGTGAAGTCGAGACAAAAGCGTTGGTGAACTCGTTATCGCCCTCACTGCCAGTCTTGCGCTTGAGCCATTCGCCAAGGTTCTCGATGGCGGCCTCCAAGTTGATGGCCTCGCCGATGAGCGAACCGAGCGCAAATGAGACGATGAGCATGGTGGTACCGGTGGTCGCTAGCGCCTTTCCATCGATGATGAGCATCTTTTGCATGGTGCCGCCCAAGCCGATAAACAGGACGCACAGCCCCGATGCTTTCATGAGCGTGTCTTGGATGCGCGGTGTAATGAAGCGGCCGCCCGCTAATCCCAAAAGACCGCCCGCAACTAAAAGCGCAACGTTGATGATTGTTCCCAAGCCCGGCATGAGCCCTCCTGTATTGATGCCAACGTGGCAATCGTAGCAGAACGAAATGCGAGGCACATCGCGACTCATCTAATACGTTATATAAGTGGTATTAGGAATGATGCGCAGCATTTAAGCCTCAGGTGGTTGTCGGGACATAGGGGTAGTAGTCAAAGCGCAGTGTCATAAGCCGCTGCGGGGATTCAATAGCCGCGGCGATAATATTGGCATCGCGGGCACGATCAAACCCTTCGAGTTCGATCTGATACGAGACGTCTTGCATAATGTCCAGACGTCGCCAGGCTAGAAGTGTGTCGCCATCGAATTCCAAGGTCTTGCCTCCGTCTGGGGCAACGGCGTATAGACGCAGTTTAGCGGTGGTTGCAGGGTCGACAACCGTGACCTTTTTAATTTCGTTTCGAGTATTCTTGGCGCCCAACAAGGTGAGCAGCGTTGGGGCCACGACCTCGCCCGATGGCAAATAGACGACTTCGATGGATTCGGGAAATGCGATGATGGCCGACTTGCGGACGGGCTGATTGGCGGCGGCAACTTCGATGTTTGCAGCATCGATGACCTCTGTGTGGTCGAGGGCGGCAAGCACGCAGCAGTTACCTTCATCGATCTCCTGAGGATCAGCAAGCCCCAGACTGTCCACGAGCTCGGGATCGTTTGGACCGGTAGCGGGCTCATTCGGTGCTTCGAAAGAAGCTGGGACGCTGTTTGTCGGCGACGGCGTGTCGACCGCACCTGCTTCTTTGTCCGTGCTCTCTTCTTGTATGGTTGCGTTGATGGGTTCGTCGTTTGAGGGGAGCGTCTTGGCGTCAAGCGCGGAGGGGACAATCCCGACGGCTCCGGATCCGTTCCACTCCATCTCGAGAAGCGCCGGGTCGGCAAGAATGCGTTGCCTGCCTAGCGTGTGGGTATCGATCGCAATAGGGCCTGCCTCCGTCCCGCGCGTAAGGCTGAGCGATCCGGCCGGCTTCTCGAAATGAATGTCTGTGTCTTCGGTACTGGCGGCGTAGAACAGCAGGGATGCTTCTCCCGCCGCGATGGCATCGGTGCCCGCCTTGGTCAGCCGCAGCGATGCCGTGAATGAGAGGGTGGGCTGCACATCGTCTGCATTCGCGGCGGCGCAGCCCAGACATATACCGCCTCCTTTCTCGAAAAACGCACCGTCGAAGGCGACCTTCGCTCCGTTCGCCGAGTCATCGACCGAAGCGATATCGATGCGCAACCCCAAATCGCACGGATCGCCATCTGCATCGAGCACAATCGAGCGCCATGTGCAGACGGCGCACCCCGCCTGGGAGCCGTTTGCCTTGTTCGAACGATTGATATCCACGACTATCGAGCCGTCCGTATTACGACGAAGGCATCCCGAGGTTGAGATTGCGGCCTGTGCGAACGAAAAACGCTTGCACGCAATGGCGCTCGACGGATTTGGTGCGGAGCTTAGGGCTGCTGGTAAGGAGTCTGCCATGACGGGAGTCGCCCAAGCGGCGACAGGCGTTCCGGTTGCGAGCGCGCCGCAGAGTGCGACGACGGGCAAAAGGTTCTTCGATGCCATGGGGTCTCCTTAGCTAATTTAGTGCGGCCTGTCCGTGTTTCGTTTCTGGCTGCGTTTGATGTGCAGACCGAGGCCGGCGGTTCCCGCACCTGCTGCCGTGGCGCCTGCTGCCAAGAGCCATCGTCTGTCGTCTGTCTGTGCCAACGGTTCCTTGCAGTTGCCGCGGTCGAGCTCCGAGAGGTCGACCGTCACTTGCGTGGCGGCCTGCGCCTGTTCTTGCTGGGCAAAGGCCATGGCTGGCCCAAACGCTAGGATACTGACGGCGGCCAGGGCGACGGCCTTATGCCGTGTGCGCACCGGGCTCGACCGTCCAGGTGATCGTTGCAACCTGATCGCCTTCGCCGGTTACGCGGAAGATGTCGCGCGTGACGCGGGCGACGTTTCCGCTTGTCTTGAGCTTAATTTTGTCCGTGCCGCCGGCAATGCCCTGGTAGCCCATGTCGAAGGCTGCATTCTTGGAAAGATCGAGGCCCGTCTCCTGCATTGCGGCGCTGGCGTTCTGGAGTGCGCCGTCGGGGCCGACCTTAAAGTCGATGGAATTCTGCGCGGTTCCGGCCTTGGCGTCGGCGGCAATGGTCCAGGTGTTCATGGCGTCGATCTTCATGTTGGTGACATGGATGCCGTAGGCCGAATGATTGTCGATGGTGGTCGCGTCTTCTGAGGGGCCCTGAAGCGTGCCGTCGGCCTTGGCGACGAAGGGAATAACCGTCGGAACTTTGAACTCTACGTTGTCGATCTCGGTCCTGACCATTACTTTCGTGGTTCCAACGCGCCCGGCTGCCAGAGCTGGCGTCGGGGCGGCGCCCATTGCGAGCGCGAGCGCGAGCCCTGCGCCCACGACGAGCGCTCTGGCTCCGTTCATGTTCCTGGTGATGTCCATGGTCGTTCCTTTCTATTCGCCGCGGGCCGTCCCCGCGATGATTGGACGAATGCTGGTGAATTGCGTGCGGTGTCGCGTCGGCCGAAAAAGCTAGTTCTCGGCTTGCTCAACCCGTACCTTGACACGTGTCGGATTGCCGTGGCTGTCGAGGGTCTTGGCATCGAGTGCCTGGATCTCGATGTATGCCTCTCCTTCTTTGATGTCGCCGGCGGGGCACGTCTCGATTGTCTTGCCGGTCTCGACCACACCGGATTCGTACATGGTCTCGTCGTTTTGGATGACGCGGAATCGCTGGGGAAATTTATTGTCTTGGACGTTTTGCACGTTGACGCGCAGCTTGCCGTCCTCCTGTAGCTGAGCGACCGGCGCGACCGAAATCGTCATCATGTTGTCGCGGACGATGGCATCGAGCTCATCTTGGATTTCTTGTCGCGATTTACCCTCTGCCGTCGTGACTGAGGCGCCCGCTTCGGGCACGGGCTGCGACTGCCAGGCGTATAGCCCTACGGCGATGAGGGCGCAGGCGATAGCCAGGCAGACAACGACGAGTTTCTTGCGACGCCCCAGTCCTGCGAGGCGGGGCGGCTTCTTCGCACTCATGCGGCGTCCTTGGTGGTGTAGACACGTGCGAACGTGGACGGGTCCGCTCCAAAGAGCATGTGAAGCATCAGGCGGCGCGAGTAGATGAGCTCGTCAAAGTCGTGAGGGAGCTCGATGTCGTGGATACGCGCGATGTGGTGGGCGAGCGCCGAGAACGACTCGGGGTCGCAGATAACATCGGTGGTGACGTGGTAGACCGCCGTATCGGGGAACGCCTCTTCGTCGAAAGGCAGGAGATAGGGATCGTCGTCGACCTCGATGGCGACGCCGTACTGGGGCCAGTAATATGCCATGGGAACCTCCCTGCTTCTGGGGCCAAAACTTCTATCGGTTTTGGCTGTCGACGCCGACCGTATCAGCCGCTACTTGACCAATTTCTGACCAAATGCTTGACGGATTGACATCTCCGCAGGTAAAAGGTGGAAAAATTACTTCAACTTTTTTCGAGCGACAATCGAGCGGTCGGCGACGGCGGGGCGATATGTGTCAAAAGCATCGTCTGCCGAGGAAGCCTTGCCGTTCGCCGAATTGCACAAACGTAAAAATCGCCAATTATGGAGACGGTCTCGAACACGTCGACGAAACGATGCGGTAACATCTCCCTGCAAACACTGTAGTTAGCTAAAGGGGGAGTTCGCGTGTCTGCAACCATTAAACCCTTCACCGATGAGTTCGAAGAGTATGGCCGCGATGAATCTCGTGCATCGGGCGAAGCATCGAGCATCTCGTTTCCGACAACGGAAGACGAGGTCCGTGCCATTTTGGAAACGCTCCATGCCGAGCGTGTCCCGGTAACGGTTCAGGGCGCCCGAACCGGCCTTGCCGCCGGTGCCGTGCCCCACGGTGGGCATATCCTCAATACTTCCCGTATGAATCGCTACTTGGGCCTTCGCCGCGATGAACAAGGCCAATTTCTGCTGCGCGTGGAGCCGGGCGTTGTGCTCTCGGAGCTGCGTAAGCAGCTGAGCAAGAAGGTACTGCCGACCGCTGGTTGGGACCAGGCATCGCTTGAGGCCTACGAGGAGTTCCAAGAGTCCCCCGAGCAGTTCTTTCCCACCGATCCCACCGAGGCATCTGCCTGTCTGGGTGGCATGGCGGCATGCAACGCCTCCGGCGCCCGCAGCTACGCTTACGGCCCCATGCGCCCGCATATCACGGGACTCCACGTCGCGCTGGCTGATGGCGATTTGCTTGAGCTTCAGCGCGGCGAGGCTTTTGCCCAGGGCCGCCACCTGTCGCTCGTGACGGCAGAGGGTCATACATTCGAGCTTGATCTTCCTGACTACACCATGCCCAAGACCAAAAATGCCTCGGGGTATTTTGTTGCGGACGATATGGACGCCATCGATCTTTTTATCGGTGCGTGCGGCACGCTCGGCGTCATTACCGAGCTCGAGATCGCCCTGCAGGCGGCACCTTCGGTCGTATGGGGTGTGAGTTGCTTTTTCGATAGCGAAGACAAGGCCGTGTCCTTTACCGATTCCGTGCGTCCCGTGCTGTCCCATGCCGCCGCTATTGAGTATTTCGATGCTGGCGCCCTGGATATCCTGCGTCGCCAGCGCGAGCAGTCGACAGCGTTTGCCTCGCTGCCGGCGCTCGACGACGAGGCAAAGGTCTGTGTCTACGTGGAGCTCGACTGCGATGACGAGGCGCAGGCGACCGAGGAGCTGTACCACCTTGGATGGGTGCTGGAGTTTGCGGGCGGCCGCGACGATGCGACATGGGTCGCCCGCACCGAAGTCGATCGCGAGTGCCAGCGGTTCTTCCGCCGCGCGGTGCCCGAGAGCGTCAACATGCTCATTGACGAGCGTCGCCGCACCGACCCCACCATTACCAAGCTGGGATCGGATATGTCGGTGCCCAATGCACGCCTTGCCGATGTCATGGCCCTCTATCGCCGCACGCTGGCCGAAAGCGGGCTTGAGTCTGCTGCCTGGGGACACATCGGGAACAACCATCTGCATGTGAACATCCTGCCGCGCGATGCGCAAGACTACCGTCGTGGTGGAGAGCTCTTTGCCCAGTGGGCTTCCGAGGTCACGGCCATGGGCGGTGCCGTTTCTGCCGAACACGGCGTCGGCAAGATCAAGGCGGGCTTCTTGGAGACGATGTACGGCCACGAGGCCATGGTCGAGTCGGCGCGCCTCAAACTCCAGCTCGATCCTGCCGGCCAGTTGGGTCGCGGCAACCTGTTTACGGAGAAGCTCTTGGATGAACTCGTCCAGAAAGGGGGCGCGTGAAGATGAGTGATTTCCATATGGTGGTGTGCGTCAAGGCGGTGCCCGGAAGCACCGAGGTCAAGATGGACCCCAAGACCAATACTATCGTGCGTGATGGCAAGCAGGCGGTCATTAATCCCTTCGATGCAAGTGCCCTCGAATGTGCGCTAGCGCTGAAGGACGACTTTATCGGCTTTGGCATGGACGTGCGTGTGACGGTGGTGTCGATGGGCATCCCCGCGACCGAATCGCTGCTGCGCGACTGCATCGCCCGCGGTGCCGACGACGCGCTGCTGCTGACCGATCGCGCCTTTGCGGGCGCCGATACCCTAGCCACCACCTATGCCCTCAAATGCGGCATCGAGGCACTCGATGAGGACTTTGACCTGCTCATCTGCGGCAAGATGGCGGTGGACGGCGATACGGCCCAGATCGGCCCCGAGCTGGCCGGCGCCTTTGGGGTCCCCTGCGTGACCGACGTGAGCTGTGTGCAGAGCGCGGGATTTACGACGTGTGGCTCGCTGGCGCTCGTTCACGGCTGCGATGCCGGCGAGGAGACGGTGTACCTGGAGATGCCGTGTGCGATGACGACTGCCAAGGAGATTGGCCAGCTGCGCATGCCGAGTATTGCCGGTATTCGCGCGGCCGAGGATGCAGACGTGCGCGTGGCCAGCGCTGCCGACGTAAACGCCGACCCCTCGCGTTGCGGCCTTGCCGGATCACCGACGCAAGTCGTGCGCTCGTTTGTGCCCGACCGTGACCAAACGTGCGAGGCCGTCGAGGGAACGGCGTCCGAGCAGGCGGTAAAACTTGCCAAGATTATCGAGGGGATGGCATAGATGAGCGGGCTGATTATCGATAGCGAAGCCTGTATCGGCTGCGGTCGCTGCGTTCGCGCCTGCGCCTCGGGCGGCATTGTGGTGGAGGGTGAGCGCCCCAATCGCTGTGCCCGCGTAACCGACGGCTGTATCCTGTGCGGTGGGTGCGTCGACGCCTGCCCCGTCAACGCCATCTCGATTGAGCGCGACGGGGCCGCCGGCGCGGCAGACCTTGACGCATATCGAGACATCTGGATCTTCGTGCAGACTGACGAGCACGATGCCGTTGCATCCGTGGCCTTCGAGCTCATGGGCAAGGGGCGCGAGCTTGCCGATGCCCGCGGCTGCCGTCTGGTGGCACTGGTCGGCATGAGCCCCGAGGGCTCACTCGGGGACCTGGAGCATCTGATTTGCGCCGGTGCGGACGAAGTTCTGGTCTGTCGTGACGAGCGCCTGCGTCAGAACGACGCGGAGGTCTACGCCCGCTTGATCTGCGATTTGGTAGCCGAGCGCAAGCCCGAGGCCATTCTGTACGGCGCGACCGCCTTTGGTCGCGAGCTGGCGCCCAGTGTGGCCGTGCGCTTGCAGACGGGCCTTACGGCCGATTGCACGGTGCTTTCGATGGATACGGAGACGGGTCTGCTGCAGCAGACGCGCCCGGCGTTTGGCGGCAACCTGATGGCCACCATTATCTGCCCCAACCACCGTCCTCAGATGGCAACGGTGCGCCCCGGCATCTTTAAGGCGCCCGAGTTTGACTATAGCCGCTCCGGCACGATTGCCCAGGTAGTGCTAGCGGATGACGTTAAGGCCCGTGTCGAGATCTCGATTCCCGCCGAGGAGTGGGGACAGCAGGCCTCAATTGCCGATGCCGAGCGTCTAGTCGTGGTGGGCCGCGGCATCGGCTCCAAGAAAAACCTACCGCTGATGCGAAAGCTTGCCGAGGCTCTGGGTGCCGAGCTTGGCTGCACGCGCCCCGTGGTGGAGGCCGGCTGGCTGGAGTATCGCCACCAAATTGGCCAGACGGGTGTATCGGTCTCGCCCAAGCTCCTCGTGAGCATCGGTGTCTCGGGCGCTATCCAGCATCTCGCCGGCATCGGTGGGGCGGAGTGCATTGTCGCCATCAATGAGGACCCGGATGCCCCCATCTTCGGTGCCGCCCGGTACAAGGTCGTCGGCGATGCCGTTGAGATCGTTGAGGAACTGCTGGCTCAGCTCGAGTGCTAAGCGCTTGCCAGCCAGCGGCGCAGCTCGTCCTTAAGGCGGCTCCAGGTTGCCTGCGCGGCGGGGTCGGTAAAGGGTCGCGTAATGCCAAAGGGCGCGTCGAGCAGGCGATAGATATCGCCTTGCTCGCGCGCCAGTGCACGGCTTGCCGGATGGACGAGCTCAAACATAAAGCAGATGAGCCCCACCAGGTAGTCCGCCGGCTCGTTGCGCTCGTCACGCGCGACGCAGCGATGCTCGTCAAAGGCGGTAAGCGCCGGTGTCGAGAAGTGGCTGGCGAGAAACGTGTCCTCATCCACCTTGAGGATGGTGTCGACGGTGCTGTCGGCGATGGTGCGCATAATGTCGATCTTGTCGCCATCGCGCACGATATCGCAGAAGCGCCGCGTGCGCTCGTCGAGCTGCGCGGGTAGACGGAAATCGCTGTGATAGGCAATGCTCGCTCGGATGAGCTCATCTTCTGCCGGGTCATCGATAAAGTCGCGGACGCTCGTCACGGCGGGTGCATCGGCGGGATTCTCGCCAAAGAGGACCTCGATGCCCAGCGCTGCATGGCCCATGCTCTCGGCGTCCTTAAAGGTGTCCCAGCGTCGCAGCTGCTCAAAGCGGCCTATATCGTGCAGCAGGCCGCAAAGCCATGCCAAGTCAATATCATCTGACGACCAGCCCTGCTCGCGCGCTACGGCATCGCATGCCTCGGCCACGTGGTACGTATGCTCGATTTTGAGCGCGATGCGTGGGTTGGTGGCGTCGTAGGCATCGGTGTAGCTTTTGAAGGCTGCGCGCGCCCGGTCTCGATCGATAGCTGTCATAATGACTTCCTAAAAAGTTGTGTCTTTCGATCCGGTGGCAATTGTAGGCGAACTATATTGCCACCGGTTGATATTTCTGCTGCGTTGCGAGGTGCGCTGCAGACGACTTACCAGAATGGGAGTGGCATGGTCCTTAGGATCTTTAAAACCGTCTGGCCGGTGATGCTTACCTATGTTGCAATAGGCGCGCCGTGCGGAATGATCATGGGGCAGACGGGAATGGAACCCTGGATGGTCTTTGCCCTGAGCAGCACGTTTGTGACGGGCAGCGGCCAGTTTATGATCTGCAACCTGTGGCTGGCGGGCGTGCCTGCAGCATCGATCGTCGCGAGCGTTGCTGCCATCTCCTCGCGCTTTGCGCTTTACTCGGCATCGATCGCGCCGCATCTGACGGGTGCCTCGAAGCGTCAGACGCTGGCTGTTGCCGCGACACTTACCGAGGAGGCATATGGCATCTCGCTTGCCAAGTTGGTTGAAGGGGAGGATTGGGGCCCGCGCGAGTCCTTTGTGCTCAACGTGATTCTCATCGCAACATGGGGCGTTTCGTGTACGATGGGCGCCATCGTCGGCGCCGTTGTCGATGTTCCCACCGCCATTGCAGCCTTTGTCTGCACCTCGCTCTTTATCTGCCTGCTCTTTTCGCAGCGGCTGTCGCGCGGCAACGTTGTCGCGGCGGTTTCGGGCGCGGTGTCCGTCGCCGTATGCAAGTTCTTGGGCCTCACGAATATTGCCGTGCCGGCAAGCGTCGTGGCCGGCATTGCCATTGCGTTGGCGTGCGATGCTGTATTTGACGGAAGAGGTGCCCGCGATGCCCGTTAACGAGTTCTTGGTTCTGTGGCTGTCGTCGTGGGCTGCTATCGCGTTCTTTCGCATCGCGCCGGCGCTCGCCTTGCGCGGGCGGACCCTGTCGCCCCGCATTACCGAGGCCCTGGGCTATATCCCGCCCGCCGCCTTTGCCGCGCTGGTCGCCAACGACTTGGTGAGCCCCGGCGCGTTCGACGCGGGACTCTGGCCTGCCTTGGTTCCCTGGATTGCGGCCGCCGGCGTCGTGGTCGTGGCGGTCAAGACAAAATCGATGCTGTGGTGCTGCGTCTCGGGCATCGTACTCTATATTGTCTTGAGCCTTATATAGGGGTGGCGTCGCGGGCGCCGAATCTCGTTCCATCCCAACTCGTCGGATTTTTCACCGAGCTGGTCTATTTCTTCTGGTACCATGGTCAAACTTTACTGTAGCAAAGCGTGACGTGGGCTTTTGTACCCCGTCAGCGGAAATGGGGGTTTCATGGCACAGGAAGCGACCGCCAACGAGCAAAAGAAATTCAAGGTCCCGCGCATCCCGGGCGACATCATGATCTATCCGATGATCGTCGGTCTTTTGCTCAACACCTTCTGCCCGCAGGTTTTTGAGATCGGCGGCTTCTTTACGGCTGCCTGCCGCGGTGGCTCCAATACCATCGTCGCCGCGATCCTGCTGTTTGTGGGCGCCGGCATCAGCTTTAAGTCCACGCCGGGTGCCATCAAGACCGGTATCGTCGTGCTGATCCCCAAGCTGGTCGTCGCAGCGGCTCTCGGCCTGGGCGTGGCATATTTCTTTAACGACAACTTCCTGGGTCTGAGCTCCGTGTCTATCATCGGCGGCATCACGTTTTGCAACATGGCGCTCTATACGGGCATCATGGGCGAGTTCGGCGATGAGTCCGAGTAGGGCGCCGTCGGTATCCTGTTCTTTACGGCTGGCCCCGCCGTCACGATGATCATCCTCGGTGTTTCCGGCCTCGCCAACATTCCCATTGGCACCATTATCGGCTCCATCTTGCCACTCGTTATCGGCATGGTTCTGGGCAACCTGTTCCCGTTTATCAAGAACCTGCTGGTTTCCGGTGCCAATCCCGCGATTGCCGTCATCGGATTTCAGCTCGGTGCGTCCATGAGCCTGTCGAGCTTTATCACCGGCGGTATTTCCGGCATCTTGCTGGGCCTTGTCACGCTGTTTGTCGTCGGTCCCATCACCTTTGCGTTCGAGCGTCTGTGCGGCGGCAATGGCAAGGCCGCTGTGGCTTGCTCCACCATTGCCGGCACGGCTATGACCACGCCGGTTGCTCTTGCTGAGGTCGCGCCGCGCTATGCCGAGCTTGCGCCCACCGCGTATGCGCAGATCGCCACCGCCGTCATCATCACGGCCATCATGGCCCCGATTCTGACCGGCTGGGTCGATAAGAAGTTCTGCCACGGCGAAGAGGATCCGTCGGTCGAAGGCGTCGAGGCTATTGAGGAGGCCGTCGCGACCGACATCGACGGCGAGTAATCGTCGACGCGAGTCAATCAAGCCGGCGTGTGCAATTCGCGCCGTATGGGCGCCCGAACGAGAGCTGTCTTGCAGTGGCGTTCGGGCGCTCTGCTATTATTCCCTATACCCCTGCGGAGTAGGGGTGTTTATTGCCCAGGCACGAATCGGGCGATTCTGACCACTTGGATATTGAAGGGATGGCGTCTAGTGGTTAAGGCACTCAAGATTGAGATATTCGTGCTATGCATGATTGTTCTTATCGGGCTTGCCGTGCGAAGTCGTCGCTCCTTGTTCTCGAGTACCCAGCAGCTATTGTTTAGCATGCTTGGCTACACCTCTGCCGCGTACATATTATTCGATATGATCTGGACGCTTTCGGACGGTGTGGACGGCACGTTGGGCATTGCTGCCAACTGGATTTCCAACGCGGTTTCGTTTTCGCTCTTTGCTATCGCGTGTCTCATTTGGTTTATCTATTCCGAGACGGTGCAGGGTTCTCGCCTTTTGACCTCGCGCTATAGGGTGGTGCTTGTAGCGTTGCCTACGGCTCTGGTGGTCGTGCTGGCGTTTACCAGTTACTGGACGCACGCCCTGTTCTATATCGATTCGCAGGGCGTGTATCGTCGCGGTTTTGCCTATATGATCCAGCCCATCGTCAGCTACTGTTACGTTATACATACGTCCCTGCATGCATTTGTGCAATCTCGCAGGGTCGAGAGCCTGCAGACGAAGGCCATCTATCGAACCTTGGCATTTTTCGCCATTCCGGCCCTGGTGGGCGGTACCTTTCAGGTCGTATACTCGGTGCCCGGCCTTTGTGTCGGCATAATGATTAGCATGTTGCTGCTCTACATCATCTACCAGGAGCAGCTCATCTCGACCGACCCGTTGACTGGACTTAACAATCGCAACCGTTTTGAGACCTATATGCTGTCGCTCTTCTCAAATGTGGATCAGGCCGAAGATGTATATCTGCTTATGATGGACGCCGACGGCTTTAAGCAGATTAACGATCGCTATGGGCATGTGGAGGGCGACCACGCTCTTCAGGTCATATCCGCTGCGCTCAAAGAAGTCTGCTCGGCGTCTGGCGGCTTTATCGCACGTTATGGTGGCGATGAGTTCGTGGTGCTCCAAAAGGCAGTGGCGGAACAGGATATCATGCATCTGTGCGCGACAATCAACGATGAGCTCGCGCGCGCTGAGGTTCCGTATCTGTTGCGGATGTCCATCGGCTACGCACGGGTTGGTGATGGCGTCGATACCTGGCAAGACTTGCTTCGTGCTGCCGATGCGGAGCTCTACCGCGTCAAGGCCGAGAAAAAGAAAGCCGGCGTCCAGATACGCTAGAAAAAGGGGCGCACGCTTGCGTGCGTGGTGGCCTTCAGCTCACCGATGTACTCCATTAAACTAAAGTATGTGAATCTCTCTGCTAAATAAGGGCAGTTCGCTAGGCTTTTTTGGGTTTGTTGACGATGATGATGCCGCTGCAGACCAAGAGCAGGGCAACGATGACGGTAACGGGGCTCGTGCCGGCGCCCTCGCCAAGCAGCAGTGCGCTCAGCAGTACGCCAAAGACCGGGTTCATAAACCCAAAGACCGAGACGCGGCTGACGGGGTTGACGGCAAGCAGGCGCGACCACAGCGAGTAGGCGACCGCGGAGATAAGCGCCATGTAGATGATGAGCACGATGGCGGGGACAATCGCCGTGGGGGAGAGCGCGCCACCCATCAAAAAGCCGATGGCGGTGAGGACCAGGCCGCCGACCAAGAACTGCCACCCGGCAAGCAAGACGCCGTCGTGCTTGCGCGAGAAGATGCCGATCAGGCAGGTCGAAAGAGCACCCGAGACAGTGGAGGCTAGGATAAAGCCCTCGCCATCGAGCCTGAAGCCAAAGGTGCCATCTGCGCCCGAGAGGTTGACGAGCGCGACGCCGGCAAAGCCCAGCGCACAGCCAAGCACCTTGGCCGTGTTGAGCTTCTCGGTGTGAAATGCCAGGGCGGCAAAGAGGATTGCGAGGAAGTTGGCGCTGGCCTCGATGATGGAGCTCGACATGGCGCTGGCGCGCGAGAGGCCCAGATAGAAAAAGAAGTACTGCCCGATAGTCTGGAAGAGCGACAAGACAAAGATGGGCTTGATGTCGCGAGCCTGCGGAATGAGGGGGCGGCGTTGGGCCGCACTCATCCCAACGATAACCAGGGCGCCGGCAAGCGTGAAGCGCAAGCCCGCAAAGAGCAGCTGCGAGGCGCTATCGTGCGCCGGGATACCAAAGAGTGCGTAGCCGATCTTGATGCAGGGAAAGGCCGATCCCCAGAGTGCACAGCAAACAAGACAGCCCAGGATGAGTCCGGGCAGGGTGGCGAGATACGGCTTGCGGCTTTCCATGATGTCCTTCCTGCATGCGCGAAGCAAAAAAGAACCCGCCACCGGATGTGTCGGTGGCGGGTGTTGTTACCCGAAGGGATTGTACCCGATGGGAAAGGTTTAAGCGAAGTAGGCCACGCCGCTCTCAAAGATCGGCATGAACTTATCGCCGGGGACATGCTCGGGCACGTTGCGGTACAGGTTGTCGCCGCGACGCTCGGCATGGCCCATCTTGCCCAGGACGCGGCCGTCGGGGCTCGTGATGCCCTCGATGGCAAGTGCGGAGCCGTTGGGGTTGACGGAAAGGTCCATGCTGGGCTTGCCGTCCTCGCCCACGTACTGCGTGGCGACCTGGCCGTTGGCGATCAGCTGGGCGAGCACCTCGTCGTTGGCGACAAAGCGGCCCTCGCCGTGGCTGATGGCGACGGTGTAGGGGTCGTCGAGGTTGCACTGCGACAGCCACGGGGACAGATTGGACGAGATGCGAGTGCGCACCAGACGGCTCTGGTGACGACCGATGGTGTTAAAGGTCAGCGTGGGCGCATCGGGCGTGGCGTCGACGATGTCGCCGTAGGGCACCAGACCGAGCTTGATCAGGGCCTGGAAGCCGTTGCAGATGCCAAGCATCAGGCCGTCGCGGGCCTTGAGCAGGTCGCGGACTGCCTCGGTGACCTCGGGAGCGCGGAAGAACGCCGTGATGAACTTGGCGGAGCCGTCGGGCTCGTCGCCGCCCGAGAAGCCGCCGGGGATCATGACGATCTGGCTCTCGCGGATGCGGCGGGCAAGCTCGTGGGTGCTCTCGGCGACGGCCTCGGGCGTGAGGTTGTTGATCACGAAGGTGTCGGCCTCGGCGCCGGCTGCGCGGAAGGCACGGGCGCTATCGTACTCGCAGTTGTTGCCGGGGAACACGGGGATGATCACGCGCGGGCGGGCGATCTTGGCGCCGCCGTACACGTGGATGTCCTTGGCGCGGAAGTCGATGGTCTCGACCTCGGCGGTCTCGCCGGCGCTGCGGTAGGCGAAGACGCTCTCGATACCGCTCTCCCAGGCCTCCTGGAGCTCAGAGAGCTCGATGACTTCGGAACCGGTGTCGATGACATAGCCCTCGACGGTGGTGCCCAGGGGCTCGACTACAACGCCGTTGGCAACCTCGGGCAGCTCGGCGTCCTCGGCGAGCTCGACGATAAAGCTGCCGTAGAGCGGGGTGAAGAGGCTCTCCACGTCCACATCCTCGGCAAGCTCGATACCGATCTGGTTGCCGACGCACATCTTAAAGAGGCTCTCGGCACCGCAGCCGTAGCCGGGCGTAGAGACGGCCAGGGCGTCGCCGGTGGCGGTGAGCGCCTCGACGGCGTCAAACGCGGCGAGCAGCTGCTGGGCGTCGGGGCGGTAGTCCTCGCCATAGGTGGCGGGGGCGATGCGCACGACGCGGTGCGTCAGGCCCTTGAACTCGGGGGAGACGGCGCGGGCGGCGCGGCCCACGGCCACGGCGAAGCTGATCAGGGTCGGCGGAACGTTGAGCTCGCCGGCTTCGTCCTCAAACGAGCCGCTCATGGAGTCCTTGCCGCCGATGGCGCCGGCACCCAGGTCGACCTGGGCCATAAGGGCGCCCAGGACGGCTGCCATTGGCTTGCCCCAACGCTCGGCCTCGGTGCGCAGGCGCTCGAAGTACTCCTGGAAGGAGAGGTAGGCGCGCTTGTGCTCAAAGCCGGCGGCCACGAGCTTGGCGATGGACTCGACCACGGACAGGTAGGCGCCCGCAAACTGGTCGGCCTCCATCAGGTAGGGGTTGAAGCCCCATGCCATAGCGCTTGCCGTGGTGGTCTCGCCGTCCACGGGGAACTTGGCGACCATAGCCGAGCTGGGGGTGAGTTGCGTCTTGCCGCCAAAGGGCATGAGCACGGTCGCGGCGCCGATGGTGGAGTCGAAGCGCTCGGAAAGGCCCTTGTTGGAGGCGACGTTGAGGTCGGTGACCAGCGAGGTCATACGCTCGGCAAGCGTGGTGCCGGCCCAGCTGGGCTGCCACACGCTGCGGGCGCACACGTGGGCGACCTGGTGCTTGGGCGCACCGTTGGAGTTGAGGAACTCGCGGGACAGGTCGACGATGGCGACGCCGTTCCAGGCCATGCGCATGCGCGGCTCGGCGGTAACCTCGGCGATAACGGTTGCCTCCAGGTTCTCCTCGGCGGCGTAACCCATGAACTCATCGACGTCACCGTCGGCGACGGCGCAGGCCATACGCTCCTGGGACTCGGAGATAGCGAGCTCGGTGCCGTCCAGGCCGTCGTACTTCTTAGTCACGGTGTCCAGGTCCACGTACAGGCCGTCGGCAAGCTCGCCCACGGCGACCGAGACGCCGCCGGCGCCAAAGTCGTTGCAGCGCTTGATCAGACGGCAGGCGTCGCCGCGGCGGAACAGACGCTGCAGCTTGCGCTCGACTGGGGCGTTGCCCTTCTGGACCTCGGCGCCCGAGGTTTCGATGGACTCGGTGTTCTGGGTTTTGGAGGAGCCGGTGGCGCCGCCGATGCCGTCGCGGCCGGTGCGGCCGCCCAGCAGGATGATCTTGTCGGTGGGGGCGGGGCACTCGCGACGCACGTGGTTTGCCGGGGTGGCGCCCACGACGGCGCCGACCTCCATGCGCTTGGCCACATAGCCGGGGTGATAGAGCTCGTTGACCTGGCCGGTGGCAAGGCCGATCTGGTTGCCGTAGCTGGAGTAGCCGGCGGCGGCAGTGGTCACGAGCTTGCGCTGCGGCAGCTTGCCCTCGAGCGTCTCGGAAACCGGGACGGTGGGGTCGCCGGCGCCGGTGACGCGCATGGCCTGGTACACGTAGCTGCGGCCCGAGAGCGGGTCGCGGATGGCACCGCCCACGCAGGTGGCGGCACCGCCGAAGGGCTCGATCTCGGTCGGGTGGTTGTGGGTCTCATTCTTAAAGAGGAACAGCCAGTCCTGGTCCTCGCCGTCGACATCGACTTTTACCTTGACGGTGCAGGCGTTGATCTCCTCGGATTCGTCGACATCGGTCATGACACCGGTCTTCTTAAGGTACTTGGCGCCGATGGTGCCCATATCCATGAGGCAGACGGGCTTGGCGTCACGACCGAGCTCGTGGCGCATCTCCATGTAGCGGTCGAAGGCCTGCTGCACCACGGCGTCGTCGATCGTCACGTCATCCAGGACGGTACCGAAGGTGGTGTGGCGGCAGTGGTCGGACCAATAGGTGTCGATCACGCGGATCTCGGTGATGGTGGGGTCGCGATCTTCATCGCGGAAGTACTGCTGGCAGAAGGCGATGTCCGCCTCGTCCATGGCAAGACCGCGATCGGAGATAAAGGCGGCAAGACCGGCCTCGTCGAGCTCGCGGAAGCCGTCAAGCACCTCGACGGGCGCAGGCTCGGGGGTCTCCATGTGCAGCGTCTCGGGCAGGTCGAGCGAGGCGGTGCGCGCCTCGACGGGGTTCACCACGTAGTGCTTGATGGCCTCGATGGCGGCCTCGTCCAGGGCGCCCGAGATCATATAGACCTTGGCGGAGCGTACGGCGGGGCGCTCGCCCTGGCTGATGAGCTGCACACACTCGCTGGCGGAGTCGGCGCGCTGGTCAAACTGGCCAGGCAGGAATTCGACGGCAAAGACGGCGCCGTCGCTTGCGGGGAGCTCGTTGTAGGTCACATCGACCTGGGGCTCGCTAAAGACGGTCGGCACGCAGGAGCGGAACAGCTCCTCATCGATGCCCTCGACGTCGTAGCGGTTGATAATCCTCAGGGCCTCGATGCCCTTGATGCCGAGAATCTCGGTCAGCTCGCCCTTGAGCTGCTGAGCCTCGACGTCGAACCCGGGTTTCTTCTCCACGTAGATACGAGAGACCATTGGTTCCTGCCTTCCTGATCGGTTGGGCGTACGGTGCGGTATGCGGCAGCGGTCGGTTTGCGGGGCAAGCCTCGCGGTCGCCTTGAGCCGCATACTTTTAAACCTCACTATGATACGACAGCTCGTGGCGCGTTGAGGACGGCGAGGGTGCTACAGTGAAGCGCAAACAAGAGAAAGGCATCACATGGCATTCGTTTCGCTCGCCATCATCGCACTCGTGGCCTTTGCGAGTCCTTTTATCGCCTCGGCGATTCCCGGAAAACCCGTTCCCGAGACGGTCTTTTTGCTCGTGCTCGGCGCGGTACTGGGACCCCATATGCTCGGCGTCATCCATGTAGATGCTGAGGTCTCGCTTGTGTCCGAGCTGGGCCTGGCCTTTTTGTTCCTGCTTGCCGGCTTTGAGATCGACCCCAAGAGCATCACGGGCGTCGAGGGGCGCTACGGCTTGGCGACGTGGGTCGTCACATTTTGTATCGCCTGGCTTGCCGTGCGCTTTACCCCGTGGTTCTCAGTCAGTCATTTCGACGGTATCGCCGTGACGCTTGCCCTCACTTCGACGGCGCTCGGTACGCTTGTGCCCATCATGCGTGAGCGCTCGCTCACCGGCACGCGCGTGGGCGACTCGATTCTCGCGTATGGCACTTGGGGCGAGCTCGGTCCCGTGCTCGCCATGTCGGTGCTGTTGTCTGCCCGCACTGGCATCCAAACGCTCGTAATCCTTGGCTTGTTTGCGGTGGTTTGCGTGTTGCTGGCCGTGGTCCCAAGCCGCTCCAAGCGCGTCGGCAGCCGCTTCTTTGCGTTTGTCGAGGAACGCGCCGATACCACATCACAGACCTTCGTGCGCCTGACGGTGCTCATCCTGGTCACGCTCGTGGCATTCTCGGCTGTCTTTGATCTCGACATCGTGTTGGGTTCTTTTGCCGCCGGCTTTGTCCTGCGCTATATCATCCCCGAGGGCAACCATACGCTCGAGACCAAGCTCGACGGTCTGGCCTACGGTTTTTTGATTCCGGTGTTCTTTACCGTATCGGGCGCAAAGATCGATCTGACGGCCGTGGCGTCGCGCCCGGGTCTGCTCGTGGGCTTTATCGTGGCGTTGTTGATTATTCGTGCCGTGCCCATTCTTATTTCCATGAGCATTTGTCCTGCGACGCGCGATGTGTCGGCGTATGGTCGCATTACCGTGGCCCTGTACTGCACCACGGCGCTGCCGATCATCGTTGCCGTTACGAGCGTTGCCGTCAACGCGGGCGCGCTGTCGCAAGATATTGCGTCGGTCATGGTTGCCGCCGGTGCCATCACGGTGTTCTTGATGCCATTGCTCGCGCAGCTCTTCTACCGCGTGGTGGATGCCGCACCGGTCGCCGCCGTGGCAGAGGTTGCCGAGCATCCATCCGATGCGCTCGACATCTTGCGCGCCCACCACGACCTAGCGAGCTTGCTCGCGCGCGAGCACGAGCTGCTGACCTCGCATGGCCATGGTCGCGTATTCGAGGGCCTGCCTACGCTCGATACGATTGCCGAGCGTCTTTCCGCCGAGGCAGCGAGCGGCCACATCGATGCCCGCATCGTGGACGCGGCGCACCTGCTTGCCGATAAGACCTATGGAGACGAGGTCGACCCGTCCGAGCTGACTCCGCGTGAGCGCCGCCGCCTGGAGCGCGCCAAGCTCGCTGTGCGCGAATACCGCCGTCGCATGCTGGAGCTCTATGCGCGCGAAGATACGCAAGATGACGACAAGTAGCCGGTGCTCTCTCGGGGAAACTTCCCCTTAAACAGAAGAAGGCGCGCTGCCTGCAATTGATGCGGGCGGCGCGCCTTCTTTGTTGGGCTATGTTGAGGCTGGGGCTTGTGGTCCCTTAAGAGCGGGCGGCTCCGTCGACGGGGAGGATGGCGCCCGTGACGTAGGAGGACATGTCGCTCGCCAGGAAAACAAAGGCGTTGGCGACATCCTCGGGCTCGCCCATGCGACCCAGCGGAATGGTGGCGATGATGGGCTTGATGACCTCTTCGGGCAGGTTGGCGACCATGTCGGTCTTAGTCACGCCGGGGGCGACGGCGTTGACGCGGATGCCCATGGGAGCGAGCTCGCGCGAGAGCGACTGGACCATACCGTTGACGGCAAACTTGGACGTGGGGTAACCGACGCCGGAGGGCTGGCCGTACTTGGCGACCATCGAGCTTGTGGTAGTGATGGTGCCGCCGTGGCCGGCCTCGGTCATGATCTTGGCGGCAGCCTGGTGGCCATTAAAGACGGCGACGACGTTAAGGTCCATGACCTTTGCGAACTCCTCGGCCGTGTAGTCCAAGAGGGGTGAACGCTGGGAGATACCGGCATTGTTGACGACCGTGTCCAAGCCGCCCATGTCGGCTGCAGTCTGCGTAAAGGCCTCAGTCACGGCCTCGAGCGAGGTGAGATCGCAGGAGCGACCCCAGACCTTGGCGTCGGGATAGGCGGCTGTCAGCTTCTCAACGGCCGTGTCGGCAGTCTCCTGGCGCGAGCCAAAGACGGTGACGGCAGCGCCTTCCTCGATAAAACGGCAGGCGATGGCATAGCCGATACCGCGTGTGCCTCCGGTGATGATTGCTTTCTTGCCCTCGAGCAACATGGTGCTTCCTCTCATCGCGGGCGGACATTCGCAGCACAGCGTAGCGGTAGTCGGAATCGGCCGCGTTTGCATATCGGTGAACGGTAGCCCGCGTTACCGATGAGCGGCTCGCGCAAATATGCTCTGCCGTTGTGCTTGGGGTAGGTGACAAAAGGGCTCCCGTCCCACATCGGACGGGAGCCCTCAAGGCGCATATTGCTAGGCGAGCGTTGGGTTAGTTGGCCATGACGCCTTCGGTCCAGGCCTCGACGTCCTCGATGCGCAGGACGTTGGCGACCTCGGCCACGCAGTCGACGCTGGCAAGCTCGGCGGCGGCAGCCTGGACGTCCTTCTCGAGCGCGCGGTGCGTCAGGAAGATGACCGAGCAGGCATCGCTGACGCCCGACTTGCCGTCCTCGACCTGGTTGATGAGCGAGATCGAGATGTTGTGCTTGGCAAAGATGTCGACCGTCTCGGACAGGGCGCCCACGCGGTCGGCGACCTTCAGGCGCACATAGTACTTGGTCTGGAGCTCGTCCATGGGCTTAAAGGCGAGGTTGTGGCCATAGGGCTCAATCTCGGGCAGCGGAGCCACGCCGCGGCTGATCTGCTCGGAGAGCGACAGGATATCGCCCACGACGGCGCTCGCGGTGGGGAAGGAGCCTGCGCCGGCACCGTAGAACATGGTCTCGCCCACGGCGTCGCCTACCACGTAGACGGCGTTCATGGCGCCGTTGACCTTGGCAAGCATGTGGTCGGCGGGGATCAGCGTGGGATGCACGCGGACGTCGACGCCGGCGTCGGTGTTGCGGGCGATGCCCAGCAGCTTAATGGTGTAGCCGAGCTCGCGGGCCTGAGTGATGTCCTCGGCGCCGATGGTGCGGATACCCTGCTGGTACACATCGTCGGTGGTCACGCGGGTGCCAAAGCCGATGGAGGCAAGGATGGCCGTCTTGCTGGCGGCGTCGAAGCCGTCGACGTCTGCGGACGGGTTGGCCTCGGCATAGCCCTTGGCCTGTGCGTCGGCAAGTACGTCGGCGTAATCGGCGCCCTCGGCGTCCATGCGCGACAGGATATAGTTGGTGGTACCGTTGAGAATGCCGGCGATGGTCAGGATCTTGTTGCCCACCAGGTCGTGCTCGAGCGTGCTCACGATGGGGATGCCGCCGCCGCAGCTGGCCTCGCACTTAATCTGCACGCCGCACGCGCGCGCCTTCTCGGCGAGCGTCTCGACATGGCGGCCCAGCAGGGCCTTGTTGGCAGAGACGACGTGCTTGCCGTGCTCAAAGGCGGTGGTGAAGATCTCGGTCGCGGGGTGCTCGCCGCCAATCAGCTCGACGACGATGTCGACGGCGGGGTCGGTGACGACGTCATGCCAGTCACTCGTAAAGGCCTCGTGCTCAATACCGGCTGCCTCGGCCTGCTCCCAGGCAAGCGCGCAGGCGCGGGTCAGCTTAAGGTCGATGCCGTAGGCTGCCAGGTACTCATCGTGGTGGCTCTTGATCAGACGGGCCACGCCGCCGCCGACGGTTCCCAGACCGATCAGACCGACGTTCACGGTGCGCAGGGATTCGCTCATAGATAGCTCCTTCGTGCATCTTATGGATGGATTAACCGCTTAAAGGTTGAGTGCATTCTAGCGTGAACCGAGGGCGCGTGCTCGCCAGGCAACAGGAGTCGCACAAAACGGCACCCCCGAAACGCTGCGGAAACATTGGAAACATGCTCGCTACAAACGGAACTCCGTAACAAACTGTCAACGTTTGCGCCATAAGGTTTGCCCCGTACCGCAAGACGACCGCACTGCGGCCAGCGAAAAAGGGGGACACCATGTTCAACATCAACAGCACGCTCAGCCGAAGGAACTTTCTCGCCGGCGCCGCGGCGCTCGGCAGCACCGCGGCACTCGCTGGTTGTTCGTCGGGTGGCTCGGACGGCGGCTCCGCCGATGACGGCAAGACCTTCAAGATCGGTGTCATCGGCCCTCTGACCGGCGCCGCGGCAACCTATGGCGTTTCGGCCGAGAAGGGTGCCAAGCTTGCCGCCAAGGATTTCTCGACCAAGGACCTCAAACTCTCGCTTAAGTCCGAGGACGATGTCGCCGACGGCGAGAAGGCCATCAACGCCTTCAATACGTTGTGCGACTGGGGCATGCAGGCGCTCGTCGGCCCCGTCACCACCGGTGCTGCCGTCGCCGTCTCGGGCGAGATTGCCGACGATATGCTCATGGTCACGCCTTCGGCCTCGTCGCTCGACGTGACCAAGGATAAGACAACGGTCTTTCAGGTTTGCTTCACCGATCCCACCATGGGTGCCAGCGCCGCGAAGTTCTTGGCCGAGAAGTATGCAGACGCCAAGATCGCCCTGTTCTACAACTCCGGCGATACGTACAGCTCGGGTGTTGCCGATGCCTTTGCCGAGCAGGCCAAGGAGTCCAAACTTGATGTCGTCGATACCGAGACCTTTAAGGACGACTCCTCCACGAGCTTTACCAACCAGCTCACCAAGGCCAAGGAGGCCGGCGCCACGCTCATCTTTGCGCCGATCTACTACACGCCGGCGTCCGTTTTGCTCAAGAACGCCAAGGACATGGGATACGACATGACCCTCATGGGTACCGACGGCATGGACGGCCTGCTCTCCGTCGAGGGCTTCGACACCTCTCTTGCCGAGGGCGTGCTGCTCATGACCCCGTTCTCTGCCGACGATGAGAAGAACGCCGACTTCGTCAAGGCATATAAGGACGCCTACGACGAGACGCCCAACCAGTTTGCCGCCGATGCCTATGACTGCGTCCATGCGATTGTCGAGGCTATCGATAAGGCAAACATCGACATTACGGCCGACGGCGCCGACATTGCCGGCGATCTTGCCAAGGCCATGCGCAAGATCAAGATCGAGGGTCTGACGGGCGAGCTCACGTGGAACGACGAGGGCCAAGTCGAGAAGCCCGCTACAGCCTATGTGATCCAGGACGGCAAGTACATCGCCGCCTAAGTGCGCATAAAGCGCTACCGGTGAGGCCGTTTTAATCAGGGCGGGGACGCTTGTAACAGAATGGAAACATTACTTTTACACAATAAAGTGGCTAAACTGCATAAACCAATAGAAATACGCATAACTATGGATAAACGGACAAAACAAAAGAAAAGTTGAAATAATCGCCACTTTTCTCAACTAAAGCGTCTACTATTTTGCGAACGCCGAACACGGCGAAGGATGGCCTGTCGGGTAACCAAAACCCGACGAGATTTGAGAGGAGAGCCGCATGTCGAGCCTCACCGGTAAGTCATTGAACCCTGTTATGAATCGCAGGAGCGTTATCGCGAGCGCAGCAGGTCTGGGGGCGATGTCCATTCTAGCTGGCTGCTCCTCCAACGGCGGCGACAGCGGTTCCGCTTCGGGCGACGCTTCGTTTAAGATCGGCACCATCGGCCCGCTGACCGGTGCCGCCGCGTCCTACGGCAAGTCCGTTACCCAGGGCGTCGAGCTTGGCTGCAAGGACTTCTCCACCAAGGAGCTGCCGCTTGCCAGCAAGGGCGAGGACGACCAGGCCGACGGCGAGAAGGCCGTCAACGCCTTTAATACCCTGCTCGACTGGGGCATGCAGGCCCTTGTCGGCCCGACCACCACGGGTGCGTCGGTTGCCGTTGCCGCAGAGTGCGGCAACGACCCCAAGACGTTCATGATCACCCCGTCCGCGTCCTCCGAGGACGTCACCGACGGCAAGGATTGCGTCTTCCAGGTTTGCTTCACCGACCCCAACCAGGGCGTCAACGCTGCCAAGTTCCTGGCGCAGAAGTATGCGGACGAGAAGTTCGTGCTGTTCTATAACTCCGGCGACGCTTATTCTTCGGGTGTCGCGGATGCCTTTAAGGCCCAGGCCGCTGAGTCCAAGCTCGAGATTGTCGACGAGGAGACCTTTAAGGACGACTCCGCCACGAGCTTTACCAACCAGCTGACCAAGGCCAAGCAGGCCGGCGCCACCATGATCTTTGCGCCAATCTACTACACGCCTGCCTCGGTCCTGCTCAAGAACGCCAAGGACATGGGCTACGACGTCAAGATGATGGGCTGCGACGGCATGGACGGCATCCTGGGCGTTGAGGGCTTCGACACTTCTCTTGCCGAGGGTCTGCTGCTCATGACCCCGTTCTCCGCCGACGACGAGAAGAACGCCGACTTCGTCAACGCTTACAAGGATAAGTACGGCGATACCCCCGACCAGTTTGCCGCCGACGCCTACGATGGCGTGCACGCGGTGGCCGAGGCCCTCAAGGAGGCCGGTCTTGGTGTCGACGCCGACCCGACCGAGGTCGCCGAGAAGCTGCCCAAGGCTATGCTCAAGATTACCGTTGACGGTCTGACCGGCAAGCTCACCTGGAACGATAAGGGTCAGGTCCAGAAGGACCCCACGGCGTACGTTATCACCGATGGCAAGTACGTACAGGCCTAATAGACCGCCTTACATAGAGCGGTTTTGATCCCAAGCAGGGGAGGTTTTGGCCTTCCCTGCTTGCTTGGTATCTAGGGACAGTGTAACGTCCCTGTTTCATACATCAACTGGAAACCTATTCGAAAGGGGGATGTGGAACATGACGGTCTTTATCCAATACCTGGTCAACGGCCTGTCCATGGGCAGCGTCTACGCCATCATCGCGTTGGGCTACACCATGGTCTACGGTATCGCCAAGATGCTGAACTTCGCTCACGGCGACGTCATCATGGTCGGTGCCTATGTCTCGTTCTGCGCCACGTCGTATCTCGGCCTCCCGGGCTGGGCATCTGTAATTCTCTCTTGCGTGGCCTGCACGGTTCTCGGTGTTCTCATTGAGGGTCTGGCCTATAAGCCGCTGCGCCAAGCAGGCCCGCTGGCCGTTTTGATCACGGCCATCGGCGTGTCCTACTTCCTGCAGAATGCCGCGCAGCTTCTGTGGGGCGCCACGCCCAAGAACTTCACTTCGCTCGTCACCTTCCCGGTGCCGGAGTTCTTGGCCAAGTTCAACGTGAGCGCCGTATCGCTCGTCACCATCGTCGCCTGTCTGGTTATCATGGCCGGCCTGATGTTCTTTACAGGTAAGACCAAGATGGGCAAAGCCATGCGCGCCGTGTCCGAGGACAAGGCCGCCGCTCAGCTCATGGGCATCAACGTCAACCGCACCATCTCGATGACGTTTGCCATCGGCTCTGCCCTTGCCGCCATCGCCGGTGTGCTGCTGTGCTCCTACTCGCCGGTGCTGCAGCCCACGACGGGTGCCATGCCTGGCATCAAGGCCTTCGACGCCGCCGTCTTCGGCGGTATCGGCTCCATCCCCGGCGCCTTTGTCGGTGGCATTCTCATCGGCATCATCGAGGCGATGGCGCAGGCCTACATTTCCACGAGCCTTGCCAACTCCATCGTCTTTGGTGTTCTGATCATCGTCCTGCTCGTCAAGCCTGCCGGCCTCTTGGGCAAGTACGTCCCCGAGAAGGTGTAGGTGAGCGTTATGAAGTTTCTTAAAGACAAGCAGACGCGTCACGACTTTGTTACGTACGCCATGTGCCTTGTGGCGTTCGCCATCGTGTTCTTTATGCAGTCCAACCACATGATTCCGCGCATGATCGCCGGTCAGCTGGTTCCCATCACGGCCTATATCGTCATGGCCATCTCCCTTAACCTCGTCGTCGGCATCGCGGGCGACTTGTCGCTGGGCCACGCGGGCTTTATGAGTGTCGGTGCCTATACGGGAATCGTTACCGCGGTCGCGCTGGAGAGCGCCGTTCCCTCCGATCCGGTGCGCCTTATCATCAGTATCGTGGTCGGCGCCATCGCTGCCGCCATCCTGGGCTTCTTGATCGGCATCCCGGTCCTGCGCCTGAGCGGCGACTATCTGGCCATCGTGACCCTGGCTTTTGGCGAGATCATCAAAGAGATCGTCACCTGCCTCATTGTGGGCGTCGACTCCCGCGGCCTGCATGTGATCTTTAACATCACGGGTAACTCCACGATCGACGACCTGCACCTGCTCGAGGACGGCACCGCCATCATCAAGGGCGCGCAGGGCGCATCGGGCGTGTCGACCTATTCGACTTTCCTTGCCGGCGCCATCCTGGTCATGGTCGCGCTCGTGATTGTACTCAACCTGGTCCGCAGCCGTACCGGCCGTGCCATTATGGCCGTGCGCGACAACAAGATCGCTGCCGAGTCCGTGGGTATCTCCGTCACCCAGTACCGCATGATCGCCTTCGTGGTTTCCGCCGCTCTCGCCGGTGCTGCCGGAGCCCTCTTCGGCGGTAACTTCTCGCAGCTCTCCGCCACCAAGTTCGACTTCAACACGTCCATCCTCATCCTGGTATTCGTGGTCCTGGGCGGTCTGGGCAATATGCGCGGCTCCGTCATCGCGGCGGCGTTGCTCACGGTGCTTCCCGAGCTGCTCCGTCAGTTCTCGGACTACCGCATGCTCATCTACGCCATCGTGCTGATCCTGGTCATGATCTTTACCAACAACCCGCAGCTCAAGGCGTTCTTCGCACGCATTAAGGACCGCTTTGCTTCCAAGAAGGAGGTGGCAGCCGATGCCCAGTAAATTTGAGTTCAACAAGGGCAAGATGGTCCCGTATCCTTCTGGCGCCATCGTTCCCGACCGCGACCTGGGCCAGCGCCCGGCGCTCGAGTGCATCCACTTGGGCATTGAATTTGGCGGCCTTAAGGCAGTCGACGACTTTAGCCTGACCATCGGTAAGACCGAGATCGCCGGTCTGATCGGTCCCAACGGTGCCGGTAAGACCACGGTCTTCAACCTGCTCACCAAGGTGTACCAGCCCACGCACGGTACCATCCTGCTCGACGGTGAGGACACCTCGGGCAAGTCGGTCTATCAGGTCAACCGCATGGGTATTGCCCGTACCTTCCAGAACATTCGCCTGTTCAACACCATGACGGTGGAGGACAACGTCAAGGTCGGTCTGCACAACCAGGAGCGCTACTCCGGCTTTGAGGGTGTGCTGCGCCTGCCGACGTATTGGAAGCACGAGAAGGCCGCCCACGAGCGCGCCATGGAGCTGCTGTCCATTTTTGATATGGAGCACCTGGCAAACGAGCAGGCCGGCTCGCTGCCTTACGGCGCCCAGCGTCGTCTGGAGATCGTCCGCGCGCTTGCCACCAACCCCAAACTGCTGCTGCTCGACGAGCCTGCCGCCGGCATGAACCCGTCCGAGACCGCGGAGCTCATGGAGAACATCGTCAAGATCCGCGACACCTTTGGCATCGCCATTATGCTTATCGAGCATGATATGTCGCTCGTCATGAACATCTGCGAGGGCATCTGCGTGCTCAACTTTGGTAAGGTCATCGCCAAGGGCACGGCCGAGGAGATCCAGAACAACGATGCCGTTATCGAGGCATATCTGGGCAAGCAGGATAAGGGGGAGAACTAAATGGCAGAGCCGATGCTTTCCGTCTACAACATCAACGTCTGGTACGGCGCTATCCACGCCATCAAGGACATCTCCTTTAACGTCAACGAGGGCGAGATCGTGGCCCTGATCGGCGCGAACGGCGCCGGTAAGTCCACGACGCTTAAAACCATCTCGGGCCTGCTGCGTTCCAAGACCGGCTCCATCAAGTTTATGGGCGAGGACATTACCCATACGCCTGCCGATAAACTGGTGGGCAAGGGCCTGGCCCAGGTTCCCGAGGGCCGTCGCGCCTTTTTGCAGATGACGGTCGAGGAGAACCTGGAGATGGGCGCCTACACGCAGCCCAAGTCCACGGTGGCTCCGGGCCTTGAGCGCGTCTACGAGCAGTTCCCGCGCCTTAAGGAGCGCCGTCGCCAGGTCGCCGGCACCCTTTCGGGCGGCGAACAGCAGATGCTCGTTATGGGGCGCGCCCTTATGAGCAACCCCAAGCTGCTCATGCTCGATGAGCCTTCCATGGGTCTGGCGCCGATTCTGATTGAGCAGATCTTCCAGATTGTCGAGGACCTGCACAAGGCCGGTACCACGGTGCTTCTGGTCGAGCAGAACGCCCAGATGGCGCTTTCAATCGCCACGCGCGGCTACGTGCTCGAGACCGGCAAGATCACCATGACCGGCACCGGCCAAGAGCTCCTGCACGACGACAACGTCCGCAAGGCTTACCTGGGCGGCTAGGGACTTCCGCCGTTCTGCCGAACGGCGGACCGGCCGACGCTGCGCGGGCGCCCTGATCGACGTGCCGAAGCTCCTCACCCTTGGGGCTATGCCGCGGTACGAGGCCAGGTGGTCATGGTCCGGGAACCTCGCGATGTCGAATGACACCGCGAGGTTCGCCGCCGTCCTCGGCGACCTCGACCCCCGAGTGGGCGATCCCCACGCGCTAACGCCTGCAAACAAGGGGATCGCCAAGACGCCGCCGGGCACCTCCGTCATAGACGTGGAAGTGCGGCCGCGCTGAAGCTCTGCGCGGTGTCTGCTCGCTTATGTGCGCATCACGAAGGAAGACCAGATCGGTGAGCGGGATTGGCCCGAAGTCGAGAGATTCCCATCAGCCTCTCGTCGGTCGATGACCGGTTCACCACGCAGGAAGAGCGTGACGGAAGGTCTCGCAAAAAGGCTCCGAGCGCGGCGTGCTCATGCCCGTCGTGGTGCGCCCGAAGGGGGGGGGACGGCTGCTACGAGCTCGATCATTTGCGAGGAGAAGACGAACCAGTCGTTGCAGATCCAATATGGATCTCGCCGACCTCGGCAAGCTGCTCGATGAGTGGAAGCCCTGTCGGGTCGTCTATTTCAACACCACCCAGAATGATGGTGTCATCGCGCAGGTCGATCTGCGTGTTGAGCACAGCGAGGTTAAAGCCGGAGGCCACAAATCCGATAGCAGCCAGGACGAGCCCCGTGGCAACAAGCCCACCCGCTACGGCAAGGTAAATCCTTTTTACGCTGGACATGTTTGCACTCCTTCCTATGCCGTGAGCGGCGCCGCTTCGGCGCCCATGCGGCTCTTATTGCCTCGATCTTTCCAGAAGGGCGAAACGGCTTTCTTCGCCCAAAGGGCAGAGAGGCGCGCGATCTGCTTGGACGCCGTCCAGGCGCCGGCTCCCGTGAGGAGCGCCACACCGATGGAAGCGAATCCCATTCCCATCGAGGCCAAAACGTACGGAACATGCCCGATAATGATGCCGTCCACGGCGAACAGGAGCCCTACCAGGCCCGCGCCCCCGAATGCCGCGGCCACGATCCACACGCAGAGCGCAAGAACCCAAATACAGATGTAGACTGCAGCGGCAACGGCGACGAACGCGAGCAGCAGCGGAATCCATACCGGAGAGCCCACGATGGCGAGCGCCCATAGAAGTGCCGTGCTCTTGCGCTTGGTCCTCGCGATCGCGCGCGGCACGGCGGGCAGTTCGTCGAGCGTTGCCTCGGCGACCTCACCGGGCGTGCCCATGGCGGCCACAGCCTCGGCCTCCGTCATGCCGTCCTCCATACGGTCGGCGATGGCCTCCGCGTAGAACTCCTGCGTTTCCTTTACCTGATCTGCCGGCAGGCAGGCCAGAAGCTCGCCCAGCCGGTTCAAGAACTCATCGCGCGTCATGGTGCGCCCCCTCCACGTAACGGTAGATCTCCTGCACGGATGGCCATTCGGCGAGGAACTCGGCGATACGCTCGCGCCCGGCGTCCGTGATGCGGTAGTACCTCCGCAGCCGCCCGTTGTGCTCGGCGGAGCGCGCGGTGATGCAGCCCGCCTTCTCCAGGCGCTTGAGCAACGGATAGAGCGTGGATTCCGTGAGCCCCATACTCGCGGGCACGTCCTTCACGATCTGATAGCCGTAGGATTCCTCGCCCGAGACGGCCGCGAGCACGCAGGCCTCGAGGAAGCCGCGCTTCATCTGTGCCTCCATCCGCACACCTCCTTTCGTAGTATACTGTGTAACACCTACTATATGACACATAGTATATGATGTCAACAGTTGTCGTATAGGGAGTCCGGTCTGTCTGTCCCCTGCGGGTACTCATTGGGGACGTACTTAAATGAGTACCCATCGCTCAAGGTGGCACCTGGGGACGTTCCTTATGTGCCGGCACTTTGGGACACTCCTTGTCAAGGTTTTGTTCCATCGTGCGGGTTGCTATTTAACGTGCGACAATGCCGTGTGAAAATCGAAATGTCTCCTGGGGGCTATCTATGCTGTACGAGTTTTGTGCCGAGAACTTTGAGCGTGTGCCGGCGGCTATCGATGCCGGTGCTAAGCGCATCGAGTTGTGCGACAACCTTGCCGTCGGTGGTACCACGCCCTCGGCCGGCGTTATCAGCACTACGGTCAGCTATGCTCACGAGCATGACGCGCGAGTGATGTGCATGATTCGCCCGCGTGGCGGTGACTTTCACTACAACCAGGACGAGCTGCGCATGATGGAGATGGACTTGGGTCTTGCCGTGAGCGCCGGCGTTGACGGCCTGGTCTTTGGCTGCTGCAAGCCCTGTGCCGGCGGCTGGGCGCTCGACGAGCTCACCCTCGGCGCCCTCGTGATGGCTACGGGCTGCGCGACCGAGGAGTGCAAGCGCGGGGCCATCGATATCACCTTTCACATGGCCTTTGACCAGCTCTCGCTCGAGGCTCAGCTCGATGCCATTGACACACTCGCCGACTGCGGCATCACGCGCATCCTGACGCATGGTGGTGCTGCCGGAACGCCGATCGAGGACAACCTGGAGCACCTGTCGCGTCTTGTCGAGTATGCGGGCGACCGCCTGACCATTCTTCCCGGTGGCGGCATTTCCACGGCCAATCGCGATACCGTGGCGGCGGCACTGGGCGTCTCCGAACTCCATGGCACCAAGATCGTGCCGCTGGAGGTATAACCCGTGGCGCTGGTATTTGACGTTCAGCAGGCGAACGGTAAGCCCGACGACAACCGTCGTCCCGGCACCGCGTGCCCCTTTTGCGATACCGAGGAACTCGCCAATATCATCCGGCGCGACGGTGGCTGCATCTGGCTCGAGAATAAGTTTAAGACCTTGCGGGCCACTCGCCAGACCGTATTGATTGAGTCGTCCGACCACGACGCCGACCTGGTGACCTATGCGCCGGACGAGCTGCATCATGTTATGCGGTTTGCCCTGGATTGCTGGCAGCGGATGATTGACTCCCGACAGTATCGCAGCGTTCTCATGTACAAGAACAAGGGCCCACTTTCGGGCGGCAGTCTGGTCCATCCGCACATGCAGATTGTGGGTTTGGAGCAGGAAGACGGCTATGCTTCGCTGGCTTCCGCCAATTTCGAAGGCATCAATGTCTGGCAACAGGGGAGAATCTCGGTCAATATCTCAGCCGAACCGATCATGGGGTTCTTTGAGATCAACGTTTCAGCCCCGCAGGGAATCGCCGCCAGCGATGACGCACGAGACCAAGCCGAGGCGGATCTCTTTGCCGATGCGATCCAGGTAGCTCTGCGCTATATCCTAAACGAGCACCACGGTGGTCGCGCAGAGTCGTACAACTTGTTCTTCTATCACCTGGGCGGTCGGACCATTGCCAAGGCGCTGCCGCGTTGGGTGGTTTCGCCCTACTTTGTCGGCTATCGTTTGGCCCAAGTCAATGCCGAGACGACGCTCGATATCGATGCTGAGCGTCTGCGTGCGCATCTGGAAACGCTCGTATAGCAAGACTAACACCCGCGTAATGCGCACAGCCTAGCGCGCCATGGCGTCGCGGCCGGCTTCGACCCGCTTGCGCTGTTTGGTGCGCTCCTCGCAGGTTAGGCACTCAAAGAGATGCCCGATAATCGAGGCCAGCACCTGCTGAAACAGCGTGCCGCACATGACGGGGAACACGACCTCGCCCGGAAAGTACTGCGTGGCGATGACGGCACCCGAAGAGATGTTGCGCATGCCGCAGGTAAAGCACATGGCAGTCGTCTCGCTATATGGCAGATGCAGTGCACGTGCGACCAGAAAACCGACGACAAAGCCGCTGATGGCGAAGGTCAAAATAAAGAGGGCGACTTCCAGGCGCACCGCATTCATGTGTAGCACGTACTCGCTCATGGCGGTGGAGTTGGAGGCGATGACACCCATCATCATAAACTTGCAGGCGGGCGAAAGCGCGGGGGAGAGTTTCTCGTGTCCCCATCCGCGCGTGAACTCGTTGATCACGATGCCGAGCACGGCGGGGATGGCGATCATAAAGGCCATGTTCTGCATCATGCCCGTAACATCGATTGCAACGGTGGCACCCAGCAGGAGCTTAAGCGTGAGCGGAATCGTGACGGGCGAGATGACCGAGGACGTCAGGATGATGGTGAGCGCGAGCGGGCCGTTGCCGCCGAACATGCTGATCCACATAAAGGCGGTGACTGCCACGGGTACGCTGTACTCGAGCACGATGCCGCAGACAAGGTTTGGGTTGGAACCAAAGAACAGTGAGCCCATGGCATACGCCGCGATGGGGATGAGCACGGCCGAGACAAATAACGCCAAAATCAGATGCAGGGGACGGCGGAACACCTCGGCCACCTGGTGAAAGGTGTTGCTGAGCGCACCCTGAAACGTCATAAAGGCAAACAAGGTGGGAACGATGGGCTTGAGTACGCCAATCTGTTGGGGAAAGAGCACGCCGAGTGCCACGCAAATCGGAACGATGACCTGCATGTGCCCCGCGAGAAACTTGCCCAGTCCAACCCATTGCTTCATATGCGCTTGTGACTCCCTTTGCCCGTGAACCCGTTTTGAATGGATATGCTAGACGCTCGCATGCGTCCGTGCGTCAGAAACGCTCGAATATTTCGAGGCTATTACCGCCCTCGTTTATCGAAACCGCGGCGTGCTGGACGTTGTGCGTCCGTGCCGCACGGTATAATAAATCCGTTCAACAGATCTGCCTGCCGAAGCGGGCATACACAGAGGACTCATCGCTATGAACCGTGAGAGGTATCGCGGCGACCTGCCCCTATCGGGGGTGGGCGCCTATGTCATCGCTTAAGACGACGCATCGCTGGGCGGTCGCTCAGCAAAACCCCGAGCTCGAAAAGGAGCTTTCGGCTGGCCTGGGCATACCCGGGCTGGTGGCGCGCATTATGGTTGCGCACGGCATAACATCCATCGAGGAAGGCCAGCTGTTTTTGACGCCTTCGCTCGATCGCAACTGGGCCGACCCACTCATTATTCCGGGCATGGCGGTCGTTGCCGACCGCGTCGAGCGCGCTATTCGCAACCACGAGCACATCGCGGTCTTTGGCGATTTTGACGTCGACGGCATTACGTCGACTTGTCTGTTGACCGAGGCGCTACGTTCGTTTGGCGCCAACGTCACGCCGTTTATTCCGCATCGCTTTGACGAGGGCTACGGCCTGTCGCGTGCGGCGCTCGACCGCGTCAACGAGCTCGCCCAACCCAACCTGATCGTGACCGTCGATAACGGCATTGCCGCCAAGGAGGAGGTCTCCTATCTGGAGAGCCTGGGGATCGATTTGGTGGTCACGGACCATCACGAGCCGTCCGACCAGGTGCCGCAGGGCGTGCCCCTGACCGACCCCAAGCTCGAGGACGAGGGTCCCTCGCGCGAGCTTGCCGGTGCCGGTGTGGCGCTCAAGCTGGTGCAGGTCCTGGGCGAGCGTTTGGGCAAGCCGTCGTATTGGCGTTCGCTGATAGAGGTCGCGGCGCTGGGCACCGTGTCCGACATGATGCCGCTCACGCCCGAGAATCGCGCACTAGTCGCCGAGGGCATCCAACAGATGCGCGTGACGGCCCGTCCCGGCTATATCGCGCTTGCCGCACTTGCCAAGGCCGACCTTTCTACCATTACGGCCGACGGCCTGTCGTTTTCGCTCATCCCTCGTCTGAATGCTGCCGGCCGCATGGCTGATCCAAAGCTGGCGCTCGACCTGCTGCTTGCCCGCGATCCTATCGAGGCAAGTGCACTGGCAGCCGAGCTCGAGGAAATCAACCGTCAGCGCCGCGAGATCGAGGCGGAGCTCACACGCGACGCCATGGCAAAGGTCGAGGAGACCTATGACGGCGGTCGCGCAATCGTCGTGGGTGGCGAGGGCTGGCACGAGGGCGTCAAGGGTATCGTAGCGAGCCGCCTGACCAACCGTTATCGCGTGCCGGCTCTGCTCTTCTCGATTGAGGACGGCGTTGCGCGCGGATCGGGTCGCTCGGTGGGCAAGGTCAACCTGTTCGACGCCGTAGAACGCTGCTCGGATCTGCTGATTCGTCGCGGCGGGCATGCGGGTGCGGTGGGCGTGACCATCGAGGCGTCCAAGCTCGACGAGTTCCGTCGTCGCCTTTCGGCCGTGCTATCGGAGCTTCCCGCCGAGGACTTTGAGGACACTGACGAGGTTGCCGCCACCGTCGACCTCTCCGAGTTAAATATCGAGACCATCGAGCAGATTTCCCGTCTTGAGCCGTTTGGCCAGGGCAATAAGGTGCCGTTGCTGGCCGCCGAGGGCGTGACGATGTGTGATCGCGCCGTGGTGGGCAAAACCGGCGAACACATGCGCTTCGTGGCGACCGATGGCGCCGCGAGTGTGCCGGCCATCATGTTCCGCGTGCCGCAGATCGATAGGCTCATCAATTGCGACAGCGCCGTCGACTTGGTGTTCGAGGCCGTGGCCGAGCATTGGCAGGGACGCGTGAAGCCCAAGCTCATGATCAAAGATGTCTTGGTGCGCGATACCGCGGCGTCCAATATCGACGATCCGGCATGCGAGCTTCGCCGCGGCGTGCAGCCGGCGGATTCTGGCCTGCGCCTGGAGTCGCGTAAACGCGAGACGCTCGCCCAGCTTTCTTATACCGAGCTCACGCGCTCGCTTATCCATAGCTTTATCGGCTCGAACCAGCCACATCGCGCGCAGGTCGAGGCACTCGACGCGCTCGCCGACCACCAGAGCGTTTTGGCCGTTATGGGGACGGGACGTGGTAAGTCGCTCATCTTCCATGTGCACGCCGCGCGCGAGGCGGTCCTTCGAGGGCGTGCGAGCATCTTTGTCTATCCGCTGCGCGCACTCGTTGCCGACCAGGCCTATCATCTTTCATCGACGATGGCTGCGCTCGGCATTGGCGTCGGCGTGCTGACCGGCGAGACCGTGGAAGCAGCGCGCGATGACGTGTTTGCCGACCTGGCTTCGGGCCGCACCGGCATCGTGCTCACGACGCCTGAGTTCCTGTCTATTCACCGCGACCGCTTTGCGCGCTCGGGGCGTATCGGATTTGTCGTTATTGACGAGGCGCACCATGCCGGTCTTGCCAAGGGCGGCGACCGAAGCGCATACCTCGACATGCCCGATATCCTCAAGGCCCTGGGCGATCCGGTCGTTCTGGCCACGACTGCCACCGCAACGGCTCCGGTCGTGGCCGAGCTTGCCCGCATGCTGCCGATTACTCGCACGGTGGTCGACGAGACGGTGCGCGAGAACCTGCAGCTCGAGGACGACCGCGACCTTGCGAGCCGCGAGAACCGTTTGGTGTCGATCGTGGCGACGGGGGAGAAGACCGTCATTTACGTCAATTCGCGCGACCAGTCCGTGGCGCTCGCCAAGACGTTGCGCAAGCGTGTGCCCGATTGCGCAACCCATATCGCGTTCTATAACGCGGGGCTTGCGCGCTCCGATCGCCGCCGCGTGGAGGAAGCATTCCGAGACGGAAGCCTCAGCTGCATCGTTTCAACTTCGGCTTTCGGTGAGGGCGTCAACCTGCCCGATATCCGCCATGTCGTGCTGTACCACATGCCGTTTGGCGCCATTGAGTTCAACCAGATGAGCGGGCGTGCCGGTCGTGACGGACAGCCCGCCGTGATCCACCTGCTCTATTCGTCGCGCGACGCCCGCATCAACGAGCGCCTGCTCGACTGCTACGCACCCGAGCGCGACGAACTCGTCACACTCTATCGTGCGCTGCAGACCATGTGGCGCTCCAACCGCGGTAAGACCGGGGATGATTCATTCTGCGCAAGCGATATCGACATCGCGCAGATGTGCCTTGCCATCGATGCTCGCACGCCGGTCGACGAGCGCTCGGTGGAAAGTGGCCTGGGAATCTTCGAAGAGCTTGGTTTCTGTCGCGTTTCGGGGTTTGACGACACCCGTCGCATCGCGATGGCCGAAAACCCCGGCCGTGTGCAATTGAGCAGGTCAATTCGCTATTTGGAGGGCTTGCGCTCGCGCATGGAGTTCTCGGCTTTCCGGAGTTGGGCGCTCGATTCGTGCGCTTCTGATATGCTAGCCAAAGTTAACCGCCCGATCGTACCGCGGGCCTAGGGGAAGGGGACCTCGATGGATGCCGCAGCCCGTACCGCCCATGATTCCACCCTCCAGCCGTTCTCGGAGATGGAGCACTATAAGCATGCCGATGAGCTGCCGCCCGAGATTATGGCGGACAGCTACGACAAACTGGAGCGCCTGTGCCTCAAATATATGAATGAGGACGACTTTTCTAAGGTGGAGCAGGCCTATTGCTTTGCTGCCGAGAAGCACTGCAACCAAAAGCGCCGCTCGGGTGAGATGTACATCAACCATCCCGTCGAGGTGGCCATCATTTTGGCCGATCTCAAGATGGACTGCGATGTAGTGTGCGCCGCGCTGCTGCACGATACCGTCGAGGATACCGAGACCTCGCTTGCCGATGTTTCCGGCCTGTTTGGCGATACGGTGGCCGAGCTCGTCGATGGCGTGACCAAGCTCACCAACATCGAAGTCGACAGTATGGACGAGAAACAGGCGCTCACGCTGCGAAAGATGTTCCTCGCCATGTCCAAGGACATCCGCGTCATCATCGTTAAGCTTGCCGACCGTCTGCACAACATGCGCACCCTTGCAGCCCTGCGTGAGGACCGTCGCCTGTTTAAGGCTCGCGAGACCATGGACGTGTATGCGCCCCTGGCCGACCGTCTGGGCATGAGCTCCATTAAATGGGAGCTCGAGGACCTGTCCTTCTTCTACCTGGAGCCCGATGCCTACCAGCGCATCGCACGCATGGTGGCGGAGTCGCGCGAGGTCCGTGAGCGCTATCTGGCCGAGACCATCAAGACGCTCACCGACGAGCTCAACCGCATTGGTCTAGAGGACTTCCAGATCAACGGCCGTTCCAAGCACTATTGGTCCATCTACCAAAAGATGAAGCGCAAGGGCAAGGAATTCTCCGAGATCTACGACCTGGTGGCACTGCGCGTCATCACGCATTCGGTGCGCGATTGCTACTCCACGCTCGGCGCGGTGCACACGCTGTGGCACCCCATGCCCGGCCGCTTTAAAGACTATATCGCCATGCCCAAGGTCAATAACTACCAGTCGCTCCACACGACGGTCATCGGCCCCACGGCTCGTCCGCTCGAGATTCAGATTCGAACCTATGAGATGCATGAGCAGGCCGAGTACGGCATTGCCGCCCACTGGCTATATAAGAAGTCGGGCGGATCGTCTGCTTCCAAGACCAATGACGCTCAACGTTTGGACGACCAGATCAACTGGCTCAAGCATTCGCTCGATTGGGCGGCTTCCGACGAGATCACCGATGCCAAGGAATACCTGCATTCGCTGAAGGTCGACCTCTTCGATCAGGAGATCTTTGTCTTTACGCCCAAGGGCGAGGTCATGGCGCTTCGTGCCGGCTCCACGCCGCTCGACTTTGCCTACGCCGTTCACACCGAGGTGGGAAACCATTGCGTCGGCGCCAAAATCAACGGTGCGGTGGCTCCGCTCACGCACGAGATTAAGACGGGTGACCGTGTCGAGATTCTGACTAACAAGAGTTCCAAGCCGTCGCGTGATTGGCTCAAGATCGTTAAGACACCTTCCGCCAAGTCAAAGATCCGCCGCTATTTTGCCGCTGCGACCAAGGACGACGACGCTGCTGCTGGTCGCGATATGCTGGCTAAGGACCTGCGTAAGCGTGGCTATGGCATTTCTACGCCGCGTTCGACGCGTGCGCTCAACGCCGTGGCGGAGCAGTTTAACTTCAAGCAGCTCGAGGACCTGTTTGCCGCCGTCGGCGCCGGCAAGGTTGCCCCGCGCGCTGTGGGCAATAAGGTCGAGCAAATCTTGGACCCCAAGCCCGAGGAACAGCTCACCAAGGCCGAGGCTATCGCCGAGGTCGTGAAGCAGCCTGCTCGCGGCTCCAACCGCAAGCCGCAAAAGCGCGGCAAGAGCGCCAGTAACGGCATTATCGTCAAGGGCGAGAGCAACAGCGGCCTACTGGTCCGTCTGGCTCATTGCTGCAACCCCGTGACGGGCGACGACATCGTCGGCTTCATCACGCGCGGTCGTGGCGTTTCGGTGCATCGCGCCAACTGTCCCAACGTCAAGGGTCTTATGGAGCATCCCGAGCGCATGATCGAAGTGGAGTGGGACGGCGCTGCCGACACCCTCTTCCAGGTCGAGATCGTGGTCGAGTGCCTGGACCGCATGGGCCTGCTCAAGGATGTCACCATTGCCATTGGCGATGCGGGCGGCAATATCCTTTCTGCCGCCACGTCGACCAACCGCGAGGGTATTGCAACCCTGCGCTTTATGGTCGAGATCTCGGACGCGAGTGGTCTGGATCCGCTGCTGGCCTCCATCAGCAGCGTTGACTCGGTCTACGACGCGCGCCGCCTGATGCCCGGTGAGGGTGGAGCCCAGCTTAAGCGCCGCGTTTAGTCGCGACGAACGTGTCGCATTATCGATATTCGCTACACTCGAGGCATCGTTTGATGCCTCGAGTTCTATAGAGAGGAGAGGGACATGAGCGCTGTGTCCTTGGATTTAACTCCCAAGGGATCGGTCGAGATCGAGACGCTCGTAAACGGTCCCATTCAGACCAATAGCTATGCTGTTATTTCGGACAATGAGTGCGTGATTATCGATCCCGCATGGGAAGGCGAACGCCTGGTGGAGCATATTCGAGCCGAGCATCCCGGCGTACGCGTGTTTGGCGCCGTATGCACTCATGGCCATGCCGATCATGTTGGTGGTGTTGCAGGCGTGCGAACCACCGTTGGCGAGGGCTGCCAGTATGAGCTGTGTGCTAAGGATGTGGCGGTGCCGCATGCGAACATCGAGGAACAGCGAGCTATGTGGGGCATTGAGACGCCTGACCCCGGGGAGCCGACGCACCTGCTCGCCGAGGGAGATGTTATCGAGGTGGGCGATATCTACCTGCAGGTGATCGAGACGCCAGGGCATACGCTGGGCGGGATCGTCTTGTTTGCTGCCACCGAGCAGGGGAACATTGCCTTTGTGGGCGACACCCTGTTTCCGGGCGGGCACGGCCGCACCGATCTTTCTGGAGGAGACGAGGCGGCGATTCTGCGCTCGCTCTCCAAGCTCGCCCGGCTTCTCCCGCCCGATACCGTTTGCCTAACCGGCCATGGCGATTCGACCACCATGGCACGCGAGCTCATGCAGAACCCTTTCATGCGGATGTAGCTTAATAGTCGGCTTTTGAAGCACGAGAAGCGTCCAAACGTCAAGCTATTTTTCCCCAACGGGTCGATTTCGTAGGGCAAACGGTCAAAAAAAGTCTGTTTGGACGATATTCGTGAACAAACGAACGTTTATGCTCGGGTGCGCCGTGGTAAAATCTCAGGCGTTATCGGAGCAACCTTATAGGAGGTTTCTTTTATGCTCGTCAACGCAGCAGACATGCTCAAGAAGGCCGAGGCCGGCAAGTACGGTCTTGGTGCCTTCAACACCAACAACCTCGAGTGGACCCTGGCTATTCTCCAGGCCGCCGAGGAGGCCAAGTCTCCGCTTATCCTTCAGTGCACCGCTGGTGCCGCTAAGTGGATGGGCGGTTTCAAGGTCTGCGCCGACATGGTCAAGGCTGCCGTCGAGGCCACGGGCGTTACCGTTCCCGTCGCCCTTCACCTCGATCACGGTTCTTACGAGGACTGCTTCAAGTGCATCGAGGCCGGCTTCACGTCCATCATGTATGACGGCTCTCACGAGGAGACCTTCCAGCTTAACCTCGACCGCACCAAGGAGCTCGTTGAGCTTGCCCACTCCAAGGGCATGTCCATCGAGGCCGAGGTCGGCGGCATCGGCGGCACCGAGGACGGCGTGACCTCCAGCGGCGAGCTCGCTGATCCTGCTGAGTGCAAGCAGATCGCTGACCTGGGCGTCGACTTCCTCGCCTGCGGCATCGGCAACATCCACGGCGTGTATCCCGCCGACTGGGCTGGCCTTTCCTTCGAGCGTCTGGGCGAGATCAAGGCTCAGACCGGCGACCTGCCCCTCGTCCTGCACGGTGGCACCGGCATCCCCGAGGATCAGATCAAGAAGGCCATTTCCCTGGGCATCTCCAAGATCAACGTCAACACCGACCTGCAGCTCGTCTTCGCCAAGGGCGTCCGCGAGTACATCGAGGCTGGCAAGGATCAGCAGGGCAAGGGCTTTGACCCCCGCAAGCTCCTCAAGCCTGGTCGCGACAACATCGTTGCCCGCACCAAGGAGCTCATGGAGGAGTTTGGCTCCGTCAACAAGGCGTAAGCGTCGTTAAACTTCCCACCGGAAGCCCCGTCCCCCTACACTGTTTCCTTTGCGCTCACCTGGCTTTGCCAGAAGTCGCGCCAAGGAAACAGCTCCGGGGGACGGGGCTTCCTTCGTTTAACGCCGCAGGGTTACTGGGCTGAATTCATTTTTTATAGGCACCGTTTATCAGTGTTGGGGGCTCCTTAATTGGGGCTTTCTTTTTTATCTCGCTACAATGGGCTTCAAGCGTTCTAGTGACTTGGAGTTTTGGTATGGCTGTTATTAATGTGCTGCCTTCGGATGGGAAGGTTATTGACGAGGGTCCTGTTGGCTGCTCTGTTGATGTTTGCAGTGATGATTTTCGCCATCTCGATATTGGACTGCCACCCGAGATTCTTCGTCTTAAGGATGCCGGGTATTTGACGCAGGCTGTTGCTGCCTGCGATCGCCTTTTGGAGCAGAACCCCGAGCCTTCGCTGGCTGCTTGTGTTCGTGCGGAGCGGTATCGCATGCTCGAGACTCCGCTTCATTTTTCGGTGTCGCGTGATCGGGCCATTGCGATGATTCGCGAGGAGTGGCCAGAGTTTACCGAAGAGCAGTTTGATGACCTGATTAATCGTAAGCGTATTGACTGGCGCTTTATCGATGGCGAGCTGTTTGTTCTCGACAACTTCCTCGATTCGCTTCGCGTGTACCCCAAGGAGGTTCCGGGCCTGCGTCCCGATTCTACGGACGGCATAGCGCTGCGTAACCAGATGCTCAGGGAGATGGAGTCGCAAAACGGGTTGACTCGCGTCATCACGCTTAAGGCATCTGTGTCTGTCCCCGGGGCTCAGGAGGGAGAGGCTGTTCGCGCGTGGCTACCCGTTGCCGCCGCCTGTCGTCAACAGTCTCATATCGAGGTTCTCGATATGACGTCGGAGGGTACCGTTGCCTCTGAAAACGTTTCGGCTCGTACTGCCTCTTGGACATCTTCGACTGAACATTCATTCTCGGTGACCTATCGCTATCACATCGATGCCGCCTATTGTGATATCTATGGTGGTGCGCTCCCGTCGCATACGTGCATGGACACGCCGCTGCCCGAGGACACTTCCGAGGACCGTCCGCACATTGTGTTTACGCCGTACCTGCGACAGTTGACGGAGCGTGTTATTGGCGGGCTCGATGATCCGCTCGATCGCGCTCGTGCTATCTATGATTACCTGACACAGCATGTCGACTATCGCTATCAGCCACCGTACCTGCTTTTGGGATCTATTGCCGATGACTGTGTGCACTCGCTCCGCGGCGATTGCGGCGTTATGGCGCTCACGTTTATCACCATGTGCCGCATTGCGGGCGTTCCTGCCCGTTGGCAGAGCGGCCTGTATGTTGCGCCCGATTCGGTGGGGCCGCACGATTGGGCTGAGTTCTATACTCCACAGACCGGTTGGCTTAACGCCGACGTATCGTTTGGTTCCTCGGCACGCAGGATGGGGGAGGAGTGGCGTCGTCGTCACTACTTTGGCAATCTCGACCCGTGGCGCATGGTGGCCAATAATCGATTCCAGGCTGAATTTGTGCCTGCTTTCGACGGCATGCGCGAGGACCCTTACGATAACCAGATGGGTGAGGCTTCGGTCGACGGTCGCGGATGCCGTCGGCGCGAGATGCTCCGCTCGGTCGAACTCATCGAAATGCTTGAAGTTCCATTTTCGGACTAATCAACAGAAAGCTGTGATAAACTAACTCACGCATTACGTGCCCGAGTGGCGGAATTGGCAGACGCAGTGGACTCAAAATCCACCGTTGGCAACAACGTGCGAGTTCGAGTCTCGCCTCGGGCACCATACATGCAGCTGAGCGTTCAAGGGGGTTAAGACCCCCTTTTTCGTGCCGAACTCGCGTGAGCGCGCGGAGCGTTAAGCAAACAGGCCCGTGGCCTGTTTGTAGCGGAGCGTGGCGAGGGCGCCATGCGCCCGAAGCCCGGGGCTTCGCGAAGCGAAGGCCCTTCGAGTCTCGCCTCGGGCACCATACATGCGAGTGAGCGTTCAAGGGGGTCAAGGCCCCCTTTTTCGTGTACGTAATGTGATAACGCGCGGTACGTGTTATTATTCGCAAGGCGTTGTTCCCGCAATGCCCTAAAGAGGAACCCGAGGGCTCCCACCTTTTGGCGCCAATGAGCAGCTGACTGGTCATACAACTTAGATTCCCTTCCTCATATTGAGGATGTCTATGTGTACGACCTGGTTGCAAAGAAGCGCCGGGTTATTTTTTTATGAATGGAGGTAGGGAAAATAGCTAAGTCTGATGACACCCGCATCAACGACGAGATCACTGCATCTTCGTGCCGTTTGATTGGCGTCGATGGCTCTCAGCTCGGCCTGTTCGCCATCCGCGATGCCCAGCGCGTCGCCGACGATCAGGGTCTCGACCTGGTCGAGATCGCTCCCAACGCGGAGCCGCCGGTCTGCAAGGTCATGGACTACGGTAAGTTCAAGTACCAGCAGGCCATGAAGGCCAAGGCCGCTCGTAAGAACCAGTCCAAGGTCGAGGTCAAGGAAATGAAGTTCCGACCCAAGATCGACGTTGGCGACTACGAGACCAAGAAGGGTCACGTTCTGCGTTTCCTCAAGAAGGGCGCACGCGTTAAGATCACCATCATGTTCCGCGGCCGTGAGATGGCTCACCCGGAGCAGGGCCTTAACGTTCTCGAGCGTCTCGCCGAGGATCTCAAGCCTTACGCTACGGTCGAGTCCAAGCCTAAGATGGAAGGCCGTAACATGCTTATGCTGCTCGCCCCGATTAAGGGCGCCTTCGATGAGGATAAAGCGGCAAGCGATAGCAAGTAACTAGTGTTCTGTAACCGATTAAGGAGTATTTCATGCCTAAGATGAAGTCCCACAGCGGCACCAAGAAGCGTTTCCGCAAGACTGGTACCGGCAAGCTTATGCGCGCCAAGGCTTTCAAGAGCCACATCCTGAGCAAGAAGTCCACCAAGCGTAAGCGTGGCTTCCGTCAGGAGACCGAGATCGCCGCTGCCGACCGTAAGGTCATCAAGTCGCGTCTCGCCTAAGTTCGCGTTCCCGTTTTCGTTTTACCATCTAGGAGTTGATAGAACATGGCACGTATTAAGCGCGCTGTTGCCGCCAAGAAGAAGCGCCGTACCGTTATGCACCGTGCGAAGGGTTACTACGGTGCCGCTTCGCGTACTTACAAGCATGCTAAAGAGCAGGTCCAGCATTCCCTGCAGTATCAGTATCGTGATCGTCGCAACAAGAAGCGCGAGATCCGTTCTCTCTGGATCACTCGTATCAACGCTGCTGCTCGCCTGAACGATATTTCTTACTCTCAGTTCATGCACGGCCTGAAGGTTGCCGGCATCGAGCTCGACCGCAAGGTCCTGGCTCAGATGGCTTACGAGGACATCGAGTCCTTCAACGAGCTGGCTACCATCGCCAAGAAGGCTCTCGAGGCCTAATAGATTCTCTTGAATCGCTAGGGGAGTGTCGCGTTGTGCGCGGCGCTCCCTCTTTTTATCTGAAGCGCGGTTTACATTGCTAAAAGCGCGGGTAGATAAACACTTATAGGTGACCGATCTCTATATATTCCTGAACCAAAGGGTCATCATCTGATACGTGCGGAAGATCCGCACCAGTCTTTCTATTACCTATAGAAAGCAATATGTTGTGTAGGACTTGTGAAGAGTGGAATTCCCGCCCCCGGGGCCCCTCCGGTCTGGCAATATATCTCCTTGCCGCGCGGCCCGGTCGGACCGGATC
>CABQQR010000017.1:0-57434 GCA_902466395.1 uncultured Collinsella sp.
CGGAAAGCACATTAAGTGCTTTCCTTTGCGTGCGGAACTCGCGACAAACTTAACCCGCGCCCGCCGGCCCCGGAGACCCTCCCTGCCGTCACATTGTTCGAGCCGTTGTTGTTGCTCGCCGCTTCGCGGCTCGGCGACCCCGTTCTCCGCGGCGGGGTTGTCTAAGGTTTTTGTTGAAGCTCGGCCTTTGGCTCATAAAAAACGGGAGATGCAATCTGCATCCCCCGTTTTTGTTGCGGTTAGTCTAGGTCAATAAACTTGGTGCTTAGGATCTTGCCGTCTTTTACTAGCATTCTGGCCATGGTGGGGCCTCGGGTGCCTCTGGGATAGCTGGCGCTGCCCGGGTTGAGGACTAGGCAGCGGCCCACTTGGGCTTCTTTGGTTGCGTGGGTGTGGCCGTTGATGGCTACGTCTACGGATCCCACCGGAAGGTCTTCGCGGTAGTGGGCTACGGCGAATTTGAGGCCTTCGTAGGTAAAGAGCGCAAGACGGTCTACATCGGGGCCGTAGTCGCGGTAGTAATCGTTGTTGCCCAATACGGCCCGCACGGGGGCGATGGTGCATAGGTGCTCGTAGTCCATCTCTGACGTAAGGTCGCCGGCGTGGATGATCAGGTCTGCGCCCTCAAGCTCATCCAAGAGCGCAGGCGATAAATAGCCGTGGGTGTCCGAGATGATGTCGATGCGCTTGGCGCTTGCGCTGTTCATGGGATCCCTTCCGCAAAAAACGATTCGGCAGATACATACAAAAAAGGCCCCACGGCCCCGCAGACGATGGGTCTACAGGGCTGCGGGGCCAGTGTGCTAGAGACTCAGAGCCTTCTTGAGCGGCACGACGCGGCGGCGAGAAACCGGCACGCGTTCGTCGACGCCCGTAATGCCCAGCTGGATGGCGCCCGAGGGCACCGTCTCAACGTCCGTGACGCACGCTAGGTTGACGATATAGCGGCGGTGAACACGGAAGAAGCCAAAGTCGCAGAGCTTGGCCTCAAACTGCGCCAGCGAGGTCGTCGACAAAAAGCGATCATCGACGGTATAGATGCAGGAGTAATCGTCCTTGGCCATGATAAAGCGAATGTCGTCCACGGGAATGAGCACCTTGCGGCCGCCCTTTTCCACCGGGATACGCTCGATGGTCACCTTGCTGTCCGTAACCGGCTTGGCGCGTTGCATGACCTTCTCGATCGCGCGATCCAAGCGAGCTTCCTCGACCGGCTTCATCAGATAATCGACGGCATCCACGTCGAATGCCTCGACCGCATGGTCGCTATACGCAGTCACAAACACGATCGCCGGCGGATTTTTGAGCTTATGCAGCGCCTCGGCAAGTTGCAGGCCCGAGGCACCGGGCATCGAGATATCGAGAAACACGACATCCACGCGACTTTCCATAAGCATCTCGATGGCGGAGCGGACGCTCGACGCCTCCGTGATCGTGCCGATCTTGCCCGTTTGCTCGAGCAGGAAGCGAAGCTCCGAGCGAGCCGGCGCCTCATCATCCACAATCATCGCACGCAGCATAGGGATAAAACCTTTCGTCAACTAACTACGCCGGGCATCCGTCGCATGACGTTGAGCCCGTAGCCTTTTATTTTACTCTTGAATGTCAAAGATGCTCTCTGACAAATCAAGATGAAGGAGCACTTTGGTGCCCTTGCCCGGCGCCGATTCGACACGCGTATAGGAGTGCGGCCCATAAAAGCGATGGATGCGCTCCGAAATATTGTGCATGGCCACACCGGCGCCGCCACCCTGGGGAGAGCTGGCGTCGGGGCGGGCAGAGCGCTCGTCAAACAGTCTGGCGGCGGTACCCTCATCCATGCCCACGCCATTATCGGCCACGGCAATCAAGATTGCATCCTCGCCGTCTTGGTGAACGGTCACGTCGATCCTCAGGGCGTCGTCATCGCCCATACCATGACGTACGGCGTTCTCGACAATCGGCTGGATCACGAACGCCGGCACCAGCGTATCTTCCACGTCCTCGGACACATCGAACGTCGCAAGCACGCGGTCCTCGCCAAAGCGGGCCTTCTCAAAGGTAAGGTAGCGCTTGGTCTGTGCGACCTCGCGCGAGACCGGAATAAGCGATCCCGAGTTGTCGAGTGTGGCACGATAGAACGATGAGAACTCACGAAGCAGTTCGCGGGCCCGCAGCGGGTCGGTGCGCGTAAACGATGCAATGGTGTTCAGCGTGTTGAACAGGAAGTGCGGGTTAATCTGCGCCTGCAGCGCACGCACCTCGGCGCGCGCCGTGAGCTCCTTTTGCACCTCGAGCTCGTGGATGGCGAGCTGCGTGGACAAGATCTCGGCAAAGCCCGAGGCAAGCGCGTACTGGGTACGGTCGACGGCGCGCGGGGTCTTGTAGTAGAACTTGAGCGTGCCGACGGTACGATCGCCCACCTTGATGGGGGCGATAATGCCGGCGGGAACTTGGTTGTGCGAGCCGTCCGAGCCCACGACATCCACCATACGGTTGAACGACTGCACGATGCCATGTTCGATAACGTAGCGTGTGGCAAGCGTGTGGATGGGAGTATCGGGCAGCAGTTTTTCCTCAAACTCTCCCGCGCAGGCAAGCACGTTGCCCTCGTCGGTGATGGCCACCGTCATGGCGCGCGTCTCGGGCAAAATGCGCCGGCACACCAAACGCGCCGACTCCTGCGTCAGACCGCCCTTAATGTCCTCGAGCATGGCCGAGGCCACCGAGAGCGTCTCCTCGGTGTACTGGGAGCGCACCGAATCGGGATTGAGCGTCAAAAAGATAAAGATGCACAGAAAGATGCACAGCAGCGCGCAGGCAATCACCGTGGCGATCGGCTCGATACCGGTCACCAAGGCAAAAATAAAGTACACCAGCACGCAAATGGCGCAGGCAACGGCAATGATGCGAAAGATTGATATTGAACTATCGCGCTGGGCGCGGCGGTCGATCATTCGGCCCCCTCCAGGATACTGATCAGTTGTGCGTCACGCCAAAGCCCGTCCATGATCTTGGGCCAAAAGCTCTGGAAACGCAGGTAGCTTGCAGCGTTTTGGCGCGCATAGGCCTTTGCCTCGTCGATGCCATGGCGCCAAATGCGCAGGTAGCCCTCATGCTCGCGGGTAAACACGCTGCGGACCATAGCGGTCTTGCGCACGCGGTCGTCGAGCTCGCGCGAAATCCACGGGCCCGGGTAGGGCATGAGTGATGCCGCCGTAACGGGAATGAGCTCCTTTTGATGCGCGGCGAATGTCAACTTGGCCCGTTCGTAGTACCAACGGTATACATCCTGCATAAAGCGCGGTGAGCGCTTTTCGGACTCCGGAGGCAGATGGCGCACGGTCCACTCGTTATCGAACCACACGTCGTAGCCAAACATGCGCATGTTAAAGAGGTAATCCAAGTCCTCGCCGCGGGTGATAAACGGGTCAAAGGCCACACGCGTAAAGGCGCGGGCGTGCAGGGCCATCAGGCCGCCGCACACGTAGTTGGAGCGCGAGATGCGGGTGCCCGAGAGCGCCTTTTTCATCCAACGGTTGAACTCGATGCGCTTGGTCCACCAACGATGGCAGATGCCCGCCTTGTCCGTGGGAGCCAGCGGCGAGCCGTCGCGATCGTAGAAATAGCCGCTCTTGACCAAGATCGGCAAGCCCTGACGCGTCTGCTGCCCCAACGCATAGGTCGCGCGCTTCATAAAGTCGGCGTCGATGACAGTCTCATCGTCATCCAAAAAGATAACCGCGTCATGCCCCAGCACAGCGGCACAGGCTAGCCCCATGTTGCGGATGGCACCGTAGCCTCGCAGGCTCACGCACTCGCCCGAACCCTTGGGCGCGATCTGAGCAACCCGGTCTGCGATGCGCGAGGCCTGGGTGTTGGTGACAACGGTGACCTTGAGCGTGGGATGCGCGTCGACAATCTCGTGCACGCGCAGCGACACATCGGCTGTGGCAGAAACAGGACAGACCACCAAAAGGATGATGCGCGGGATGTCGCACACCTGCTCAAGCGAGGCCAGGCAGCGGTCGAGTTCGGGATTGTCTGCGTTGAGTCGCGTCGAATGGTCATAGGTGCCAGGGGCGTTTGCGCAAGCGTCATCGCCCGCCCAATACGTTGGAATCACAACCGTGGCGTTCATGCCTTACCCTCCCTGCAACACAAAAACGGGACGCCGCCAAACACAGGCGACGCCCCGCGACCTAGCTGATTCCATCATACCCACTTGGGCAAATCATTGCTCGCAAGTCGCAATGTTTATTGCGGATAACCCCAAAAGAGTACCGTGGACAGGCACAATAGCCGCTCGCTCCTATGCGGCATGCTCTGCCGCCCGAGTCATGCGGGACAGGCGGACCAGCAGCATAAAGCCAACGACCAGCAGCACGCCAATGGAAAGGACGCCCAGCGACGGGTTGCCGGTCAGCGAGGTGACGACCGACACCAGGAAGGTGCCCATAACGCTTGCATAACGACCAAAGATGTCAAAGAAGCCGTAGTACTCGTTGGACTTTTCCTTGGGGATAATGCGGCCAAAGTAGCTACGGCTGAGCGCCTGCACACCGCCCTGGAACAGGCCGACCATAATGGCAAGCACCCAGAATTCAAAGGCGGTCTTTAGGAAGAACGCGGCGAACAGCACAATCCCCATGTAGGCGGCGACCGCCACCAGGATCATGTTGAGCGTGCCCACGCGTCCGGCGAGCTTGCCGTAGATGATGGCGGACGGAAAGGCCACGAACTGCGTAACGAGCAGCGCCAGCACCAGCTGCGTCGAATCGATGCCCAAGGCCGATCCGTAACTGGTGGCCATGGAAATGACCGTGTGCACACCGTCGATATAGAAGAAGAACGCGATCATGTAGACCAGCACGGTCTTATTGTGGGCAATCTCGCGCATGGTGTGTCCGACCTCGGAGAACACACCGCCCACGATGTGGCCGATGGTGTCCTCGGGACCGCGCTCGCGACCGTACTTTTGCTTATAGGTGCGAATGAGCGGCAGGGTAAAGATGAGCCACCAGGCACCAGTGATGATAAACGACAGACGCGTTGCCAGCATGGTGGGGATGCCAAGAGCGGGGCCACCCATGATGAGCGCCAGGCAGATGACGAACGGCACGGTGGAACCGATGTAGCCCCAGGCATAACCCGAGCTGGACACGGCGTCCATGCGCTCGTCGGTGGTAATGTCAGGCAGCATGGCGTCGTAGAACGTCATAGAAGAGTTAAGGCCGATGGTGCACAGCACGTACACGGTCAAAAATGCCATGGCAGACATTGGGATAGCCTGCGCCAGGCAAAGCACCAGGCCCGTGAGGAAGAAGCCCAAGAAGAACTTGATCTTGTTGCCGGCGTAGTCGGCAAGTGCGCCCAGAATGGGCATGAGCATGGCGATGACCAGCGAGGCGATCGTCTGCGCATTGCCCCAAGCGACCACCAGGTCGGCCGAGGAAGCGCCGGTATTGATGGCGTTAAAGTAAATGGGCACCACCGAGGTATTGAGCAGCACGAGGGCCGAATTGCCCACATCGTACATAACCCAGTTACGCTCGAGCTTGGTGTATTTCATGGACAGGGACCCTTCGTATTTGCCCGATATGCAGTTAGTTCATCGTACCCCAATTGTCCAGAAGCACCGGTAAGGATTCGGCAAAGGGGCACGCATGAGCCCTATTCCTCGCGGTCGAACTCCTCATCGGCATTGAGCACGCGACCGCTGTAATTGACATGGTTGGTCACGGCTTCCATATCGCCGGTCTCGATAAAGCGGGCAACCGTGCACTCGTAATCGAGCAGCGCGCGGTCAAAGACCTCGGGGAAGCTCTCGGTCGAGACTTCATCGGTAAAGGGGTTCTTCCATGCCAAGTGGCCCAGGTTGCCGGTACGCTCGGGCAGCTCGGTCGTCACGCGGTGCGCAAGGCCGTCGAGCAGCGAGTAGTCGTGCACCAAGCCCTCAACCAGCGAGATCGCGCGCGTCTTTGCGGAGCCGGCCGGCTCAATCGCGCGGTAAAGTCGCTGCATATTGGCAACGGCAGCACCGTACTCCCCCGCCGGAATGTCAATGCCGTACACGCGTCCGGCAACATAGCTCATCAGCACGCCGGCCACGCGATTGATGCGATCGGTGGTGACGATCTCGCCCGCCGGCGGGTAATCGTCGACCGTAGCGCCATCGCGTTTAAGCTGCAGCATCAGTACATCCAGGTCGCTCTCGATCACGGCATGGACCTGACTGCTCGAATCCTCAAGCTCTGAATCGGACTCCACGATGCCAAACTGCTGCTCATAGACAAAGGGGTGAGCGTTGCGGTCGAGCACGTAATGAGACAGCAGGCCCAGCGCAAAGGCACGACCCAAGCTGGCATCGCGCGGCAGCAGATGCGACACGCCGTCGCGCAGGCACGCGAACTGGCGAGACATGCGCGACCGATGCATGACCTGCGCCAGCAGCGTGCAGTCGGAAACACGCGGTGTCAGAATGTGAAAGAAAAACGGGTCGGGGCCTTGGTTGCCCAAGATAAAGGCAATGCGCTCTTCATCGGACGTGATGACGCCCTGCGGAAGACGGTCGATGCTTTCCTCGCCAAACAGATGATGGGTGATAAGCGCGGGCATAATGATCCTTTCGATTTCATTCGATGCCACCCATTATGCCCACCGCGCGCCCATGCCAAACCTGCGATGGTAAACGACAGCACGCAAGCCTCTTACGCAAGCCCCAGGTGCGACTTGACCTCGGCGGCACGACGACGGGACACCGGTACCGTCGAGTTCACGCGGTCGAGCCTGAGCTCCATCAACCCCGTGGAGCCAATCTCAACATTGTGCACGTCTTCCAAATTGACCAGGTAGCTGCGATGAACGCGAATAAAGCCCTCGGAGTCCAAGCGACGCTCGAGCGAAGAGATCGACTCATTGATCAGGTACGTTCCCTCGGCGCAGATGGCGTTGCAAAAATCGGCGCGCGCCTCAAAGTAGCAAACGTCTGCGGCGGGAATGAACACCTTTTTGCCCCCGCGGTCCACCGTCAGACGCAAAGGCTGGCGCGGAGCGTGGATAACACGACGGACGCCCAAGGCCGCCTCGATCTTGTCGAGTGCCTTTGACAGGCGTGCGTCCTCAACCGGCTTGACGACATAATCGACGGCATCGAGGTTATAGGCATCAGCCGCATACTCGGCAAATGCCGTCACAAACACCACGACCGGCGGCGTCTTTAGGTTCTGCAGCGTCTCGGCAAGCTCAATTCCCGAGCGACCGGGCATGGTAATGTCTAAAAACAACACGTCGGGCTTGTTCGACAGAATCGACTCCACGGCTTCGGGGACATTGCCCGCCTCGGCAATATGACCCACACGCGTATCCTTTTCCAATAGATAGCGTAGCTCAGCCCTAATAGGAGGCTCGTCATCAACCACCAAGATGTTCCATCCCTCGGACATATGCGCTTCCCCTCTTTTTTCTCTCAATCCAACCGCGCGCTACACCTTCATCGGCGCCGGCTCATGCGGCTCGCCGTTCAGCTCGACGATGACCTGCGTTCCCACGCCCTCCTGGGACTTCACGCGCATGCCAGAATCTTCCCCGTAAAAGAAATGGATGCGCTGAAGCACGTTGAAGAGCGCCAGGCCGCAGCCTCGTTTGATGGAGCCGTCGGCGCTAATGCTCTCGGGCTCCTCTCGGCGATGCTGCTCAAACAGGTGCGCGCAGACTTCTTCGCTCATACCGATGCCGTCATCTTCGACGATGATCTCCAGACCGTCATCGGTCTCAAAAGCCCTAACACGAATAGAAAGCGGCTCGGTCTCGCGCTGCGCATGCTTGATGCAGTTTTCGAGCAGCGGCTGCAAGATAAACGGCGGCACCATGCTGTCGCGCACCTCAAAGTCGATATCGACCGAGACGCGCAGACGGCCGTCGCCATACCGGGCCTGCATAAGGTTGATGTAACGAGTGCCCTGTTCCACCTCGTGCTCGAGCGTTGTGAGGGTATCGGAATCGGACAGTGTCTGACGGTAGTAATTGGAAAAGTCGATGAGCAGCGACCTGGCCTTGTCCGGCTCGGTACGTACGAGCGACACAATGGTGCTGATGGTGTTAAACAGAAAATGAGGATCGACCTGCGATTGCAAGGCGCGCAGCTCCACGCGGGCCGTAAGCTCGTCCTGGCGCTCGAGCTCAAAGCTCGCAAGCTGCGTGGAAATGAGGTCGGCAAAGCCCGAGGCGAGCGCCGTCTGGCGCATATCGATGCTGCTCAGACGGGGATAATACAGCTCGAGCGTGCCCACGCAATGCCCGCGCACGGTAAGCGGTGCGACAATACCGGCGCGCAGGCGCGGAAAGTAGCCACCTGTCTCGGTCGAGGCATCGCGCGAGAAAACGCTTTGCTCACCGCTGTTGATCACATTGAGCGTGGTCCGCAGCACCACCGGGGTGCCCGCGGGGCATTTTGCCGAGTCCTCGCCCCAGCTTGCCAACACCTGCTTGCCGTCGGTAAAGCAGATGGCAGAGGCGATGGTTTCGGACAGGATGATCTTAGAGGCGCCCAGGGCAGCTTCGGGCGTAAGGCCGCGCGACGTGTAGGCGAATATTTTCGACGCGATGGCGAGCGTGCGGTCGGTAGCGCTCGATGTGAGGTCGTCGGGAACGACAAAGACGTACGAGAAGAAGAAGCACAGCATGACCAAGCCGGCAATGACGACAACGGCCGGAACGGGATTGGGATTATCGGTTAGATCCCAGATGAGCAGCAGGATAAGCAGCGGAACGACAATACCGAGCAAGATGGCTTGAACCACATGCTGAGCGGTACGAAAGACCTTGGTAGAGTTGTAGCTCTTGCCCAGAATCAGCCTATTGAGATCCACCGTCATCTCCTTCTTACTGACGCACCCCATAGCAATAAAGAGGGCCGCAAGCGACCCTCTCCATTGCATTATGCAATCAAAAACTGTGTTTTACATCCAGCCATCGACAAACGGTATCTTAGGCGCTGTATTTGTTGGCCTCGCCAAAGGTGCCAGCCTCGACGATCCAGCCGTCCTTCATGATGACGTCCATGTTGTCGGTGTTGAGCACGTGGATGTCGGCGGCGACGTCACCGTTGACGACCAGCAGGTCGGCGCACTTGCCGGCCTCGATGGAACCGGTCTCGTCCTCGATGTGGCACATCTTGGCACCGTTGAGGGTGGCACAGGTGATGGTCTCGACCGGGGTGAAGCCGATCTTGTCGACGAACTCGTACATCTCCTCGATAGAGCAGGTGCCGTACGGGGTGACGAAGGAGAAGGAGTCGGAGCCGATCGTCATGACGACGCCGCGCTTCTTGGCCTCGCGCAGGCAGTCGTAGTTGCGCTGCAGCTCCTTCTCGACCAGGGTGCCCTCGTACTTGTCGTGCAGCTCGGGGACGTAGACGGGCGGATAGGTGGCGTACCAAGTGGGCAGGAAGGCGATCGTCGGGGTGAAGAAGGTGCCCTGCTCGGCCATGAGGTCCATGGTGCGCTCATCGATATCGAAGCCGTGAATCAACTGCTCGCAGCCAAAGCGAACGGAATCGTAGGCAGCGGCGTGGTTGTTGTAGCAGTGGCTCCACACGGGGATGCCGACCATCTTTGCCTCTTCGACCACGGCCTGGATCTCCTCGGAGCAGTAGTGCTGGTCGCGGCCGGAGTCCCAGCGCCAGATGCCGCCACCGGTAGCCCAGATCTTGATGGCATCGGGGTTCTCGCGCAGGCGACGACGGACGGCCTTACGCAGATCCCAAGGACCGTCGACCTGATCGCCCCAGGGGTGCGATTCCTTGTTGAGCTCCTGGCTGCAGTGGTGGGAGTCGCCGTGGCCGGCAACGCGGCAGAAGCCAAGGCCGGTTGCCAGAACGCGCGGGCCCTTGAAGACGCCCTTGTCGATGCAGTCGCGGATCTGGATACCAAAGCGACCGATCTCGCAGACGGTGGTGAGACCGTGGGTGAGGCAGTCGTAGGCCTGCTTGACGGCGACGGCCTGCTTCTCGAGGAGCGGCTGCATGACCCAGTCGGTGTCATCGTCGGTCAGGTTGCCCGAGAAGTGCAGGTGGGTGTCGATCAGGCCGGGAAGGACGGTCTTGCCGGCGGCGTCGATAACCTCAACGCCCTCGGGAAGGTCCTGCATGACACCGGCGTACTCGATCTTGCCATTGTCGTCGACGAGAACGAGGGAGTTCTCGACCGGCTCGGCACCGGTACCGTCGATGAGCTTGCCGCCAACGATTGCATACTTAGTGGACATGGTTCCTCCTTATGGATCCATATAGTGGGCGAGGCCGCGTTGGGTTAAGGCCTCACAAAACTACCCAAGTGGTGCCGGGTTCGGTGCGCGGGAGAGAGGGCCCCGCGCACCCGATCCGCCCCGGCTAGGCGTTATTTTTGCGGGAATTGGTGAAGGCCATGAGGCCCAGGCCAACAGCCAGCCAGCCGATCACGATGCTCCACTCCACCATGTTGAGGGAGGCGGGAGAGAACGGGATCACGAGCAGGCCAATGATGGTGCCGCAGGCAACGATAGCGAGGCTGATGCCAAACTTGCCGCCGGGCACCTCGTAGGGACGAGGCAGGTCGGGCTCGGTGAAGCGCATACGCAGGCAAGCGAGGGCGACCATGCCGCAGGAGAAGATGAAGGCGAGGGCCGACACGTTGGTCAGAGGGATGAGCATGTTCTTGCCCAGGAACGGACCGACGACGGTGATGACGCCCAGAACGACGCAGGCGAGCTTGGGAGCGCCGGACTTGGGATCGACCTCGGCGAACTTCTCGGGCAGCTGACCCTTGCGGCCCATGGCGAGCATGATGCGGCTCGTGGCGCCGTAGAAGGAGTTCATCGGGCCCATGGGTCCAAGCGTGGCGATGACGAGCATGGCCAGGTACAGGAGCATGTTGATGCCCTTGAGGCAGGCAAGCGCGGGAACCGGGCTCTTAACAAACTCATGCCAGTCGAGGATGGTGCCGAACGAGTAGATGCAGACCATGTAGAAGCCGCCGGCGGCCAGCAGAGCCAAGGAGATGATCTTACCGAACTTGTTCCAGTTGAGGCCCTCGGCTGCTTCCTCAGCCTGCTGAGGAATGGTGTCGAAGCCGGCGTAGAAGAACGGGGTCAGAACCAGGACCGAAACGATGCCTGCGAACAGGCTGGTGCCCTCGGTAGCGGGCTTGCCGCCGCCAGCACCGGTGACCTGGGAGAACACGGGCATGGCGTTGTCCGGCGAGCCGGTGAACAGCGAGACGCCCATGGCGAGCAGCATGCCGCAGAGCAGGGCCTTGGTCAGGAAGGCCTGCAGCTTGGCGGCCGAGCTGGCACCGCGGAAGTTGAGGAAGATGACGTAGGTTGCAAAGCCGAGCGCGATTAGCGTCGGGAACAGGTAAACGTCGGCGCCCAGGATGGTGTAGAGCTTGACGGCGCGCAGCCACTCAAGGCCGGGCAGGCTGCCGAACATCTCGGACACGAGGGTCGAGATGGCGATGGCCTCCCACGGGCACAGGATGCCGTTGCCCAGGGCCAGGAGCCAGCCGGTGATGTAGCTCATCGTACGGCCAAAGCTACGATCGACATACTCGACGATGCCGCCCGAGATGGGGATAGCAGCCGTGAGCTCACCGAAAACAGCTCCGACGGGCACGAGGAAGATTGCACCCAAGAGGAATGCGATCATAGCGGGAACGGGACCGCCGCCCACGACCATCCAGTCGCCGACCTGCAGAACCCAACCGGTACCGATGATGGCACCGAAACCGATGGTGAAGAAGTTCCAGAGCGAAAGCGTTTTCTTCATGCCGCCGTTGTCCTCGACTGCAACTTCTGCGTTCTTGTCCGCCATTGTTCCCCTCCTTTCCTTTTTGACGCCCCCTGGCGTCACCCCTTGCGCGGTCCGTTTTGCCGCGCGCTTTTATTCCATGGCTTTAAGATACGGCCTTGGCGCAGCAGCGCCGCTCGCAGCTCGACCGAAGGCAGAACTGCAAAACGAGCGGCACCGTTTTTGGGACGAACGGCGGGAGACGTCATTCGTCCTGGACGCTTTCATCTTGTCTGCTTTTGAATACCTGTTGCCGTGACGCTTGGCGCGCGGCGCGGCAACGTTCATACCATTTGTCAGGCTTTTGGTGCACATACCCATGTGTCGTGCATCTTTTTATGTAGGATAGACAAGTTACACACGAGGCAAGGTGATTCGAATGGCATACGGATACAATGACGGCGACCAACGGCCACAAAGCGTGCGCCTTGCCGGCCGCACCACGCCAACGCCCAGAAGCACCTCCGACAACGGCAACCAGCAGCGCCCCCAAGAGCAGCCCGGGGCTTCTTCTCGGCAACAAAGCCGTACCGCGCAGCAGTCAGACCGCGTGAGCACGAGCACACGCCAACGCCAGACCGACACATCGCAGCCGCGCCGCTACGATTGCCGTACGACCGACCACTACGTTAAGCGCTCCTTTTCGCCACCTCAACGCAATCGCGGCAATTCCGCCCCTCGCCCCGCGTCGCACACCACAAGCCACGCACTTCCAGCCCGCCGTCTACGCCTTGCGCTTTGCTCCATTGCCGCCTGCCTCGTCTTTGTGTTTTTGGGATCCTGTATCTCGCACGGATCAGCCGGTCTTGAGCCCACTGCCGAGGACAAGCTGCTTAAAGCTCCCGTCGCGCCCGGTTACTCCTTTGCGTTCTCGACCCCACGCTCGCAATGGCAGGCCGGCACCATGCCCCACATCTACCAAATTGACCCCGCATGGTCGGAGCTGCCCTATGCCGGTGGCACTATTCGCGAAAACGCTTGCGGCCCCACTTGCCTCACCATGGTCTATATCTTTAAGACCGGCCACACCGATAAGACGCCGGTCGATATATGCGCACTGGCCGAAGCCGGCAACTACGCCCCCACTGGTGCCACCGAGTGGTCGTTTATGACAGGCGGTGCGTGGCAGCTGGGGCTCAACGGAACACAGCTCTATAACGATTGCGAATCGATTGCCCAAGCACTTCGCTCGGGTGCGCCCGTTATCGCCGCAGTGCGCCCCGGTACGTTTACCAACGTAGGCCACTACATCGTGCTCTACGGCATCGACGATGCCAACCAGATTGGCGTCTACGACCCCAACTCGGCCAGCCGCAGCGCCCGCCGCTGGGGCGTCGTAGAGGTCCTCAACGAAGTCGAAGCCATGTGGGCCTACTACTAGTCATTGGGCACTCATTGGGGACAGACTTAAATGAGTAGTCATTTTTTGACCAGTCGTTTAAGAACGTCCCCAACGGCTACTCATTTAAGTCTGTCCCCAATGAGTACCCGCAGAATGAGAGTGGATAATCTCCCGTTTTTGGCCTGTTTGCAGGCTCAAAGTGGGAGATTATCCACTCTCGTCATTTTGGCGCGGCCCGCAGCACTACCCATGAACAGCTACCTCAATAGCAAAAGCCCCGCAGCCGGAGCGGACTGCGGGGCTCATGAAGAGAGGCTAGTTTGTGGGCGCTTTGCCTGGCGCCCACGAGAGAGGCAACAGAGTAGAGACTACTCGTGGATGCGGGTACCGGAGAGGCCGGCCATGGTCTCGGCGGCCTTGTCCAGAGCGCCAATGATGCAGGTGCGGCCCTTGCGGGAACGAGCGAACTTGATGGCAGCACGGACCTTGGGCTCCATGGAACCCTTGCCGAACTGACCCTCGTCGGCCAGACGCTCGGCCTCGTCGGCGGTGAGGTCCTCGAGCTCCTCCTGGTTGGGCTTGCCAAAGTTGATGGCGACATGCTCAACGGCGGTCAGCAGGAACAGAACGTCGGCGTCGCAGTCCTCGGCCAGCAGCTCGCCGCCCAGGTCCTTGTCGATGACGGCGGGAACGCCCTTGTAGCAGCCCTTGTTCTCGTAGTCGCGGACGACGGGGATGCCGCCGCCACCGCAGGCGATGACGATGAACTCGTTGTCGAGCAGGTTGAGGATGGAGTCAGCCTCGACGATCTTCTTGGGATCGGGAGAAGCGACGACGCGACGCCAGCCGCGGCCGGAATCCTCGACGAAGACCTTGGAGGGATCCTCGGCCATGAACTCCTTGGCCTGCTCCTCGGTGTAGAAGGGACCGATCGGCTTAGTCGGGTTCTTGAACGCGGGATCATCCGGATCGCACTCGATCTGGGTGACGACGGTGGCGGCGTGCCAACGCTTATAGCGCTTGTGCATCTCGCGGCCGATGCCCTGCTGCAGGTGATAACCAATGTAGCCCTGGGACATGGCGCCGCACTCGGGCAGCGGCATCTCGGGGGTACCGATGGCATCGTGGGCAGCGGCGAAGGCGTTCTGGATCATGCCGACCTGCGGGCCGTTGCCGTGGGTGATGATGATCTCGTTGCCCTGCTCGATAAGACCAAGGAGAGCGTGGGCGGTGTTGCTCACGGCCTCGATCTGCTCGACGGGGTTGTTGCCGAGGGCGTTGCCGCCGAGGGCGACGACAATACGATCGGGCTTGCCAAGAGGCTTAGACATTGCTGGAATCCTTTCTGTAAAAGGCCTACAACCCATTAATAACCCGCGTCCGTGCGATACGCGAGTTTATTAAGGTTTATATTCTCTTTATCGCTCATTTTATTCATTTTGAAAATACCTAAGCGGCGAACGGTCGATTTTACCCGCTCAGCGTAAAGAAGCCCAGTTCAGGCATATCTACGCCATTTACGTGCAACTTTATTTAAATAGAGCAGGGATTAGACCAGATTATGCAAACTATATCTTTGCTAAACACAAAACGGACAGCGCAATATCTTACTCGCACTATACGCGATTCTATACATTAATTTGACGAGTATGCACCCCTGCAAAAACATGGGGCTTTTCATCCAACATAAGGGATAGCCGATCGCGCTTCACCCCGCGGCAAGCGACTGCGAGTTCGCAGTATGGAACTTTACCGTCGGCTTCTGCATGAACGCTACCGACGCCCTTTCGCTCCTGCGCGCCCAAGCAGCCGAGAACGCTAACGGCGCCACTGTCAACCTGGCCACCCTCAACAACGGCGCCGCCAGCCTTTTCGCAAAGTACCGTGCTGGCTCGCTGGCTTTGAGGCCTAAGTGAGCTTTGCTATTTGCCAATTTTTGTATGATTTGGGTCAAATCTATTTGTCAATTTTTGTATGATTAGGGGCAAATCTATTTGCCAATTTTTGTCAATGAGGTGTTTTAATGCTACGCCGCAAAGTCACTGATAGGCTTTTGAGCTGGAAGAATAACTCCCATAAGGCCCTGCTTGTTACCGGTGCGCGTCAGATTGGCAAGAGCTATGCGATTCGCGCGTTTGGAAAGAGCAACTACGCTTCGTATTATGAGGTCAATCTGCTACTTGATGCCGAGGCAAGAGACGTACTTGTTGGCGCTAAGAACTCCATTGACTTCATCAACCGTGTGGCCCTTCTTGCGGATGCACCGCTTGTTGAAGGAGACACGCTTATCTTCGTCGATGAGATTCAGGAGTATCCGCAGATCGTTACACTTATGAAGGCGCTGGTCGAGGACGGACGCTTTAGCTATGTCTTCTCGGGGTCTATGCTTGGGACTGAGTTTAAGGGGATCTCTTCTTTTCCGGTAGGGTATGTCGAGCACATTGTTATGCGGCCGATGGATTTTGAAGAGTTTTGTTGGGCAAACAGCGTCAGCGAGAATGTGCTTGCAGACATCCGCAGCTGCCTTGTCGAGAGGCGTCCCGTCGAAAATTTTATTCATGAGGCGATGCTCAAAAACTTTAGAGCCTATATCGTTTGCGGCGGCATGCCGGAGGTCGTTCAGAACTATATCGATTCGGGCTATTCGCTCGTGAGAACGCGTGAGCTTCAAATTCAGCTAGTCGATCAGTACAAAAGCGATATCTCTAAATATGCATCGACTCGAGCGTTTAACGTTCGCTCCATTTTCGAGCAAATTCCCGTTCAGCTTGAGGCGGAGTCCCATCGCTTTATCGTCTCGTCTCTAGGCGAGGGAGCTCGTCTTCAAAAATACGAGCAGGATTTCCTATGGCTGGTGAACGCAGGCGTTGGATTGATGGTCCCCCAGGTGACGGAGGCACGAAGTCCTCTCAAGAGGACGGAGAAAACGACGGCCTTTAAACTATACGAGTCCGATACAGGTATGCTCGCATCGCGGTATCCCGGCAGCACGGCACGCGCCGTCTACCTTGACATGAAAACCCCCAACCTCGGCGGCCTCTATGAGAACGTGGTCGCACAGGAACTCGTTGCCCTCGGAGCAGATACGTGGTACTACCAAACGCGTGAGGTCGGTGAAGTCGACTTTGTAATCGAAGGTGCCCGCGGGCATGTTGTCCCAATCGAAGTCAAATCGGGCAAGAAAGTTCGAGCACATGCAGCCCTCGACCGTTTGATGAGTGTGGGCGAGTACAAAATTCCCGAGGCCGTTGTGCTGAGCCACGAAAACCTTTGCAAAGAGGGCAAGATCCTTTACGTTCCAATCTATATGACATTCTGTCTCGATGAGTTTATGGAAAAGGACGACCCCAACAACGATTTCTCGTTTGCACCCATATCTCTCTAGGTCATCTGAGTCCGCAAGCCAGCCCCCACGCCCAAAGTACTGCGCCTTTCGCGCCAAAGGCGCGAAACAGCACTGGGGCAGCAGAAGGCCACAATCAGCTAGCCCTCCATGCCCAAAGTGGCGCGTGGTTTCGCGGCCACGCCGCGAAACAGCGACCGGGACAAGGCACCCCCACAGCCACGTCCTTCATTCAGCCCCACAATCCGAGGACGTAGTCGTAGCAGGATCTGAGGGCTAACCTTCGCGGACACTCCGCAGGACGAAAGAACCCCCGCCGCACGTAGTGCGCAGCGGGGGTTCTTTCATGTCCGAGGACGTCCGCGAAGGTTAGCCCTCAGATCCTGCGGTGGGAGACCTAGGCCTCGTTGTACACCGTCTTGAGCTTCAACAGGTGAGCGTAGCGGTCCATAGCGGCCTGCTCGTTCTCCTTGAAGAGCTCCTCGGCGCGCTCGGGGAAGGAACGCGTCAGCGAAGCGTAACGGGCCTCGTTCATCAGGAACTCCTGATAACCGCCCGCGGGCTCCTTGGAATCGAGCGAGAACTTCTTGCCGGCAGCAGCCTCGGGGTTGAAGCGGAAGAGGTTCCAGTAACCGCACTCGACAGCCTTCTTCATCTCGGCCTGGCAGTTCTGCATGCCGCCCTTCTTGATGGAGTGCATCTCGCAGGGGCTGTAGCCGATGATGAGGGATGGGCCGTCGTAGGCCTCGGCCTCGTGGATGGCCTTGAGGGTCTGAGCCGGGTTGGCGCCCATGGCGACCTGCGCCACGTAGACGTAGCCGTAGCTCATGGCGATCTCGGCCAGGGACTTCTTCTTGGTCACCTTACCGGCAGCGGCGAACTGAGCGACCTGGCCCAGGTTCGAGGCCTTGGAGGCCTGACCGCCGGTGTTGGAGTAAACCTCGGTGTCGAAGACAAAGACGTTGACATTGTGGCCGGAAGCCAGGACGTGATCCAGGCCACCGAAGCCGATGTCGTAGGCCCAACCGTCGCCGCCGAAGATCCAGAAGGACTTCTTGGTGAGGTAAGCCTTGTCGGCGAGGATTGCCTTGGAAGCCTCGCAGCCGCACTTCTCGAGCTCGGCAACGTAGGCAGCGGCAGCGGTCTTGGAGGCCTCGGCGTCGTTGACAGAGTCAATCCAAGCCTGGCCGGCAGCCTTGAGCTCGTCGGACGGACCATCGGCGGCGATGATGTCCTGGGTAGCGGCAATCAGCTTGTGCTGAACAGCCTCATAGCCCACGGCCATGCCCAGACCGTGCTCGGCATTGTCCTCGAACAGGGAGTTGTTCCACGCCGGGCCGTGACCGTCCTTGTCCTTGCAGTAAGGAGCGGTGGCAGCGGGGTTGCCCCAAATGGAGGAGCAGCCGGTGGCGTTGGAGATGAACATGCGGTCGCCGGCGACCTGGGTCACCAGACGTGCATAGGCGGTCTCGGCGCAGCCGGCGCAGGAGCCGGAGAACTCCAGGTAGGGCTGCTTAAACTGGCTGCCCTTGACGTTGGCCGCGATGAGCTCCTTCTTCTCGGAGACGTTCTCGACCATGTAGTCCCAAACGGGCTGCTGGTCCATCTCCTGCTCGGTGGGAACCATCTCGAGGGCGCCCTTGGGGCAAACCTTGACGCAGTTGGTGCAACCCATGCAGTCGAGCGGGGACACAGCCATGGTGAACTTCATGCCCTTGGCCTTGGGGCCCATGGCGTCGAGCGTGCGGGTAGCCTCGGGCGCGGCGGCAGCCTCGTCCTCGGTCATCGCGAACGGACGGATGGTGGCATGCGGGCACACGTAGGCGCACTGGTTGCACTGGATGCACTTGGTCTCGTCCCAGTGGGGAACGACCACGGCGACGCCGCGCTTCTCGTATGCGGAGGCGCCCAGCTCAAACTGGCCGTCGGCGCAACCGACGAAGGCGGAAACGGGCAGGCTGTCGCCATCCATGCGATCGATGGGCTCGAGCAGGTTCTTGACCTGCTGGGCGATGGCGGACTTGGTCTCCTCGGAGAGCTCGACGGGAGCGGCGTCCTCGGCGGTAGCCCAGTCGGCCGGAACCTCGAACTTACGGAAAGCAGTAGCGCCGGCATCGATGGCCTTGTGGTTGGCGTCGACGATAGCCTGGCCCTTCTTCATGTAGGACTTGGTAGCCGCGTCCTTCATGTACTGCAGGGCGTTCTCGGCGGGCAGGACCTTGGCCAGCGCGAAGAAGGCGGACTGGAGCACCGTGTTGGTGCGCTTGCCCATGCCGACCTTGGCCGCCAGGTCGATAGCGTCGATCAGGTAGACGTTGACGTTGTTGTTCGCGATGTAGCGCTTGGCCACGGCGGGCATGTGCTCGGCGAACTCCTCGTCGCTCCACTGGCAGTTGACCAGGAAGGTGCCGCCCGGCTTGACGTCGCGGACCATCTTGAAGCCCTTAACGATGTAGCTGGGGTTGTGGCAAGCGACAAAGTCGGCCTTGGTCACGTAGTACGGCGAGCGGATCGGGGAATCACCAAAGCGCAGGTGCGAGACAGTGACGCCGCCGGTCTTCTTGGAGTCGTACTGGAAGTAGGCCTGGACGTACTTGTCGGTGTGGTCGCCGATGATCTTGATCGAGTTCTTGTTGGCGCCGACGGTACCGTCGCCACCCAGACCCCAGAACTTGCACTCGATGGTGCCGGGGGCTGCGGTGTTGGGCGCATCCTCGGCCTCGGGCAGGCTCAGGTTGGTCACGTCATCGACAATGCCGATGGTGAACTCGCGCTTGGGCTCGTCCTTCTTGAGCTCCTCGAAGACAGCGAACGCGGACGCGGGAGGCGTGTCCTTGCTGCCCAGGCCATAACGGCCGCCGACGACCTTGATGCCCGTCTTGCCGGCCTCGTAGAGAGCGGAGACGACGTCCTGGTAGAGCGGCTCGCCGATGGAACCCGGCTCCTTGGTACGGTCCATGACGGCGATCTTCTGGACGGTCTCGGGGAGAACGTCCACAAAGTGCTTGATGGAGAACGGGCGGAACAGGCGAACCTTGACCAGGCCGACCTTCTCGCCGTGAGCGTTGAGGTAGTCGATGACTTCCTCGAGCACGTCGCAGAAGGAGCCCATGCACACGACGACGCGATCAGCATCGGGAGCGCCGTAGTAGTTGAACAGGCCGTAATCGGTGCCGAGCTTCTCGTTGATCTTCTTCATGTAGCCCTCGACGACGGCGGGAAGCTCGTCGTAGACCTTGTTGCAGGCCTCACGGTTCTGGAAGAAGATATCGCCGTTCTCGTGGCTGCCGCGGGTGTGCGGGTGCTCAGGGTTGAGCGCGTGGTCGCGGAAAGCCTGGACGGCGTCCATGTCGCACATCTCGGCCAGATCCTTGTAGTCCCACATGGCGACCTTCTGGATCTCGTGGCTGGTGCGGAAGCCGTCGAAGAAGTTAAGGAACGGGGTCTTACCCTCGATGGCGGCAAGGTGAGCCACCGGCGAGAGGTCCATGACCTCCTGGACGTTGCCCTCGGCGAGCATGGCGAAACCGGTCTGACGACAGGCCATGACGTCGGAGTGATCGCCAAAGATGTTCAGGGCGTGGGAAGCGACGCAACGCGCGGAGACGTGGAAGACGCCCGGGAGCTGCTCGCCCGCGATCTTGTACATGTTCGGGATCATCAGGAGCAGACCCTGAGAAGCCGTGTAGGTGGTGGTCAGAGCACCGGCGCCCAGCGAACCGTGAACGGTACCGGCTGCACCTGCCTCGGACTCCATCTCGACGACCTTGACCGGGGTGCCGAAGATATTCTTGCGACCCTGGGCCGCCCACTGGTCGACATGGTCGGCCATCGGGCTGGACGGCGTAATGGGATAGATTCCCGCTACCTCGGTGTACGCATACGAAACATATGCGGCCGCCTCGTTGCCGTCCATAGACTTAAACTTACGCGCCATATACCCCTCTCCTCTCATATAGGTATACAGGCCCCGGCGATCGCCGGGATGTTGGCGTGATGGGATTTTCGCTGTTGCTTCCAATCATCTGGCAGGCAGGCTCAGCAGCAGGTACATGGCGTGGAGAGAAGGCATGCCGAGGCGAGGAGGGCTGCACGCGCTCCACAAGCCCAGCTACCCGTCTTGCACATGACCGAGCGCCGCAAAGGCCGCATGCCGGATGCTCCCGGGCACGCCCCGGCGATGGGAAGCGCCCGCAACGGAAATCCGCATGCGGGTTTATTGTACCCCGCCGTCAAGTGTAATTTCGGCAAATATAGGCGGGCGGTAAAGGTTTACCTTGGGTGACCATCAAGGGCAAAATTGATCCTTCCGTCACCGAGGGACCAAATGGCAGCTGCGGTGAAATAGGAACTGTTTTTGCCGGCCGTAGCCTTAAACAGCCCCTATTTCACCGCAACTTATTTAGGAGATGAGTCAGAGGGCGCCGAGGAGGATGGCGTAGGTTGTGGATTCTCCGAGCTTGAGCTCGTCACCGGGGTTGAGCTGGGCGGAGCGGCCGGGCTCGACCTGGGTGCAGACGTTCGTCGCGTCGTTTACCACCACGGTTCCGTTGGTGGACGACAGGTCCTCAACGTACCAGACATTTTGGTCATCGCACCACACGTGGGCATGGCGAGCCGAAACGTCATCGCCCACATCGGTGATGCCGCCCTCCCCCGTTGCCAGCGCGCCGATCTCGACGCCTTCCTCACTCGGCTGAATCCAGCGCGGGACGCTCACCGCGTAGCCGTTTTGCACGCGCAGCAGTCCCAGCGGATGCGCCGGCGCGACCTCGTGCTCGCCCGACTTGGAACCAAGGCGGGCGTGAGAGCAAACGGCATAGGGAACGAATCTTGCGGATGTACTCCTCGACGTCAGGCAGGTAAGCCCCACGAAGTCACCGGGGAGGCCCAAGCGGCCCGGCACCACTTCCAGATTCTGACCAGGGCGAGTCGTTCGCCGGTGGCTGAAGGCTCGCTCCCACCCAAAAGGGGAGATTCGCGTTGTTCCCCAATCGCTCTCGCATCTTTCATTTTGCTCGAGGTGGGCTATAAAAACTTTCCTGGTGAAAGGCGGCGATTGGTTTCCTTTCTTTCTAGAGGAGCGCGCCTGTAATCTGTTTTCATCCTAAATCAAGTTGAGATCGGACCTTCCAGAGGCAAGTCGACTCAAACTGCGAGGCTCCATGTTGGAATAAAGAGCGCTGTCGAAGTGCCAACAACACAAAGCTTGCCAGTCTCAAATAGAACCTTTTGGGAGTCCGATTGGGCCGCACACCGAATCCCCGCTGGTGGTTTTTTATAGCTGCGTAACAATAAACAAGGTTAGTGCCAGTCCAGCATGAAATTGAGGAACGTATGCATTTTTTCTCAGTAAGTGATCGTCGTTACTGCTTCGATGAGGTCACTCGCAATTGCTTTCAGGTTGACCAAGCATCAGAAGATGCGCTTCGCATATTTGAAGCATCGGGAAGAACGGTCAACTCGAAGTTGCTAACAAAGTCACTTGCTGCGAAAGGCTACGACCAAACGACCATAGCAGAACTTGAAGACGACATTGATGAGTATCAACGATTGTCTGAGCGGACTTTCTTAACAAAAGACACGCCTCGAAAACTTAGATCCATCGAACTCCACGTTTCACATGCATGCAACCTTGGTTGTAGTTACTGTTTTGCCGGTAAAGGAGATTATGGAACGTCTCCTCTGCTGATGACAGACGAGATAGCCTTCAAGGCGGTCGACTACCTCGTCGCAAGTTCATCGGAAAACGAAACGCTTGCAATCGTCTTTTTTGGTGGGGAACCCATGATTAACGAGCCGCTGATATGGAAAACGGTCGACTATTCAAAAAGAATATACCCCAATAGAAACTTTACCTATTCTATTACGACCAACGGAACGCTTTTGAATGACACTGCTGTGAATTCTTTCAAGGAGCACGGGTTTTCTGTTCTGATTAGTCTCGATGGTACAGGATGCAAGCACGATGCATCGCGCCCGTACAAGACGGGAGGCGGCTCTTTCTCCGATATCGACAAAAACGTTCGTCGTTTTTCCGAGTCGTTCCCCTTCGGCGCAAGAGCGACCTTAACAAATAATAACTGTAACCTTGTTGAAGACTATCTTCAGTTTAAAGAGATGGGCTTCAGAAGGATTTACTTCTCGCCCGTGAGCTCATTCGATGAGAATATCAAACTCGACGAACACTCATTAAACAAAATCAGGGCGGGCCTAATAGATTTGGCGGATCAATATCTCAAACAGATTGATCAAGGGGAAAAGCCCTTGTTTAGAACATTGAAAACTGCAGTTGATTTGATTATGAGCAACAGGATCGCCTTTGTCGGATGCGGGGCTGGCAGGCGTTTTATTTCCGTGACTCCCGAAGGGGACGTATACCCCTGTCACAGGTTTGTCGGGATGATGCGATTCAAAATGGGCAACATCGTCACCGGAATTGACGAAACTAGGTATATTGAAAACTGGAGTCAGGGTGTCGAAAAAAGAATTGACTGTACGGACTGTTGGGCTCGGTCTTTCTGTGGTGGGGGCTGTAGCTGGGAGGCTGCAGACGAGCACGGCTACTTGCCCAAGAGTCTACACCCTGCATCATGTGAATATAGAAAAATGTGCTACGAGATGGCTTTTGACCTTATTTCCCGCCACTCATCTTCGCAGGAGAAAAATCAACGAGAAGCTACTGTATCGGAATAAGCGGTTCAGCGCATTGCTGTCACCATTGTGGAGGTGTTCGTTCTTCTGATTACCGTCTGCGAGCTTATTGCTACGTTCGCCGAAACCATTCTAGAAATATGGTGAACTAGACATCTTGGTTTGTTATACACAATATTGAGGTTTTTCTGCACTCAAAGGGAGGTAGTCGTGAAGCATATTCATCCGATTAATCCAGGAAGTGGCGACGAGGCAGGCGTGAAGCCGATGTCTTTTGACTGCCTCTTGGGCATTACTGACATCTGTACTGTTTATGATAAAGCAGATGGCTGTGGTGCATACGATTACTGCGACTATGACATGGATGGCGGCAGCATCTGCGTTGTAGATCACTGTGGCATTGATCAAACGTAGTCTCTAATTGGATTAAGGTGAGGAGCTGTTATGAAGCATATCCATCCTGTTGGTTCAAATGAACATACTCCCGTTGAGCCTTGTTGTCTTGGAGTTGATATATGCAATTTTTACGACATCGCCGAGTGCCCTGTTGCGGATTGGTGCTATGTCGATAAAGAATCAAGCTGTGTTTTGCCAGCAGATTGGTGCGATCCAGTTGACGAGTAGTTTTTGTGTCTAGGAACTATTTGGTCCAATTCAAAATAAGATGGGGACAAATACCAAAATCTCGTGTCTGGGAGGAGTTATGCCATTATTGCAAGGTCTCGTTGGATTAACCTTTGTACTTGCTTTATATCTGGCACCTTTTTTATTGTTATTCTTCATTATCCGATTCTTTCTTCGGAAAAAATAGGAGTATCACGCAAACATTAGCGTAGCTTTCTTCCAATATGAGCCGAGCATTGGCAAGTGGAATAAGAAGCCCGACCGTTCGTCACATGAAAGTGATCGGACGGGCCTCTCAATTTAACCCGGGCCGCCACCCATAGCGGCTTTCCGGGCGTATTTTCGGTGCAAAGCAATCGTCAGTTTAATCCTATGCGTCGATACCGCATTTCATTTGTTCGGCTCGTATTCTACGGCCTTGTAACCCTCGCACTCTCCGGCAAACGGATTGAACACGAAGGCAGAGATGATGTGTGCGTGGACATCGAGGCTGCTGTAGGCAACATACTGGGGCATGGACCCCCGCTGCGCGTGGCATGCGGCCCGGCATATTCATTGCCGTCCAACCCCGTGTAGTTGCAGCAAAGGGTGGAACCTCAATGCTCAGCTCATGTTGTCCGTGGGACACGAGAATTGTAAGTACACTTTGGTGTGATTCTCACGATGATACTGAGCCACCTGGAATAAGATACGTCGCGACAACACTTCGCTTCACCTCTGTCTCGACAAGACAACGTAGACTAAAGTTTCCTTTAGTAAGAGAATGAGAACTATATCTGAAAGCGTTGCGATGGCGTGAAGGCACCGAGTCCGAACCGACTGAATGCTACGTGCATCTGCATCGCTTTTTTGTTATCTCTGTCAGTTGGGTAGCACTACACTTGTCAGCATTTACCCCGGTACATGCTGCCTAAATCCACTACCCCTTCTACCGCGCCGACCATCTCGTCATCGTGAGAGACAATGATGATCAGCTGGCTTTGCTTGTTGCGCTTAACATAGGCCGCAAGCTCGGCGCGGCTTACAGCGTCTAACCCAGTCGTGGGCTCGTCGAGTACCAAAACTGACGACTTGCGTGAAATCGCCGACCATAAGTACACTCGGCGCAGCTCACCGCCCGAAAGCGCGGAGCAACGTTTCCCGAGCAACTCCTTCACGCTGTTTTCCAGCGAAAGTAGGCCATCTACACCCCGGTGATAGGAAGAAAAGGGCGTGTCGAAATACTCTAACAGCTCTTTCACCGTTTCGTCCGGCGCGAAGCACGACTGTGGGCAGCACGATATCTCTCTCGCACGTATGTAATCCAAGTCGCATTCTTCGATTGGCACGCCGTTGTATTTTACTTTGCCTTTCGATGAGTATAGCCCGAGCATCAAGTAAAGAAGTGACGTCTTGCCTCTTCCGTTTTCCCCAACTATGCAATATGTACCAGGACCGGAAAACTTGAAAGAAAACCCGCCGAGGACCTCTCGGACAGATCCGTCTGGAAGGGCAACCGAGAATTCCAAATCAGATACCGAAATGTCATTTATTTCATCGAGTTTAGCTAAATCGGTCCGATTCCACCCCGATCTCTCCTTTTCTCTCGTCGCGATAGCCGTCCTATCCCATGATGCTTTGGCATCTTGATAGGATTTGAACAATGACATCATACTTTTCAAAGTCTTAAAGAGAACCGCGAAGTATGTACCGATGATAGTGTACTCGCCTATTGACATAGTTCCGTTAATGATTCGTACTCCGGAAACAACAAGTATCACCGCTTGAAACAACGCTGCGAAAAGACCATCGAGCGATGTCAGAGAATATGATAGCTTTCCGGAGCGCAAAACTTTGGGAAAATAGCTCTTAAACCCAGCGTCGAGCGCTTGTTCGCTCTTGCCGTACGAAGATGTCAGTTGAATGTTGAGAATCTGATTAAGCTGCGATGCAATTGCGGCGTAAAAGGCGCTGTCCGCCTCTTTCTTCTCATACGTGACCCTATACAAAAGTTTCCTCAACCCAGTAATTACACAGAAATACACGATGAGGAGAATGATGGAAAACACCGCGAGAGTTGAATCAATTGACCATATGATAAGCAATACGATGGGAATGGCTACAATGGACAGCGGCGCACTGATAAAATTCGCCAAAACGAAGGATGAGACCACGCTAGAGTCGGAAATAATCCGTTGCGTTGTATAGGCTGGATCGATGGTCCGACTCACCAAGTAATCGTCTCTTTCAAAACGCAAGACGGCCTCCCTGAGAAGATCAAAGGAAAGTCTCGTGGTTATGCGAATGGAAAGTGTTCCTGCAAAATAAGTAAAGAGGGTGGAGAAAACTCCTATTGACGCAACCAGGAGCGCGAAGAGTACGGCGTCTCTTTCGCTGCGGTTACCGAGAAGAAAATCTAAGAATTTCCCGTTCACGTATGGCATGGCATAGGAGAGAGCGGTTCCAATCACCGTGATAGCAATGAAGACGAAAGCCCCTTTTGCTCTGATGAACCTCGAGAGAACGCATCGAATCAAGGAAGGCCCCAATCTACCCGCCACAAAACATCAATCACTGATACCTTACACCTCAACACAACAGGAGCGAAGATTTGCCAATGAGACTGCTTTAAGATTGCCTTGGGCCAATACGATCTCAAGCTCTTCCTACAAGAGAGTCGGAATCGGACATCTCCTCCGACGAACCTGGCAATCGGGCGGTTGAAATATCTTTTTCAACCGCCCGATTGCCACAATAGATTTGAGCATCCGCCCACAAACGTCCGCGTTTTATACCCATCAAATCCTTTGCCTTTTGTCGTCTAGACTAGAAAAATCGCTCGAAATAACGCAACCGGCCTGCTCGCTTGAAGAAACCTAAGCCCGTAACGTAGATGTGCAAACTTCCGAAACGCCTTGCGCGGCATAGTGCGTATAAACTTCGTCAACCGCCTCAGAAATATCTGAGTATCGCGCCGGGTCAAAAGCATACGATGTCGCAGCTATACCCTGCACCCATTCGGAACGCGGATTAATTGAATAGCCACACAGCATCATCATACATGCATCTAGACCTGATTTCCCAAGTATCCGACGTATTGATGAGAGCATCGCGGGTCGCCCCCGCACCATCGTCGTCACCCCTATTAGCAGTATTTACCGTTTTTCTCTAAATGCGTATCGCCACCCTTAAGAATACGAAGTGTTTTATCCAGACCCGATTGTCCTCCATCTCAAACGAAGGGATAAGGAATCTCATCCGGAATCGGCAGTAACGGAGGATTCACAACGACAAGCGAAAAACATGAGTCATCTCTCAGAGGGGAGTAAAGGCTCCCCTCAAGCACCCTAGTTTCGTCATCCAAAGAGTTGATGGCAGTGTTTTTCTTACAAAGGTCGACAACAAAAGGGTTGATTTCTACAGATGTTACATCCATGCCACAGTTGGTAAGTATCAGGCCCTGTATTCTGGGGCCAGAACACAAATCGAGAGCCTTCCGTGCGCTCTGCGGTGTAAGGCGCCAATCTCAGCAAATCTGTCCCACAATACTGCGCTGAAGAACAACACGGAACCCCTGAGCCAAACTCCCCTATACCTTATTAAGGCTAAGACAGGCAAGTTCACGCACCCGGCATATTCCAGAATAACATCCTATTGTTTTAGATGCTCTACAAGCATGAACAGCCGCGAATCGGAAAGATCTTCTAGTTTCGCCCCGACTGACCGCCAAGGGCCAAAATGGCCTCTCCATCCCCAGGCGACCGGCTCTGGCGCGCCGAGGAGTGTCCCCAAGTGCCGGCAGAAAAGGAACGTCCTTAACTGCCGGCTAGAGGGCACCGAAGAGGATGGCATAGGTAGTGGATTCGCCGAGCTTGAGCTCGTCGCCGGGATTGAGCTGGGCGGAACGGCCGGGCTCGACCTGAATGCAAACGCGCGTGGCCCCGTTTACCACCACGGTTCCGTTGGTGGACGACAAGTCCTCGACGTGCCAGATATTTTGAGCATCGCACCAGATATGGGCATGGCGGGCCGAGACATCGTCGCCGACGTCGGTAATATCGCCCTCACCAGTGGCCAGCGCGCCAATCTCAACACCCTGCTCACTCGGCTGAATCCAGCGCGGGGCGCTCACGACAAAACTGTTTTGCACGCGCAGCAAGCCCAAAGGGTGCGCCGGGGCGGGTTCGCGTTCGCCCGCAGTCAGCGACATGCCAAGCGAACGCGGCGTGGATGTGCCTCCGCCGCAGGTCGCGTTCGCGTAGTCGATGGCATAGTTCACCGAGGACCGCACATCCGCCGAACAACCGACGGCGACAAACAGCACCAGCACGACCTCGGCGCGCTCGGCGGGCATGAGTTCCGCCGCCTGGGACAGGCGATCGAGCGCGTTGCGATAGAGATTCGTGTCCTGGTGGCACTCTTCGAGCGCGCGTACCATCGGTTCACCTGCAGGACCGCACACCATATTGATTACAGCCGTGGAGTCCATGGGATTGCGCTGGCGCAGGGCCAGTTGCGACATAATACGCGCAGCCGAGGTACCGTATTCGGCAAAGTAGCGCTGCTGAAGCGTGCCGACCGGCGCGCGAACGATAAAGCGGGAAACCCAAGAGCGATCGGCGGCTCGGCTCTGCGGGCTGCGGCCGTCGGCGAGCGGACGGGACGAAAGCACCAAGCCGCACAGCTCGATATGGCTCAGATGCGCTGCGCGCTTAAAGATGTCAAACATGGCCCCGCATGGGGTGAGCTCAACTTGAGATGCCATGACCTAGGCCTCCTTGGTCGTAGAAATAGAATCGGACGATACTTCGACAGGTCCGCCAAAAGTACGGACAGCTGCGGCTCCACCGGCAAGCGGAGTCGCCATCTGGGCTTTTGTGCGTCGCGGTGCCGAAACGGGAAGTTCAAAGGCAAAGCCCATCGCAAGCAAAAACCACGTAAGCGTATAGGTTGCAACCAGAGCGGCAACAAGGCCGCCCATCACGGCGCGTTGGGAAAATACGCTACATGCAGCCACAACCAGCACCGGAACCTCGCAGGCAGAAAGCGCAAGCACACCCTGCAGGAAGCCCGAGCGCCGATCGCGCGCAAGTGCCCCCGCGGCAACGCCGGCTATGCCTGGCAGCGCCAACGCCAGTGCGGCAATAATACCCGGTAGCGACCCAGACCACACGAGCGATCCCAAAGTCGCCGTCACGCGAGCGCCCGACGCCAGCAGCGCGGCCGAAACCACGACCACAGCCCAAACCACGCCACAGACGACCGTCGCGCCGACCATCAGCGCGCGACGAACCGCGCGGCCAGACGCATCCATGGGGCACGGCGTGAGCGGCTCGCCGCGGAGCGAACGACCGACATTTTGCGCATAGTGGTCACAAAACGCCGAGAGCGCCGCCTCGACCGCCGCCGGCTCGGGACGATCTTTTTGATGGCTGGACAGACAGGCCATCACCACGTCGAACAGCTGGGCATCGACAAACGCCAGCGCATCGCGTAGCTCCTCGGAATCCGGCTCAAGCCCCAGCTGCTGGGCCTGCTCGGCCGCAGCGAGCGCCACATCGGGCTCACGACGAAGCAGCTGAGTCAAATCGCAACCGGGCGCATGGGCACCAATGGGATAGTCGGGCAGCGTGTCCATCTTGAGACGGTAGGGGCTGGCGATGTCGCGCGTCTTTTTGCGCGAACCCGAGGTGCCCGAAGTGCTCGGCGCGGCTTCGTATGGCGCGGCGCCGGCAATGAGCTCGTAAACCGTGCTTGCTGCGGCATAGACGTCGATCGCCGGCGACATACGCAAAGCGCGCAGGTCGGGAATATCGTCGGTGAGCATCTCGGGCGGGGCATAGGCAACCGTCGCGCGACGCAGCGTGGCATAGCGCTCCGTAAACGACGCCTTGCCGCCGGTACCGGCCACGGCCGACGCAGGCTCAAGCGCCAGCGACGAGCCAAAGTCGATCAGGCACAGGTCAAAGGTGCCCTCGGCAAGCTGCCGGTCAAGCGGTAGACGCGCCGTACGCACCATAATATTAGCGGGCGAGATATCGCGATGGACAAAGCCCTCGCCCACCAGGCTCATACGGCAGAGCAGATCGAACAGGTCGCGACCCAGACGCGCCGCCACAAGCGGCGATAGGCGGCCGGCATCGTCCACGGCAAAGCGCGAGCGCAAGCGGGCGAGCGTCTCGCCCTCGACCCATTCCATGACAATTGCAGGCACACCGTCGACCTCGCCCCAGCCATAGAGGCGGGGAAAGCCCTTAAGGCCCGAAAGGGCGCGATGGCATTCGTATTCCTCGCGAAACGCCGCTTTGAACTTGGCGACCAGCGCCTCATGGGCGGCGGCATCGTCAAACTCATCGCACGTTGGCAAGATGAGCTGCTTGAGTGCCACGGCCTCGCCTTGGGCGTTGACGGCACGCGTCACGCGGCCGATGCCGCCACGACGTATGGTGGCATCGTCGGCAAACAGCATCGTAAAACGACGCAGATAGGCAGGCAGTTCGTCCTGACCGAGCGCAATGGCCGGCTCAAACCCGTCGACACGCGCCAGGCGCAGGCCGACCATGGGATCGCGACCGAGCGATTGTGGTGTGGTGAATGCAAGATCGGTCATCATAGGGCAAGCGCCGCCACGTTATTGTTGAAGTTACCGAGCGCGACGTCATCATCGCCGTAATGGCCGACCCATTGACATAGGTTGGTGTAACAGCCCCACAGATTGGCATACTGCTGATACCACTTTGACCGGGGCGAGAATGTCTGACGACCGAACTCGGCTCGAATAACAAACATCTCCCCGACCAGGCTGTCGCACGGCCTGGGATCTCCCGTAGAGTTATAGGTCGAAACCACGTCATTGGCGCGAGAAACATAGCCGTCGAGCATGTTGTACTTGGTCACAAGCCAACTGTGAATGCTCTCTTCCTCAGCAGCGGAAAGGCCACCGGAGTTTGCATCGTTGTCAGTGTTGCCGCCCGTCGAGCCGCCGTTTCCAGACCCTCCGGCAGAGGAACCCGACCCAGAGCCGCCGCCCGAACTCGACGAATCCGAGCCGGAGCCAGAAGTATCCGAGCTACCGGGCTTTCCGGACTGCTGGGCGTCCTGCTCCTTCTGCTGCTCGACCTTATTCACCGTTGCCGCCACGCTATTGTTGGACAACCGATCGATGATCTTGGTGTTGGTGAGCACGATGGTTTTGCCATTGGCAAGCGTGACTTCGTTGTCCGGGGCCTCGGTGCCGTCCGCGTCGTCAGTGCCAAACACAATATGCGCGACCACACTTGCCCAAGCATATCCAGTCGTGGTGCCCAGGTCACTTTTGACCTCATGCCCTACGCGCGGTTCGCGTGCGGCATGTGCCTGTATCATGGACGGCACGGTCATGCCATAGGCAGAAACGCCAGCTATGACCAGCACCAGCGAGCACGACAGCAGCGCGTACGCCCGAGGCGCCAAGCCCAGTCGGCGTCGCATGCGCACCGCGGCGCCGCGCTTTGTCTGAGTGCCACCGGGCCGCATGCGTTCTCCTCCAACAAAAACACGCCGCTCGGGAGCGGCGCATTCATTCGAATCCATATTTGAGTGTATCAGCGAACCCAAAAGGTTGCGCAACGAATGAGCAAATTAAGGATGCGAATGGAAGCACCCATGCGATAAGCGGATACAAAGTATCTTTGTTGCACAACAAACTTATAGTCGCACGGGGAATTATGACTACCCCGTGCGTCGCGATGAAGACATACGGCAGGAGCAGGCTCGCCACCTAAATCGTGCGACGGGCCTCGATGGCGCGCCCAAGCGTAAGCTCGTCGGCATACTCCAGGTCGCCGCCCACGGGAAGGCCGCTCGCCAGACGCGACACCTCAACGCCCAGCGGCTTAATGGTACGCGCCAGGTAGCTCGCCGTGGTCTCGCCCTCGATATTGGGGTTGGTGGCGATAATGACCTCGGTGATATCCTCGTGCCCCAAGCGCGCCAACAGCTCACGAATGTGCAGCTGCTCGGGGCCAATCTTGTCCATGGGACTGATCACGCCGCCCAATACGTGGTAGAGACCATGGTAGCTGCCCGTGCGCTCAATCGCCTGGACATCGCGCGGCTCGCCCACCACGCAAATGCGAGTGGTATCGCGCATCGAATCCTGGCAGATGGAGCACTCGTCGGCCGTGGCGTAGTTAAAACAGCGGCTGCAAAAGTGAACCTCCTGCTTAACCTCCAGGATGGCCTCGGCCAGGCGACGCGCTTCCTCGGCATCGGCCTCGAGCAGGTAATAGGCGATGCGCTGAGCCGACTTGGGGCCAATGCCCGGCAGGCGGCCCAGCTCATCGAGCAGTTTTTGCAGGCTATGGTTGGCACTCATATATATGCGCGTCTTAGAACGGCATGCCCGGGATGTTGAGGCCGCCAGTGATGGCGCCCATCTGCTTGTTGGCGAGCTCGTTGACGCCGCGAACGGCCTCGTTGACGGCAGCCATGATCATGTCCTGCAGCATATCGACGTCCTCGGGATCGAGGGCATCGGGGTCGATGGTGAGGTTGACGAGCTCCATCTCGCCGTTAACGGTCACCTTGACCATGCCGCCGCCGGCAGAGGCGTCGACGGTCTGGGACTTAAGGTTTTCCTGCGCGGCGGCAAGCTGCTCCTGCATCTTGCGAGCCTGCTTCATCATTTGCTGCATGTTCATACCGGCCATGATGGCTCCTTTACGTGCGGCCGCGCGACAAGCTGCAAGGGCAGCCGGAGCGCGACGGGACTTTCAAACTCAAAAATCGTACCACGGCGCGGGGCAAGCAAGCGGGGCGGACACGCTACCTCAGTCGATATACATGTCCTCCAATACAAACCACGCGCAAAGATTATGCAAGGCCGAATTATGCAAGGTTGCATAATATCGCATACTCAATCTAGTAGAGCCGAATCCGGCATTTCATGTGTGCCACTAAATAGCTAAATGCCAAACCGCTGCTCGAGGCGAAGCACATGGCGGCAGGGTATAATTTAATTGTCATAGATAGCAATTTGGAGGTGCCCCATGAATGCCCCCGACGCGCTCCAAAACATCCGCTCAAAACACCCCGTTGCATATGTGGTTCTCTATCTCTTTGTCGGCTGGGCATTACTGGTTGTCATCACCCATGCTATAGCCTTTGGAGCAGAGCTGCTGATAGCCAGCTCGGACCAGCCCGTCGTCAAATGGGAAGCGACCGATGAGTGCACCGACGGAACTCGAACCATTTACTACAACAGCCCGTCCCTCTACCAAGAGTTCAAGGTCAAGATAAAGGACTCCAAGATTGTTGATGCCGAGCCGGGCGCTTTCTTGACAATCGGAGCAACCCTCGACGCCGAGCAAGTCGAGTACACGGACAGCCGCGCGACGTATCGTGTCGACCTCAGCACCCTAGGCCGACCGTCACGCGCTTGTCTACTCGAATGCGATATACGCGGCACCACACTACACATGTCCGAAATACAGATGCGCCCGGACAAAAGAAAGTGATATATGGCCGAGTCGGAAGAGACTAGGCATAGACTCGTCCGCCTTCGTAGGCAAAACGCAGGATGAGCGGGGCATTGTTACGCACGAAATCATCGAGTTCTTTGAGGTCCGCTTCGCTAAAGCCCTCATGTGACACCCAATTGAATGCCGGCAAGATACACTCCGCCGCGTCAAAACCCCAATCGCGCGGGCGCTCCACAACGACCTTCACCGTGTTGTCCTCACGGACTTCGGAATACGAAACTTGCGTATCGTCCTCGAGGCGGACATATTCCCACATCATAAGCTCGCTCCGTTCAAAGAAGTCTCTTCCTGAGCAGTATACCCGCCCGTACAGCTACTCCACCGGTTTGAAGATGGTGGACTGGCCGAAGACGCTGCGGATGAGGGCTTTGGCCTCGTCCTCGGTCTGCGGGATGCATGGGGCTGCGCCCTGATGGCCGAAGGGACTGCCCGTGCCGGGGTTGGACTCCCAGGGAGCTGCAGGAGCGTCCTCCTCTTTGGGGGCAGTTGCAGCGGGCTTGGGCGCGGGCGTCGCACCCGGCACGTCGAACGGAGGCAGATCGTCCCCGCTCACATCGCCTGCAAAGCCGCCGACCATGGCGTCATCGTAGGGCACCTGCTCGGATTCCCACGGTGCAGACTGCGCAGACGGCTGAGCCTTGGGAGCGGACGCGCGCTCGGGCGCTCGGGGCGCGGGCTCGGTCGGGAGCTTGCCCGTGGCAGGAGCGCCAGCGGGGTTGTCGGAGCGCAGCCAGGGGGCTTTGCCCAGGTCGGATGACTTGGGCGCAGGCGCGGCGGCGGGCTTGGGTGCCGGTGCCGGAGCAGCCGATTTGGCCGCGACGGGCTTAGGCGCCGACGGGGTCGGTGCCGCTATCGGTGCTGTTTTTGGCTGCGTCGCGTTGGCACTCGAGGATGCAGGGGCCGCCGAGGACACGGGTTGCGGGTCCGCAGATGCCGCAGCCCGTGCAGATGGAGAATGCTCCTCATGTTGAGGAGCCGGCGTGCCACCCCCATCCAGGACATAGTCGACGGTGCGACGACCGAAGACCGCGCTGATTGTCGGCAAGACCACCGACTGCGTATCGGCGCGACCGAGCATCTTGATGGCAAAGGTCGAACCCGCGGGGAACGAGACCGTGAGCTTGGAGCCATCGTCGGCCGTAGCGCGGGCGTTAAGCAAAAGCCCCGCGTAGGAGGCCTGCTGGGCCTTGACGCGCTCGACGACCTCGGCCCATTTGCGCTGGAGCTCACCGGCATCCTCGACCGCGGGGGTCTCGGCGGCGCCGGCGGCAGCAACCTGGGCGGCATTGTTGAGTTGGGGCTTGGGTGCCGGAGCGGCGGCAGGCGCGGGAGCCGTAGCCGGGGCAGCCTGGGGCGCGGGCGCCACAGGCTTGGGAGTCGCCACGGACGCAGGACGAGGCGCAGGCTGGGCCGCCGGAGCGGCGACACCGCGGTCCCAAGGCATGCCGCCCTGTTGCGCGGGCGCAGCGGCGGGGGCAGTGGACGGGGCAGGGGTGGCAGCTCGGGCACCCGAGATCAGCGTCGGCTGTTGTGACGCCACGGGCGCAGCCGTAACAGCTGCAGGCGCAGCGCCGGCAGCAGCCACGCTCGCCGGAACGGCGGCGTTGGCAACCATGGCCTCCAAGCGAGCTACGCGCTCAGCCAAAGCTTCAATCGTCAAATCGGCCTCGGGACGTGCCAGACGCGTGCAGGCGATCTCGAGCACCAGGCGCACGTCGCTCGCGCCCCTCATCTCCAGTGCGGCATCGTCGAGCACCGTCAGCACGCGGGCCAGGCGGTCGGCAGGATGCTCGCCAAAGGCAGCGGCCTCGGCAGCAAGCGCCTCGGCCTGCTCGGAGCCGCCCTCAAACAGCTCGGCACGGGCACCGGCAACGCAGGCAACGTACACGTCACGCACATGCGCTACCAGGTCGCGCGTCAGCTCCAGCAGGTCGTTTCCTTCCTCGACCTGCGCACGGATCAGTCCATAGAGCTCGGCAACATCACGATCGGCAATGGCGCGGGAAAACTCGCCCAGAATCTGGTCCGAAACCTCGCCCAAAAGCGAGCGGGCATCGTCCGCATGCACAGCGCCGTTGCCAAAAACGCTCAGCTGTTCCAGCGTGGACAACGCGTCGCGCATGCCGCCCTTTGCATGGCGCGCCACGATGGCCAGCGCCTCGTCGTCGTAATCGAATCCCTCCTGCTCGCACACGTATGCCAGGCGACGCTCGATATCCTCGTTGCCGATGCGATGGAAATCGAAACGCTGGCAGCGCGAGAGGATGGTCTCCAGAATCTTTTGCGGGTCGGTGGTGCACAGCACAAAGATCACGTGTGCCGGCGGCTCTTCGAGCGTCTTGAGCAGCGCGTTGAACGCCGCCGTCGTGAGCATGTGGACCTCGTCGATGATATAGATCTTGTACTTGCCGCGCACCGGGGCAAAGTTGACGGAGTTGATGATTTCCTCGCGCACATTGTCCACGCCCGTGCGGGAGGCGGCATCGAGCTCGTAGACATCGGGGTGGTTACCCTCGGCAATGAGCTCGCACTCCTCGCAAGTACCGTCGGGCATGCAGCCGCTTGCACCCTCGGCGCGCGCCGCCTCGGCATTGCGGCACAGCAGCGCCTTGGCCAGAATGCGCGCCATGGTGGTCTTGCCCGTGCCGCGCGGTCCGCAGAACAGGTAGGCGTGGGACAGGCGCCCCTCGGTGATGGCGTGCTCGAGCGTCGAGACGATATGCTGCTGGCCCACCACGGAGTCAAAGGTGAGCGGGCGATACTTTCGGTACAACGATTCCATGGGTGCTCCCCCGGGTATACTGAGTCTTGTTGCCGCGGCGGCCATGCGGTCGCACGGCATACTGCATTCCATAATAACCCGTACGGCGAGCCCGCCGCGATAGGAGTCCAAAGAGCATGGCAGACGCAGAGAGCAACCTCGTTCCCTCCGAAGCAGCCGACCAGGTCGAGGTCGCGCTCGAGGAGCAGGCAGCAGCCGATGACGGCATCCTGTACCTCAACGAGTACCAGTACGAAAACGACCTCGTCACCGACTTCGCCCGCCTGGTCGCCTCGCCCAGGCGTCGCGGCTCGCTGTATGTCGCCGCGGCAATTGCCGCGCTCATCGGCATCGGCATGCTGGTGGCCGGCGGCAACTGGATCAAGTTTGGCGTCGTCTTGATCGTATTCGGCGCCTTTTTGGCCTGGTGGAGCAAAAACCTGCACCACACCCTCGCCCGCGACTTTATCGACGCCGTTGAGGCCGACGAGTCCATGGGTGGCCGCTATCGCCGCGTCGCCGCCAACGAGGACGGCCTGATGGTTTGGGGCACGAGCGGCAAGTCGCAGTTCTTCCCGTTTGAAAAGCTCGACCATGTGCTCGACGGCGAGCGCATCTTTGTGGCCATGTTCGCCGACCAGGGCGTGACGATCCCTAAGGACACCTTTGTCCGCGGCGATGCCGAGCAGTTCGGTCCCTTCCTTAAGACGCGCATCAACAAAAAACTCCGCATCGAGACCAAACGCAAGAAGATGAAGGCAGAAAAGGCCGCTGCCGAAGCAAAACAGGGCGACAAGCCCCAGGAGACCAAGGGCAAGCAGCGCAAGCAGAAGAAGAGCAAGAAGAAGCGGTAGGCCGGCCGACACCGAAGGCGCCTCGTCCCGCGCCCGATTCCGGGCCGGGGCGCCTGGAATCGGGCGCGCGTACCGCCAATGGACCCGTTTTGCCTTGCTCTCGAGCTATTTCACTTCAAACCTTAAGAGCCTCCGCTCCGGCAGATCGGTCATCTTCATCGTGTAAGTCCCGGGAAATGCTTTCTCAAAACGGACGGTCTCGTAACCTTCGAAATAGTCGTTGGTGTTCTGCATCATAAATGGGACGAGCAACTCGTTTTCTGCCCCAACCTCCACGGCAAACGCAGCAGAGCCGCCAAGGACCGGCATGGCTTGCGTTATCAGATCGGTATTGACTACAAAATCATAGTTTGGCGCAGACTCCGGAACCAGATGCCAAACATACGCTTTGATTCCACCGTCGATATTATCCCTATTTCTGACACGCATCTTTACGGCGATAACGCACGTGATGTCGGCATCCTTCAGTCTCGTTTTCGTATCCACGGTGCCATATTTTGAATAATCGTCATGTGCTCGTTTGAGATACTCGCGCGGCGTGAGCAACTCTGCCCCGTCTATGCAAAACGAATACCCATCAGTCACCACATCCTTCGACCCCAGAAACGCTCCATCCATCGAGAGCCATTCGCCCTCCGCGTAATATTTCTCAGGAATGACCGTCCGGTTCCCGTTAACGACGCTCACCCTCATGCCCGCAAGGCCGGTAGCAGCACAGCAAAAAAGCGCGAGCGCCGATCTTCTCGTCCACAGGGTCTTCTTCATCGCGCTCACGACCTTTCCCGAACTTTCACAACGGCACCGTCGCGCATGCAGTAAACCCGATCGGCCAGTTCCTCGAGCACCTCTCCGTCATGGCTGGACAGAAGGACCTCACGACCCGTTGATGCCGCCATCGCCACAACGCGCTTGAGCATTTCAACGCCCGCTTCGTCGAGGGCATTCGTTGGCTCATCGAGAACAAGCAGCTTCGGCTTCTCCATAATTGCCGCAGCTATCCCCAGACGCTGCTTCATCCCAAGCGAGTATGCTCGGAACTTCTTTTTTTCGTCTGCATCGAGCCCCACGAGCCGCAGGGCAGAGCGAATGTCCTCGGGGGTGGCAACGCCCTTGATCTGAGCGATGAGCTTCAGATTGTCGTAGCCAGACAGATATCCCAAAAAGGAAGGCGCCTCGATCAACATCCCCAGACTCGGCGGGAACGAGATGTCCGCCCCAAGCCTTTGGCCATCGATAGAGATTTCGCCTTCGGTAGGCTTGATCAACCCGCAAACCGCTCGCATGAGCATGGTCTTACCCGAACCGTTTATCCCCTGAAGCCCGACCACAGTCCCAGGGTCAACCTCGATGGACACGTTGCGCAGGACATCGTTTTTACCCATGCGCTTCGATACGCCCCTTACGATCACACTCATATCTTGTCCCCCTTTTCTATAAGGTCGGCCCTTCGAAACCACAGTCCACCCAACGATAGGCATAACGACATAAGCCCAATTGATGACAAGACACTCGAGCCCGCCGCGATTCCCTCTTTGACAATTCCACCCCAGCGCAACAGCATCAAGGCGTTACCCAATAGCGCCCAATGTCGTGCATATGCCGAGCAGATCAGGTAGCTCATTAAAACCACAAACGAGACTGACGACCCAAGCACAAACCCAACCGCTGCCTGCGCAAACGCAAGCGCCTCAAAAGCAAATAAGAGACTTATGAAAAACGGCAGCGCATCTGCCTCGGCAGCTTTGAGAAACCACGGCGCCAAATTAGCCAGTTGAAGCGACTCACCATGAATGACCGCGCTGAACGAGGAGCTCACCACCAAGCTCCAAATCACAACAGAGCAAACCACCACGAGCAGTGAAAATGCCGTTACTGCCGCCACCAAGATAAAACGCGAGACCCACCAAAGGGTTCTTGCCCGGCATCGAACAAGCGCTTGCAAACCAAACCCGTGCAACGATTCGGTCGGATAGTCGAGTGTTGTATAGAGAATAAGCAGAATGAGAAATAGCCATCCTAGCGGAGGCACAAACATGACCCCGGGCCTAGGCTCAAACGGAGCAGATCCGGCAAACACGAGCGCAAGATTATCCGCAAACCCCAAGGTATCCGTTCTAACCCCATACACAGAAGACAACCCGTAGGCGTACACCAAGTTCGCAACGGTCACTGCCGCAATTGCAATAAAAGTGATGATGTTCTTCTTCAAAACGGTCCTCAGGTCCGCGGCGACCAGCCTAAACAGCATCAGACCACCTCGCGTCTTTTCCACGCCCCAGAAAAAGCCAACGAAGCAAGGGTCAATAATATGATTTCCGCAAAACCGGCTCGAATGTCTGGCCAGTTATTCAGCGATTCCGACCTGATGCTGTTGAGGATATTGCAGTTAAACCCCACACAAGCCATTACGCCGAAGATCCAGCCATTTGCAAAATGCCACGCAACCATTAGCAGATACGGGACAATTATCGCTTTGATTCTGCTACGAAACAAAATTGAGAAGCCAGTTACAGCCATGGATAAAGTCCCGAGCGTGACAGCATCGAACAGCGTGTATGCGAGCACATATGACAAAGGATGCGAATAAAATAGACCGGAGAAGTAGCTATGCAGGTAAAGTCCTACGTAAGTCGACTCATCGACCCGAGGAAGATACGCAGGAAAAAGCATCGAGACGATCAGGAAATTGACGAGCAGAGGAATGGCAGTCACTGTAAACGCGGAGAGGAAAGCAGACAGCATCTTTACGTTCACGTACGCCTTTCTGGAAACGCGCGTGCATATCTGCATGTCATAACCACTCAAACGCTCAAAGAGACACGACCAAGATCCAGCCAACATTGCAAGCAGGGGCAGTGCATAGAAAAACACCGACGCAGACAGTGGCGCGTTCGCGCTCACAACAATCCAGTTACCGAAGCTGCTTTCACGTGTTTGACCGAGATAATTTTCGGCTTGCACGCCAACGCCGTAACCAAAAGAAAGAAGGTTGTGACGCTCTTTTTCCAAATTTGCCCACGGCTCCAGCGCGGCAGCTATTGCAACTGCGACCGCAATCAAGAGAGCAAGGATAAAAGCTGGACGTCTAATCGTTTTCGACAGTTCGTATCTTGCGAGCTTTTGGTTCATACGTCCTCCTCCCCCTTCCGACCCAGAAAGCCGGAAGGGAGCCATTTCAAACAACTATGCGGGAAGCTTGTGGAAATGCCCGACGCAGTCGGGGCTCCATACACCAATAACAGTGCCGTAGCCAGACTCCGCCCATGCAGTCAGTCGCGCCGCAGATCGCCCGTTCTCACGGACGAGGTTATACATTTCCCACTGTCCCTTGTGATTCGAACGATACGTTCCCTGAGTACAATTCATGCTGCCGCTACCGCTTGTGTTATACGCACCGTCTGTATATAACCGAAGCGGATTTCCCGTATGGCCCTGGATATCCAGATAGAGCGATGAGGAATCATCCTTTTGACGGTAGCCAGTTGCACTCGTCCCGGCACATTGAAAACTAAATGCCTTATCGGCATTGTTCGTACAGGTCGTAATTCCCGTATCGGCGTTTTGAGTAATGCTGGAAACCTGAGAGGTGTCAAACTCCTCTTGTGCAAACGATGCAGCGGGAACCCCTAGGGACAGACCAGCTGCAATCACCAAGCCGACTCCGATTCGAGCAATAGCGCTCCTTGGCTTAATCATGGCCTTCTCCAATCAAAAGCGGTTAACAATGCGTCGACGCACGGCAACCTTCGCATGAATAGAGAAAGATGTCTGTAAACACCCGCTATTGAGTTGATTGCTCAGGCGTTTACACGTTATTTACCTGCGATAACAATAAAATTAGCTCCGCCTTATTCTTGATCTTCAACTGGCGGTAAGATGCAGACCGCAGCGCTTGCACCGTAGATGCAGCGTAACCGACATCCTCCGCAATGGCCTTTGTCGTTGCCCCCTCTGCCGTCATCAGCAAAATTTGCGACTGAACATCAGAAAGGGAGCGCGACGTAAGCAGGGCCAGCTGGCGCACGCGGGCCGTTTCGGTGGACCCGTTCGCCCGGTACTCCAAGACGACCTTCTCGTCCTCAACCGAGCGGGCGAGCGCGATGTGCGTAACGAACATGGGCACAGACCAGCAAACAATCACCGTTGCCACGACGACATTGACAGCCGAACTTTGCCCCAACAACGACGCGAGGAACAACGGCTCGAAAACCGTCAGATCCTGCACCATATTGAGCAAGACAGCCCAAACAGGAGCCGTCGCCCCAAAGCAGAGCATCCATATCCCAAGCATTTTGCGCTGCGGACAGCTTCGCATCACTATATATGTGAGCAGCACCCCCGTCAGCACCGCAAGTCCATGGATTCGCCCCCTAGCGACCGCATAGATTAAGGCAACCATGCCCATTGACACCAACGGCACGATAGCCCGAGCATGGGCATGCACCTTAAACGGACGCAGCCCAACAGCGAGCGAAGCCGTAGACGCCACGCCGCAAAACAGGACCGGCACAGCCATCAACGGAACGCGTATGCACATCAATGCTGCGATAAAGATAAAAGACCATTCCACAGCAGATAGCACCGCCCATACGTACGGGCTTCCGAGCCAAATCGCTTCACCCGCTCTATCCAGCGCAGCGCCACGATTCGCTTTTCCACCCGCGTAGCGTAGCGACAGAAGCAGTCCGAGACCCAATGCGTAGCTTAAGAGGGAAAAGGCGACAGCCCGCGAAACACCGGACCCCCAATCGCTATCCGCCATTACCAAGGGCCCCGCCGCAAGGAGGATAAAGAATAATGTGAGCAGGTATCGAAACAGCCGGCGCGTTCGAGCTGATGCCACTATATCGTCAGCATGCCGCTGCGGTAGCTCATGCCCTACAGTATCGCCCTCACCCGCAAACAGCGCCACGAGCTCGCGTGAGCCCGCAACCGACGCCTTCCCGTATGCTCGGTGAAGCGTTGTTCTCACCGTCGATGGCTTCGTATCCGTCTCCTTGGCAATTTCCGCCGGCGTTTTCCCTTTGAGCAGCAGTCGAACAAACTGCTCTTCTCTAGGCGACAGGGCAGGGGAAAACACCCCCGCATCGAATGTGTCGGACGCACAGGCGATATCCGAATTGTTGTCCCGTTTCCCCCTTAGCAACATGCATACGAAGGCAGCAGCGATAACGGACCCCATCGCCAGCAATGCAATGACCACGGCATCGCTTGCGAAGTATGCCGCCTCAACAGCCGGAATAAGACCAATAGGAACTGCTACGAGCACAGAACAGGCAAACACGTCGCGCCGCCCATGGCCAAAGGCACGAGGGCGGCAAAACGGCGGGGCCACAGTCAATGCGAGATAGACCAACGGAATTAAAAGCGCAAGGCCAATTGACGCGGCCGTTACAGGGGGCATCCCCCATGGCTCGGGAACGACTCTCCATGAAACTCGACAGCAAAACAGCAGGCAAGACATGACGGCTATTGTTTCTGTAAAAATCGCGTCCTGCGGGTGACGAGTTTCCCTTTCGTCAGTCCGTGTCGACCTCTGCGTCAAAGGAGAGTCCGCCGTGCCCCAAATAACATATGAGAGAAGCAGCGATCCAACAAAGCACGAGACACACGAAACGCCATGTAACAACCAAATCGGTGCAAACACGATTGGAATAGAGTCTCCGCGAGCATAGAAAGCCAGGTCGGCCCATTCGGGAACCGTTGCAATAACACCAAGGAAAACACCGATGGCACCGAGATGCCTCGGCCTTCTCATTCCCCCCTTGCATAGCGCAGCACCATGAACAAACGCCGCGAGGCATGCGCCCAGGATAACGAGCCAGGTCATTGCACCTGACGCTAGGCCGATTGAAGATGAAAACCGGTGATAAGGGGTGACCGCCATTACGACAAGCGCAATGGCGCAGGCAAATGTAGCAGAACGGCGGGAAAAGAGCATACGGCCTCCATAGCGTGTCATTATATCGCTCGAGCCGCTCGTTTATCTCTGTTCTCACACCAGCCAGCATCAATGATTCAGGCGAACTCCAATCCGCGCCAGATCACGGTCCGGCTTTTGTTCGCAGTCCCCACATCAAAGCGGGATGCGGTTTCCTTTTGGACGCCGGTTCGGAAAGCGCATCCCGTTCCAGGGCAATATTCTGGGATGCAGTTTCCGCAGCCCACCCCATTTGGAAAGCGCATCCCATAATTTGGCTGAAAACTGAGATGCGCTTTCCAAACGAGCCGAAACGGGCCGAATCGATCGGGCCACCTCGCATCCCGCTATCCTCGCCATCTGCCCGAGCGTGCTACACTAGCAGCATCTATGCCACCGCGAACGGCTCGGCCCCGCGCCCGCCGCTCGCAAACGAACTTTAAACGCACGAGGGTTGGCCATGCCGCTTTTCTCGCAACATACCGCCCGGTTCTCGCCGGACGTTCCTTTGGAGGGCACCAGCTCTCGCGAGCTGCTCAAGCGGTACCAGCCGCTCGAGACACTTGCGACCGGCGGTTTTGGCTCCATCGAGATTTGCCGCGACACGCACCTGCGCCGCCGCGTCGCCATTAAGCGCATCCCCCTTATCAACGGTGCCGGCATGCCCGCTAGCGACATCATGGATGTCCTGCGCGAGGCGCACACTGCCGCCATGCTTCAACATCCCAACATCGTGCAGGTCATCGACTTTACGCACGACACAGCCTATGCCTACCTGGTTATGGAATATGTCGATGGCATGTCGCTGGCCGAGTTTTTGCACCGCGCGGACGGCCACTCACTTACCTTTGACGAGGCCGCGGCCATTGCCGATGCCCTGGGCCAGGCGCTCACCTTCGCCCACAGTAATGGCGTACTCCACCTGGACATTAAGCCCGCCAACGTGCTCATCGACCACTCGGGCAATGTAAAGCTCACCGACTTTGGCATGGCGCGACTGTCGTCCGCCGGTGGCTTTGGCGGCTCGCGCGGCGGCACCATCGGCTACATGCCGCCCGAGCAGCTCGATATCGAGACCGGCACGGTCGACGAACGCGCTGATGTCTTTGCCCTCGCCTGTGTGATCTACGAGGGCCTGTGCGGCAGCGCTCCCTTTATGGCGGCCACGCCCGCCGACTCGCTCGGCCGTATCATCGGCGGCGCCACCTATCCCAGCGAGCTGATACCACACTTTCCCCCGGGAGCCGAGGCCGCGCTCATGAGCGCGCTCTCCCCCATGCCGCAGGACCGCCCCAACAGCATCGAGGCATTTTGCGACCAACTCCTTGCCGGTCTGGGCAGCGTGCGCGAGGGCCGTCGCAGTCTGGAGCAAATGGTTGGCGAGCTTTCGGATGACGAGCAGGAGCTCGACGATATCGAGCCGTCGTACTACGAGGACGACGCCATCGAGGTCGACCCCGCACTCGGCTGGGCGGGCACGCGCTGGAGCCATGCGCGCGACTACGCCATGCGCGCTATCTCGGCGCTAACGTGCGGCACCTTTAGCTTTTTGCTGATGCAAACGGCCGGGGTCGCGGCGCTTCCCGGCCTGGTCATTGCGGCCATCGCGATCGGAGCGGCGGCTGGCCTGGCCCCCCAGATCGGCTCGGCCATCTCGGCTGTGGGCTTTTTGGTGCTCATGGCCAACGCCACCATGCAGGCGCAGGGCATCCTGTCGATGTTGCCCGTCGCGGCGATCTTTGCCGCCGCCATGTCCGGTTGGTGGATCGCCTGGGGTCGCACCGAGGCTGCCGCGAGCGCCGCGCTCACCTGTGCACTCGCGCTTGGCTGTCTGACTGGCAACACCTTCCTGGCAGCTGGGGTCGCCGCCGGCGTCGCGTCATTTTGGCTTGGCCCGGCAAGCGCCGCCGCGGCAACGGGCATGGGCGTGCTTTTTGCCCGTCTGGCCACGGTCGCGCTTTCAGCCGGAGGCGTGCTGGGGCTCGGTAACGTTGCCGCAGCGCTGGGAGACCCACTCCTTTGGGCTGCCTTTGTGCTGGTAGCGGCAACTGCCGCGGCGTCATCTGCGCTGCTCAATGCCCATGCCAAGCGTGCCGATCAGGGCTCAAACCTTGCCGCAATCGCCGCCATCGCTGTCGCCGGCATCGGCTGCGCAGCGGCGTCCTGTCTTGCACACCATATGGAAATTGCCAGCCTTGCAGCCGCGGTCGTCGCCAAGGCGGCGGTTGCGGGAACCCTATCCTCTATAATCGTTGGGATATGCCTATATTTGCTCGGATACCAAAGAACCTATACGGAGAGTGATCTTTCGTGAACTTCCTGAACATCTTCGAGGACCACGTGGCCGGCATCTTCGGTGCCACCCGTGCCCCGTTCTCCTTTAAGAAGCTTGCCAAGCAGGCCGCTCGCGACATGGAGGATCAGACTCTGGTGATCAATGGCGTCAACACGGCGCCGGCACTCTATACCATCCTGATCGCCGCCGACGACGATCCCATGCTCGCCCCGTTCTACCCCGAGCTTTCGCGCGAGGTCCGCGAGTTTGTGAAGGCGCAGGCCGAAAAGCGCCGTTATGTCTTTGTCGGCGAGCCCCTCGTGCGCTTTATGATCGATCCGCAGCTGCGCGCCGGCAAGTTCTCGGTCTTTGCCGAGAACGTCGATGCCCCCACGCTCGGCCGCCTGTACGAAGAAGAGCGCGCCTATCAAAACGGTCTGGGCCAAAACAACTCCGCGGCAAGCCGTGCCGCCAGCGCCCCGCGCGCCGGCCAGCAGCAGTTTGCTGCCCCGCAGCAGCAGCGCCCCGCCGCCATGCCCCAGCAGCAACCGACGCCTCGCGCCGCCGCTCCCGACCCGCTTGCCATGGCAGACCCCTTCGCGCCTAGCGTCCCCGACCCCGCCGCCGCACCCATCCCGGTGCCGCAGACCGTCTCGCGCGACGCGCTTGCCGGCATGGGCGGAGCCGCCGCGACCGGCGCCGCCGTGGGCCTAGGCGCCGCAGCCGGCATCGCCTCCAACATGGCGAGCACTCGCGCCCCGCAGCGCCCGCTCGCCCAGCTCGTCGACGTCGTGAGCGGCGAGAGCCATAGCATCACCTCCGCACAGGTGACCATCGGTCGCGAGCGCTCAGTTTCCGACATTGCCCTGCGCGACCCCAACGTGTCGCGCCGCCACGCCCAGCTCACCTTTACGGGCTCGGATTGGTCGATCGAGGATCTCAATTCCACCAACGGCACGCTCGTCAACAACCGCCGCATTACGCGCTGCCCGCTGCGCAACGGCGATCTGCTGACGTTTGGCCTGAGCACCTTTGAATTTAGGGGATAGTCTCTTATGAACATCGATATCGTCCTTTTTGCAGGCCGCATCGTCCTGGTCGCCCTGCTCTATATCTTCCTGTTCGCCGTCATGAAGACCGGCGTGGGACTTGTGCGCGGGCAGCGTCGCGACTCGGCTATCTGGACGATCGATGTGGACAAGGGTCCGCGCGGTATCCGCGGCATCCACGTAGACATGCTCGGCCCCGTCATCGTCGGTCGCTCGCCGTCTTCGGACATCTGCATCAACGAACCATTCGTCTCGGCCTCGCATGCGCGCTTTTCGCTGCAGGGCCCGGCGCTCATCATCGAGGACCTCAACTCGCTTAACGGCACGCTCGTCAACGGCCGCCAGCTTGTGGAGCCCGCAACGCTGCGCGAGGGCGACGAAGTCCAGATTGGCGATGTGGTCATGAAGGTGAACCGTCGATGATCGACGAGGAGAACAAGTCCGCGACTATGACCGAGGCACCGGCTGCCGCCACAGCTGCGGCGGCCCACGCCGCTCCGGCGGGCTCCGCACCCGTGGAACCCGAGGACACCGTGTTCTCCCTGCCTCTTTCGCATGTAACGCATGATATTTCGGATCTCGCCGATAACGAGGACGAAGAGGATGCCGTAGCGGCGCCCATCGGCGCACATGCCGCGGAACAGCCCACAGCGCCCGAAGCAACCTCGGCGCCGGCTCACTTTGCAGAGCCTGTCGCCGCGGCAATCAACGAGAGCGCTGCGGTGTTTGCGGCACCCGAGCCCGCCGCGCCGGCGTTTCCCATAGCCCCGGCATCCGAGGTTGCGCCCGCGTCTACGCCGGCGCCCGAGCCTATAGACGTCAGCCCGCAAGACGACGAGTCGACCGCCCGCGCGCCCGAGGAGCCCGGCTCCCCGGACACCGGCGATTCCGAATCAAACGCCGAGACCGACACCGTCTCTCCCGGTGACACAGCCGAGATCGACGTTGCCGCCGTTGAGACCAAGCTCAAAGACCCCGGCTCGACCATGAGCTTTGAGCCCCTGACCGAGGAGCGCATCGAGACCGACTCGACCTATGATGCCGGCACCACCACGCAACTCATGTGGGGCGCCCGCTCTGACGTTGGCTGCGTACGCCCGCACAATGAGGATTCCTACCTGGTGCAGTCGCCGCTCTTTTGCGTATGCGACGGCATGGGCGGTCACGCCGCCGGCGAGGTAGCCTCTTCCATTGCCGTCGAGACTATTGCCAAGACGGCCCCGCAGTCCGCCGACGCAGCACGCCTGGCCGCAGCCGTCGAGGCAGCCAACGCCGCCGTAATCGAGGCGGCCCTGAACGGCCTGGGCAAGCCCGGCATGGGCTGCACAGCCACTTGCGCCTATATCGAAAACGACACGCTCGCCATCGCCCACGTGGGTGACTCTCGCGCCTACCTGCTCCACGAGGGCACGCTCATCCGCGTGACCCGCGACCACTCCTACGTGGAGGAGCTCGTGGACGCCGGTGAGATTACGGCAGACGAGGCTCGCGTCCACCCAAACCGCTCGGTCATCACCCGTGCGCTGGGCTCGGACCCCGCCATGTATGCCGACCACTTCACTCTGCATATCGAGGAAGGCGACCGCCTGATCCTGTGCTCCGACGGCCTTTCGAGCATGATTCCCGATAGCGATATCGAGAACATCGCCACGCAGTCCTCAACCGCGCAAATCTGCGTCGACAACCTAGTGGACGCGGCGCTTGCCGCCGGCGGCCACGACAACGTGACCGTAGTAGTCGTTGACCTGGTTGACGATGGCGTTATGCGCGAGGCGCAACGCGTGCGTCGCCGCAACGTCACCATCGGCGTCGTCTTAGGTCTCGTCTTGGTGCTGGCGGCTGCCATCTGGGCCTACACGGGTGTCACCGGCTCGTACTACCTGGGTACCTACCAGGGCAATGTCGCCGTCTGGCGCGGCCTTCCCGGCAAGCCGCTCGGACTCAAGCTCCACTGGCTCGAAAGCGAAACCAGTATCAAGCTGTCCGACCTGCCCGAAGACACGCAAAACCGCCTCAAGGCGGGCATTCCGCAAACAAGTGTCGACGATGCGCAGGACACGATATCCAAGTACCGCCACCAGATCGACGAGGAGCAGACCCGCCAGGTGATCGACGCGCAAACGATTCGCGACAACACCGACCAGGGATCGACCTCCGAATCAGATTCCGAGAAAACCGCCGAACAGTCCGCCGAGGCCGAAGCCTCCGAAAAGAACTAGAAAGGGAGTGCCGCTTATGAGTCGCCGCAACACCGAGCTGCTCTTGCTCATCGCCTCGGCGTTCCCCGTCATCCTGCTGTATGCGATGTACGTCCTCACCGCGGGCGCTGCCATCTCCTTTGAGACGCTCGCCGTACCGATCGGCCTCTTTGCCGCCTTTGCCGCGGCCCACATTGCCGTGCGCATCTTGGCGCCCGGTGCCGACCCCGCCATCCTGCCCATTGTCTTTGTGCTTTCGGGCATCGGCATCACGTTCGTGACGCGTCTCGCCCCCGCTCTCGCCATCTCACAGCTCATCATCCTGTTTGTCTCGGTGGCCCTGATGGTGGGAACGCTCGCGTTGGTTAAGAACCTCGACGTAGTCATGCGCTACAAGTACACCTTTGGCATTATCGGCATCATTCTGTTGATGCTGCCTATCTTTATCGGCACCACGATCTCGGGCTCCAAGCTGTGGATTCGCATCGCGGGCTTTACCATCCAGCCCGGCGAGTTCGCCAAGGTCTTTATCGTGCTGTTCCTGGCCGGGTACCTGGCCGAGAACCGCGAGCTGCTCTCCATCTCCAACCGCAAGATCCTGGGCTTTAAGATCCCTCGCCTGCGACTGCTGCTGCCGCTGTTTGCCGTGTGGGGTGTGTGCCTGCTCGTCGTCGTCTTCGAACGCGATCTGGGTTCGGCCGTGCTGTTCTACACCATCTTCTTGCTGATGCTCTACGTTGCCACGGGACGATTCTCGTATGTCGTTATCGGCCTTGCGCTCTTAGCCGTTGGAGCCGTGGGCGCCTACAAGTTCCTGTCTCACGTTCAGGTGCGTTTCCAGGTTTGGGTCGATCCGTTTAAGGACGCCCAGGGCCAGGGCTACCAGATCGTCCAGTCGCTCTTCTCGCTTGCCGATGGCGGCCTGGTCGGTGTTGGTATCGGCAACGGCATGGCCAACAACATCCCTGTCGTCGAGTCCGACTTTATCTTCTCGGCCATCGGCGAGGAGATGGGCCTTTTGGGCGGCGGCGCCGTGCTCATCCTGTTTATGCTCTTTGCCGTGCGTGGCCTCACCACGGCTGCCCGCGCTAAATCCGACCTCGCCGCCTTTAGCGCCACGGGCCTTACGGCCGCCATCAGCTTCCAGGCCTTTTTAATCGTGGGCGGCGTTACCCGCCTGATCCCGCTGACCGGCGTCACCCTACCCTTTATGAGCCAGGGCGGTTCCTCGCTGCTGGCAAGCTTTATCATCGTCGCGCTCCTGCTGCGCGCCGGTGACGAGGCGACCGGACGCGAGGCCGAGCTTACCGGCACCGGCACCATGGCCGCCATCACCGATGATCAGGTCGCATCTGCCGCCGCCCCGACGGGCACGCGCTTTGCCACCTCGTCTTCCTACGGCAGCGGCAGCCATTCCGTCGGCTCGCGCATGCGCCGTCGCCTGCTCGACACGCCTGAATCCGGTGTGCTCGGCCGCGTTGCGCTCGCCAACCGTCTAACCCGTGCGGTGCTCGCCTTTACGGCGCTGTTCGCCATCCTTATCGGCAACCTCACCTATGTCCAGGTCATTAAGGCCAAGGACTATCAGGACATGCCGACCAACAACCACACCATCGCCCGCTCCAAGTACATCCAGCGCGGCTCCATCATCACGTCCGACGGCGTGACGCTGGCCGAGTCGCTGCAGCAGGAGGACGGCACCTACGTACGCTCCTACCCCAACGGTAACCTGGCAGCGCACGTGGTTGGCTACGTGAGCCAGCAGTATGGCACCACCGCCATCGAGAGCGTCATGAACGACACGCTCACCGGTTCTAAGGACTACTCCAGCTGGAACAACGCCATCGCGTCGCTCGCGGGCCAGACCCAGCCGGGCAACACCGCCAAGCTCACCATCGACTCGCGCATCCAGACGGCGGCCGAGCAGGCACTCAAGGGCTTTAAGGGCGCTGTAGTGGTCATCGACCCGCGTACCGGCGCGGTGCTCGCATGTGCCAGCTCGCCCACCTACGACAACACCAACATCGACGCCCTACTGCAGGCTGGCGGCGGCGAGGACGGCTCTATGTACAATCGCGCCATGGACGCGCTGTACACGCCGGGCTCCACGTTTAAGGTCGTTACGCTTTCCGCGGCACTCGAGACCGGCACCGCCAGCCTTACCAGCACCTACCAGGCGCCCGGCTCCATGGACATCGGCAACGCACCGGTCACCAACTCTGCCAACGAGAGCTACGGCACCATCAGCCTGCAGCAGGCCTTTGCCGTGTCCTCCAACGTCGTCTTTGGCCAGGTGGCAAACGAAGTTGGCGCAAACACGCTCGTGCAGTTTGCCAACGCCTTTGGCTACGGCCAAAAGCTCGGCCAGGACCTGACCTCCGCGGCCTCCATCATGGCAGACCCGTCGCTCATGACCGAGTGGGAGACCGCTTGGGCCGGCGCCGGCCAGCCTGTCGGCATGGACCACACGCCCGGCCCGCAGACCACCGTCATGCAAAACGCCGTGATTGCCGCCGCCATCGCTAACAGTGGCGTGGTCATGGACCCGTACTTTGTAGCCCAGGTACTCGCCCCGGACGGAACTGTGGTCAAGACCACGCAGTCCCGCTCGCTGGGTCAGGCCGTCAGCTCCGCCACGGCCGACCAGGTCAAGCAGGCCATGCTTGCCGTCGTCCAGTCCGGCACCGGCACCGATGCCCAAATCCCCGGCGTCAAGGTCGCCGGCAAGACCGGCTCGGCCGAAACCGGCGGCACCAACGTCAACTCGATGTTCGTTGGCTTTGCACCTTACGATTCACCCACGGTCGCTATCTCGGTGGCCTTAGAGGATTACGACAAGCATGACGTCAAGGCCGCCAAGATCGCCGGCATCGTCCTGACCGCGGCGCTCGCCGCACAGGGAGCGTGATGCCCATGATCGAATCGGACACCCGAGGCGCGCCGCGGCCGAAGAGTTAGCGGCAACGCGCCACACGGCCCCAGCGGCCACATCGTAGGTACTACACACATCGTTGAGCGAATAGTTATGTTAGGAGCAGGAATGGAACAGAGGGTCCTCGGGGGAAGATACCTCCTCAAGGATAAGGTGGGAACAGGCGGCATGGCGACCGTCTACCGTGCACAGGACCAGGTCCTCGACCGCACGGTAGCCGTCAAGATCATGCTGCCGCAGTATGCCGGTGACGCAACCTTCGCCGCACGCTTTAAGCAGGAGGCCCAGGCAGCAGCCGGTCTCTCCTCCCCCTATATCGTGGGCGTCTACGATTGGGGCAAGGACGGCGACACCTATTACATCGTCATGGAGTACCTGCGCGGCACTGACCTTAAGAGCGGCATCAAGAGCCACGGCGCCCTCGACCCCAAGAAGGTCGCCCAGATCGGATCGCAGATCAGCTCTGCACTCTCGGTCGCCCACAAGCACGAGATCATCCACCGCGACATTAAGCCGCAGAACATCATGGTGCTGCCCGACGGCAACATCAAGGTCATGGACTTTGGCATCGCGCGCGCCAAGAACAGCCACCTCACGCAAGACAACAACGTGCTGGGAACTGCCCACTACGTCAGCCCCGAGCAGACCCGCGGTCAGGACCTCGGCCCCACCTCGGATATCTACTCGCTGGGCGTCGTGATGTACGAGTGCGCCACCGGCCGCGTTCCCTTTGACGGTGACGACGCTATCTCGGTCGCACTCAAGCAGGTCAACGAGCTGCCTATTCCGCCAAGCCAGATCAACTCCGGTGTCGACGCCGACCTTGAGCGCATCATCCTCAAGTGCATGGAGAAGGATCCGGCAAACCGCTTCCAGACCGCCGACGAGCTGCGTCAGGTGCTCAACAGCTACCTATCGGGCCGTGCCGTCAACATCTCGGAGCCCACGCGCATCATCGGTGCCCCCGGTGAGCTGGGCGCCACCAAGACTCGCGAGCTTTCCGATCAGACGCGCGCCATGGTGCGTCCCGTCTCGGGCGTGAGCGGCCAGAATACCGCCCGTAGCTCGGTTTCGGGCTCCACCGGCTCCTACGAGGTCGAAAAGCCCAAATCCAACAAGAACAAGATCATCGCCGCCGTGGTGGCAGCCGTTGCCGTCATCGGTATCGTGGTGGCCTTTGCCACAGGACTCTTTGGCGGCGAGCAGGTCACCGTGCCCGATGTGCTGGGCAAGGACCAGCAGACTGCCGTCGAGCAGATCAAGGAAGCCGGCCTCGAGGTCGGCACCATCGACCAAAGCTACAACGACGATATCGACGAGGGCAAGGTCGCCGAGCAGACGCCCAACGGCAAAACCAAGAAGGCCAAGGGCACCAAGGTGAACCTGGTAATCTCCAAGGGCCCCAAGCCCTCCGAGAAGGTTGAGGTTCCCCGGCTTGTCGGCCTGACCAAGGACCAGGCAGAAGCCGCGCTGGCAAGCGTTGGCCTGAAGGGCAACGCCTCCGAGGAGGCCAACGAGGCCGATGAGGGCCAGGTCTTTGAGCAGGGCACCGAACCCGGTAAGGAAGTCGAGAAGGGCACGACCATCTCGTACAAGGTCTCCAGCGGTCCTGACACCACCTCCGTCCCCGATCTGACCGACATGACCGAGGCCCAGGCGCGCAACGCCCTCGATATGGCAGGCTTTGGCGTCGACGTGAGCTACCAGGAGAACGATTCGGTTACCGAGGGCACCGTGATTAGCTGGAACCCCAGCGGCAAGCAGAAGCCTGGCGCCACGATTACCGTCGTCATTGCCAAGAAGTCCGGCAAAGCCAGCGTTCCGGGCAACCTGTACGGCAAGAGCATCTCCGCCGCCGTTACCGCGCTCAACAACGCCGGGTTCTACAACATCGCATTCTGCGATCAGAACGGTAACCCCGTGAGCGGCAACGAAAACGCCACCGTTACGGGCGTCTCCCCCACCGGCAAGCAGTCTACCGACAGCACGATTACGCTGACGGTCGCACTTTCTGGCTCGGGTTCGGGTTCGGGCTCGGGCACGGGCGACGATTCCGGTACGGTCAACTAGTCGCCACCCCACCGCCCATTACGGCTCTCGCCGCAAACATATTCACTCGCAGGCGCCCGCTTGCTCCCCCAGCAAGCGGGCGCTTCGTTTTTGACATGGCATGAACCAGAAGAGCCCGGCACCGTAGCGGTACCGGGCTCGATATTCCTCTGGTGCCCCCGGGCGGATTCGAAAACTCCCCCCGCGGGGAAATGAGTGACGCGGGTGTCGACGGTCCGAATCCTGCCCTTAGACCAGAAGAGCCCGGCACCGTGGTGGTACCGGGCTCGGCAAATCTCTGGTGCCCCCGGGCGGATTCGAACCGTCGACACCCGCTTTAGGAGAGCGGTGCTCTATCCCCTGAGCTACGGAGGCATGTTGTATTAGTGTAGCAGATTTACGCCGCTGTAATGCAGCGTATACCCACTCTTCGAAGTTGCGGTGGAACAGCCCTCCGGAAAGTGCGTCCCACTATCCAGGCAAATTCTGGGTCAGACTTTCCCCATGAGACCTTGCTAGGAAACTGTGACCCACAATTTCGACTCGAAACGGGACACGGTTTCCCAAACGACCCCGTTCCGGAAACTACATCCCGGAATCGACGCTCGAACTGGGATGCACTTTCCCGATCGAGCCACATGGGAGACTGCGCCCCACTTTGAGGGGGCGCTCTTTAATGACTAGTTGCCTTTGCGGAAAAGGTTCTTGATGACAGAGGGGATGCTCTTGGCGCCCTTGGCGGTCACGTCAATAAAATCGGGCGAACGAACGAGCTTGTCCTCGTCAATGTACTTACGCACCGCGCGAAGCGTTTCCTTGTCATTGCGCGTCGAAAACGTAAAGTGGCCATTCTCTTTGGTAAAGATGGCAAAACGCGTGATCTTCTTGGTGCCGCGCAAAACCTCGGCGGCAATATAGTCGACCTCGTCCCACGGGATCTGAATATAGTCCTCGGGATTACGCTCGTTATAGTACTCAAACGCCTTATTGCCCACCATGACGTTACCGTGACTGGTAAGCCCCATCAGGCAGGTTGCCGGCGTTGCCAGATCGACCGTGCTGTTCTGAGATTGCGCCATACGCGCCTCGCCCTCCAATAAAAACAATCGGACCGCATCCAGTGTACCCACCGGGTGCGGTCCGTTTCAATGGCTTAAAAGCCCTTGTCTAGCAAATCTCGGTCTTAAACCGAAGCGTGCTTACATGAAGCCGCAGACGCGACCGATGATGCCGACGGCGAAGAGAGCCAGGATGATGACGATCGGGCTGACCTTCTTCTTGAGGAGCTTGCAGACCAGAAGGGTCAGGCACACGGCGGCAAGGCCGGGGATGAGCTGATCGAGGTTGGCCTGAAGCGTGGTGACCTTCACCGGGTCGAGTGCGTTGGCACCGACAGAGCTGTACATCGTCAATGCCTGCTTGATGCCCTCAGAACCGGCGGGCAGGTTGGCCCAGTCGATATAGGCGCCAGCGGACTGCGTGACCTTGGAGACGACCGGGGTGAAGGAGATGGACACCCAGCGCTCGACCAGGGCGCCGATGATGAACATACCCAGGATGGAAGCACCCTCGGTGACCTTGCCCATCAGACCACCGGAGAGGTCCTTGGCGATGGAGGAGCCGACCTTGTAGCCAAACTCCTGCGTGTACCACAGGAAGGCGTAACGGATGATGTTCCACGCGAAGAAGAACAGCAGCGGACCGGCGATGCTGCCGGACAGGGCCAGGGAAGCGCCCAGTGCGCCCAGAATCGGGCGAAGGGTGAACCAGAAGGCGGGGTCGCCGACGCCGGCGAGCGGGCCCATCATACCGACCTTGACGCCCTGAATGGCGACGTCGTCAATCGGAGCACCGTTGGCGCGCTCCTCCTCGAGGGCGAGGGTAACGCCAATGACGGGGGCGGAAACATAGGGGTGGGTGTTATAGAACTCCAGGTGGCGCTTAAGAGCGGCAATCTGGTCATCCTTGCTGGTGTAGAGCTTCTTGATCGCAGGGATCATTGCGAAGCACCAGCCACCGTTCTGCATGCGCTCGTAGTTCCACGAGCCCTGAAGGAACTGATGACGGAAGCAAACCTTCTTACGGTCAGCCTTGGTGAGCTGAATCTTGTTCTCTGCCATATGTATCACTCCCCTCCTACTCGTAATCGTTCAGAATGTCGCCGAGCGGGTCACCGGAGCCACCGCCCATGCCGCCACCCTGCTTGGCCAGATCCTTAAGGCCAAGGTAGATGAGGGCAAGGGAGATGCCGATGAGGCCAAGGGCGATCAGCGTGAGCTGAGGGATGGCAGCAAGGACAAAGCCGAGGATGAAGAACGGCCAGGTCTCCTTGGTGGCCATCATGTTGATGACCATGGCGTAACCGACGGAAGCGACCATGCCGCCGCCGACAGCCATGCCGCCGGACAGCCAATCGGGCATAGCGTTAAGCGCGTTGGTAACGGCCTCGGCCGGGATGATGCACAGAAGTACTGCCGGGATGGCGATACGAACACCCTGCATGAGGATGCCGGCGTACTGCCAACGCTCGATGCCGGCGAAGTCGCCCTTCTCGGCGCAGGCGTCCATGCCGTGAACCATAGCGGTAGCCAGGGTACGGCAGATCATGGTCAGGAACAGACCAGCGACCGACAGCGGGACGGCGACGGCGATGGCGGCGGTAACGGCCTTGGCCGAATCGGTGGCGCCACCGTTGAGGGCGAGCACCATGATGATCGAAGAAGCGACCGAGGCCAGAGCGGCGTCAGGCGCGACGGCGGCGCCGACGTTAGCCCAGCCAAGGGCCATCATCTGGAGCGAACCGCCCAGGAGGATGCCCTCCTGAAGGTGACCGGTTACGAGACCGATAAGCGTGCATGCCACGAGCGGCTGATGGAACTGGAACTCATCCAGGATGCCTTCCATACCGGCAAGCAACGCGACAATCGCAACAAGCAGAATAGTGATTGCAGACATGTATCGGACCCTCCTTTACTATGCTTGAGCGGCCAGTTCGGCCTTTGCTTTCTTCAACATGGCGTCGAGATCCTCGGAGGAATCCGAAGGAACCTTGCGGACCTCGAACTTGACGCCCTTGGCCTTGAGAGCCTCGATAGTCTTGACGTCGTCATCGCCCATAGCGACAGCGTTGGTGACGACGACCTTGCCCTTGGAGTGGGCCATGGAACCGATGTTGGCTTCCTTGATGTCGACGCCGGCCTCGATGGCCCTGAGCAGATCCTGCGGGTTCTCGAACAGCAGCATCGCCTTGGTGTCGCCAAAGCGCGTGTCCTTGACGACCTCGGCCATCTTCTTGATGGGCACGACGTTGGCGTGGACTCCCGGAGGGGCAGCCTGCTCGATCATGGTCTTGCGGAGCTCGTCGTGAGCAACGCCGTCGGAGACCACGATGATGCGGTTGGGGTTGATCTGCTTGGTCCACGTGGTGGCCACCTGACCATGCAGCAGGCGCGTGTCGATACGGACGTGGGCGATCTTGATGTGTCCGTCGCCGATCACCGTTCCCGGAGGAATGGCACCCGCAGGAGCAGCGGCGGCCGCAGCCGGCTTCTTCTCCTCGGGCTCCAGAGACTCGGGCTTGACGCGCACGCCGGCCTTAGCCTCAGTCACGAGATGTTTTGCGATCGCATGTGCAGTGTTCTTTGCGTCAAAGCGCTGCGAATATGCCTCGATGAGCATAGGCAGGTTGACACCGGTGACGATAGCCCAGGAATCGTGGCCCTCGATGAGACCGCTGATCTGGTTGAAGGGCGTGCCGCCCCACAGATCAACGAGGAAGAGCACCTGCTCCTGGTCCTCGAAGGAAGCGACTGCTTCCTCGACCTTGGCTCGGAAGTCGTCGGGGCCCATGCTCGGCTCGAGCGAGACCACGGCTACAGACGGCTGATCGCCAAAGACCATCGAGCCCGTCTGCTTGATTCCAGCCGCCAAGTCACCATGGCTAGCAAGAACAATACTTACCATCACATAACCTCCTTTTTGTCTACGTAATTCCTACACGACAGTTATGGAGTATAGCTGCAAATACAGCAGAATTGTTTGAAAAACTGCAAAAGGTAGCATTATTTGTTTAAACCCTTGATTCTCATTTTCATTGCAACAGCCTCAGGACTCAGCGCAACGCGTTGCGC
>CABQQR010000018.1:0-53661 GCA_902466395.1 uncultured Collinsella sp.
CGGGGCGCGGGCCGTGTTCCGCTATGCGGTTGTCAATTTGCGAAAGAAATTATGCATCACCCGATTCGAAGATAACATCGATTTCAAGCTTGTATATCTTAGCTGCTATGAGTTTTGTAATCCTCTTGGTAAATCTCATGCCGAGTTGCTAGAAGATGCGAATACTCTTTGTTCTCAGTTCCCGGATAGGCCATCATGCCTGCACGTATATGCCCATATTGTTGCCTCACTTATGGAGAGCGGGGTAGAGGTAGATGCGGCTTATCTTGATGAGGCGATTGAGTTTGTCGACCGTGCAATTAGTTTGGATTCATCTTATCCAAAATACCGTGTTAAAAGGGCTCGACTTAATGCGTTGAAGGGGGATTTGAATAAAGCATACATTGATTTTGACAAAGCCGGGTCTTTGCTGCATCCGACTTCCCCTGAATATCCAAAGCATCTCGCCGATATTGAAGCCGCTCGATTACGTGCAGTCTTTCTGTCGTCGAATAAGAGAATTGCTGACCGTGCTTCTATAGAAATTGAAAACGTAAAAGCAAGTGTGTCAAGTAACGTTGAAATTGTTGGTCTATTTTCCGCCGTGCTTTCTGTGGTTTTTACCATGGCGTCTATTACTTCACAATCATTGCTGAAGTTTTTCGAGCTTGCGTTTCTTGCATGCTCTTTGTTTGGACTATTGATTATGGTATTTGCGGTGTTTTCCCTCATTTCGGGGCGGGACGAAAAGCTGTGTCGTCGCTTGATTATCTTTGGTATCGTTTTCGCCTTTATTCCGATTGCCTTGTATGGAGCCGTCCCTTTAATTGTTTCTTTAATGCCTGGTAAGTGAGCGGCGTGTGTAGGTAGAATCAATATATTCGACGGAGTAGTATTTCGGAGGTCGCGCAGTGGATTGCCGTGATTTTGATCCTCAGCTTTGTATTGTCCAGCTTACGGACTTTCATTTCAAAGAACTTCAGGGCAATTATCAAAAACGGGTAGACGATATCCTCGTGACTATTAAAAAGAGTATTAAGTCTGGGACCGTATTGCTGCTTGTTACTGGTGATGTTGCCCGAACTGGCAAGGAAAGCGAATATCAATCAGCGGCTATGTTCTTTGACTATCTGATTGAACAACTGAACCAACCTGAATACCAATTGAAAGTTTATATATTGCCGGGAAATCATGATTTGCATGGCCCGTGTAAGTCTATTGAGTACTTTTCTGGCGAGCAGTACGATCTGGATCTCGACTATATGGCATCATTTTATGAGTTTGCCAGCAAGTATAACAACGAATTTGTTTTAGGTCAGCCACAGCCAATTGTTTTTGAGGTTGAGGGGACACAAGTCTCGGTATCTGGTTTTAATAGCGCCCCCTTATCTACTCTTGATGGTGATGATAAAGGGTTTCACGTATTGAGAAACCCTGAGCGCGCTCTACTTGATAACACACTGGACACAGGCCTTCATATTTTTGCTTCGCATCATGGTCCAGAGTGGTTCCGCGATAATGAGCGTATTAGCCTGGAGAATATGCTTGCCAACTGCTTTGACTTTGCGTTTACGGGACATGAGCATATGGGACAAAGCCGCTGCGTAGGTGGTTTGTCAGGTGAGTCCTGTGTTGTCGTGCGAGGAGGAACCTATTCACTTTGCGATGATGACCAGAGCTCCTATAAAATGCTACTAATTCGCTTTGGAGAGTTTGGCAGCTATGAATTTGCGGAAAGGGTCTATGGCTGGGAAGCCTCTGCACAAATTCACACGCTTCTCGATGAGGCCCACTCTTATCGGCGTTATATAAAATCAAAATCGTACTTCAGACCGCGCTCAGATTTTGTGAACGAGCTTTTTGAAACTGAAGATAATTCAAGCGAATCATTTAAGGACTCATTTGTGTTTCCTTCTTTGAAAGAAGAGATCGCAACTGGCACAAAAGATGGTGAACTAAGAATTAATGACCAAAAGTTAATATCTGATATCCATTCTTTTATGGAGTTCCTGCTTGATGTTAAAACGCTTGAAATCCATAGTGATATTCGTGCGGGCAAGAGCTCTTTACTTAAAGCCATATACCGCGAGTCGTTGGCGATGGGCTATTCGCCTCTATTGTTGACTCCCGATTATTCAACTGGTTCCATTTCACGAACGCTGTCATCCATTATCAAGGATCAGTATGGTGATACTCGGGAAGCTGTTGAACTGTTTGGACGGATTCCTCGTGAAAAAGTTCTTTTGCTCGTTGATGACTTCGATTCTCTGAAGAGAAAAGCTAAAAAATCCGATGTCATTAAATCGATGCTCAAGACTGCCGGCAATATTGTTTTAATTACTGCTAATAGTTTTACGTTTGAGTTGGACGAAACAGTCGAGGTCGATTTTCGACATCTGCTTATCTGTCCTTGGACGAAAAATAAAAGAGACGAGTTAATTCAAAAGAGATGTAAGGGTACTGGGCTTTCCGATGCACAGGTAGATGAGCTTATTGCCATTGTTGATAAAGCTGTTGGCTCTCATTTTCAATTGTTTGATATGACTCCGCCCTTCATCAATCAATATATTGATTTTTACATTTATGATTCCGGTGCGTCTTTTATCAAGGGTGACTTGCCGTTTACGTCAATTATGAATTCAAACGTCAAAAGAAAGATATGTAATGTCATATCAGATGGCGAGAATCAGATGCTCGATATATTGGCGGATGCGGTTATTACCGTTTTGAAGAAACTGGCTCTTAAAATTCACTCTGATCGAACGACTGTTTTCTCGAGTATGACATTCTCTGAAGTGGCTGAAAACTACCTGAGTGAATACGGTATCCCTATAACTCCAAAAATAATCATGGATGCTTCTGTCCAGTCTGGCGTGCTCCTAGTTGAAGACAATGGCTTTAACTACTCTTTTGCCTCGAGAAGTCTGCATGCCTATTTTGTTGCTCAGGCAATTGATCTTGAGTTTGACGAGGACGTGGACAAGGGAGAATCCTATGTACTGCGCCTTTTGGATGAACTTGATTTTTCCATAAATGAAGAGATACTCGTTTTGCTTGAGGGAACTCGATTCATTCCCAGGCTAACCCAAAAACTAGTCGAAAAGGCATCGGATGCCGTGGATAGTTCAGATGTCATTTTTAATCAGGGAAAAACCTATAAATGTTTGAGTGGGTTGGAAGGCATTAAGATTGCTCCGCCCTCTCAAGAAGGTGCGGGTGCCATTCGCAGCGTAACTGATGAGATAGAGAAAAGAAATTGTGAAGCCATTGAAAGGGTTAGTTATGCTGGCGTTTATGAATATGAGGTTCCTGAAACGAGGAGTGCCTTTCAGTCGGCAATTATTGCTTTGAAATATGTTGCTATTGCGGGACGTTGCCTTAATCGACAGCAGGTAAAACTAAAGGAGCCGCTTAAGGCGACTGTTAGAGAACAAATCTACTACGCAACTGGCGCTGCTCTCAATTTGCTTTTAGAAGCGGTTGATGATTCCTATGACGAAATGGTCGAAGATGTTGTTGGCCAGCTAGATTCTCCGGAAGAGGCTAGGCCAAAAATTAGAAAGTTATTATCTATGGTAGCGCTGTCGGGTTGTATCGGACAGCTGGACACGGTAGCGTCTAATGCCTGTGGACCTCTTAGTGTTCTGGGTTTCTCCAAGATTATTGACGAAAGCGATTTTTACTCGCTATTTATGCTCGCGCTATATCTGCGGTCGAACTCCGAGAAGGAGTTTTGCAACGTAGCAAAGAAATCCATTAAGACTGCGCGGGAGCATGTCGCGTGGCCTTTTATTGTGGCGATTACGGTTTTGTCTGCTGGATATATTGTCGAGCATCCTCATATGAGCAAATCTGCACGTCAATCTCTTGTTGATACTGTGTTCAATGGTAATCAGAAAGCAAAGGCGAAATTCCTGAAGTCTGCTCAGGCTTAGATAGTGATGATATGGCTTTGCGTTTGCTTGCCAGTTTACCGAAAGCGGTGATTCCATGTTCAAGGCCAAGTTTTTCTGCTCTGCTATAGGTAATCAGGTTAATGAAGATTACGTTGCAGTTGGGTCGACATATGCTGTGCTACTCGATGGAGCCTCTGGCATCACCGGCACGCGTGTGCTGCCGCATCATTCTGGTTCGGACGCTCAGTGGTTCAGTCATTTTGTTGGCGTCCGCATTTGTGAGTATTTAGACATGTCTCGTGGAATTGTCGATTCCATACGCCTCGCGGTGGAAGATTCGTGTGACTTTATCGGCAAACACGGTTTGACGGACAACGAGGAACTGTTTCCCTCCTCCACGTTGGTGGTGGTCTCTGTTTCAGGCGATTTGGTCGATATTGTCTCCCTAGGTGACTCTCCAGCGTTCATCGGTTTTAAAGACGGCTCGCTCGTGACTATGTCTGATGAGCGGATTGCGGAGCTCGACCAAACAGCAGTGGACGTGATGGTCGATCGCTCGCGTGGCAGAGCAATGACTGGGGTGCAGAAGCGTGCTGCCGTCAACGATATATTGCTTGCGAACCGTCAGCTCAAGAATAAGCCCGATGGCTATTGGATTCTTGATCCGTCTGGGGTTGCCTTGGAGCATCTCAATGTGATGCAGTATCCTGTCGAGGATGTTGATTATGTTTGCGCTATGTCCGACGGGCTGGAGCGCGCATTTGATCTGTTTGGGTTGGCCGATCCTGCGGCGTTTCTCGCTACGGCGACTCGCGAGTCGTTTGATGAGCTCCTTGTACGTCTGCGCGCTGAAGAAAACCTGGACCCAGACTTTGATCATTATCCACGGCTTAAGCTGCACGATGACGCATCGTGCTTTATGTTGCGGCTGTAGGGGATGAGGCTGGCCGCATTTGACTGGCAATTTAAAAGTAATTACTTCTGGTGTATACGTACAAATTAGCAACGAAATGGCTAGAACTGGCCAACCAAGATACGGCAATCAACCTCGGTTGGCCACATAACTAGTTGACTAATTTATGAAAGGAGTTTATTCAAAATCAACTTCAACCTGGCTCTCCTCATAAATATTAAGCTCGTTTTCGACTCTAATGCGGTTGACCTGCCAGCCCAGTGCGTTGCACTGCTGAATGAAAGAGTCGATGCGATTGACTCCGTCGAGCTCGCGAACGGTGATTACGACGGCAAACCTTTGCGGTTCATGGGACCCATCTTGATATCGTGAGGTCTTGCGTATCTTCAAACCCCAGAGAGGGTTTTCATAAGCCTTTTTTGGCCTGCTTCGATTGGTTAGGGAGTCAGATATTGACTTCGTATTGTCCCACTTCTGAAGGCTCTTTCTGGCAGTTTCTTCGTCAGTGTAGTCTTCTTTCTCTCCCTGCGTGTTTGCTTTGAGGGAACTGAGCTTGCCTTTGTTCAACCTTCCAAAATGTAAATCAAGCTCCGTGCAGGTATAGTCAACGCCTTGATCGCGATTGCATTTTGGAAAGTAACAAAGGGTTGCCCGTGCGACAGAAGGATGAGTGTTTCTGACGGCTGGAATCGGTATCTTGTAGTTGTATGTTTCGTAATCGGTGACGGTTCCCGTAATGAGGAACTTAATTTCATCGTTTCTGCTTTTAATTACATCGTTAATATGAATCGGCACTACTCCATAGCCAAGAGAGTTCATATCCGAAGGCTGATTCCAAGATTTTGACGAATCGATCAAGAGTGCCTTCGCTGACTCGCAGCTAAGGTGCATTTTGTAGATGAGATAAGCTGCTTTTCTTGCGACAAGGGGCGCTGCGAGGGATGTGCCCATTTCCTTTTTTGGTCTGTCGCTCCCATAGCAGTTGAGCGGTTCGTCTATATCTCCACCATAGTATGAAACATCGGGCTTATGCTGAAAATGGAGCACAGGACCTCTCCGAGTATATGAAGCGGGAGTTTTATCACGCCTTACCGAGTTGACTACGAGAGCGTTGATGGAGTCCGCTGGAGACCCTATTCGATCTGTTGAGCCATCGTGATTGTTTGTGCCGGCAACGACAAACAGAACATCATATTCTGCCTGCAATTTATCCAGTAGGGCGGCTTCGGGTGATATTGAATTGTGGTCGATGGATTCATCAGATCCAAGAGACAGATTCCAAACCTTGATGCCTGGGTTTTCACTCAAAATTTTACGCAGCATCGTCATAATGGTGAATGAGCTGTAGTTTCCGCCAGTTGCTACTCCAAAATGCTTGACCCTAAAATTGCCGCATCCGTCTTCCAGCCATGGGTTGCATCTCGGTCCATCGATAATTAGTGAATCGACAGATGTCCCATGAGAGGTGTCGGAAGGTCTTATTTCAACATCCTCCGGGAGCATCGACTTGTATTCAACCCAATTGTGGAAGTAAGGCAAACTTTTTTGTTCGTACGCAGTATCGATAACACCGATCACGGGTTCGGTTGAAGGAAATAGCGGTAGATTGCTTTCCCGCATTACCGTTTCAGAGCTGGCCCGTATTGGGGTATAGGAGGATAAATCGTTTATGCTCATTGCTACAAGGTATGGAGCCTTGCTTGTTAGCTCGTAGTATTGCTCTTCTGAAAGTTGTACGGTGTTATCGAGGATATCGGCTGCGGCAACGTTGAGATCGAGTTTTTGCAGCAGTGTTTTGATATCAACTTCTGTTCGGTAAAGAGTTACTAACGAGTTCGTTGGAGCCGTCGACGTTGTCTTGGTATGAACGGTGGGTGCATCGCTAATATATATTTTCTCGACATAGTGGCAGTCTCGTATTAGCTGAGAAAAGGCGCTTTTACTGATAATGGTCGAGTAGTCTCGTTTCCATTTTTTTGATTCAACTGAATCCTTTTCATCCCAAAGACTGCTCAATTTGTTCTTGTCAATGGATCCTGAGAAGTGGTTATCCACAATGCGGGCAGCTTCCCTCAGCTCATTTATCGTTGAAATTATAGTCTCTTTAGGCACGTAATGAGTCATTACGTGCCTTGCGCGGGGAGTATCGATATCTAGATAGCGAGCGCCCCTAATGGTTGCCTCGGGTTCTTGGCCTATCCCGCCCTTGAGGAGACGTCGGACTCTGTTGCTCTTTGCGACGATCTGCCTGTATTCGATTGATACAAGTATGCTCTTAATTAATAATTCGCCACTCCATTCTTCAAGGAGCGTTTCTAGAGATGTGCCTAGCCGTTTGATTTTCGTAGAAGTGACCTTAGCTTTTGCGGGAAGCGACGGAGCTCCCGGCCCAGACGCGCCCTTTGTTTCGAAGGCACCTGAGAGACGAAGCAAATCATTCATGATTATCCTTTCAGGTTTCTGGCGATGGTGCTCCTGGATATTCCTGTCAATGCTTCAATTTCCCGAAGCGTAAACCCCTGTTTTCTTAGAACTTCAATGTCGACCTTATCCATGTCGTTTAGTTGGAGATACAGCCTGGTTAGATAGTCGGTCTCGACGGTTGGATCGGAAAAGGCGATTGAGGTTTTTATGATGTTCTTCAATTCTCCGGGATTGGGAATTGAGATACAGGTATCAAATATTTTTTTCAAAGTCCGAGAATCATATTTTATGAAGTCGTAGCGTTTGCTTTGTGACTTAATGATCAGCAGGGCTATTTCTGCCAAGTCCTCATGGCTGTATTTGTCAAAGTTAATTTGTGCGTCAAATCGGCGCAAGAGTGCCTTGTCAAGCTTGTCGTGAAGATTCGTTGTTGCAATTATGTTTGCGCAACCGTCAAGCCCATCGAGCTCTTTAAGAAGAGAACTTGTCGCTCGTCCCATTTCACGAACATCGTTTTGCCCAATCCTATCGAGAGCGAGCGCATCGATTTCGTCAAATAGAAACAGAGATTCCGAGCCGGTGTCTTTGATCTCGCTAAAGACCCTGTTGATGTTCTTGGACGTTTCGCCCAATTTGCTATCGATAATGAGATTGAAGTCAACAGAAAAAAGCTTCTTTCCCAGTATTCTTGCGATCTGTTTGACTGTTTCGGTTTTACCGGTTCCAGGGGCGCCGTAGAAAAGGACGGTATTGATTCCCATGTTTCTGTTTAGGGCGTTTATCAGTCCATGTATTTCTTGGGAGATGCATTCGGGAAGGGGTAGAGGATCGTTGTTTATAACGACCTGCTGTAGGTACTCATAAGGCTGCTCAAGCGTTTGAGGTATAAATGTCCTCGTCTGAGCGAGAAGACTCATTATATAGCCCGCGAGATCTCCATAGCCGGTATCTTCGAATTCCTTGGCGATACGCGAGGCGGTTTCATTGAAAGCGACTTCGTTGTCCTCTGAATGGAAGCGGATTAAATCAATTATATCGGCACGTTTCATGGCCTCTCCTTTCTAGGAGAATTATAACATGAGACAGAATGAGACAAACGTATAAAATATTGAATTGACTTTGAGAACCTCATACGTTATGGTACAGATGTTCGTAGCGATTCGTTGAAAGGAGGGAAGTATGCCTGTCCATCACGGCGGTAAAGTCGGTGCGGCTGCCAAAAAGCTTGCAAGCTCCAGCTCTAGCTCAAAGCAGAAGTCTTTGGCAGCAAAGACTTTGGTCAAGCACCAAATCGCGAAGCATCGCTAAGCAATGCGATATCTCTTCGAAGGAGGTGAAGGAATGTACGTGACAATTACTATCCCCAAATACCGCGTTACCAAGACCGGACGTCTGGTAAAGGTGGGGAGTACTACCAAAAAGGTTCACGTGAAGAACCGTTAGTGGTCAGGCCCTAGAGGCTGACTAAGGCCTGACAAATAAATGACTGCGACCAGTCACTTTTATCTTAAGGGGTATTCGGGCTTCTTTCAAGCTCGGGTACCTCTTAGGTGTTTCTCGCTTGTGTGCTTGTGTGCACACCTGTCCTTTATAACGATAGGCCTCTCATGAGTAATAATAAACACGTTGAAGAACGAGTGGGTGAGGGCTTGTGGGGCAGAAGTGAGTAATCGCCCTCATCGACAACGTCAATATTGCGCTTAAGAACCGTCCACTCGCATCTAGAATATTGGTGTTCGGCACCGCGATATTCTCATCGGCATCGCCCGCTGGTGCGTTCCGGCTGTCCATGCGGCCGAGACCAAGGAGGTACAGCATGGCGAGAAGGATATGAGCCAAGATGCCACTCAGATTCTGTGCGTCCGGCCCGTCGCAGAACACGATAGCCCGCGCGGCGCCAGGGAGGTGCTCAACAAAACCGCAGGTCACGATAGTTTTAAACAGCGGTTAGGTCGACCGATCTCAGGTTTTCACCAAACTTTTGGAAACGCCGAACGGAAGTATGCGGCAAATTTCGGTACCCTCGAGCACACCGCTTTTTTCATGAAAAGAAACCGCTGGTAGAAGCGTTGCCGCTTTCCAGTGTGGTCGGCATGTCTAGTATTTGCAGCATACTTCTGGTTTGAGCGGCTCTCGCAGTAGGTTTTCATGGTTCGGATGGGCTTTGGTTACACGACTTTTCCCGCAGTGACGTAATTGATGCAGGTCTCCTATCTCTTGCCGTAATATAATTACGGCAAGAGATAGGAGACTCTCATGCTTAAGCGTTTTACTGTTGATGGCTATAGGAATTTTTCGACTCGGGTTTTATTTAATTTTGCTGCTTCTCGTGATTACCAGTTTGCAGAAAATAACGTTAAAAACGGAACCGTGAAAACCGCACTTTTGATCGGCAGAAATGCGTCTGGTAAATCGAATTTCGGTTCAGCTTTATTCGACATTACACTCGGCTTTCCAGAGGCATTCGATTATTCTGACCAGGATGATCGTCTGTTTTTGAATGCTGATTGTGGGCGAGGCACGGCACAGTTCACTTATGTCTTTGAATTTGACGGTCGCGAAATCAATTACAGCTATGAGAAGACTTCTCCGACTACTTGGCTTCATGAGAGCCTATCGATTGATGAGAGTCTCATTTTCGATTTCAATAACGCACGCGGCGTTTTCGAAGAGAACCATCTTGAACGAATTGGTGCTGCTGGGATCAATTTTGAATTCTCCGATACTTCGTTGAGCCTTCTTTCATATATAACGAGCAGTCTTCCAACTAATGTTTTAGGCGTCTTGGCGGAGTTGCGACGATTTGTCTCGCGCATGAGGCTGATTCGCATGGACTTTTTTCGATTAAAAGGGTTTGAAACAAGAAGGGTGATCGACAAGATCATACGCGAGAACAAAGTTGCGGAATTCGAGTCATTTATTCGCAATTTTGGAGTCGATGAGTCTCTGATCGTTATTAAAGAGTCCGACGGCTCGCCTGTTCTGTATTTCAATCACCCTATTCGATGCATCCCGTTTGTCGAGGCATGTTCTAGCGGTACAAGAACCCTGGTTAAGTTGTTCTCTGAGCTTGAGCTTAACGAGTCGGCCAGTTTTTTGTTCATAGATGAGTTTGACGCTTTTTGTCACTTTGAGATGGCAGAGAGCCTTTTGAAGTTCTTTGCTTCAAAGGCATCGTGTCAGATTCTGTGCTCGACCCACAATACCTCGCTTGTTAAGAATGGCGTAATGAGGCCTGACTGCGTTTATCAAATCTCTGCAAAAGGGGGCATTCGAACTTTGGCCGATTCCACCGATCGCGAGTTGAGGCTTGGCAACAACATTGAGAAGCTCCTCCGTGCCGGAGAGTTTGACTAGTCATGAACAATGCGTCCGTAAAGAACGTCCTGCTCATTGTCGAAGGTACTAAACGCGAGCCGCAGCTGATGGAGCGCATGTTTGATTCTTTTAGCCTCGCAGATGATCATCAAATTGTTCATGTCGAGATTAATGTTCATGACTTTCTAGACAAGCTCTTTCAAGAATACGGTTGCGATTTTGAGGCCGTTGATCTTAGGTCCTTTGTTGCCGAGCTTCTTCCGGATAAAGATGATGCGACAGAGCTTCTCGAATCCAGTTTTACTGACACCTTGCTCATATTTGACTTAGATCCTCAGGACAATCGGCACGATTTTAAGCGGCTTGAGCTAATGCAAGACTATTACTGCGATAGTACTGATATGGGTCAACTATATCTAAGCTATCCATCGGTTGAAGCATATCGTGATTTTGATCCCCTGAAGTATCGCTCTCTGGATGACGCCCTTGTTCCTTCAAATGTGATTTTTGGTCAGCGATCTTATAAGGACTGGGTTGCCAGGAGGGGAGATTCGCTTGCGGATATTGGGCGTATTGATGGTTTTACATTTGCTTGCATTATTGCCGTCCATGCCCTGAGGTCGCTTTGGTTAACTAATGAGCAGGTGATGCCAATTGCAAATGAGCCTCTGGCTGACTTAGCTGCGACCGTGGCGGGAATCAATCATTCTGAACTTCTGCTCAATGAGATTGATCGTCTGAACAATGATTCATTTTGCGCATGCTGCACCTGCCTTTTCTTTATTGCAAATTGGCCTAAGAGGCTTAACGACGTTTGGAACAAAGCGATTAAGAGGGGTTTGGGTATTCGATTGGTTTAAAGAGGGTCGTACCGTGCGTTGGGAGCCCGTCGACGAGGTTCGTAACGTGCGCATTGTTGGCGATGTCTCGTCGGTCGAGGTGTTTGTGAACGATGGTGCGCTTGTGTTCTCGACGCGCATCTATCCCGAGGCCTATGGCGTGACCGTTGACGCTTCGGGTGCGAGTGTGACCTATCACACGCTCGATATCTAGGCGATTCGTTGCCTATCGGCGCTATACTGCAGCCGTTGCCCACGATGCGGGGAACACCCGCATCGTGGGTTTTTGCTTATGAAGGGACGGTGCCGCGTGGACGTACAGCAGCTAGAAGAGGCCTGGGCTTTGAGGGCCGGCGCGCGTGAGGCGCGATTGGTTGCGGCCTCGCATGTGCCGGCGGCGCTGTCTCTGTTGGGGGTTGTACGTCCCGGCGATCGCCTGGTTGTGTTTGCCGATGACTTTGCCGATGCGTTTGCGCGCGGCTTTGATGGATGCGGCGTGGCTATGGTGGGGGAGCCGTCGGTTGCGGCGTTTACTGCTGCGTCCGAGGGCTTTGATGCTTCGTTTGAGGTCGAGGGGCCGCACCTGTGGTGGTTCGTCAACTCTATTGGCGGGTTTGGATTGCGCGTGCCCGATCTGCGCGCGTTAGGACGTGCCGCGCGTGAGGCTCATGCGCTGCTCGTGGTGGATAGCACCGTGGCTGGTGTCTTTGGGTGCGATCCGTTGCGCTTGGGTGCCGTTCTGTCGCTCGAGGCACTTGACCGCGTGTGCGCCGGTGAGGCTCCGCACAAGTTGGTTGCCATATCGGTCGCGCGCTCGCAGCTCAAGCGCCATCGTGTGGATGCTGCTGCCGAGTGCGCGCATGCTCTGCTTGAGAGCTGTGGCTTGGTCAAACTTGATTTGCCTGCTGATGAGGCCGGTGTGCTGGAGCGCGGGCTGGACTCGCTCGATGCCCGCATGCAGGCACATTTCGACCGCGCACGTGCGCTGGCCGAGTACTTGGCTGCCAATGAGATGGTGCACGCCGTGCGCTATCCTGGACTGAGCTCGCATCCCGACCATGCGGTTGCAACTGGAATCCTCGAGCACGGCTTTGGTCCGGCAGTTGAGTTTGACCTTATCGAGCGCAGTGCGGGCGATTTGTTCGATGCTTTGCCGGGGGAGTTTCGCACATCGCCCGCCGGCGGCGCAACGACGCGACTCTCTGCTCCGCGCGGCAAGCAGGGGAGCACCATTCGCCTCTTCGCCGGTACCGACGACCCCCTGGTTGTAGCGTCCACCCTGGACAACGCGCTCCGAAAGTAACTAATCGGGGTGTGTGTCACGAAAACGGCCTATTTACTACGTTTAAGCCATAGGGGTCGACCATACCCGCCTATTTCGAAAATTGCCAAGCTGTCTACCAGCGGTTTTATTTTCATAATGTCCGGTATGGTCGAGGGTATTCAGCTAAACGTAGTAGATGGGCCCGTTTTGTGGCACGAGCCTCAATCCGAGGGCACGGTGGACAACAATTCAGTCCCAAAAGGACTACTCTGCATTGATGCTGGCGATGAGGTCGCTGGCTTTGGTGGCGATGACGTTGTTGATGTCGGTCTGCAGCTCCTCGTAGACCGCTATGGCTCGCTCGCCGGCGGGGGTGAGGGTGGATCCGCGGGCGCCGTCGCGCTCGATGAGCTTGCAGCCCAGCTGCCCTTCAGCCTCGTTTACGATGCGCCATGCCTTGGAATACGCCATGCCCATGCTCTTGGCGGCACGGTTGAGCGAGTGTTCGTGGGCAATACCCTGCAGCAGCAAGACGCAGCCGTGGCCGAACACGCCCGGCAGGTCTTTGTCGCACGCTTGAATGACCAACTTTGCCGTCGTCTTGTACTTCATACGCTCCACGTCTCCCCGCTAAAGTGTTTGCTGGGCAAACGCAAAGCCTGCGTCAAACCCTCGTGTGCTCTTCTTAAATCATGCATTGTAGCAGTCAAAGTGCGTTAAGATACTTCCCCAGTATTGGGCGCCCAAGGTTGGGCTGGGTCCTATGAGGCCTGCAGCCGACCGGTCGCATGGAAAAAGGAGAAACATGGCTACGTTCTTTCCCGGTGAGTCCCACACGTTTTCGGAGTATCTGCTGGTCCCTGGCTATTCGTCCTCGCAGTGCATCCCCAACAACGTCTCTCTTAAGACGCCGCTAACCCGCTTTAAGCGCGGTGGGAAGCCGGCAATCACCCTGAACATCCCCATGGTTTCCGCCATCATGCAGTCCGTCTCGGGCGTCGACATGGGTGTCGCGCTCGCTACCGAGGGTGGCCTGTCCTTCATCTACGGTTCTCAGACCCCCGAGTCCGAGGCTGCTATGGTTAAGGCCGTTAAGGATCACAAGGCCGGCTTTGTTCAGTCCGATTCCACGCTGACCCCCGACATGACCATGGAGCAGGTCATCGAGCTCAAGGAGAAGACCGGTCACTCCACCATGCCGGTTACCGATGACGGCACCCCCAAGGGCAAGCTCCTGGGCATCGTCACCAGCCGTGACTATCGTCCCAGCCGCGATGACCACCAGAAGAAGGTCTCCGAGTTCATGACCCCGCGTGAGCAGCTCATCGTGGGCGACAAGAACATCAGCCTCAAGGTTGCCAACGACGTCATCTGGGACAACAAGCTCAACGCCCTGCCCATCGTTGACGACAACGATCACCTCATGGGCATCGTCTTCCGCAAGGACTACGACAGCCACAAGACCAACCCCAACGAGCTGCTCGATAACGACAAGCGCTACATGGTCGGCGCCGGTATCAATACCCGCGATTATGCCGAGCGCGTGCCGCTGCTCATCGAGGCTGGTGCCGATGTCCTGTGCATCGACTCTTCCGAGGGCTTCAGCGAATGGCAGAAGCGCACCATCGAGTGGATCCGCGCCAACTACGGCGAGGACGTCAAGGTCGGTGCCGGCAACGTCGTCGACGCTGAGGGCTTCCGCTTCCTGGCCGACTGCGGTGCCGACTTCATCAAGGTCGGTATCGGCGGCGGTTCCATCTGCATTACCCGCGAGACCAAGGGTATCGGTCGTGGCCAGGCCACCGCGCTGATTGACGTCTGCCGCGCTCGCGACGAGTACTACGAGGAGACTGGCGTCTACGTGCCCGTGTGCTCCGACGGCGGTATCGTCTACGACTACCACATGACGCTCGCCCTTGCCATGGGTGCCGACTTTATGATGCTGGGCCGTTACTTCGCCCGCTTCGACGAGAGCCCGACCGAGCGCGTCAACGTGAACGGTCAGTACATGAAGGAGTACTGGGGCGAGGGTTCTGCGCGTGCCCGCAACTGGCAGCGCTACGACCTGGGCGGCGCCGCGAAGCTCAGCTTCGTCGAGGGCGTTGACTCCTATGTTCCCTACGCCGGCTCCCTCAAGGACGGCGTGGGCGGCACGCTCTACAAGGTCAAGTCCACGATGTGCAACTGCGGCGCCCTCTCGATCCCCGAGCTCCAGGAAAAGGCACGCCTGACCCTGGTCAGCTCCACCTCCATCGTCGAAGGCGGAGCCCACGACGTCGTAGTCAAGGACTCCCAACAGAGCGTAACGTATCGATAAGATAAGACCTGCACATAAAGGTTGAGCCTCAACCACGTTATTTAGATAAAGCGAGATGCCTGCAAGTCGCAGGCATCTCGCTTGTCGTATTTGCTATCATCAGTCAAGTTAACCTTAGGGTCGGTCGGCTTAGCTTTGTTCGCTACAAGTTCCGCACGCAAAGAAGAGCACTTAATGTGCTCTTCGTCTTGCGCAGGACTGTCCGCAGTAGCGAATAAAGCTAAGCCGACCGACCCCAGCTAAGATTAAAGGAGCTGATATGTGCGATTGCACAGATCATAAGGATGAGATCCCTGTCTATGACGCGCAGGCCATTGAGTCCAGGTGGATGAAGGCCTGGGAGGATTCCAACCTCTTTGCCGTCGACACCGACGACAGCAAGCCCAAGAAGTACGTGCTCGAGATGTTCCCGTATCCGTCGGGCGACCTGCACATGGGCCACGCGCGCAACTATACCATCGGCGATGCCATGGCCCGTCAGGCCCGCATGCGCGGCTTTGACGTGCTGCACCCCATCGGCTTTGACGCCTTTGGCCTGCCTGCCGAGAACGCCGCCATCAAGCACAACACGCAGGCTGCCGCCTGGACGTATAAGAACATGGACCAGGCGCTCGCCACGATGAAGCGCATGGGTTTCTCCTACGATCTGGATCGCATGGTCAAGACCTGCAGCCCCGATTATTACCGCTGGGGCCAGTGGATCTTTGAGAAGTTGTGGGAAAAGGGCCTGGTCTATCGCAAGAAGAACCCGGTCAACTGGTGCCCCACTTGTAAGACCGTTCTGGCCAACGAGCAGGTCACCGAGGGTAAGTGCTGGCGCTGCGGCACCGAGCCCGAGAAGCGCGACCTGGAGCAGTGGTACTTCAAGATTACCGTGTACTCCCAGGAGCTGCTCGACGATCTGGAGAAGCTCCCCGGCTGGCCTGAGCGCGTCAAGCAGATGCAGGCTAACTGGATCGGTCGCTCCGAGGGCGCCGAGGTCGACTTTACCCTGTGCGACAAGGATGGCGAGCCCATCGAGGGCGACGAGGGCAAGATCACCGTCTTCACCACGCGTGCCGACACGCTCTTCGGTGTCTCCTTCTTTGTCCTGGCCCCCGAGTACGCTCATCTGCACGAGCTCGTCGAGGGCACGGAGTACGAGGAGGCCGTGACCAAGATCGTCGAGGAGTCCAAGCATATCTCCGCCGTCGAGCGTGCCCAGGGCACTCTCGAGAAGCACGGTGCCTTTACCGGCCGCTACGTGGTGAACCCCGTCAACGGCGAGAAGGTCCCCGTGTGGGTTGCCGATTATGTCGTTGCCGACTATGGCACCGGTGCCGTCATGGCTGTTCCCTGCGGCGACCAGCGCGACTTTGAGTTCGCCCGCAAGTACGACCTGCCGATCGTGCCGATCATCCTGGACGATGACGACCGCGCAGCCGTCGAGGCTAACGGTGAGACCATCGATACCTTCCATGCCGAGACCGTCGACTGGGATTGCGCCCATGCTGCCGAGGGCACGCTGGTCCAGTCCGGCAAGTACACCGGTATGCGCGGCGGCAAGCACTCCGAGGGCGAGGCTGCGATCGTGGCCGACCTCGAGGCCATGGGCTGCGGTCGTCGTAAGGTCGAGTTCCGCTTGCGCGACTGGCTCATCAGCCGCCAGCGCTATTGGGGCAACCCCATCCCGGCCATCCACTGCGAGCACTGCGGCATCGTGCCCGTGCCCGAGGATCAGCTGCCGGTGACGCTGCCCGAGAACCTGGACCTGGGCGCCGGCGAAACCCTCGCCGAGTGCAAGGAGTTCTACGAGACCACCTGCCCGGTCTGCGGTCGCCCGGCCAAGCGCGAGACCGATACCATGGACACCTTTACCTGCTCCAGCTGGTACTACCTGCGCTATACCGACCCGCACAACACCGAGCTGCCCTTCTCCAAGGAAGCCGCCGACCGTTGGATGCCCGTCGATAACTACATCGGCGGCATCGAGCACGCCATTCTGCATCTGCTCTACAGCCGTTTCTTTACCAAGGCGCTGCGCGACCTGGGTCTGCTGAGTGTGGACGAGCCCTTCACCAACCTGCTGTGCCAGGGCATGGTCAAGGACGAGAACGGCGACACCATGTCCAAGTCCAAGGGCAACGTCGTGCCCCCGAGCTCGGTCATCGAGCCCTACGGTGCCGACACCATGCGTTTGGCGATCCTGTTTATCGCCCCGCCCGAGAAGGACTTCGACTGGGATCCCAAGGCCGTTGAGGGCGCCAACCGCTTCATCAAGCGCGCCTGGCGTATCGTTTGGCAGCTCGTCCAGTCCGGCGACGCCAACGTGGCCTTCGACAAGTCCGCGCTCGACGAGGTCGCGATGAAGCTCTATCGCGAGCGTCACCGTACCATCGCCAAGTGCACCGAGGACTTCGATCGCGGCCAGTTCAACACCGCCATCTCGGCCGTCATGGAGCTCGTCAACGCGGCGAGCGCCTACCTCAACGCCACCGAGGGCGCTTCCCGTGACAAGGCGCTGTGCTACGGCGTGGCCAAGGATATCGTGAGCGTCCTTGCCCCCATCTGCCCGTTCTGGGCCGACGAGCTGTGGCACGAGGCCCTCGGTTGCGAGGGCAACGCCTACACCGCCGCCTGGCCCGAGTTCGACCTGGCCGAGTCCGTTGAGGACACGGTGCAGATCGTGGTCCAGGTGCTCGGCAAGGTCCGCGGCCGCGTCGACGTTGCCCGCGATGCCTCCAATGAGGATATGCAGGCTGCCGCCGAGGCCGCCGTCGCCAAGTGGCTCGAGGGCAAGACGGTCGTCAAGGCCATCTGCGTGCCCGGCAAGCTGGTCAACCTGGTGGTCAAGTAAGCACTGCGCGCTTAGCTGACGCATTAAAGACGAGGGGCGATCCGGCTGGGTCGCCCCTCGTCTTGCGTGTGCCCGACCAAGTGCTTGCAGTCAATTGTCCTATTCTTGTGGAGAAGCTGTGCGCACGCTGACCTGCAGATTCGTACGGTGCTTGCACGTTTCCGCAGCTATTGGTATAGTTTGCTTGCAAATGAAGTTGTAATTGAAAGAAGTGGGGTTTCGGCCCCGCTTCTTTTTTGTATGGATGGAGGTGCCGCAATGGTCAAGACCAAGACCGAGCAGGCGATCATCGACGCGCTCGAGGCCGTCGCTCCCCAGCACGATGTCGACATCGTCGACGTCGAGCTCGTGGGTGCCACCAAGGCCCCCTGCGTGCGCGTGCGTATCGAGGGTGCCGAGGGTCAGAGCCTGTCGCTCAACGACGTCACGGCCAACACCAAGTGGGTCGGCGATGTGATTGAGGAGCTCGACCCCATCTCTTCGAGCTATACGCTCGAGGTGTCGAGCCCGGGTATGGCGCGCCCGCTGCGCCGCCCGAGTGACTTTGCCCGCTTTGTGGGCGAGAACTGCGAGCTCACCTCTACCGCCACCGAGGGCCGTCGCAAGTACGCCGGCAAGATTGCCACCGCCACCGAGACGAACGTGACCCTCGAGCTCGAGGACGGCGAGTCCGTTACCCTCGATTTCTCTGATGTTAAAAAGTGCAAGTTGAAGCCCACCTATGACTTCAAGCCCGCGAAGGAAGGAAAGTAAGATGGCAGCATCCGACATGATGTCCGCCCTGATGGAGCTTTGCCAGGAGAAGCACATCGACCAGCTCTACCTGATCGACCGCCTGGAGCAGTCGCTCGCCAAGAGCTATGCCGAGATTCTGCATCTTGAGTGGGGCGCCAAGGTGACCATCGACCGCACCACCGGCAAGATCTACGTCTACCGCTTGGAGCCGATTGACGATTCCATGGACGAGGAGGGCAACTTCACCGAGTTCGAGGAGATCGACGTCACCCCCAAGAACACGAGCCGCATCGCCGCCCAGCACGCCAAGGCCGAGATCAACGCCATCGTGCGCAACTCCGCCCGCGAGCAGATCTACGAGGAGTTCTCCGGCCGCATCGGTGACCTCATCAGCGGCACCGTGCTGCAGTCCACGCCCGACTTCACGATCGTCAAGATCCGCGAGGGCGTCGAGGCCGAGCTGCCGCACTTCGACCAGCGCCGTTACGAGAACGAGCGCAACGAGCGCCCGATGGGCGAGCGCTACCTGCACAACCAGCACATCAAGGCCGTGATCATCGACGTACGCGACCCCAACTCCAACCTGCAACCGGTTCGCGGCGAGCACAGCCGTCCGCCGATTGTCATCTCCCGCACCCACCCCGAGCTCATGCGTCGTCTGTTTGAGCAGGAGGTGCCCGAGATCTATGAGGGCACCGTCCAGATCAAGTCGATCGCCCGCGAGCCCGGCCAGCGTTCCAAGGTAGCCGTCCACTCGCTCGACGACCGTCTGGATCCCGTGGGCGCCTGCGTCGGCCCCAAGGGCAGCCGTGTTCGCGCTGTCGTGGGCGAGCTCCGTGGCGAGCGCGTCGACGTCATCCTGTGGGATGCCGATCCTGCCGTCTACGTTGCCAACGCCCTGTCGCCTGCCAAGGTCACCCGCGTCCTCATCGACGAGGAGAAGGCCTACGCCGGCGTCATCGTGCCCGACGACCAGCTGTCCCTCGCCATCGGCAAGGAGGGCCAGAACGCCCGCCTCGCCGCGCGCCTGACCGGCTGGCACATCGACATCAAGTCCGAGACGCTTGCCGCCGACATCCTCAAGAACGTTCCCGTTCACGAGGAGCCCGCCGCCGACCTGATCGGTGACGAGGAGGACGAGGACGTCCGTCGCTGCGAGTACGTGTCCGAGGACGGCGTCCAGTGCCGCAACCAGGCTCGTCCCGGCTCCCGTTTCTGCGGTGTCCACGACACCGACGCCTTCGATGATGCGGAGGACCTGATCTAGCGCGCGGTCGCGCCGGGCAGGTCCCGGCGCATCTCCCACGCTCGTTCAGTCTCTAGGCACCCAAGGTGCCAGAAAGGGTAGGTGAAGTCATATGGCAAAAGTCCGTGTGTCCACCCTGGCCAAAGAGTTCGGCATGACCTCCAAGGAACTGATGGGTCATCTCGCCGAAATGAAGATTCCCGCTAAGTCCGCTTCCTCCACCTTGGAGGATGCCTATGTCGCCATGGTCCGCAAGCAGCTCGCCTCGGTGATCGAGGCCCGTGCTCAGGAAGTCGAGGCCGCCAAGCAGGCCGAGGAGCAGGCAGCTGCCGCCGAGGAGGCCGCTCGCGCCGCCGAGGCCGAGCGCGAGCGCATCGCTGCCGAGAAGGCACGCGAGGAGGAACGCCGCCAGTTTGCCGCAGCCCAGGCTGCCGAGGAGGCCGCCCGCGCCGAGGCCGAGGCCAAGAAGAAGGCCGAGCAGGAGCGCCTTGCTCGCGAGAAGGAGGAGGCTGCCCGCGGGGCCCAGCGCCGCGCCGTTCCCGCTTCCGACTCCGGTTCGCGCTTCCGTTCGCTGCTCGACCAGATCGCCGCACAGGAGACCGTGCTCAAGGAGAAGAAGGACGCCGAGGACAAGGCCAAAGCCGAGCGCGCCGCCGAGCGCGGTAACCGTCGTGGCGGCAACAACGACCGCCGCGGTGGCCGTCGTAACGATCGCAACGCCTCCGACAATAACTCCGATCGCAACGCCTCCGAGAGCCGTCCGCACAGCCATCGCACCAACGCCAGCAACAACGTCGCTGCCGGCATGGACTTCCCCAACCCCGATAGGCAGGGCAAGGGCAAGAAGCGCAAGGGCGGTCACAACAACGAAGAGGACCACTACAGCCGTATGGCTCGCGAGGCCGAGGAGTACAGCCGTGAGAAGGTGCTCGAGGAGGCTCGTGCCGCCGTCGAGGAGGCCTCTCGCGAGTCCACCGGTCGCCGCAAGAAGCGCAAGGAGAAGCGCGAGCGCGAGGCTGCCAAGGCTCAGGAGGAGCGCAAGATAGAGGAGGCGCTGGCCCAGGGCGTGAACCCCGAGGAGCTCGACGCCATCAAGGTTTCCCAGGGCGTTACCGTTCAGGAGCTCGCCGAGGCGCTCGACGTTCCGGCCAACGACATCATCAAGCGCCTGTTCCTACTGGGTACGCCGCTCACCATGACGCAGTCCATGTCCGATGACCTTGTCGAACTCGTTGCCGACGACCTGGGTCGTCAGATCAAGATCATCACCCCCGAGGAGGAGAACACCTTCTCGTTCTACGACGATCCCGCCGACCTTAAGCCGCGCGCCCCGGTCGTCACCGTCATGGGCCACGTCGACCACGGCAAGACGAGCCTCCTCGACGCCATCCGTCACACCGGCGTCGCTGCCGGCGAGGCGGGCGGCATTACCCAGGCAATCGGCGCTTCGCAGGTTATGATCAACGACCGCAAGATCACCTTCATCGATACCCCGGGCCATGCCACCTTTACGGCCATGCGTGCCCGTGGTGCCAAGGTGACCGACATCGTCATTCTGATCGTGGCTGCCGACGACGGCGTCATGCCCCAGACCGTCGAGTCGATCAACCACGCCAAGGCCGCCGGCGTACCCATCGTCGTCGCCGTCAACAAGATCGATAAGCCGGGCGCCAACCCCGACCGCGTGCGCCAGGAGCTCACCGAGTACGGTGTCATCCCCGAGGAGTGGGGCGGACAGAACATGTTCGTCAACATTTCGGCCAAGCAGAAGATCGGTATCGACGATCTGCTCGAGACCGTGCTGCTCCAGGCCGACGTGCTCGAGCTCAAGGCCAACCCGGACACCTTTGCCTCCGGCAACGTCCTCGAGGCCAAGCTCGACAAGGGCCGCGGTTCGGTTGCCACGGTGCTCGTGACCCGCGGTACCCTGCACGTGGGCGATACGCTTGTCGCCGGCCTCACCTACGGCCGCGTCCGCGCCATGCTCGACCCCAAGGGCCGCGCCGTCACCGAGGCCGGTCCCTCCGACGCCGTTGAGATCCTGGGCCTGCAGTCCGTGCCCAACGCCGGTGACGAGTTCCGTGTGTTCGAGGACGAGCGCGAGGCTCGCGCCCTTGCCGACGAGCGTTCGCTCAAGGCCCGTATCGAGGAGCAGAGCCGCGTCAAGCACGTCACGCTCGAGAACCTCTTCGAGACCATTGCCGACGCCGAGGTCAAGGAGCTCAACCTGATCATCAAGGCCGACGTCCAGGGTTCCATCGAGGCCCTTCAGGATTCGCTCGACAAGATGGATCAGTCCGAGGTTCGCATCAACACGATCCACTCCGCCGTTGGTGCCATCAACGAGACCGACGTCGTCCTGGCCGACGCCTCCAACGCCATCATCATCGGCTTTGGCGTCCGTCCCGACGGTAAGGCCCGCTCCGCCGCCGAGCGCGAGGGCGTCGAGATCCGTTGCTACGACGTCATCTACAAGTGCCTCGAGGAACTCGACGCTGCCCGTATCGGCATGCTTAAGCCCACCGAGGTCGAGGTCTCCACGGGTACCGCGACCGTCCTGGACACCTTCAAGGTGCCCAAAGTCGGTATCGCCGCCGGTGTCCGTGTCGAAGAGGGCGAGATCGCCGCGACCGATTCCGTGCGTCTGGTGCGCGACGGCATCGTGGTCTTCAACGGCAAGATCGCCTCGATGCGCCACTACAAGGACGAGGCCAAGAGCCTCAAGAGCGGTTCCGAGGGCGGCATTGGCCTGGAGAACTTCCAGGACATCAAGCCCGGCGACCAGATCGAGGGTTACCGCATCGACCAGGTTGCCCGTACCGAGTAGGGGGTAGCGCTATGAAGCAAACGCAGGCAACCCGCCGTCTGGGCGAGCAGCTTCGCGAGAAGCTCGGTTATATCCTGCTCTTTGAGGTTTCCGATCCGCGTCTCGACCTGGTTACTTTGACCGCGGTCGAGGTCGCGGTGGACCGTTCGTTCGCGCGTGTGTACGTGTCGTGCGATGCGAGCCGCTACGACGAGGTCATGGAGGCGCTCGCAAGCGCCAAGGGCCGTATTCGCAGCCTGTTGGCTCGCTCGCTCGATTGGCGTGTTACGCCCGAGCTCGATTTTCGCATCGATCGCTCGACCGATGAGGCCGAGCGCATCACGCGTGCGCTGGAAAACGTTCCCGCCACGCTTGCGATCGAAAAGGACGAGGACGGCTATCCGATAGCGGATGCCGCCCAGGAGGCAGCTTTAGATGACTAATTCCGCCGACCTCGCCTCGTGCGAGTCTGCAGATATTCAACGACGCATCCTCGAGCTTATCGAGGGTGCGTCCTCCATTGCGATTTCGGGACATACTTCTCCCGATGGCGATGCCTTGGGCTCCGTCTTGGGTCTGGGCCTTTCGCTCATGAAGTTTTTCCCCAACAAGGACATTGCGCTGCTGCTGGCAGACGATGACCCGGTTCCGCGCATCTACCGCTTTATGGAGGGTGCCGATCGCCTGGTGCCGGCATCTGCGTACACCGGCAATCCGGACCTGTTCATCTCGGTGGACGTACCGGTCGTCGAGCGCCTGAACAACTCCGCCGAGGTGCTTCGTCGCTCCAAGCATGTGGTGTGCTTCGATCACCATCCGGCGCGCGAGGAGTTTGCCGAGCTCAGCCTGAGGCGCGTCGAAGCTGCAGCCTGCGCCATGATCATCGACCGCTTCTTGGACAATTGCGGCATTGTCGCACGTGATGGCGTTGCGACCTGCCTGCTGTGTGGCTTGGTTACCGATACCGGCCGTTTTCAGTACCAAAACGCCGATGCCGCCGCGTTCCATGCAGCCTCGCGTCTGGTTGCCCACGGTGCCGATCCGGCGCGTGTGGCACTCGAGGTTTACCAGAGCATGCGCGTTGAGTTTTTGCACCTCAAGTCCATCGTTATGGGCCGCATTAAGACGGTGGCCCACGGGCGCGTCGCGTATAGCTACGCGTACCAGAGTGATCTTGAGGCCTGCGGTGTCACCTCGGATGAGTGCGACGGTCTGGTTGACGTGGTGCGCTCGGTGATGGGCGTGGAGGTCTGCTTGTTCCTGAAGGGCATTGAGGGCGATACCAAGGTGCGCGGCAACCTGCGCTCCAAGGGTGACCTCAACGTGTCCGAGATCGCTGCTGCCTTTGGCGGAGGCGGACATCCCGCTGCCGCCGGTTTTTCCAACAACGGAACGATTCTCGAGACGCTCACCGTGGCACTTCCCATGCTGGCCGAACTGGTAGGGGAGGATCCCACTTCGGTGACCATCGAGCTTTAACTTTTTGGATGGTACATGGCTCGTCGTACACCTTCTCAACTGAATATGCTGCTCGCCGTCGATAAGCCGGTGGGCTGCACGTCCCACGATGTGGTTTCGCAATGCCGGCGCGCCCTCCATGAGCGGCGCGTCGGCCATGCCGGCACGCTCGACCCCATGGCATCGGGTGTCATGGTGGTGGGTGTGGGCCAGGCCACCCGTCTGCTGGGCATGCTAACCCTCGATACCAAAAGCTATGTCGCCGACATTTCGTTTGGCGCCGAGACCAATACCGATGATGCGGAGGGCGAGGCGGTCCGCACGGTGGCTGTTGCCAACGAGCTCCGCGATCCTGCCTATGCCCGTGAGCGCTTGGCCGCTATGCTGGGTCCGCAGATGCAGGTGCCGCCGGCGTTTTCGGCTATCTCGGTCAATGGCGTTCGCGCCTACAAGTCTGCTCGCGAGGGCAATGCGGTGGACCTACCTCCGCGCCCCGTCGAGGTCTATGCCGCCGGCCTGATCGCCGTGGGAGGCGAAGGTGATACGTGTGTGTGGACCGTGGCGTTCTCGGTGAGCAAGGGCACCTATATCCGTGCGCTCGCTCGCGACTTGGGCCGCGCCTGCGAGAGCGCCGCGCACATTTCCGCGCTGCGCCGCACGGCCTCCGGTGTTGTTTCCATTGGCGCCTGTCATGCGGTCGAGGAGCTTTCTCCCGAGTCCGCGCCTGGCTTTGCCCTGGATCCCATTGCGGCCCTGGGCGCCACGCGTGTTGACTTGCCGGGCAATCTTGCCGAAGACCTGCTCTGCGGCCGACGCATTCCCGTTGAGCGTGCGCTTGCCGATTTCGATGCTTCGAAAGCGCCGTTTGCGCTGGTGCTCGATGGGGGACTCAAGGCGCTCGCCCGCATCGAAAGTGGCCGCTTTGTCATGGAGCACGTGTTTCCGCAGGCAATCGGCGGTGTTCGATGATGTTGTCCGCTCGCGAGCTCGCGCGTATCTTTTTTGAAGGCGAGTCGGACGAGGCTCGCATCGTCACTGCCGATGCGTTTGATGAGTGCGAGCACTTGGGTGCTGCCTCGATCGCCATTGGCGTGTTCGATGGCGTTCACCGTGGACACCGGGAACTCATCGAAGCGCTTGTCCGTGATGCCCGTGCCCATGGCTGCAAGGCGGTCGTGGTCACTTTCGATCCCGATCCGGACGTTGTGGTGAGTCCTTCGCCCGCTCAAAAATTGATGACGACGGCCGACCGTCTACATGCCTTGGCTCAGACCGGGGTCGATGCAGTGGTGGCCGTTCCCTTTACGCCTGAGGTTGCGGCACTCGACCATGTCGGTTTTCTCACACTGTTGTCACGCGTGGTCGACATTCGTTCGATTCGCGTTGGCAGCGATTTTAGGCTGGGTCGTGGCGGTGCTTCTGGTGTTGCCGAGATGCGCGCCTGGGGTTCCGAGCACGGCGTTGACGTGTATGGTCACGATCTGCTTTGCGAGGGCGGTGAGGCCATTTGCGCCACCCGCATCCGTCATGAGCTGGGACAGGGCCATGTGGAGCTGGCTGCTGAGTTGCTCGGCCGCCCGTATATGCTGCGCGGCGGTGTTATTCGCGGCCGTCACGAGGGCTCTGGCATGGGCTTTCCCACGGCAAACCTGCAGGTTCCCGACGGCATTCAGGTGCCTGCCGATGGCGTGTATGAGGGCCTGGTGCTCGTCGATGACACCGTATGGCCTGCTGCCGTTAACGTCGGCCTGCCGCCGACGTATGCCGACGATGCCGCTTCATCGCATCTCGAGGCTAACTTAATTGGTTATACGGGCGACCTGTACGGCGCTTCCGTTTCGCTGGCGTTTACGCGCTGGCTGCGTCCCTCGCGTGTGTTCGAATCGCTGGATGAGTTGATCTCGACCGTCGAGGGTAATATCGAGGATATTCGTCACAACTTGGGCGAGCAGGGGGTGAGTATCCGTGATTAGCGATGAGGAAAAAGACCAGGTACGCGCTGCGTCCGACTTAGTTGCCATCGTGCAGGAAACGGTTGAGCTCAAGCCCCGCGGCCATGAGTTTTGGGGTTGCTGCCCCTTCCATGGCGAAAAGACGCCTTCTTTCCACATTATCCCCGCTACGCAGGTCTGGCACTGCTTTGGCTGCGGCGAAGGCGGCGACGTCTTCACCTATATCATGAAGCGCGAAAACCTGAGCTTTCCCGAGTCAATCCGCTATTTGGCCGATCGTGCGGGTATTGAGCTGCATGACACCGGAGATCGTCGCGAGCGCGGTACCAAGCGTGCCCGCATCTACGATCTGTGTGCCGAGACCGCCCAGTTCTACCACACCATGCTTATGCGCGGTAAGGACGGCCGTCCACGCGAGTACTTTGCCAGCCGTGGTATGGGTGGCGACGTCTGCCGCCGCTACTGCTTGGGCTTTGCACCGGGCCGCAACGCGCTGGTGTCGCACCTGTCCCAGGCGGGTTTTACCCCGCAGGAGATGATCGACGCCAACGTTGCCGTGAGACGCGGGCGCGGGCAGCTTGCCGACCGCTTCTACGACCGCGTGATGTTTCCCATCTTTGACGAGCAGGGTCACAACATTGCCTTTGGCGGGCGCATCATGGGTGACGGCCAACCCAAGTACCTCAACACCGCCGAGACGAGCGTGTTCCATAAAAAGCGAAACCTCTATGGCTTTAACTGGGCCAAGGAGTTTATCGTCGCGCAGGATACGGCCATCGTGGTGGAGGGCTATACCGATTGTATCGCCTGCTGGGAGGCGGGGATCAAAAACGTTGTCGCTACGCTGGGCACCGCGCTCACGGAGCATCACGTCAAGACGCTCACCCGCTTTGCCAAGCGTATCGTGTATATGTTCGATGGCGATGCCGCGGGCCAGAAGGCCGCCCGTCGCGCGATTCAATTTATCGAGCAGGATTCGATGGACCTGCGCTGCGTGGTGCTGCCCGACGGCAACGACCCCATGGAGTTCATCACAGCGCATGGTGGACAGGAGCTTCAGGCGCGCATCGACGCTGCCGAGCCGCTCATGGACTTTGTCTACCGTTCGCTGCAGGAGTCGAGTGACATCACCACGCCGGGCGGTCGTGCCAAGGCGCTGGAAGATGCGCTGACGCTTATCTATCCTCTGCGCGATAGCTATATGATCGACACATACTTTATCCAGATTGCCGATCTGCTGGGTTTGGATCTGGAGACGGTTCGCGCGAGTTCGGGTCGCGTGTTTCGCGATGTCGCCAAGCGCGAAGATGCGGAACGACGTCGTGAGCAGAACTATGAACGCCAGCGGGCGCAAGCCGAGCGCTCTGGTAGCGCGGGCGGTCGGACGTCTGGTTCGCAGGGGGCATCTCGCGGTGCTTGGGCATCGGGCGCGACGCCGCCGGTGTCCGCGCCGGTCGAAGAAGAGCCGTATGACTACGTCCCGCTCGATGCCTACGGTGCCGCGCCCGTGGAGGTCGTCGACGACCTGCCGCCGATCGATGTGCCTGATGGTATGGGTGCTGTGCCTGTGACTGATGGTTCGGGCGCTCCGGCTGCGGCGGCGCCGATGGTTCTTACTGATCTTGAGCGCAAGTCCTTGGCAGGGGAGCGCGAGCTGTTGACGATGCTCACGAGCTACCCCGACCTGTTCCGCACGTATGCCGACCGCATCTGCTCTATCGAGTGGGTTGACCCACGTCACGAGTCCATCGCATGGGCCGTTCTGGCAACGCCGCCGGGAACCGATCCTGCAGCCTGCATGGATGCGGCGCGCTCGGTCTGTCCCGAGGCGGCAACGCTTGTGAGTGCCGGGCGCATCTCCGCGACGAGCAAGCACCCCACCGAGACGAACATCGTGTTCATGCTCGATACGCTCGAGCTCTACACCATCAAGCGCCGCATGCGTGCCGCACAGGCCAAGCTGCGCCAGGACCGTTCGCTCGATGATGAGGCCCGTCGCGCGCTTACCGTGCAGGCCGCGCAGGATTCGCAGCGTCAACGCGAGCTGCAAAAGTCGATCGGCGGCGTGGCGGACCCGTTCCGTTTGATCGGTCTGGAGGCCGCAGGCACCGAACAGGCCTAGATGTTGTGGTCAACCAGCGTATTCTCGCCTATATCCAGTCCTCTTTTTGGGTATAGACGCCTATGTGTGTGCTAAAGTATTGAGTCCTGTGGACTATGAAGGGAGAATCTGTGCCAAAAAAGACTGAGAGCACGGGTACTGGGCTGGAATCCTACGTTGCAAAGCTCATGGGCAACGGCTCAAACAGGACTTCGGTAACCGAGGACGAGATTCAGGTCGCCCTGAAGGATATCGATGTTTCTGACGAGCAGCTCACCGCGGTGTATTCCGCGCTGCGCAACAGCGGCATCCAGATTATCTCCGCGAGCGGTAACGACGACGCCCCCATGGACGTCGACGATGACGATAACGATACCGACGATTTCGATGACGACGACGAGCGCGATTCCGGCTCGCTCGACGATCACGAGCTCAAGATGGCCCGTCAGGCCGATGCCGAGATGGGTTCTTCCAAGAGCAAGAAGAAGCGCACCGTGCGCACGTCCCGTTCACGCTCCCGCGTGCGTGGCATCGATGCCTCCACGGTGATGCTGACCGGCGATCCGGTTCGTATGTACCTCAAAGAGATCGGCAAGGTCGACCTGCTGACCGCCTCCGAAGAGGTCGATCTGGCCATGAAGATCGAGGCCGGTCTTGAGGCCACCGAGAAGCTCGAGGCCGCCGATGCCGGTGAGCTCGAGCTCACGCGTGCCGAGATGCGTCGTCTTACGCGCATTGAGAACGTTGGCCTTGAAGCCAAGCAGGCACTCATCAGCGCAAACCTGCGTCTGGTTGTTTCCATCGCCAAGCGCTATGTCGGCCGCGGCATGCTGTTCCTTGACCTGATCCAGGAGGGCAACCTCGGTCTGATCCGCGCCGTCGAGAAGTTCGACTACCAGAAGGGCTTCAAGTTCTCCACGTACGCCACGTGGTGGATCCGTCAGGCCATTACGCGCGCTATCGCCGATCAGGCCCGTACCATCCGTATTCCCGTACACATGGTCGAGACCATCAACAAGCTCGTCCGCGTGCAGCGCCAGCTCCTTCAGGACCTGGGTCGCGACCCGACCCCCGAGGAGATCGGTGCCGAGATGGACATGAGCGCCGACCGCGTCCGCGAGATCCAGAAGATCTCGCAGGAGCCCGTGTCGCTCGAGACCCCCATCGGCGAGGAAGAGGATTCCCAGCTGGGCGACTTCATCGAGGACTCCCAGGCTATCGTTCCGCCCGATGCCGCCAGCTTCTCCATGCTGCAGGAGCAGCTCACTCAGGTGCTCGACTCGCTTGCCGATCGTGAGCGCAAGGTTATCGAGCTGCGCTTTGGCCTTGTCGACGGGCATCCCCGCACGCTCGAGGAAGTCGGCCGCGAGTTTGGCGTCACGCGCGAGCGTATCCGCCAGATCGAGTCCAAGACCCTGGCCAAGCTCCGCCACCCGAGCCGTTCGAGCAAGCTGAAGGACTACATCGAGTCATAACCTCGCAAGCAAGAAGCGCCCTCAAGCACATCCGCTTGGGGGCGCTTTCATGTGGTCATTGGGGACGTCCCCAATGACTAGGTCGGAAAAATTCTTAAAAAAGTTCTTGCCCTGAGCTGATTCGTCCGTATAATAAACTTCGTTGCTTGAGAGCACGCACCTATTCCTCGGTAGCTCAATGGTAGAGCACGCGGCTGTTAACCGCGCTGTTGTAGGTTCGAGTCCTACCCGGGGAGCCAGAATTTCTCAGCCCATTTCGCTGGGCTTTTTAATTCCTCGGTAGCTCAATGGTAGAGCACGCGGCTGTTAACCGCGCTGTTGTAGGTTCGAGTCCTACCCGGGGAGCCAGGTTGTAAAACCCGTCGCTTATGCGGCGGGTTTTTTCATGCCGCGACCACTTGACTCGAACGTTGCCATATCAACATTTCGTGTCGAGGATGTAATCCCGCGACCCACCACCTCAACATGGCGCGGTCGTTGTAGAATATTGCAATGATTGCTCCCACGACATGGTGCCGCGAGCACCAGATAAGGAGATTCTTGTGTCTGAGACCATTAACGGCAGTCTGAGCGTCTCGAACGACGTTATTGCCGATATTGCCGGTTATGCCGCGATGACGTGCTATGGCGTTGTCGGAATGGCTGAGCAGCTCCAGGGCGCCGAGAGCGTGCGCCTGCTTGCCGGTCAGCGCCTCCGCAAGGGCGTGCTTGTCTCCGCCGACGAGAACGGCCTTACGGTCGATCTTCACGTCGTGCTCGAGAACGGCGTCAACATGAAGTCCGTCTGCCACAATCTTTCGAGCTCCGTTGCCTTCACTCTGCAGGAGATCGCCCAGATCGATCCCGCCAGCCTTAAGATCGGCATCCACATCGACGCGCTCAAGAGCCGTCTGAACTAGCATCCGAAAACGGAGATTCAAATACCCATGATTGCAAAGACCATTCGCACCTGTTTTCCGATCGCTGCGGCTGCCGTTTCCGACAAGGCCGAGGAGATCAACAAGCTCAACGTCTTCCCCGTACCCGACGGCGACACCGGCACCAACATGTCGCTCACGCTCGCTTCGGTGACTAAGGAGCTTTCCGCCCTTCCTGCCGATGCCGACATGGAGGCCATCGCCGGCGCCATCACCCACGGCTCCCTGATGGGTGCCCGCGGCAACTCCGGCGTCATTACCTCGCAGATTCTGCGCGGCGTGGCCGAGGGCCTCGTCTCTGCCGATGAGCCCATTACGTCCGCCAATATCGCCTTCGCCTTCCGTCGTGCCGTCAAGGTCGCCTTCCAGGCCGTTCGTAAGCCCATCGAGGGCACGATCCTTACGGTGCTGCGTGACGTCTCGACCAAGGCAGACGAATGCGAGAAGAAGAAGTTCTCGGCCGAGGACGCGCTCGATGCCATCGTCGTCGAGGCCTACCAGTCCGTCGCCCGCACGCCCGACCTGCTGCCCGTTCTGAAGGAGAACGGCGTGGTCGACTCCGGTGCCTTTGGCTTTGCCATCTTCCTGGAGAACTTTGTTGCCGCCGCGCTTGGCCGCAGCACCGTGGTCGAGGATTTCTCCGCCACGTTCGATTCCGCTGGCTCTGCCCGCGACGCGGCCCTCGATCGCGTCGAGATCGAGGCCAACGACGATTGGGAGGGTTCGGAGTTCCGCTACTGCAACGAGTTCCTCTTTAAGGCCGACGCCCCGTTTGACGAGGACGAGTGCCTTAAGTTCCTGGGCTCCATGGGTGACTGCGAGCTGCTCGTGGGTGCCTACCCCGACTACAAGATCCACGTGCACTCCAACACCCCTAACCTGGTGCTTGAGCACATGCTGCAGCTTGGTCAGATCTACGAGGTCTTTATCCACAACATGGAGATGGAGGCCCACGACCGTACCGCTAAGATCCACGAGGACCAGGAGAAGGCCGCCGAGCCTGCGAAGGCCCTGGGCTTTGTCGCCGTTGCTGCCGGTTCCGGCGAGGCCGACATCCTCAAGTCCCTCGGCGTCGATGTGATCGTGTCGGGCGGTCAAACCATGAATCCCTCGACCGCCGACCTGCTGGGCGCCGTCGACCAGGTCAACGCGACCTCGGTCATCATCCTGCCCAACAACGGCAACATCCGCATGGCTGCCGAGGCCGCTGCTTCCGCCTGCACCGACAAGAAGGTCGCCGTCGTTCCCACCAAGACCGTTCCGCAGGCCTTCTCCGCGCTGTTCGCGGTCCTGCCCGATTCTGAGCTCGAGGACGCCGTTGCCGCCATGGTCGACGCTATCAGCGAGGTCCGCGATGGCGAGGTCACCCGCGCCGTGCGCGACTCCAGCGCCTCCGACGGCTCGCCGATTCACTCCGGTGACGTCATGGGTATCATTGCCGGTTCCATCGACGTGGTCGGCTCCGATGTGAAGCAGGTCACGCTCGACTGCATCAACCGCATGCAGGAGGAAGAGGAGGGCGACGCGCTGACGATTTTGGCCGGCGAGGAGCTGTCCGATGAGGCCTTCCAGGAGATCGTCGACGCCATCGAGGAGGCTCAGCCCGATCTGGAGATCGACGCCCATCGTGGCGAGCAGCCGCTCTATCCCGTGATCTTCTCGATCGAGTAGGCTCTGCCTATGTCCGAGCTGTGCTCCGTGCCGCGCGTCTCGGAGCGTTTTGCCCAGAGCAATGCGCTCGATGAGGATATCGCGCGACTCAAATATGTTTCGGGTAAACGTGAGGAGGCCCTTCGCCGTCTGGGAATTCGGACGGTGGGGGACCTCCTTCTCCATATTCCTCATCGCTACCTGGACTTCACTCGCTCGTGGTCCATCGAGATGGCGCCCATCGGTACCGTGTGTACCATCATCGCCACGGTCGATCGTATTGTCCAAAAGCAGCCCCGTCCGCGTATGCCGGTGACTGAGGTCTCGCTCGTGGATGAGACGGGCGTGCTGCAGGTTGTCTTTTTCCGTCAGCCTTGGATTGCCCAACAGCTTAAGCAGGGCGACCGCCTGGCCGTGATGGGCAAGGTCGAGTTTGCCTTCGGTTTTAAGCAGATGGCCTCGCCCCACTTTGAAAAGCTCGAGGACGGGCGTGCCGCGGGTACCATTTTGCCGGTCCACTACGTGAGTGATGGCGTGAGCCAGGCATGGATGCGCCGTATCGTGAGCGGTGCGCTCGAAGTGGCTGCCAATCCGTTCGATCCCATTCCCGCGCCGCTGCGCGCAAAGCGGAAGCTCATGAGCAATGCCCGTGCGCTGCGCTCGATCCACTTTCCCTCGAGCATGGCCGAGCGCGACATCGCACGCCGGCGTCTAGCCTACGAGGAGTGTCTCTGCTTGCAGCTCGCACTGCGTCTGCGCAACGATGGCGGTATGGTCGACGTGGTGCCTTATGCGCATACCGCGGGTGGGCACCTGGCGGCGCTCAAGGAGGCCCTGCCGTTTTCGCTGAGCGAAGAGCAGGAGGCCGCGTTCCAAGACATCCTGTATGACATGTGCAATGGCAGTCGCGTGATGAACCGTCTGCTGCTGGGCGACGTCGGTACCGGTAAGACCGCCGTTGCCGCCTGCGCGTTGGCGGTTGCGGCCGATAGCAGCACCCAGGCCTGCGTTATGGCGCCCACGGGCGTGCTGGCGCGTCAATATGCCGATAAGACCGGCCCCTTGCTCTCGCAGGCCGGCATGACCTGGGCGCTCCTGACAGGCGCCACGCCGGGTGCCGAGCGTGAACAGATTCATGCGCGGCTGGAATCGGGCGAGCTCGACGTGCTCTTTGGTACCCATGCGGTGCTTTCGGATAACGTTACGTTCAGGCATTTGTCGCTTGTGGTGATCGACGAGCAGCACCGCTTTGGCGTGGGCCAGCGTAACGCCCTGCGCGCAAAAGGCCCGGGTGCCGACTTGCTGGTCATGACTGCCACGCCGATCCCGCGCACGCTGGCGCTTTCGGTGTACGGCGACCTAGATACGAGCATCATCCGCCATCGTCCCGTTCCGGGTGCCGGCGTGACGACGCGCGTCCTCACCGAGTCGAGTCGTGACCTGGCCTATGGCGCCATTCGCGAGGCGCACGAAAAGGGACAACAAGCCTACGTGATCTGTCCGCTCGTGGAGCCGAGCGATTCGGCCGATGAGCTCGAAGACGTACCCGGCATCGCTCGCGACGACGAAGGCCGCGTGACCGTGCCCGTGCCGTTGCATGACACGGCGACCGAGCTCGATCGCCTTCGTCTGGCATTACCGGGGCTTACCATCGAGCGTCTTCATGGTCGCATGCCGGCGGGGGAGAAGGACCGGGTCATCGATGCCTTTAAGCGTGGCGAGATCGATGTGCTCGTCTCGACTACGGTGGTCGAGGTGGGCGTCGACGTGCCCAACGCAACCGTCATGGTCATCGAGAATGGCGAGCGCTTTGGGTTGGCGGCCTTGCACCAGCTGCGCGGGCGCGTGGGCCGCGGCAGCGTGTCGGGTACGTGCCTGGTCATGACGCACTCCAAGGGCAACGGCGGCGCGTCGGCGGCGCAAGACCGCCTGCAATCGCTCGAGAAGACCTCGGACGGTTTTACGCTCGCCCAGATGGACTTGCGTCTGCGCCACGAGGGTGAAATCCTGGGTTACCGCCAGCATGGCGGCGTGACCCTGCGCTTTGTGGACCTGGACGCCGATGAGGAATTGATCGAGTGGGCCCATTTGGACGCGGTCGAGCTCTTGCGGTATGCTTGCAACCTTGACTCTGTGGCGACGCGCCCTTTGCGCGATGCGGTCGCCATGCGGTATCGACACATCTTTAAGGAGGTCAGCGGAGGATGAGAATCATCGGCGGCGAATGGCGCGGTCGTAAGATCGAGGAGCCCCGTGGTCGCGATGTCACCCGCCCCACGACCGATCGCGTGCGCGAGGCGTGCGCATCTATGGTCATGTCGGCATTCGACTTCGATCTGGACGAGGTCCGCGTGCTGGATGCCTTTGGCGGCTCCGGTGCCTTGGGCATCGAGATGCTCTCGCGTGGTGCCCGCTCGCTCACCACGTTCGAAATCGATCGCAACGCTGCTCGTCTGATTACCAAGAATATCGAGTCGCTGTGCCGCGACCGTGCGCGTTGGCGTGTGGTGGGCGGCGACGTGCTGGCAAGCGCTTCGCGCGGCCGCGTGCCGGGCGGTCCCTTTGACCTGGTCCTGCTCGACCCGCCCTATGCTTTTGGCGCCGAGCCGGTCGAGGAGCTGCTGCAGAACCTGGCTCAGCAGGGTCTGCTTGCACCTGGCGCTTATGCCCTGTTTGAGCATGCCGCCGCCGATGCGGGCGCGCATCCGGCAGGCTTTGAGATCGCGCGCGAGAAGCGCTACGGCATTACCTCGGTCGACCTGCTTCGTTGGGTCGGCGATGACGATGGTGAGGAAGATTGCGCCGGCACCGATGCTCACAACAACGATGCCACGACGGTTCAGGAGAACGCCCATGAGTGACACCATCAACCGCGTGATCGTCCCGGGCACCTTCGATCCCATCACGTTTGGCCATATCGATGTGATCCGCCGCGCCCGCCGCATCTTTCCCAGCGTGATAGTCGCTGTCGCCGAGTCGCAGGGTAAAAACGGTGTGGGCACCACGTTTATGCTCGATGAGCGCGTGGCGCTGGCCCGCGAGGCGCTCGGTGATATCGACGGCGTCGAGGTCCTGCCCTTTACCGGCCTCTTGGTCGACTTCGCTCGCGAACAGGGAGCAGGAGCCGTGGTCAAGGGTCTGCGTGCCATGACCGACTTTGAGTACGAGTTGCAGCAGGCCGACCTTAACTACCGCCTGGATAACGAGCTGGAGTCCATCTTCGTCATGAGTGCGCCGCAGTACGGCTATATCTCGAGCTCGGTGGTTCGCCAGATTGCCTCGCTCGGTAGTGACGTCTCTAATTTTGTTCCGCCCAATGTGGTCAAGGCGCTCAAACATCGCTTTTCGTGACGTTTTTTAATGCCTGGTGGCATGTGGTAAACTAACACGATGATATGTTACCTATGAAAGGAGACCGGATGCCGGGCGAGAATTTTCCTGGCGACAGGATCGTGAGTCTTGTCGACGAGCTCGAGGGGCTCATCGAAGAGGCTAAGACGCCGTTCGGCAAGAACGCCCAGATGAAGGTTATCGATGCCGACGTCTTCTTTAACATCCTCGACGAGATCCGCATGAGCTATCCCGAGGAATGGCAGAAGTCCCGCCGTATCCTCAAGGAGCGCGAGGAGCTTATGGCTTCCGCCGCCGCTCAGGCCGATTCCATCATCGCCGATGCTCAGCAGCAGGCCCTCACCATTGCCGGTGAGCAGGAGATCGTCCGCTTAGCGCAGCAGCAGGCCGACGATATTCGCGACCGTGCCCAGCAGTATGAGCGCGAGACGCGCTATGCCGCCGAGGATTACGCCGAGCAGGTCTTTACGCACCTCGAGGAGAACCTCAAGAGCCTGACCGGCACCGTCACCCGTTGCCGTCAGCAGCTCAACGAGGGTGCCGCCCAGCAGAATGGTCAGTGGTAATGGCTGAGTTCCCGAGCGTTACCGTCGATCTTTCCGAGCAGCTCGAGTTTCCCGGAGACTCGTATCCGCTGACCGGCAAGGTCGATGTCGCCACCTATACGGTGGGCGAGAAGGATTACCAGTTGCAGGACGGCATTGATTACGATGTGGTCTTTACCAATGCCGGCACCGGTGTTCTGCTTACGGGCATGGTCCGCGCGCACGCAACCGGTGAGTGCGACCGTTGCCTGGAGCCTGCTTCGTTTGATATTGCCGGTGAGATCGAGGAATTCTATCTCTTTAACGAGCCCGAGGACCCCGAGGCCTACGAAGATGGCTACGAGCTGCTGGGCGAGGATCGCATCGTCGATCTGGGTGAGCCCATCAACGACGCGGTCGTCATGGACACGCCGTTCGTTGTCCTGTGCAAGCCCGATTGCCGCGGCCTATGCCCCACTTGCGGCATCAATCTCAACGTCGAGCAATGCGATTGCGCCGCTCAAGCAGAGGCCGAATGGGCCGCTGCCACGGAAAATCCATTTGCAGCATTAAAGAATCTCAAGCTTGACGAGTAAAACTGTGGTAGTATCGCTACTTGCGCGTAATCGCCACACTGGATAGTTCATAAGGAAGGTCACTATGCCCGTACCTAAACAAAAGCAGGGTCGTATCCGCACTCACACCCGCCGTTCCGCCAACATGAAGATCTCGGCTGCGGCTCAGTCCACGTGCCCCCGTTGCGGTGCTGTTAAGCTCCCGCACCGCGTGTGCCCCAGCTGCGGTTTCTACAAGGACCGCGAGGTTATCGTTACCGAGTAACTGTATACTCTGGATGCGATGCCGTTCCAACTGGAACCACAATGGCCGGCTCAATGAGTCGGCCATTTTTGTATAAGGAGCATGTATATGAGTAACGTTCGCGTTTGTGTAGACGTTGTGGGTGGAGACGAGAAGCCACAGGTTGTCCTCGACGGTATCGAGGCGGCGCTTGCGGCGGATCCCGATATCGAGGTCTTGGCCGTCGGTCCCGCAGAGATCGTGAACCCCTTTGCCGCGGCTCACGCTCGCGTTGAGGCCTTGGAGGCGCCCGATGTCATCGCCATGGATGACGATCCCATTCGAGCCGTGATGACCAAGCGCAAGTCCTCGATCGTGCTTGCCTGCCGCGCTATCAAGAAGGGTAACGCGGACGCGTTCTTCTCTGCCGGCTCCACCGGCGCCATGACCGCTGCCGCTACCGCCTACGTGACGCCGTTTCGCTATCAGGCCGAGGGTAAGAAGCAGCCGGTGCGTCCGTGCCTCACCAATGCACTGCCCAACCGCGCCGGCGGCCTGACGGTCCTCTGCGACATGGGCGCTAACCCCGATGTCGAGGTCGACGACATGGTGCGTTTTGCCCAGATGGGTAGCGCCTATGCCCGTGTGGTTTTGGGCATTGAGCATCCCCGCGTGGGCTTGCTTGCCAACGGCACCGAGGACGAGAAGGGCTCCAACTTCACCAAGTCGTGCTTCCCGGCCATGAAGGCCGCTGTTCCCGGTTTTGTGGGCAACTGCGAGGGCACCGATCTTACGTCGGGCAATTTTGACGTCGTGGTTGCCGACGGCATGTCGGGCAACATCGCACTCAAGGCCACCGAGGGCGCTGCCAAATTTTTGCTGCAGGAGCTCAAGGGTGTCTTTATGTCTTCGCTCGGCACCAAGATTGCCGCGCTGCTCATAAAAAAGCAGATGCGCGAGATCAAGGCAAAGCTCTCGGGTGATGCTAAGGGTGGCGCCATTCTGCTGGGTCTGCGTGGCGTGGTTCTGATCGGCCATGGTGCCACCTCGGTCGAGGCCGTCAAAAACGGCACGCTCGCCGCGGCGGAGGCCGTGCGCGCCGGGCTTGTCGAGAACGTCGCCAACTCTATGGACGGCATCGTTTTGTAGGAGCGAGTTAGGGCGCTGTTATGTGCCTCGCGGCCTGTGTCGTGGGGTAGAATCAAAACCGTGTCTTGGCGCTGCGCTTGCGGCGCCAGCGCGTTGATATTCACACAATACGAGAGGAAGCGCTATGGACCGCTCCGAAATCTTCGATAAGATCGCCGAAGTCGCCGCTGACGTTCTGGGCGTCGATGTCGCCGAGATTAGCGACGAGACCACCTTCGACGATCTCGATGCCGATTCGCTCGAGCGTCTGCAGCTGGTGACGGCTATCGAGGACGAGTTCGACCTCGAGATCGATGACGAGACCCTGCTGTCGCTCAACTCTGTCGCCGACGCTGTCGACGCTATTGAAAACGCCAAGGAGGCCTAAGTCTTGGCTTTATCTCAACGACTCGCGCGCGCCCAGGAAATCCTGGGCCACGAGTTCAATAACAAGGTGCTGCTGCGCGCGGCGCTCACGCACCCCTCTGCCGTGGAAGGTCAGCCCGTCTCGGCGAGCTATGAGCGCCTTGAGTTTTTGGGCGATTCCATTTTGGGCGCCGTGGTTGCCCGCTCGCTCTTTGAATCCTATCCGGAGTTTGACGAGGGCAAGCTTACGCGCCTGAAGGTGTCCCTTGTCTCGGGTGCTACCCTGTCCGAGGTGTCCCATGAGCTGGGCATCGACGACATCATCATCTTTGGTGCCTCCGAGACCGGTACCGGCGCGCGCGGCTTGCACTCGGCGCTCGAGAACGTCTACGAGTCGCTCGTGGGCGCGCTGTATCTGGATGCTGGCTGGGATGCGGCGGCGGAGTTCATTCACCGTACGCTTAAGCCGCACCTGGCCTCCGAGCGTGCCGAGCACCCCGCGAACCCCAAGTCGTTCTTGCAGGAGTGCGTGCAGGCCGACGGCCACGAGCCTCCGGCGTACAAGCTCGTTGGCTCTGAGGGCCCGGCGCACGCACCGACCTTTACCGCCGTGGTTCTCATCGACGGTATTCGCCAGGGCCGCGGCACCGGTTCCTCCAAGAAGGAAGCCGAGGGAGCCGCTGCGCTCGAGGCGCTCGACCGCATGGGTTACACCACTAACGGCGTGATACTCAACAAGAAGCCTGTTTAAGCGAGGAACCGTGTATCTCAAGTCCCTCACGCTCAAAGGGTTCAAGTCGTTTGCCGACCGCGCCCATATGACGTTTGAGCCGGGCCTAACCGTCATCGTCGGTCCCAACGGCTCGGGAAAATCGAACATCTCCGACTCGATTCTGTGGGTCCTGGGTGAGCAGAGCGCCAAGCAGCTGCGCGGCCAGGCCATGGAGGACGTCATCTTCTCGGGCTCGTCGGCGCGTAAGCCGGTGGGTGTCGCCGAGGTCACGCTGGTGCTCGATAACTCGGACCATATGCTGCCTGTCGACTTTGACGAGGTGGCTATCACCCGCCGCATGTACCGCTCGGGCGAAAGTGAGTACCTCATCAACTCGAGCCCGTGCCGCCTGATGGACATCCAGGACATCCTTCACGACTCGGGACTGGGCAAGGATACGCATTCCATCATCAGCCAGGGCAAGCTCGATGCCATTTTGCAGAGCCGCCCCGAGGAGCGCCGTGCCCTTATTGAGGAGGCTGCCGGCATCTCCAAGCACAAGCGCCGCAAGGAGCGTGCGCTCAAAAAGATCAAGTCGATGGACGAGCATCTAACCCGTGCCCGCGACATCAATAAGGAGATCGCCCGTCAGCTGCGGCCGCTGGAGCGTCAGGTCGATCGCGCGCGCAAGTACAAAGAGCTGTCCTCGCGCGCGAACGAGCTTACGCAGATGCTGGCCGTCGACGAGCTTCGTTCGCTGCAGTCGCAGTGGAACGACCTGGAGAGCCGCTCTAAGGAGGGCGCCGCCGAGCTGGAGCTTGCGCAGTACCGTCTGGGTGAGAAAGAGCGCGAGCTCGAGAAGCTCCAGGTCATGCTCGAAGAAAAGGGCCTGTTTGTGGGCGACTTGGGCGAGCAGCGCCGCCATATGCAAGATGTGGTCGGCCGCATTAATTCCGACATGCGCCTGCTCGAGGAAAAGGGCCACAATATGGTGTCGCGCCTGTCCGACATGCGCGGCCAGATCTCGAGCTCCGAGCATCAGCGCCGTCGCGTAGTCGAGGAGCTCGAGGATGCGCGTGCCCAGCTTGAGGAAGTGACCGGCGCGCATATGCAGGCCCAGGAGGACGTCGACGCCGCCGGCCCTGCCGCCGCCCAGCTCCACGAGCGTCGCGTTGCGCTTGACAATCAGATTTCGCAGCTCACGCGCGAGCAGCGCGATGTGCAGCGTGTGGCCGATAACGCCGCGCTCGAGCTCGCCAAGGTGAAGGATTCGCTTTCCAATGCCGAGGTCGAGGACAACATGTATGCCTCGCGCCTGGAGCAGATTGATGAACAGCTCGAGGAGGTCACGGCATCGCTTGAGAGCCGCCGCGACCGTGCCGAGGAGCTTGAGAGCGCCCTTGAGGCGGCTCGTCAGGCCCAGAGCGATGCGCGCGAGGCCACCGAGACGGCACGCGCTGCCCTCAAGGACCTGCGTGCCCGCGAGGGCGAGGCGCGCAACAAGCTGTCCGAGGTACGCTCGGAGCTTGCCAGCCAAAAGAAGCTCGATGCCCGCATGGCTGACAGCTCGCCGCTTGTGAGCCGTCTGATGGGCGCACTGGGCGATGATGTCTCGGGTCGTCTGGGCGACGTGCTCGAGGCTCCTCGTGAGCTCGAGGGCCTGGTTGAGCAGCTGCTTGCCGGCGACATCGATGCCCTGCTGTTTGATGACGCAGCCACGCTTGAGCGCGCCGGACGTGCGGCTCTGGACCAAAAGAAGGCCTCGGGCGAGGCACTGCTGGTGGCGCGCGGCGTGAGCGGCTCTGCTGCTGCCGATGGCGCTGCCGGTTCGCGTCTGGTCGATCGTCTGTCCGTGCGCTCCGGGTATGGCCCGGTTGTCGAGGCCCTGCTCGGCGGTTATTACGTGGTCGATGACTTGGCAGCCGCGCTAACCGCGCCTGTCGTTGACGGCGTGACCTATGTGACGCCCGATGGCGCCCGCGTGAGCTGTGGCGGTCTGGTGCGCGTGGGGCTCGATGCCGGCGAGGCTTCGGGTGCCCTGGAGCGCAAACGTCGTATTCGCGAGTTGGAGGGCCTGGAGCCCGATCTGGCTGCCGTGTTTGAGCATGTGTCGGATCAGGTCGTCGAGGCCAATGCGGCCGTCGAGGAGGCGCGTGCCGCCGAGGGCGATGCCGCCGGCGAGATTGCCCGTCTTGAGGGCGAGCGCCGCTCGCTGCTCTCTGAGATCGGTCGCCTGGAGCAAAGCGCCAACAATGCCGAGGTCGAGCGCGTGCGCATCTCCAAGCGTCGCGAGCAGGCCGCCGAGGCCGTTCGCGCTGCGCGCCCGCGCGTTGACGAGCTCACCCGTTCGCGTGACGAGGCCCGCGCGCAGGCAAGCGACCTGGGCCTTCAGATTGCTGAAGCCAACGACGAGCTCGATCGCGTGCGCCGCGACGATTCCGAGGCAGCCGGCAAACTCGCCGACGCCAAAGTTCGCCTGGCTCAGACGAGCGAGCGCCTTCGTTCGCTGAAGGGCCGCGTGCCCGATCTGGAGCATCGCCTGGAGGGCATCGACCGCCGTATCCGCGGAACGCGCCAGGCCTCGCGCTCGCTCGAGCTCCTGCGCCTGCGTGTCGACCCCATGCACGAGCGCTATTCGGCCCTGCTGGAGCGCGCGTCGGATTGGGCTGCGCGCCTGCGCGACCAGGCGTCGCTCGAGGAGGCGGACTCGGCCTCGCTCAAGAAGACCATCGAGGACGCCAAGACCGAGGTCGCCCGCGCCAAAGAGAGGGTCGATGTTGCCGCCACGACGCAAAATGAGTTCAAGGTGGCGCGCGGCAAGCTCGAGGTACAGGTCGAGGCTGCCATCAAGGCCATCACCGCCGATGGCACCACGGTGCTCGAGGAAGCGCTCATGCTTCCTGCGCCTACCGACCGCGACGCCGCCGAGCGCGAGCTCAACCAGCTCGTGCGCCAGATCAACAACCTGGGCCCTGTGAACCAAGTCGCCATGGAGGAGTACGAGCAGCTCAAGCGCCGTGCCGATTACATCGAGGAGCAACTTGCCGATCTGGAGAGCGCGCGCAAGGCGCTCACCAAGATCACGGTGGCCATCGACCGCAAGATGCGTAAAGCCTTCCTGGTGACGTTTGAGAAGGTTGATGCGAACTTCCGCGAGATCTTCGCCATGCTGTTCCCGGGTGGCCAGGCTCATCTGGAGATGACCGACCCCGAGCACCCGGCCGAGACGGGTATCGAGGTCGTGGCCCAACCGCGCGGCAAGCGCATCACCAAGATGATGCTCATGTCGGGCGGCGAGAAGAGCCTGACGGCGCTCGCCCTGCTCTTTGCCGTATACCGTACGCGCACGGTGCCGTTCTATGTGCTGGACGAGGTCGAGGCTGCGCTCGACGACGCCAACCTGTCCAAGCTCATCGGCGCCCTCGATGTGCTGCGTTCCGATACGCAGCTCTTGGTAATCTCGCATCAGCGCCGTACTATGGAGGATGCTGACGTCCTCTACGGCGTCTCGATGCAAGCCGACGGCGTCAGTCGCGTCGTCTCGCAAAAACTCGATCGCGAAACCGGAAAGGTCGTGAATGCATAATGGGATTCTTTGACGCACTCTCGCGCGGACTTGAGCGCAGCCGCGAGGCCCTTAACGAGGTCTTCTACTTTGGCGGCGAGGTCGACGAGGATTTTTGGGAGGACCTTGAGGACACCCTCGTCATGGGTGACATGGGCGCCGAGGTCGCCATTCAGGTCTCCGATGACCTGCGCGACGCCGCCGCTAAGAAGAACCTCAAGACCGCCCCGCAGCTTCGCCGCGCCCTGGCCGAGCAGCTCGAGGGCCATTTTGTGCCTGTTGAGCGCGATCCGTTTTCCGATACGCCGAGCTGCGTACTGTTTGTCGGTATTAACGGTGCCGGCAAGACCACCACGGTCGGCAAGATTGCGAGCGCCATGGCCGCCCGCGGCAAGAACGTGGTGATCGGTTCGGCCGACACCTTCCGCGCCGCCGCCATCGAGCAGCTCGATGTGTGGGGCCAGCGTGCCGGCGTGCCCGTCATCAAGCGTGACCGCGGCTCCGATCCGGCGAGCGTGTGCTATGACGTGCTCGACGAGGCCGATAAGCGCGGCAGCGACCTGGTGCTCATCGATACCGCCGGCCGTCTGCACACGAGCCCCGAGCTCATGCGCGAGCTCGCCAAGGTGGTCAACGTGACGCGTAAGCGCGCCGCCAATATGGCCGCTGGTCCCATGCCGGTTTCGGTCGTGCTTGTGATCGATGCCGCCACTGGTCAGAACGGTCTGAACCAGGCACTCGAGTTTAACGAGGCGCTGGGCCTGGACGGTATTATCATGACTAAGCTCGACGGCACGGCTAAGGGCGGTATCGCCATGGCCGTGGCCGAGAAGCTCAAGCTCCCGATCCTGCGCATCGGCGTCGGCGAGCAGGTCGATGACCTGCAGGAGTTTAATGCAAAAGATTTCTGCCGCGCCCTGGTGGGCGAGTCCAATTAAGGAGTGACTAGTGTTTGATTCTCTGAGCGATCGCCTCAACGACACATTTGACCGCCTGCGCGGCAAGGGTAAGCTGACCGAGGCCGATATCACTTCGGCCATGCGCGACATTCGCATGGCGCTGCTCGAGGCCGACGTTAACTTTAAGGTCGTCAAGGAGTTCGTTGCCAAGACCAAGGAGCGCTGCATGACCGCCGAGGTCATGGAGTCGCTGTCGCCGGCGCAAAACGTCGTCAAGATCGTGCTCGACGAGCTCACCGAGATGCTCGGCTCCACCGAGAGTAAGCTCGTTTTTAGCAATCGCATTCCTAATGTCATCATGCTCGTGGGCCTGCAGGGCTCCGGTAAGACCACGGCAGCCGTAAAGCTTGCCTACCTGCTCAAGAAGCAGGGCCGCTCGCCGTTGCTCGCAGCGTGCGACGTCTACCGTCCCGCCGCTGCCGACCAGCTGGCCACGCTCGGTGGCGAGATTGGCGTACCGGTCTTCCGCGGCGACGGTGCGCACCCGGTCGACATTGCCAAGGGTGCCATCCAGGAGGCCGTCGACCACCTGCGTGACGTGGTCATCGTCGATACCGCCGGTCGTCTTCAGATCGACGAGCAGATGATGCAGGAGGCCGTTGACATCAAGAAGGCCGTCAAGCCCGACCAGGTGCTGATGGTCGTCGACGCCATGACCGGCCAGGACATCGTCAACGTGGTCTCGACGTTTGCCGAGCGCACCGATTTTGACGGCGTGATCATCTCCAAGCTCGACGGCGATGCCCGTGGCGGTGGCGCACTTTCGGTGCGTCAGGTGACCGGCAAGCCCATCAAGTTCGTGAGCATGGGCGAGAAACCCGACTCGCTTGAGCCGTTTTACCCGGACCGCATGGCCAAGCGAATCTTGGGCATGGGCGACGTCGTCGGCATCATCGAGAAGGCCCAGGAGGCAGCCGATGCAGAGCAGCTCGAGGCTGCCGAGCGTATGCTGCGCGAGGGCTTCACCATGAACGATATGCTTGACCAGATGAAGGCCGTCAAGAAGATGGGCGGCATGAAGGGCATTCTGGGCATGCTCCCCGGTGGTCAGCGTGCACTCAACCAGATGGGCGGCAACCTGGACGAGGGCATCTTCGATAAGAACGAGGCCATCATCATGTCGATGACCAAGGAGGAGCGCCTGCGTCCCTCCATCATCAACGGTCAGCGTCGCGCGCGTATTGCCAAGGGCGCCGGCGTAACCCCCACCGAGGTCAACAGCCTTATGAAGCAGTGGGGCGAGATGAATAAGATGATGGGCCGCATGCGCACGATGGCCAATCAGGCACAGGCCGGCGGCAAGAAGGGCAAAAAGGGCAAGAAGGGCAAGAAGATGCGCATGCCCAATATCCCTGGGCTGGACGCTATGGGTCTGGGCGGCATGGGCGGCCTGGGTACGGGCGGTCCCAAGTCCGATATGGAGCTGCTGCGCCAGATGGAAGCGCAGATGCGTAGTAAGAAATAGAGCTGTAATTCCAGCTTGATATGGCAAAGGCCACTCGGAAGCTACCGGGTGGCCTTTGCTGTTGGCTTTGATTGTTGGGTTGCATTCGGCTTCGCGCCCCGAGCTCGCGGTGCCGTGCCGTTAGTGGCAGCCGCAGCCCTCGTGGCCTTCGTGGTCGTGGTGGCCGTGGCAGCCGCAGGACCCGCCATGCTCATGGGTGTGCTCGTGGCTATGGCCGTGGCGGCCGCACGTGGCCTCGCCGTTCTGTGCGAGCGTGCCGGCGATAAGGGCCTCGACGCAAGCGTCGCAGCTGCCCTGGGCACCTGCGTATACCGTGATGCCGGCTTGGGCAAGCGCGTTGATAGCGCCACCGCCGATTCCACCGCAGATGAGCGTGTCCACGCCGCCGTTGGCGAGCAGGCCCGCAAGTGCGCCGTGGCCGGTGCCGCCGGTGCCCACGACCTGCTCGTTGAGCACCTTGCCGTCCTGAATGTCGTAGATCTTGAACTGCTCGCTGCGGCCAAAGTGCATAAAGATGTTGCCGTTGTCGTACGTGGTTGCCACCCTCATGGTGCCGACCTCCTTTGCTGGCCATGCGGCCGTTGCCGTGGCGATGGGGGAGTACGCGATATTGCCGCCTTCGATGATGAGCGCCCGACCATTGACCAGCGCGTTTGCCACCTTGCGATGCGAACGGCTGCAAATAGCCGCCACTGTGGCGCGCGCGATGCCCATCTGCTGTGCGACTGCCTCTTGGCTAAGGCCTTCCAGGTCGCACAGGCGCAGCACCTCGAGTTCGTCGATCGTCATGTCGATGGCGTCTCCGCTGGCTAGGCCGTCAGGGGTAAAGCCGCGGTATTCGGGGATGATCCCGACGCGGCGCAGTTTCTCGCGTCTTCCTGCCATGCGCCCTCCTTATCTGACATATGTCAACAATAGGATAACGCGCATGCGCCGCAGAGCAAGGCATTTTTGGCATATGTCAGAAAAGCAAAGGTGTTGCGTTGGCGCAGACGGTGCTGTGCTGCCGTGCATTGCGTGTGCCGGCCCAAGTGTCCAATCCGACACTCGCGCGCCTGGGCTAGAATAAAAAATAGCCTATAGGCAACTGACAGGAGGGTCAATGAGCAAAGCTGATCAACAGTTTGTAACCATGTGCCGCGATATCTTGGACCATGGCACCACGACCGAGGGCCAAAAGGTCCGCCCGGTGTGGGAGGATGGCACCCCTGCCTATACCATTAAAAACTTTGGTGTCACGGCACGCTATGACCTGCGTGAGGAGTTTCCGGCGCTTACCCTGCGTCGTACGGCCCTCAAATCTGCCATGGATGAGATCCTATGGATCTATCAAAAGAAGTCCAATAACGTGCATGATCTCAACAGTCATATTTGGGATGAGTGGGCCGACGAGACCGGCTCCATCGGCAAGGCCTACGGGTATCAGATTGGGCAGAAGAGCCATTATGCCGAAGGCGACTTTGACCAGATGGATCGCGTGCTGTACGACCTTAAGAGCACGCCGTACAGCCGCCGCATTATGACGAATACCTACGTGTTTAGCGACCTGTCCGAGATGCACCTGTATCCGTGCGCCTACAGCGTGACGTATAACGTGACGCAGCGCCCACAGGATGACAAACCGACGCTCAACATGATTCTCAACCAGCGTAGCCAGGACATTTTGGCTGCGAACAACTGGAATGTGTGCCAGTACGCCATTTTGCTGATGATGGTTGCGCAGTCGGTCGATATGATCGCTGGCGAGCTGCTGCATGTGATTGCCGATGCCCACATTTACGACCGTCATGTCGATATTGTCCGCGAGCTTATCGAGCGTCCGCAGTTTGCCGCGCCCAAGGTAACGCTTAACCCCGATGTGCATGACTTCTATGCGTTTACGACCGACGACCTGATCGTCGAGGGTTATGAGCACGGCCCGCAGGTCAAGAACATCCCCATTGCGGTGTAGGTGGCGCTCATGACGTGTAAGCTTTCTGCCATCGTCGCCGTATGTGACGATTGGGGCATTGGGTGCGAGGGCGACATGGTGGTGTCCAATCGCGCCGACATGCGCCATTTTGTGGCGTGCACCAAAGGTTGCCCGGTTATTATGGGACGCAAGACCCTGCTGAGTTTTCCCGGTGGGCGTCCGCTCAAGAACCGCCGCAATATCGTGCTCACGCGCGATGAGGACTTTGCTGCCGAGGGCGTCGACGTGGTGCATAGCGTTGACGAAGCGCTCGCCGCCGTGGCCTATGAACCCGTTGCGTGGGTGATCGGCGGTGGCGAGGTGTATCGTCAGTTTTTGCCGTACTGCGTGGAGGCCGAGGTCACGCATAACCATTGCGTGCATGCCGTGGATACGTACTTTCCCGACTTGGACGCCGATCCCGCGTGGGAGATTGCGCGGCGTGGCGGTGTTGCCACGATTGCCTCGGGCGAGGGCGACGAGGGTGTCGATTATGAGTTCGTGACGTATCGTCGCGTTGATGCGTAAATCATCTGGCATGAACGGTATCATCGGGTTGTTTGAATGCATGGGGCGGCGCTTAGCGTCGCCTCGTTTGGTATAGATGTGCTGTAAAGAAGGGTGCGGGCTGGCTGCTATGACTGATGCCGTTGAGGTGCTGCGAATCGATTCTCTCGAGGACGAGCGGCTCGATGCCTACGTGCGACTGACCGAGCGTGAGCTTCGCTGCGTGCTGGAGCCGCATAAGGGCATTTTTATCGCCGAGAGTGCCAAGGTCATCGAGCGTGCGGTGCGCGCCGGATACGAGCCGGTGAGCTTTCTTTTGGGTGAGCGCTGGCTCGATCAGATGATGCCACTGTTTGAGCGCCTGGTTGTGCGTGAGGGCGCGGGTCCGGTTCCTGTGTTCGTTGCTTCCATGGAGCTCATGGAGCGGCTGACGGGTTTTAACGTGACGCGCGGTGCGCTCGCGGCATTCCGTCGTCCGCGCCAGATTCCAGTAGCCGAGTTCCTGGGTGGCGTCGTCGAGGCAGCGGGGGAGCGCCCGGTGCGCGTGTGCGTGCTCGAGGGCATTGTCGACCACACCAACGTCGGCGCGATTTTCCGCTCGGCGGCCGCTCTGAACATCGATGGCATTTTGGTGAGCCCCACTTGCTGCGATCCGCTGTACCGTCGCTCGGCCCGCGTGAGCATGGGCACGGTGTTTCAGGTGCCCTGGACGCGCATTGGCAGCGAGGCGCGCGTATGGCCGCATGATGGGCTGGCGGCGCTGCACGATGCCGGCTTTTCGTGTGCCGCCATGGCGTTGACGGATGATTCGGTGTCGCTGGACGATCCCGCGCTCCAGGAGATTGACCGCCTGGCAATCTTTATGGGCACCGAGGGTGCTGGCTTGGGCGCCAAGACCATTGCAGGCTGCGACCGTGCCGTGCGTATTCCGATGGCGCATGGGGTCGATTCGCTCAACGTGGCCGCAGCAAGTGCTGTCGCCTTTTGGCAGCTGTGCCCGCATGTGAGCAACGAGTACCACTACCAGCCGGGACTGTATCACTAGGCAGATATTTCGCACCGGGCTCTGGTTCGGGTCGTTTCGGCCGACGCCGGTCGGTGCTAAGCTGGTATTGGCTTTGGTCTTAAAGTGCCGTTTTGTTGTTTGACGTACGCTGGTGGGGAGGGCGTGTGGCTAAGAAATCTACGGCTATCGATGTAACGCAGGGTGTCATTTGGCAGCAGCTGCTGTCGCTGTGCGTCCCCATCTTCTTTAGTTCGTTTTTTCAGCAGGCTTACACGCTTATCGGTACCTATATCGTCGGTCAGTTTGGCGGCAAGCTCGCGCTGGGTGGCATTCAGGCCACGATGGTGCTTACGGAGCTCTGCATTGGTTTTTGCGTCGGCGTGGGTGCTGGCTGTGCGGTCATTACGGGCCAGTTTTTTGGCCAGCACGATGACGAGCGCCTGAGCCGATCGGTCCATACGGCCATGACGCTCGCGCTGGTGGGCGGCATTGTCATTTCCATTCTGGGCATGGTGTTTGTCGAGCCGATGCTTGTGTTGATGAATACGCCGCATGAGCTGCTGGCCGAGGGCGTGGCGTATGCCCGTTGCTACTTTGCCGCCATGTTTGCGGCGCTGCTGCTCAATATGGGGACGGCGCTGTTGCGCGCCGTGGGCGACACGCGCGGTCCGGCGGTCATTATTGCCTCCGGCTGCTTCGTCAACGTGGCGCTCGACATTCTCTTTGTCGCCGTGCTGCACATGGAAGCGCTGGGCTGCGGCATCGCGGTGGCGCTGACTATCTGCACCAATGCCACGATGATTGTGATCCGCATGATGCGCGCTCCGGGGGCGTGGCGGTTGTCGCTATCCAAACTCGGTATCGATCGCGGCATTTGCAAGAGCATGCTTTCGTGCGGTTTGCCGCTGGGCGTTCAGTCTGCGGCGTATTCGATCTCCAACGTTTTGATTCAGGTGTCGGTCAACTCGTTTGGAGCCGATGTCACGACCGCTTGGGGTCTTTCCGGTCGCCTGGACGGCATTATCTGGATGGTTACCGAGGCGCTTGGTGTGTCGATCACCACGTTCTCGGCGCAGAACTTTGGCGCGCGCAATTACGATCGCATGCGAAAGGGATACCACACGTCGCTCGTGCTGTCGTTTATGCTCATTGGTGGCCTGTCTGCCGTGCTGCTTGTGTTCTCGGGTCCGTTGTCGCGTTTGTTCATCGACGATGCCGCGATTTCGGCCTACACCACGACGATTCTTCATTTCATCGCGCCGTTCTACGCGATCTTCTCGATTATCGAAAACGCGTCTGGCTCCATCCGCGGCGCTGGCGTGAGCTTCCAGCCTATGATGCTCACGATCTTCGGCACGGTCGTGCTCCGCGTGGCGTGGGTGTTCGCGATTATGCCGCTCGACCCCTCGCTCGAGCATCTGCTGCTGGTCTACCCCGTAACCTGGGTAATCACCGCCGCGATGTTCACCGTCTACCATCACAGCGGCAACTGGCTAGGCCGCGCCACTGCCTAGCCATTGGGGACGTCCGCAATGGCTAGTATTCGATGCCTTGGCGGGCTAGGAGGCCTTCGTCGAAGTAGTGTTTGACGGGGCGCATTTCGGTGACCAGGTCTGCCAGATCGGCGTGGGGCAGCAGACCGCGGCCGGTGAGCACGAGCTCCGTGGTGGTTGGTTTCATCGCGATCAACGCTTCGACATCTTCGCGCGTCACAAAGCCCCGTCGCATGGCCTCGCCGAGTTCATCCAAAATGAGCACGTCGACCTGCGAGATCTGTTCGCGTGCAAGTTCCATGATCTGCTCGGCGCAAGCCTCGGGCGTGTCGCGATCGGCCTGTACAATGCGCAGTCCCAGGCGCGGCGCGGCATCGTGTTCGGCGCAGTGCAGCTTCTTGGCAAACTGAAGCATGAGTACGTTAAGTCCATAGCCCGTGGCGCGCAGCGCAAGCCCCAGCGCAGCCGTCGTCTTGCCCTTGCCGTCGCCCGTATAGATTTGAACCTTGCCGACTCCCAGTGATGCCTTCTCTGTCCTTTCGTGCCCGGCGTCGGTTTATCGCCGTCCGGGTTGGGTATTCTAGAAAAAATTATCAACCCCAGTAGATGGAGTTCAAGCAGATGGAGATGGATGACAATAAACGTAGACGGAATATGATCCTCTACGTGCTCATCGCCTTCGTCGTCTACCTCGTGCTCTCGACCGTTCTGTTCCCCAACATCGGTCACACGCAGCAGATTACGAAGACCGATTACTCGACGTTTGTCAAAGCGCTCGATAAGAAGAGCGTCGACAAGGTCGAGTACAACACGGACGATTACACGATTTATTACACCAAGAAGGGCGAGGACGAGAATATAGCCTACAAGACGACCGGTGTGCCGAATGACGCGGGCTTTACCGATCGCGTGCTTGAGTCCGGTGCTTCGCTTGAGTCGGTCGTTCCCGATAAGAACTCGGGCCTGATGACCTACTACCTGCTCACCCTCATTCTTCCCATGGTGATTTTCTTCCTGATTGGCTGGTGGCTCAACCGCCGCATGAAGAAGGCCATGGGTGATGACGGTCCGTCGATGAACTTTGGCGGCGGTGGTTTTGGCGGCGGCGGACTGGGCAAGTCCGGCGCGCGCGTGATCGCCTCCAAGGACGTGGGCGTGACCTTTAAGGATGTCGCCGGCCAGGAAGAGGCTAAGGAGTCCCTCAAGGAGGTCGTCGACTTTCTGGAGAAGCCGCAGCGCTACGAGGAGATCGGCGCCAAACTGCCACGCGGCGCTCTCCTTGTCGGCCCTCCGGGTACCGGTAAAACCCTGCTCGCCAAGGCTGTGGCCGGCGAGGCGGGCGTGCCGTTCTTTAGTATTTCTGGTTCTGAGTTTGTTGAGATGTTTGTCGGCCGCGGCGCCGCTAAGGTTCGCGACCTGTTTAAGCAGGCCAAGGAAAAGGCCCCGTGCATCGTCTTTATCGACGAGATCGATACCATCGGCAAGAAGCGCGATGGCGGCGGCTTTAGTGGCAACGACGAGCGCGAGCAGACGCTCAATCAGCTGCTGACCGAGATGGATGGATTCGATAACCACAAGGGTATCGTCGTCCTCGCTGCGACCAACCGTCCCGACAGCCTTGATCCGGCCCTGCTGCGCCCCGGCCGCTTCGACCGCCGCATCCCCGTTGAGCTGCCCGACCTGACCGGTCGCAAGAATATCCTTGAACTGCACGCCAAGAGCGTGAAGACGCAGCCGCCGATCGACCTGACCGCGATCGCCCGCGCCACGCCTGGCGCCTCGGGTGCCGACCTGGCCAACATCATCAACGAGGGCGCCCTGCGCGCCGTCCGCGAGGGTCGCAAGCGCGCCACGCAGGATGACTTTGAGGAGTCGGTGGAGGTCGTCATCGCCGGCCAGCAGCGTAAGTCCACGGTGCTGTCCGATCACGAGAAACAGGTCGTGTCCTATCACGAGATCGGCCATGCCATCGTTGCCGCCCGCCAGAAGGGTTCTGCGCCGGTTACGAAGATCACCATCGTGCCGCGTACGAGCGGTGCTCTGGGCTACACCATGCAGGTCGAGGAGGACGAGCGCTTCTTGACCACGCGCCAGGAGGTGCTCGACAAGCTCGCTGTCTACTGCGGCGGACGTGCTGCCGAGGAGCTCATCTTTGGTGAGATGACGACTGGCGCGGCCAATGATATCGAGCAGGCCACCAAGCTCGCCCGCAACATGGTGACGCGCTTTGGTATGTCGGAAGAGTTTGGCATGATGGCGCTCGGTACCGTTCAGAATGCCTACCTCAACCAGGACACGTCGCTCACCTGTGCCCCCGGTACGGCCGAGCGCGTCGACGCGATCGTCGCCAAGCTGATCGAGGACGCACATGACCGCGCCCTGCAGATCCTCAAGGAGAACAAGTTTAAGCTCCATGAGCTGGCTCGTTATCTGTACAAGAAGGAGACGATCACGGGCGAGGAGTTCATGAATCTCCTCACGCGCGAGAATCCGCTGATGCCAAAGCAGCAGTAAGGCTGGTTGCACAACGTCGAACGCCCCATTTGAGTTTCTATCTCAAATGGGGCGTTTTGTTTGGGAGGGATATGTATGAAGATCGTGGTGAGTGCCTGCTTGATGGGAGAGAGCTGCAAATATAACGGGCTCGACAATTACCATCGCGCGTTGGTCGAGGCCTGCGAACGCACAGGGACCGAGGTCCTGTTGGTGTGCCCCGAGGTTTTTGGCGGCTTGCCCACACCGCGCAAGCCGTCCGAGATTGTGAATGGCGAGGTTTGTACCTGCGAGGGCATCTCGGTCGATCGCGAGTTTCGCCAGGGTGCTCAGCGCGCGCTCGATATGTGCGAGCAGGCGGGCGGCCCGTCCGAGATCGTTGCGTGCATTTTACAGGACCGCAGCCCCTCGTGCGGTACGGGTCACGTCTACGATGGCACCTTTAGCGGTACGCTCACCGCGGGCAATGGTGTTTTTGTCGATCTGCTGCTGCGTCACGGGTACCGTGTGATTCCGGCTAGCGAGTTCGATCCCAGCATGCTGGAACATTGTCCACAGCACTCGAACCCAACACTTCCTCACGGGTGACCGTTTTGGCATCATCCGTGAAGTTGATATTGAGTACGACCCGGTCATCAAAGACGTAGACCGAGTTGACAGGCGCCGTACCCAGGCAGCCCCTCCCCACGGCCCTCGCGCAGGAACGCGCACACGGCCTTCCCGTCTCTTGCGCCTCTCCCGGAACTGTCCACATCAGCGTAGCCAATTCAGTCCGCCAAGGGCTGCAGCCCGGACAACGCGGCGATGGAGGGCTTCTTCGGCCTGCTCAAGAAGGAGTTCTGGCACGGCAGGGACTGGTCGGACTGGACCCCCGCCCGCTTCATCGAGGAACTCGGGGGCTGGATCGGCCGATACAATACGGAGAGGCGCAGCGATGCGCTCGGCGGCCGCACGCCGGCCGAGTTCCGCTCCGCGCTGGGAAGGGCCGCGTAACGGTCCAAGAAATCGTCCGCAGTCCCCATTCTTGCCCCTTTGGGACGGCTTCTTGTTGGGGCGTGCCTGCCCCAAACCCTGCTAGGAGCGAGTGCAGCAAACTGGAATTTTAAATTACTCTTTGCAAATAACCTTTGAACCTTCACCATCAATTACAATTCCCTGACGATTGTTAATTGGGCATAGATTCAAATCCGAAAACTCAGTCATTATTTTCTCGGTAA
>CABQQR010000019.1:0-50063 GCA_902466395.1 uncultured Collinsella sp.
GGGCGCAGACGTCTGCGCCCGCACGCCCGCCGGCTTCCCCGTCTCACCGGCGGGCACGACCTCGCCCGTTGTCTCCGCCGCGCGAACGGACGCACCTGCATTCGCGCCAGCGAACGGCGACACGACAATATCGGCCCGAGCGCGGTCGGACGCAATGTCAACCCCCTCAGGCAGCTGTCCCGAAATCGGCATGTCGGAATAGAGCGCCACGCGCCCGCCCGAAAGCAGCCGCGCCGACACTCGCTTGATGGCCTCGGGATTCGAAACGGCGAGCCCCGCACAGCGAGCCCACGTATCCACCGCCCACACGCCGCGGACGTCGGTCGCCGTGGTGATGACGGGGATGGCCCCTGCCGCGCGTGCCACAGTTTGCGCAAGCTCGTTCGCACCGCCCAAATGCCCCGACAAAAGCGGGACGGCAAAGCGCCCCGCCTCGTCGATCACCACAACCGCGGAATCGCTTGCCTTCGAGGCGACATGCGGCGCGATCGCCCGCACGGCGATGCCCGCCGCGCCCACGAACAGAAGCGCGTCCGACGCTTCCCACGCGAGCGCCGTCCATGCGCGCAGGTCGGCCTTCCACTCGCCGAACCCGCGCGAAACGGAAACGTCCCAGCCAGGGTCATCTTCACCTGTCTGCGCGCAATCGGAAAGCGCGTGTGCGATGCGCTCCGCCAACGCATACCCCCTCTCAGTGAACGCTATGCAGGAAACCCTCATCTAGCGCACCACCATCGTCGAGAAGTAGCTGCCCCGATCGGGCACATCGTCGAGCGAGCGGTACACGCGCTCGCCCGGAAGCCCACAGTCCTCTACGAGCTCGGCACCGTCGAAGGCGCCCTCCTCGCGAAGGATGCGCTTCGTGTCCGCAAGCGAGCGGCGCGCCTTCATGACCACCTTCGTCCCCGGCCAGCCGATTGCGCGGCGCACGTCGTCGTAGCCGCCGGGCACGATGTGCAGAGGCGACGACATCTCGGGCGTGAGGTCGCGCTCGAGCGCTGCGGCGACCGCGCAGAAGCTCGGCACGCCGGGAATGGCGCGCGCCTCGAACCCGCAGGCGCGAACGTCGGGCGCTATGCGCTGGAAGGTGGCGTAGATGCTCGGGTCCCCCAGGTTCAGCAGCGCGACGTCGCGGACCGCATCCAGGTGCGCGACAAGCTCGCGAACAAGCGAGGCATGCTCGGCCGTGCGGCGCTCGGCGTCGCGCGTCATCGAGAATCGCACGGGGATCACCGTCTTGCCTGTAAGGTCGACGGCGCCGCGCACGATGTCGAGCGCGACCATGGCCCCGTCCGCCGTCTGCGGTGCGGCGATGACCGGACACGATTCGATTGTGCGGACGGCCTTGATCGTGAGCAGCTCGGGGTCGCCAGGCCCCGTGCCCACCCCGTACAGCACGCCTTTACTCATACGTAGCCCCCAATTCCCCGATAACTGCATCGGCGCCCGACGTGCGGAAAAGCTCTCGGCGCTCGGCGTCGAACACGACCGCGGCGATGTCGCATGCGCCCGCCGCGCGGCGGCGCAACCTGTCATCGATTGCCGCAGCGAGCGAGGCGCGCGCAGCGTCCCCCACGCCGGCGGCCTCGATTACCTCGAGCGCCGCCGTGGTCGTGACCGACGACATGATCTCGCGCACGGTCTTCGTGCCCGCGCCGGCCAAGGCCGCGTGGGCGGCCAGAATCTCCGCGCGGCAGTCGGCGGTACGCGAATGGGTGTCCATGATGCCGCCCGCGACCTTCACCAGCTTGCCGATGTGTCCCACAAGAAGGACATTGGTAAATCCCTCGCGAACGCAGCAATCAATCGCATCGCCCACGAAGTTGGAGATGAAGACCACCGGCGCACCGTTTAGGTGGAAATGCCCCGAGATGAACTGTGCGCCGTAGTTGCCGGGCGTGAGCACGACTCCGCGCCGCCCCATAGCCGCATGCTGCCGGATCTCGAGCTCGATGCTGTCGCGCAAGGCAGCGAGGCTGCGCGGCTCGACGATGCCCGTCGTGCCCAGGATGGAGATGCCGTCCTCTATCCCCAGGTGCGGGTTGAAGGTCTTTTCGGCAAGGGCAACACCCTCGGGTACCGAAATCGTCACAGCGATATTTCCAGAAAAGCCGTGCGCGGCGCACACCTCGCGCACCGCCGAAGTGATCATCGCGCGCGGCGTCGCGTTGATGGCGGCCGCCCCCACCGGCTGCTCGAGCCCGGGCAACGTCACGCGCCCCACGCCCACGCCGCCATCGACGGAAACTTCCGATTCGCGCGCGGGCACGCCCTTGCTGCCCGCAGCACCCGTGCCCGACCCCGCATGTTCCACGCGCGCGTACACGAGCACGCCGTCGGTCACATCGGCATCGTCGCCTGCGTCCTTTCGCACGGCGCACTGGGCGCACCCCTCGCCGATACATGCGTCGACCACGTTCGCCTCGACGGGCAGCCCGCCGGGGGTGACGATCGACACGCGGCCGACGGGCTTTCGTGACAAGAGCATCTCGCAGGCCGCCTTCGCCGCGAGCGCGGCGCAGCTCCCCGTGGTGTAGCCGCAGCGCAGGCGGGTCGTCCCGGTATATATGTAGTGCTCGAAGGCCACGCTAGCTGCTCGCCTTCCGATACCCTGTGGCAAACGAAGGGTCGTAAAGCTTGCTGCGCTCGTACGACTCCGCTTGCGCGCCGTTGTGCGCAAGCCCGCCGCGAGCTCCGAGCACGCGGCCCACCACCACGAGCGCCGTGCGGTCGATGCCCTCTCGCGCGCCCGCATCGGCGAGCGTGCCCACTGTGCATCGCACCACGCGCTCCTCAGGCCAGGTCGCCTTGTACACGAGCGCCGCCGGCTCGTCGGAGCTGCGGCCCGCGGCCAAAAGCTCGGCGGAAAGCTCGGCGAGCATACCCGAGCTCAGGAAGATGACCATAGTCGAGCCGCTTTCCGCCATGGTGCGCATGCCCTCGCCCGCGGGCATGGGGGTGCGCCCGGAAAGCCGCGTGATCACGACCGACTGGCTGATTCCCGGCAGCGTGTATTCCTGGCGAAGCGCCGCCGCGGCACCGCAAAAGCTCGACACGCCGGGCACCACCTCGTAGTCCACGCCGCGCGCGTCGAGCGCGTCCATCTGCTCCTGGATGGCGCCGTACAGGCACGGGTCGCCCGTGTGCAGGCGCACCACTTCCTCGCCCCGCGCATCCGCCGCGCACATCACGTCGAGCACTTCCTCCAAGGTCATGTGCGCGCTGTCGTAGACGACGCAGGATTCCTTGCACTCGGCGAGCAGCTCGGGGTTCACAAGGCTCCCCGCCCAAACGACCACGTCGGCCGCGCGCAGAAGACGCGCCCCGCGCAGCGTGATAAGGTCGGCGGCGCCCGAACCTGCGCCAACAATATGAATCATCCGAGCCTTCCCTTCCCGTTTCTCATCGCAACCGTTTACGCCGCCCTTCGCGCAGCAGGCAAGACACGGCGCCCGCAGCGGCAATCGGCGCAAATACGTAGGCAGGAGGCGCAATGCCGCCCGCCCTGGCTTTGACACGCCCACAAACGCCCACTATCATAGTGGTAGTTTCGGCAACGAGCATATGACAATCGAATAAAAGGAAATGACCGGCGCGGCGCCCACACAGCCCGCGCTGGCTTGCGGAGGGAACCAGGTGGGAATCCTGGGCAAGGGACATTACTGTGTAGGACGCGCGGGCGAACCGCCTCGCGCCCCAAGCCAGACTGCTTCGCCTTTTCCTCACGGCATCGCCGTGGCGTTATCTCCTTGTGAACCCCGAGGAGTGCGCTTCCCTTTCGAATGCAAGAAACAGGCGCGCTATCCCTTCGCGGACGAGCGCGCTTTTCTTTCGCTTGTGCCGATAAGCAACTGTCACCGGGGGACCGGCAAACCGAGGAAAGGGAAAACCATGTCCGACCAGATGTCACGCCGCGGCTTCATGGGCGCCGCAGCAACCGGAGCCGTCGCGCTCGCCGGATTCGCGCTCGCGGGCTGCTCCAGCACCTCCGCGAGTCCCGAGAAATCGAGCGAAAAGGAGAAGGCCGTGAAGCCGGTCATTCTCGTCACGAGCTTCGGCACGAGCTACAACGACTCGCGCCACATCACCATCGGCGCCATCGAAGACGCTATCCGCGAGAAGTACTGGCAGGACTACGACATCCGCCGCGCCTTCACCGCGCAGATCATCATCGACAAACTGAAGAAGCGCGACGGCATCACGATCGACAACATGACCGAGGCGCTCGACCGCTGCGTGGAAGACGGCGTGAAGGAAATCGTCGTGCAGCCGACGCATCTCATGGCTGGCCTGGAATACGCCGACGTGAAAGACGAGCTCGACAAGTACGCCGACAAGTTCGACAAGATCTCGCTCGGCGACCCGCTGCTCACCTCCGACGACGACTATAAGAAGGTGGCCGCAGCCATTAAGGAGAACATGGCGTCCTTCGACGACGGCAAGACGGCGCTGTGCCTCATGGGCCACGGCACCGAAGCCGATTCCAACGCCGACTATGCCAAGATGCAGGAAGTGTTCAAGAACGAGGGCTTGACGCAGTTCTTCGTCGGCACCGTCGAGGCTGAACCGACCTGCGAGGATGTTATCGCCGCTGCGAGCGCCGCAGGGTACAAGAAGGCCGTGCTCGCGCCGTTCATGGTGGTCGCGGGCGACCACGCGAACAACGACATGGCAGACGAGACCGACCCCGACAGCTGGGCTGCGAAGTTCGTGGCCGCCGGCTTCGAAGTGACGTGCCTGCTCCAGGGTCTGGGACAGAACGCCGCGGTCGACGACATCTACGTCTCGCACGTGGACGACGCCATCGCCAAGCTGTAAACTCGCCGCGCACGGGGGCGCCGGTCGCGTCCCCGTGCAACGGGCATGCGCCTTCCCCGACCGACGGCGCATGCCCGTTGCATTCGCATCCCGCCCGCCCACCGCACGGCGCGGGCGGTAGAAGCGATTGAAAGGAACCCCTCCATGTTGAAGAAAACCCTCGTCTTCGCCCTGTCGGCGGCGCTTCTCGCGTTCTCGCTCGCCGGCTGCGCCGGAAATTCAAGCGACAGCGCAAAGGCAAGCAATACCGATTCCCAGGAAAAGACCGAGCAGGCGGCCGATGCGACCGAGGGCGCAAGCGCTGCCCCCATCACCGCCGACAAGGTAGCCGACGGCACCTATCCGATCACCGTAGATTCCAGCTCGAACATGTTCAGGATTGTGGACGCCCAGCTCATCGTGGAAAACGGCTCCATGCACTGCGTGATGACGCTTTCCGGCACGGGCTACGGCAAGCTCTTCATGGGCACGGGCGACGAGGCTGCCGCCGCGAGCGAGGCAGACTTCATCCCCTATGTGGAAAACGGGGAAGGCAAGTACACCTACGACGTGCCCGTTGATGCGCTCGACGAGGACACCGCCTGTGCCGCGTGGAGTATTAGAAAAGAGCAGTGGTACGACCGCACGCTCGTGTTCGAATCCGCCGGCGTCGATCTGCGCGCCGACGCACTGAAGTAACGCCATGCGGTCGATTCTTCCCAAGGGGGAAAACAGGAAGCGCCGCAGCATCGCGGCGCGCGCGATCGCCTGCGTTCTCGTCGCCCTGCTCGCGCTTCCCTTCGCGGGGTGCAGTGCGAGCCCGAACGCGACCGGTGGCACGGCGGGCTCTCAGGAATACACTGTGAATGTCTCGCTTTCCGGCGGGTCAGGGCGCGCAAGCATCGCCTCACCCACCACAATTGTGAAGGATGGCGACACCTACACCGCGACCATCACCTGGTCGAGTTCGAACTACGACAAGATGACCGTCGACGGCGTGGACTACGCGCCCGTAAACGACGGCGGCAACTCCACGTTCGAGATACCCGTCACGCTCGACGAGGACATCGCCGTGTCGGCCGAGACCGTCGCCATGTCGACGCCGCACACCATCGACTACACGATCCACTTCGACTCATCCACCATGAAGGAGAAATCGGGCGACGATGCAAGCGGCGGCTCCCCTGCAGGAACGGCTTCAAGCGCCGCGGCCGACTTCCACAACGCCGATTTGGGCTGCGGCTGGGAGCCGACGGGGGCGCTTCAGCTTGAATACGCCGAGCACTTCACTGTCGACGAGTTCGAAGGCGGTCTGCGGCTTATCTGCGTTTCGAATGGAGAACGTTTCCTCGTGGTGCCGCAAGATGCGAAGGTACCTGATGGGTTGAGCTCCGACATCGCGGTCATAAGGCGCCCCGCCGACAAGGTGTACCTCGTGTCGTCGGCGACGATGTGCCTAGTCGACGCGCTCGATGCGAACGACAATATCATCATGTCGGGCACGAAGGCCGACGACTGCTCGGTCGTGGGCTTCAAAAGCGCACTCGAAAGTGGGGCGATCGCCTACGGCGGCAAGTACAGCGCGCCCGACTACGAGCGAATATCGGCCTCGGGCTGCACGCTCGCCATCGAGAACACCATGATCAACCACACGCCCGATGTGAAGGAAAAGCTGCAGAAGCTCGGGCTCGTCGTGCTCACCGAACAGTCGTCGAGCGAGCCCGAAGCACTCGGGCGCGTTGAGTGGATTAAGCTTTTCGGCGTCCTATTCGACAAGGAAGACGAGGCCGCGCACCTGTTCAACGAGCAGAAGGCCCGCGTCGAGCAAACGTCGGGGCTCGCGTCGTCAGGTAAAACCGTGGCGTATTTCTACATTAACTCGAACGGGGCCGCCGTCACGCGGCGGGCGGGCGACTACGTGGCGCAGATGATCGAGCTTGCAAGCGGCAGCTATGCGCTCGATGACGCGCAGGCGTCGTCGACGTCAGGTTCGTCAGTAACGCTCGAAATGGAGCGCTTCTACGCGACGGCGAAGGATGCCGACATCATCGTCTACAACGGCACCATCGACGAGTCAGTTACCACCTTGAACGACTTCGTAGGCAAAAACGCGCTATTGTCGCAGTTCAAAGCCGTGAAGAACGGCAACGTCTGGGTCACAAGCGCCGACATGTACCAGCAGATGACTTCTACCGCCGACATTATCGACGAGCTGCACGGGGCGTTCACCGGCGATAACGCGAGCGACTTCCATTATCTGAGGAAGCTCGGCTAGCGCCATGAGAAGCCGGCTTTCCATGGCATACGACGAATCGGGGCGCGCCGCGCGGTATCGCGTCGTGACGGCGCTGCTCGCTGTTGCCCTCATCGTGCTCGTCGGGGCCAACCTGTGCATCGGGAGCGTGCTCGTGCCCGCAGACCACATCCCCGGCATCCTTTCAGGCGGCGCGGCCAATTCCATGGAAAGCCAGGTCATCTGGGAGATTCGCCTGCCGCGCGTGCTTTCAGCCGTGCTTCTCGGCGGGGCACTTTCGCTCTCCGGGTTCCTGCTGCAGACGTTTTTCAACAACCCCATCGCCGACCCGTTCATCTTGGGCGTCTCCTCGGGCGCAAAGTTCGTCGTCGCGCTTACGATGATCGTACTTCTAGGCGCAAACCAGGCCATGTCCTCGCCGGCCATGGTGGCCGCAGCGTTTCTGGGCTCGCTTATCACCATCGGCTTCGTGCTCCTCATTGCACGGCGCATAAGTTCCATGGCCATGCTCATCGTGGCGGGCGTCATGGTGGGATACATCTGCTCGGCGGCGACGAACTTCCTCATCGCCTTCGCCGACGACCAGTCCATCGTGAACCTGCACAACTGGTCTTTGGGTAGCTTCTCGGGTTCGAGCTGGGACGACGTCGCGGTCATCGCGGTCGTGGTGATCACCGTGAGCGCATGCGTATTCGCGATATCGAAGCCCCTTTCCGCCTTCCAGCTGGGAGAAGCCTACGCGAAAAGCGTCGGCGTGAACGTCGCACGCTTCCGCGTGGTGCTCGTCCTTCTAGCGAGCATGCTCTCCGCCTGCGTGACCGCGTTCGCTGGTCCGGTGTCGTTCGTAGGAATCGCGGTTCCGCATCTCGTGAAGTCAGCGCTAAAGTCGTCGAAGCCCATCCGCGTGATTCCTGCGTGCTTCTTGGGAGGCGCCATCTTCTGCGCGGGCTGCGATTTGATCGCACGCACGCTGTTCTCTCCCGTCGAGCTTTCCATCAGCGCCGTCACCGCCATCTTCGGCGCGCCGGTGGTTATCGCGCTCATGTTGAAGAAGCGGGTGAGGTAGATGGGAGAATTCGTGCCGCGGCCCAAAACGCTCAGAGGGGACATTCCATGCTTAGACAGTCCTGAGCTCGCACGAAAGCGCCAGAAGGCACTTTCGGCTCGTGCGGAACTGCGCGCGGAACGCCTCCTCCGAGCGGAGTCGAACCTCGAAACCCCGGTCGAAACGCAGACTGACGGAGCGCCGCTTTTCCGCATAAGCGACCTGTCGACGGGCTACGACAAGAAGGTTGTAGTCGAAGGCCTCGATCTGGAGGTTCGCGCGGGCGACGTCGTGGCGCTCATCGGGCCGAACGGCTCGGGCAAGTCGACCATCTTGAAAACCATCACACGCCATCTAGCACCGCTTGCCGGCGCGGTCGAGCTCGACGGGCGGGAGATTTCCCGATGGAAGACGGCGGAATTCGCAAGGAACCTTGCCGTTATGCTGACAGATCGCCCCCGGACCGAGCTCCTCACCTGCCGCGATATCGTAGAGGCGGGAAGGCATCCCTACACCGGGCGAATGGGCACACTCTCGCCCGACGACCATAGTCGGGTCGACGAGGCCATGAAAACCGCACATGTGGAAGAGCTCGCCGAGCGCGACTTCATGCAGATAAGCGACGGGCAACGCCAGCGCGTCATGCTCGCACGCGCCATCGCGCAGGATCCGCGTGTGCTCGTGCTCGACGAGCCCACGTCGTATCTCGATATCCGCTACCAGATCGACCTGCTGCGAATACTTCGCCACCTTGCGAAATCGCGGAATGTGGCTGTCATCATGTCCATCCACGAACTCGAGCTCGCACAGAAAAGCGCCGACAAGGTGATTTGCGTGAAGGACGGCCGGGTCTTCCGCGCCGGCGCACCCGAGGACATATTCACGCGCGAGACGATTGGCGAGCTCTACGGCCTTCAACATGGCACCTTCAACGAGCGCTTCGGCAGCGTGGAAATTGGGCGCCCGCACGGCGATGCGCACACGTTCGTCATCGCCGGCGCAGGTACGGGGTCGGCTGTGTTTCGCCAGCTCATCCGGCAGGGCAAAGCGTTCTACGTGGGCGTTCTGCACGAAGGGGACATCGACTGCGAGCTCGCGCGCGACCTGGCGGCGGAATTCGTGGCCGAGCGCGCCTTCGAACCGATCGGGGATAAAACCATAACCCGCGCCAAAGAGCTCCTCGTCCACTGCGCACGCCTTATCGTGTGCCCCGCCGCCTTCGGCACCATAAACGCCCGCAACGCAGAGCTCGTCGAGTTCGCACGCTCGCATGGTATCGAGGTCATGCGAGCGTGCGAAGGCGCATCGGAGGATTCCAAAATTGGAGTGGGAAGGATAAACTGGACTTTCTTTTAAGGATCCTCAGGCTACAGCTCCTACGCCGGCAAGGTCTCCAAGGCGCCGGAGAACCTCAGGAACAGGAATTTCCACGCCGACGAGCCCAACTAGGCCTAATCCAAGCGAGATTCCAGACTCGACAGACCATTGAGAGTCAGATCGTTGGCGACCTCAGAGACGCGCTCGATAGGAACCGAGCCGTCAGACAGCGCCCACGTGCGATAGATACCGATAATACCCGACAGCAAAAACGCCAGATAGTAATCGAACATCTCGTCCTTGAGGCCGTGGGGCAGCAAGTCGCGCTCGGCAATCTCATGCTCGAGCGGCACACGAAGACGAGCCATAAAATCATCGAGCGGAATATTCTCGATCAGCTGACGATTGAGCACCAGGTTGTTGCATAGCGCCTCGTTAATGGTTTTAAAGAAGGTCGCCGCCGCGCCCAGGGCGCGCTCGTTGGTGTCGCCGTTCATGGAAGCAAGCGTTTTCTCGACCGAGTCGACAATCATCTCCACCACATCGACGGCAATGGCATCGAGCAGGCCGTCAACCGTACCAAAGTGAACGTAAAAGGTCTTGCGGTCGACATTGGCCTCGCGCGCGATGGCACTCACCGTAATGTCTGCCAGCGGCTTTTCCATGAGCAGGCGCTCGAAAGCGGAAAGGATGGCATTGCGGCTGCGAACGATGCGGCGATCAATACGCGGTTTGCTGGTGGCCATGGGCGTGTCCCTTCGATATGCGGGCATTCATCAACAGATGAGAGATAATCTACGTAAGAGGATTATCCCCCATACAGCACAAATATGCCCCGCATCATGAAGAACGCACGACTGCCCTACTGCGACTTAGGGTGCTTCTTCTTATTGAGTGCCAACGGAGATACGCGAATACCGTCGCCTGTCTGGCGCACATAGGCTTTATGAGCCGGCTTAGCGGTCCCAGAAGCCTTCTGAGCGTGCTTCTTGGGATCAACGGTAACCGCATTCGTGGGGTGCGGCTTAGTGGGCGCAGAGGGCGTCTGAGACGTGCGGCCGAGTTTGCGCATCACGCGATCCCAGCGCGCATGGATGCTCTCGTTGTGGGCGCTCTTAAGTCCCAGCAGGGGCGCAGCCAAAATGGTCGGCGCAATAAACGTAATGAGGCGCCACAGCAGATAGCCGGCGGTCGAAGCCGACCCAAAGAAATGACCCAAGAACAATGCAAAGCCGCCCTCAGCGCCACCAGTTCCACCGGGCAAGGGAACCGCAGAGCTCAGCAGCTGGACAAAGGCGCTCGCGGCCATGACCGAGAAAAAGTCGACCTCGTGGTGGCCAAAGGCAAGCATCAGGAAATACGGAACCAGATAGAAAAACGCGAGCTGCAGCATGGTGATAAACACGGTGAGCAGCATGGAAGAAAAATGTCCGGCCGAAAGCTTGAACTTCTCGGAGAAGGAGTAGATCTCGCCGTCGACAAACGTGCGCCATCCCTCGATCTTAGTGGCCGAGACACCTATACGTTCGAGCCAATTGATGATGCAATGGGCAACGCGCGTGACGGTCTTAGGCATGAGCGCGACGGCGAAGATGCCCAGCAAGATGCAGCAGTGCCCACCAAAGCAAAAGACGCACAGCAGCGTCATGTCGCCATAGCGCTCGGCAAAAAACGGCATGCGAGCAAGCAGTAGGATAGCCCCCCAGGCAACGAGGCCAAACTGGTACACAATAAAGCGCGTGAACTGCGTGGCTCCGGCCTCGCCGACATTTTGGCCCGCCTTGGTCAGGCGGTAGATCTGGGCGGGAGTCGAGCCCATCATCATAGGCGTGAGGTTGCCAAAGAAGATGCCACTCGCCTCGACCGAGATCAGGTCGCGAATGCCGACGGGTGAATTGGGGTCAAGCCATACGGCGATCGCATAGGCCACAATGCCAAAGAACAGATACATGAACATGCAAAGACACGCGACAAAGAGCCATGACGCCTGCACGCTCGACATAGCAGCCCAGAACTGCCCCATCTGCCCGGTTACCACCAGATAGACGATATAACCCACCAGCACGACGCCGATAAAGATGGCGCCGCGGCGTGCGCTCTTATTGTCATCTCCGCCCGAGGCCTCAACCTCGACCTGGGGCTTAGACGTATGCTGAGAGGACTCCGTCATGAGACTCCTTCTAACAGTCAAAATATCTTGGTTATTGTACCCGTAAGGCCCATAGGCAGAACGCAAAGCTCTGGTTCAAACGGGAATTGCAGACGGTTGATTGAAAATAAAAAACCCGGGCTTCCATGAGAAGACCGGGTATCAGATGCGTGGTAGCCCGTACCAGATTCGAACTGGTGATCTCCGCCTTGAGAGGGCGGCGTCCTAAACCGCTAGACGAACGGGCCATAAGCCTCAGCAGAAAAGAAGTGGTAGCCCGTACCAGATTCGAACTGGTGATCTCCGCCTTGAGAGGGCGGCGTCCTAAACCGCTAGACGAACGGGCCATAAGCCTCAGCAGAAAAGAAGTGGTAGCCCGTACCAGATTCGAACTGGTGATCTCCGCCTTGAGAGGGCGGCGTCCTAAACCGCTAGACGAACGGGCCACATGACATCTGCACTGCCGTGCTGCGACAAAATATATTACGGGACAAAAAACGTCAGCGCAAGAAGAAATTCCAAATTGCCAAAAAATTGTCGGCAGGTTATGGAACACGCAGGTAACTAGGTAGCTAATTCAAGTTAAGATGGACCAAAAGAGCTTCGCGATCGTTGGGAATGTTGTCTTCGATCACGGCGTCGAGGGCGGAGTTGAGAAGCTGCCCCAGTTCCGGCCCGGGCTTGACTCCAGCACGGATCAGGTCGCCGCCGTTGATGGCGAGCATCTTGAGCGTATAGGGCTCCCCCGCCCTCAGCAGCTCGTGCGCCATCGCGCGCATCTCCTCAATCGTCTCAACGTAATAGAAGCACGACGGGGCCTTGCCAAGTGTGTCGGCACGCTTAAGGTCCATGAGCTCGTCAATCAGGCGGGCCGTGTCGACGCCCTCACCCGAAAGCGCGCGCATCATATTGAGGAGACAAGTACGCTCAGGGCGCAGCGGCTTGTCATGGTATTTGATCAGCAGGCACACATCGCGCACCAGGTCGTGCGAAAGCGCCAGGCGATCCATAATGATGCGCGCTTTCTTGGCGCCGAGCTCAGGGTGACCATAGAAGTGTCCGCTGCCGGCGTGATCGACCGTGAAGCACTCGGGCTTGGACACATCGTGCAAAAACGCCGCCCACATCAGACTCGAGGAGGGCGCGATGCCGTCGCACAGCGCCAGCTCCCCTGCCACCGTCAGTACGCGGGCGATATGCTCGTAGACGTTAAACGCATGATAGACACTTCGTTGATCAAACCCGCGACCCGCTGCCAACTCGGGCACAGCGGCGCAGATGAGCTCGGGGTAGCGCAGCATGGCATCTCCCCCGTGGCCGGTCGAAAGGATGCCCTCAAGCTCAATGCCCACACGCTCGCGCGCCACGGCATCGAGCAGCAGCGCGCACTCGGCAAGCGCACGCTTGGTCTCGGGCTCAATCATAAAGTCCAGGCGGCAGGCAAAGCGCACCGCACGCAGCATGCGCAGGGCGTCCTCGTTAAAGCGACGCTTGGGATCGCCGACAGCGCGAATCAGCTTGCACTCCAAGTCACCCTGGCCGTCGTAGCGGTCGACAAGACCGCGCTCGGGATGCCAGGCCATGGCATTGACGGTAAAGTCGCGGCGCGCCAGATCGTCCTCGAGCGAGGCGGCACGCTCCACACTCTGGGGATGACGACCATCGGTGTAAAAGCCATCCAGACGGTACGTGGTGACCTCGATACGCTCGCCATCGGAAATAGCCGTGATTCCGCCAAATTTAATGCCCGACTCCACAACCGCGATGCCGGCGGCCTCGAGCGCCGCTTTGGACTCCTGCCACAGGCCGCTACAGCACATATCAACATCGTGGCTGGGGTACCCCATAAGGGCGTCGCGCACCCAACCGCCCACGTACCAAGCCTCAAGACCAGCCGCCTCAAGCGCGCGCAGGACGCGCAGGGACGCATCGGACGGTTGAGTACCGTTGAGCGAAACATTGCACATGCCTATGGCCTCCTGCGACTATCAAATTGGCTATCGATTGCGTCTGCAAGAAGTCTAGCAAGAAACAGCCTCCACTGCACACGCAAGTCCGATAAACAAAAACGCATCCGTCCTAGTCTAAGACGGATGCGAAATAATCAAACTATTCAGACAAGGTGCCGGAACTAGCAGACCTGGCGAACCTCGATGTGCTTCTTATATTCGTCCACCTTGGCAAAATCACCCAGACCGGGGCACTCGACCACGTTGGCGCCAGTGGCCATCGAAAGGCGCAGGGCGTCCTCGACGCGCTCGGGGGCGTCGTGCCACACGGACAGGAAGGCAGCGAGCGAGGAATCGCCGGCGCACACCGTCGACAGCAGCTTGACGTCGAAGGTGCGGTTGGCAAACCAGATATGCTCGCCGTTGGAGAAGTACGCACCGGCGCCACCAAGGGTCAGCAGCACGTTCTTGGCGCCCTTGGCGTGCAGCTCGGCCATAGCGCCCTTGACGGACTCGTCGTCGCCACCGCTCACCTTGATGCCAAAGATGTCAAGCAGCTCGTCGTCATTGGGCTTGATCAGCAGTGGCTCCAGAGCAATGAGGTCTGCCAGCTGATGGCTCGAGATGTCGAGGACGAACTCGGCCCCCTTGGCCTTGACACGGCGCAGGACCTCGGCCAAGAAGCCCTCGGAAGTGTTGGGAGGCAGCGAGCCGCTGATGACCAGGCAGGTCATGTCATCGAGCGAATCGATAAGTTCAAACATCTCCTGCTCGTTGGCCTCATTGATGGCGGCACCGGCATTGACCATGTTGTACTCGGTGTCGGGGCCGGCATTGAGGAACACGTTGACGCGCGTGATGCCGTCGGCCCACACGGGCTTGACGGGCACGCCCAGGGCCTCGGCGCCCTTAACGATAAACTCACCCGAGAAGCCGGCGAAGAAACCCAGGATCGTGGTGTCGACACCATAGTGGTCAAGCGTAAACGAGACGTTGAGGCCTTTGCCGTTGGGCGTGTAGACGGCATTGCGGGTACGCGTGACGGTATTGGCAGTAAGGCCGTCGCAGGCGATGTTGTAATCAATGGCGGGATTAGCAGTGAGCGTGTAAATCATGAATGTTCCTTTCACGAAGCAACGTGTTAATGAAAGTATATTCCACGCATCGGTAAAAGGCTAGGACAACTCGGTGAACGGTGTGGAAGCGATGAAGTACGGCAGGACACCTCTCCCCCATGGCGGAACAAAAAAGGCGCCCCGGCCGAAACCGGGGCGCCGCATGCGCACGAATATGTCGCGTTTCGATTACTGACGATCGAGCTTGCGGACAGCAACGCGCTTGCTGTACTCGTCGACGTGACCGAAGTCACCAATGCCGACGGACTCGGCAACGTTGGCGCCGGTGGCCATAGCGAGCTTCATGGCCTCCTCGACGTTGTCGCGATCCCTGTACCACTTGTGCAGGAACGCAGCGAGGGTGCAGTCGCCGGCGCAGACGGAAGAGACCAGCTTGATGTTGAACTCACGCTTGGCGTACCAGATGTCCTCGCCGTTGGAGAAGTAAGCGTCGCCGCGGCTACCACGGGTGAGCAGCACGTTCTGAACGCCGGCGTCGTGAGCCATCTTCATGGCAACGCGGACCTCGTCGTCGGTGTCGACCGGCACGCCGAAGATGGCCTTCATCTCGTGATGGTTCGGCTTGATGAGCAGCGGCTTCTTGTGAGCGAGCTCCTTGAGCTTGTCGGAGGACAGGTCCAGGACGACGTCAGCGCCACGAGCCTGAGCGTGCTCCATGACCTGAGCCAGGAAGTCGGGCGTAGCTTTGGGAGGCACGGAGCCGGAGACAATCAGGCACTCGAGATCGCCCGCGGTGTCCAGGATGTTGTAGAGCTCCTCCTGGTGCTGCGGCGTGATCGGAGCACCCGGGTTCAGGATGCCGTACTCGTGCTGGCCATCGTTGACGTAGGTGTTAATGCGCGTGATACCGTCGGTCCAGACCGGGCGGCAGAGGCAACCCAGGTTCATGACCTCCTCGACGATGAACTTGCCCGTGAAGCCAGCGAAGAAGCCGAGCGCGACGGTGTCGACGCCCATCTTCTTAAAGGCGAAGGACACGTCGAGGCCCTTGCCGTTAGCCGTGTAGCTGGCCGAACCGGTGCGGACGTTCTCGTCGGGCTCGAGCGGAGAGCTCGAAACCGTCATGTCGACAGCCGGGTTAGCGGTTAGCGTGTAGAACATTTACAGTACCCCCTGTATATGTGAGGGCCGCGTGGCCGGCCCATTCCAACCACGCGGTTACCTCTGATACCAAATTAGCGAGCTGCGGACTCGAGCAGTGCCTTGACCTCGGCGGCGGTGTTGCAGGCGAGCGCCTTCTCGGCGAGCTCGTCGCACTCGGCCTTGGTCCACTGGCTGATGGTCTTACGGGCGCGCAGGATCGACGGAGCACTCATCGAGAACTCCTCCAGGCCCCAGCTGATCAGCAGCGGCTCGAGCAGCGGATCGGCAGCGGCCTCGCCGCACATACCGACCATGATGCCGGCCTTCACGCCGCTCTCGATGATGTTCTTGAGCGAGCGGAGCACGGCGGGATAGTAAACCTGGTACAGGTTGGAGATGGTGTCGTTGCCACGGTCGGCGCACATGGTGTAGCCGATCAGGTCGTTGGTGCCGATGGAGAAGAAGTCGGCGACCTCGGCAAGACGGTCTGCGAGCAGCGAAGCGGCAGGCGTCTCAACCATGATGCCGACCTCGATGTTCTCGTTGAACTTGCGACCCTCTTCAGTCAGCTCGGCCTTGCACTGCTCGACAAGCTCCTTGACAGCCAAGACCTCCTCGACGCAGGTGACGAGCGGGATCATGATCTTTACGTCACCGAAGGCGCTAGCGCGCAGCAGAGCGCGGAGCTGGACCTTGTACTGGTCGGGATTGGCCAGGCAGTAACGCACGGCGCGGAAGCCCATGAAGGGGTTATCTTCCTTGACCATGTGCAGATACGGAATCTCCTTGTCGCCACCCACATCGAGCGTGCGGATGATGACCGGAGCGCCCTTGAGCGCGCTGGCGACCTTACGGTAGGCGTTGAACTGCTCCTCCTCGGAAGGAAGCTCGGCAGAGTCCATGAACAGGAACTCGGAGCGGAACAGACCGATGGCCTCGGCATCGTGATCGAGCGCGTTGGGCACGTCATCAGGGTTACCGATGTTGCAGGCGATGATCTTCTTGATGCCATCGGCAGTCACGGACGGCTTGCCACGGAAGGCCTCGAGGGCTGCCTTCTCGGCAGCGAAGGCCTCGGCCTTGGCAGTGTAGGCAGCGAGCGTCTCCTCGTCGGGATCGGCCTCAACGATACCCTTGCCACCGTCGACGACAACGGTCATACCGTTGCGCAGCGCGGTGCAGCTGTTGGAAACCGAAAGGACAGCCGGGATCTCGAGGGCACGCGCGATGATCGCGGAGTGCGACGTGCGGCCACCGGTCTCGGTGACGATACCGGCAACGTGGGCCTTATCGATCGTGGCGGTCATGGACGGCGTGAGGTCATGCACGACAACGACGGTGTTCTCGGGCAGGACGGAGAGGTCGACGACCTCCTTGCCCAGCAGCTCGGCCAGAATACCGGTGCGGATGTCGGCGATGTCGGCCGCGCGCAGACGGAACATCTCGTCGTCCATGGACAGGAACATGTTCTCGAACATGGTCGAGGTGTCCATAAGCGCCTGCTCGGCGCAGGTACCACCGTCAATGGCGGCGTTGATGGCGTCGGTCATACCCGGATCCTGAGCCAGGACAATATGTCCGCTCATGATCTCGGCCTCGGCCTCGCCCACCGTCTCCTTCATGTGGTCGGCCTGAGCCTGGGTCTTCTCGCAGAAGACCGAAAGAGCGGACTGATAGCGCTCCTTCTCTGCTGCCGAATCAGCAACCTCGTGCGGCTCAAACGTCAAGTCGGGATCGACGGCGACCATGACGGTGCCGATACCGATGCCCTCGGAAGCGTTGACTCCCTGATACATTCCCATTCCTCTCTCCGTGTCATGTGATAAAGCGTTTTGCCATATCCATGACAAAAGAGCGCAGCTACCTTACAACAGGTCACTGCGCCCCCAAATATGAACTTAGTTGTTCAACATGCGACCCGTTTGAGTTCTACTCGCCAAGACCGCTCTTGATGAGCTCGATGGCAGCAGCCAGAGCCTCGGCCTCGTCAGCGCCGTCGCACTTTACCTCGACCTCGGTGCCGCAGGGGATACCAGCAGCCATGAGGGCCATCGGGGACTTGCCGTTGACCTCCTTCTCGGGGGTGACGACCGTCACGTCACAGGCGTACTTGCCCATGGTGGAGGCGAACAGACCAGCCGGACGCATGTGCAGACCCTGAGGATTAACGAGGGTAGCCTTCTCAGAAACCATAGTTGACTCCTTTTTGTGTTTAACCCCTGTCATGCATGTGGCAGGAGTCAGATTCACGACGTTGTTAATATTAACTCACATCAAACGGTTTTTCATTGTGTTTCACACGAATTGTTGGACAGATGTCGTATCCCTGCGCTCGCCCGCCGGGCGGGGCGGTTAAGTTTGCTGCTCTACAGTCCTGCGCAAGACGGAAAGCACATTAAGTGCTTTCCTTTGCGTGCGGAACTCGCGACAAACTTAACCGCCCCGCCCGGCAGGCGAGCTGCGGAAACTTGGTCGGTCCAGAGCAATATCGTGCGAACGGAATTCTGGCTGATGACCTGTTCGTGACAAAGACTCGATAGACAGCCCCCTCTATACCCTTTTGTAAGTTGCGGTGAAATAGGGACTGAATTTGGGGTTGAATCGTTTATGCAGTCTCTATTTCACCGCAACTTATGAGAGGGATAGAAAAAGGCGGGGACTCCTGGTGGAGTCTCCGCCTTATATACAAGGGGCGATGTTATTCGCGAACCGCGGGATTAGACCAGGCGGGCGTTGATCGTCTTGGCGATCTCGGCGGCGTCGGTGGAACCCTTGACGGTGGCACGGAAGTCCTCGTCCATGAGCGCCTCGGCGACCTTGGACAGGATCTTGAGGTGCGTGGTGCCAGCCTGAGCGCCCGGGATGAGCAGCGCGATGGCCACGTTGACGGGAGCGCCGTCCATGGTGTCCCAACCAATAACGCCAGAGTCGTCCTTGACGACGATGACGGCGGCCTCAGTAATGGCATCGGACTTGGCATGCGGGATAGCGAAGCCCTCCATCATACCCGTGGTGCCCTCGGCCTCGCGAGCCAGGAAGGCGTTCATCACGGCATCGGCGTCGCCAGCGACACCGGCCTTGACGGCCTGGTTGGAGACAAAGCTCAGGGCCTCGTCACGAGAAGCGAAGTTCTCGGCGACAAAAACGTTCTCAACCTTCACGAAGTCGGCAGCCTCGGCCTTAGGGGACTCGACAGCAGCGGCCTTGGGGGCCTCAACCGTCTTGGCTGCAGGAGCGGCCTTCTGGTTCTTCTCGAAGTCATACTTCTTGAAGGCAACGAACAGAATACCACCGACCACAGCGCCGATGAGGATCGCGAGGACCCACAGCGGACCGTTCTCGACAACGGGCAGGACCAGGAAGCCACCGTGGGGTGCCGGATCGTGTACGTTGAACATAATGGTCAGGATCGAGGCGATGGAGGAACCGAGCATCATGATAGGCATGACGGGCCAGATGTTCTTGGTCATGAACGGAATGGCGCCCTCGGTGATGTGGGTGCAACCAAGGATGAGGTTGACGACACCGGCGTCATGATCCTCCTGGCTGAAGTACTTCTTGCCAACGATGACGGCGAAGGTGGTGATCAGCGGCGGAACGATGCAGGCAGCAGAGACGGCAGCCATGAAGTTGGTGCCAAAGTTGTAGGTGTCGGTGCCGACACCGGCAGCCAGGGCCTCGGTGAGCATAGCGGTACCGGTGACGTAAGCAGCCTTGTTGACCGGGCCGCCCATGTCAAAGGCGCACATGCAACCAATAGCAAGGCCCAGGACAACAGCGCCAGAGGCAGACAGGCCCTTGAGGAAGTCCATCATGGCGGTGTTGATGGCAGCCATGGGGCCGGAAATGCCGAGCATGACCAGACCGACGATGGCGGTCGAGAACAGCGGGTACAGGAAGATAGCCTTGAGGCCGTCCAGGTTCTTGGGCAGACCGGCAAAGACCTTCTCGAGCAGCAGGATGACATAGCCAGCGAGGAAGCCGCCGACGATGCCGCCCAGGAAACCGAAGCCCACGCCGGCACCACCGGCGTCAATCATACCGGTCTCAGCGTTAACGGGCAGGCCCTGGATGGCGATCATACCGGCGACGAAGCCGGGGACGAGCGCCGGGCGCTTGCCGATGGACTCGGCGATGTAGGCGGAAAGCACCGGAACCATGAGGTTCATGGCGATGCCGCCGATAATCTTGAGCATAGCGGCAAAGCTGTTGTAGTCGGCAGCAGTCGAATCGAAGGACGTGATGCCCCACAGGAACGAAACGGCCGTCAGAACACCACCGGCGACGACGAAGACCAGCATGTGGCTGACGCCATTCATGAGGTGCTTGTAGATGACGTGGCCGATGGACTCTTTCTCCTCGACCTCGTCCTCGACATCGGCGGCAGCCGCAACCGTGTCGTCGCCCTTGGCGGCGAGAGCGCGGTCGATCAGCTTACCGGCGGCCTCGACGGACAGGGCCTTGGAAACACCGACGGAAACCATGGGCTTACCGGCGAAACGCTCCGCCTGGACATCCTTGTCGGCTGCGACGACAACGGCCTTGGCACCGGCGATCTCGCTCTTGGTGAGCTCGTTCTCGACACCGACCTGGCCATGGGTCTCGACCTTAATGGTCAGACCGCGCTCGGCAGCTGCCTTCTCCAGCGCCTCCTTCGCCATGAAGGTGTGCGCGATACCGGTCGGGCAACCGGTGGCGGCGATGATGTCAAACTTAGCCATGTGTCCCTCCTTTTTAAGTTTTGCGCCCGCAGGCGCTCCCCTACACACGCGTCCTTGCGCGCTTTTCCACAACTGAAAGATACCAACCCAGCGCTTTCGCGGAAAGGAAAATGTCCCAATTCTCCGGTGAAAGGTTCTTTCATAACCGTAAACGGTAGGTGAAAGTTTACCATCAACACTTGAAACGGCAAGGTGTATCTTGTAATTGAAAATGCCCGTATACTATGGCATTGAAAAACGAGTCCTATATTTCATGCCAACCAGGAGCCATCCATGACCGATAGCAGCAAGAGCGCGCTCTCCCTTATTAGCACTCATCAGGGATATAGTGGATCCGAGCAGCGCATTGTCGACTATATATTGGAGCACCAGTCCGAGGCGCCGCGCCTGACGGCCGCCCAGCTCTCACGAGCCGCCGCCACGTCCGAGGCGACGGTTTCGCGCTTTTGCCGCAAGCTGGGCTTTGGCAGCTTCCGCAGCTTTCAGTTTTCGTTGGCGCGCGACTTGGAGAGTCAGCGCAACGAGGGCCTGACCGACGAGGTCTCGCTCGACAACATGGAACAGAGTCTTAAAAATATCTTGGCTGCCAAGGTTAGCGAGCTTAACGCGACCATCGACGGGATTGACCACGATACGCTAACGGCCGTTGTGCACGCGCTTAAGAAGGCCGGCGTTATTGAGTTCGCGGCCGTAGGCAACACCAATGCCGTCGCGCTCGACGCGACGTTTAAGTTTTCGCAGCTGGGCCTTCGCTGCATGGCAAGCACCATCAGCGAGACCTCGATTGGTTTCGCGCTCACATTGCGCCCCGGCGACGTTATCGTGCTGATCTCGAACTCTGGCAAGTCGCGCCGACTGAATCGCATGGCAAAAGCAGCTCGAGACTGCGGTGCTACCGTAGTCGTCATCAGCAGCGACAGCAAGTCTCCGCTTGCGCGCCTAGCCGACTACACCTTTAATACCGTCAATCACGAGGCGCTGCTGACAACGGGCGACTTCGCATTCTCCAAGATGAGTGCCACGATGATCATAGAGGTCATCTACAACTTCCTGCTACCCGAAATCGAGGACGCCCGAGAGCACATCAGCTACTACGAGGAGCTCATCCAACCGGACAAGGTCGTGGAGTAGACATTTTGGGGAGCCGACAAACAGCACCAGCCACGAAACGGGCCCATCTACTACGTTTTATCCGTATAGCCCAACCACATACCGAAAATAGAGAAAACCGCAGGCGTTCTACCTGCGGTTTTCTTTTTGCAATTCTTGGCATGGTTGACGATAGCCTATTAAACGTAGTAGATGGGCCGGTTTCGTGGCGGCAGGGTCGGACATACATGTGGCGGCTCGGCCTAAGCGTGCGCTTCTTCCAGCATCTGTCTGGCATGCGCTAGACTTGCCTCGGACTGATCGCCGCTCAACATGCGGGCGACCTCGGCGGTACGGGCATCGCCGGTCACCTCGTCCAAGTGCGTCTGGGGAACATCGCCGGGCTCTTTACTGACCACGTAATGCTTGTCGGCCATGACGGCGACCTGCGCCAGGTGCGTTACGACGATGACCTGATGCGTGGCGGCAAGATCGGCCAGCACACCAGCAAGAGCACGAGCCGTAGAGCCGCCGACGCCGGCATCGACCTCGTCAAATACCAGCGTGTCGACGCCGTCCGCATTGCCGAGGACGACCTTGCTCGCCAGCATAACGCGGCTCAGCTCGCCGCCCGAGGCAATGCGGCGCAAAGGACGCGGTGTGAGACCCGCGCCGCTGCGATATAGCAGCTCATAGCTCGAAGGACCCGCGGGTGTCCACTCAGCGCGAGGAAGATCGCGGGACTCCCAGACCAGCTCAGCACCGCCCATCTCCAGGCGTGCCATCTGACGACCCACCTCGTGACAAAAACGCGGGGCTGCCGTATTGCGTGCACGCTTAAGCGCCTTGGCAGCGGCGAAAAGTTCGCGCTCCGCCGCGCCAAGCGCTTCGCGCGCCTTCTTGATCTGCTCATCACCATCGTCTACCAGCGACAACAGCTCTTGCGAGCGATCGCGCATGGCAAACACGTCGTCCATGGTGGGACCCCACTGACGCAGCAGACCCTTGAGGTCGGAATAGCGCTCGCGCATACGAGCCAGCTCGCGCGGATCGAAGGCGACCCCATCGCGATAGGCACGCAACTCGTTGGCGCAATCCTCGAGTGAGATGCAGGCATCTGAAAGGGCATCGGCGATGTCGCCTAGCTTGCGGTCAACGGTCGTCATGCGTGAAAGCTCGGCCACGGCGCTGTTCACGGCATCGAGCGCTCCCCCTTCGGCGGCAATCGATGTATGGGCTTCGTTAGCCGTGGCCACCAGCACCTCGGCATGCTCCGAGCGCGGCAGCAGCTCCTCGAGCTCCTCATACTCACCCGGCTTGGGGTCGACATCAGCGATACGCTCCAGGGCGAAGCGCGCCTCCTCGACGCGACTCCCCTGCGCACGCGACGCCTCCTCTACGCGACGGACCTCCTTGGCAGCCGTACGCGACGCCTTAAAGCAGACACGGTACTTTTCCAGCGCCTCGAGCGCAGAGCGACCAGCCCAGGCATCGACCATGGCAACATGATGTGCCGGATCGAGCAGGCGCTGATGCTCGTGCTGGCCGCACAGATCCATCATCACGCCGACGCGCTCGGAAAGCTCGCGGACGCTGGCGATGCGGCCGTCAATCTTGACGCGGCTGCGGCCCTCGGCGGAAAGACTGCGCTGCACGGTGAAGCCCTCCGTGTCGTGCGGGCCATCGAACAAGCGCGCCTCGACGCTCGCAAGCGCCTCGCCCTCGCGCACGGTCGAAGAATCCGCGCGCTCGCCCAAAATGAGCTTAAGCGCCGAGAGCAGCGCAGTCTTGCCGGCGCCGGTCTCGCCGGTCAGGACAGTTAGGCCCGCGCTGGGCACCAGCGTCGCCTCGCGAATGAGCGCAATGTTTGAAACCTGCAGCTCATCGATCATGGCGAACTCCGTAGAACACGCGGCTTACCGAGTTGTAGAAGCTCTCAGGGCCATAGTCGAGCAGCAGCACATCGCCGGGACCGCGGCGTACGGCCACGCTCTCGACGGTGCCATCGCAGGTAATAAACTGCCCGTCGATGGCAATAGCAGGCACACTCGGGCGGTCGTCGGACATAAAGATCTCAACGACATCGCTCGGCGAGGTCAAAAAGGCACGGGCCTGAATAGTATGCGGCGCGATAGGCACGCAGACCATGCCCGTGTAATCCGGGCTCACGATAGGACCGCCGGCACTGAGGGCATAGCCCGTGGAACCAGTTGCCGTAGACACGACCACACCATCGCCGCGCAAGCGATCGATATGGTGGCCCGACACGGTAATGTCGAACTCGACCATATCGGAAAGCGGCCCGCGCGTGAGCGCCATGTCGTTAAGGGCGAACGAACGCACGACGTCCTTCGAGCCGTCCTCACGCACGGAAACGATATCTGCAGCGATCGTGGCGCGACGACTCACATGGAGCTCACCGGACAGCGCGTCGCTCACAACCTTCAAAATGTCGCGTTCCTCGGGACTAGCCGCCGTCAAAAAGCCCAGGTGACCATAGGAAAGACCCAGAATAGGAATCTCTCGATAGTTGAGGATGCGGGCGGCGCGCAGCAGCGTGCCGTCGCCGCCGAGCGTGATGACAAGGTCGGCACCATCCACGTCGGGCGTACTCTGGATCTTGGAGCGCTGGTCGGCAGCCCAAGCGACCTCGTAGCCTTGGCGCGTCAGCCAGAGCTCGAGCATCAGGCCGCTCTCGACCGCCTCTTGCTTGTAGTAATTGGGAACCAGAAAGACCTTCATAGCGTTGCAGCTTTCTCGCTCAAAGCCGATACCTGGGATTGCAACTCGTCATCGGAGCGCTCGCTGGGGGCAAACCTCGTGCCGTACAGGAAAAACTCCACGTTGCCCTTGGCGCCATGGATGGGCGACACGCACACGTCAAGCGGGAACAGGCCCTTGGCGGCAAAGAGCTCAATAGCCGCCACGAGCGTATCGTGGCGGACAACAGGATCTGTCACGATACCGCCCTCGCCCACCAGCGCTGCCGGAGCCTCAAACTGCGGCTTCACGAGCGTGCAGAACGACCCCGTCGGCGTCAGGCACGCCAGCACGGCGTCGATGATGTTCGCGATGCTCGTAAACGACACGTCGCACACGGCCAGGTCGATAGCGCCGCCGTAGCCGAGCTCAGGCAGCTGCGTCACATTCGTGCGCTCGTGCAGCGTCACGCGATCGTCCTGGCGAAGCGACCAGTCGAACTGAGCACGGCCCACGTCGACCGAGACAACAGTCGCAGCATCGCGCTTGAGCAGGCAATCGGTAAAGCCGCCGGTAGAGCAGCCTACGTCCAGGCAGGCAAGGCCCGTGGGATCGATACAAAACGCATCGAGCGCACCCTCAAGCTTAAGGCCGCCGCGCCCAACGTACGGAATACGACCCTTAACATGCAGCGGCAGGCCCGGCGTCACCTTGAGTCCCGGAGAGGTCAAACGCTCACCGCCGCTCGAGACCAAGCCGGCCATAAGAGTGCGAAGGGCATCCGCGCGATCGGCGCAGATGCCCTGTGAAATCAGTTCGTCATCGAGACGCACGCGTTTCATGAATGCCATCAACCATTCGTATCCGGGGATGCAGCCTGTCTATCTTGGGACTCGTTTGCCGCATCCTCATCGTATTCCTGCTCGAGCTTGTCGGCCTCACGCGGCGTCAGCTCAAACTTGTCGACCATATCGACCGCACGGGAACCAAGCTCAATCGCCTCGTCAAACAAATCGAGCGAACGCTCCAGGGACGTATCCTTGGAGCGAACGGTGGCGATGATCTGGTCCAGGCGATCCGAGATCTCATCGAAGTTGCGGACGGAACCCTCTGGCATGGCTACTCCTCGACGGAGTCGACATCAGTCTCGGCGGCGTCCGCGCCCTCGGCCAGCACACCAGCCTCAGCCTGGGCAACCGCAACTTTAGCGGCAGCCTCGGCAGTCTGGGCCTCCTCGCGAGCGCGATCCTCGGCGAGCAGCTCTTGGTACAAGTCCTCGCCCGGCAGCTCCTCGCTGCGAGCGATCTTGCCCAGCACGCCGTTGACGAACGACGCGGACTGGTCGGTGCCATAGGCCTTGGCGAGCTCGACGGCCTCGTTGATCACGATGGCGTCCGAGACCTCCTCGTCGGTGAGGAAACGCATCTCATAGACGGCGATACGCAGCAGATTGCGGTCGGCGCCGGGCATGCGCATAAGATCCCAGTTCTTGGCGACGGCGCGCAGAGCGCAGTCGATGCGGTCGATATGCTCGTAAGCACCGCGGCACAGCTCCAGCGCATAGGGGTCGAGGGGACCCTTCGAGATCAGGAAATCGCCCTCGAGGACGCGCTCGAGCGGGCTGTCCGTGGCCTCGGCCTGGAACAGCAGCTGCAGCGCCTGACTGCGGGCAAGCGTGCGCCCGCGATAAACCTTAAGGCTCAAAGGTTACTCCTTGGGGAAAACGAGGCCGTCGATGCAAACGTCAACGCGCTCGACCTCAACGCCCACCTGGGCATCGATGGCGGTGACCACGGCGACGCGAACGGCCTCGGCGAGTTTCTTGAACGGATAGCCAAAGAACACCACGACACGCACGGTGAGTGCGAGCTTGTCGCCGACGACCTCGGCCTCGACCGCCGGCTCGGAAGCCGGGGCCTTGGACGAGAGCATCATGGAGACAAGGTTGGTGGCAAGGTCCTTGACGCCAACGGAGGCGATGCCCTCGACATCCGACACGGCGCGCGAGACGATGGCGGTCAGAACATCGGGTGAAATGCCGATGCCGTCAATCTTGATTTCCTGGGGCATGAGTCCTCCTAGAAGAGTTGGTTGCTAGACGCGGGAGACGAACTTGCCGTCGCGGGTGTCAACCTTAATGACCTCGCCCTCGTTGAGGTACATGGGGACCTGGATGACAGCGCCGGTGTCGATCGTGGCCGGCTTGGTGGAACCCTGGACGGTGTCGCCCTTAAAGCCCGGGTCGGTCTGGACGATGGTGGTCTCGATGAACATCGGCGGGGTCACGCCCATGAGCTCGTCGTCGGCGAAGAGCAGCTGGCAGATGTCGTTCTCACGCAGCCACTTGGAGTTCTCGCCCACCATGTCCTCGGGAACGGGAACCTGCTCGTAGGACTCGTTGTCCATGAAGATGTAGTCGGTGCCGTCGTTGTAGAGGTACTGGAACTCACGGGTGGTGAGCATGACGCTCTCGAACTTGGTGCCGGCGTTGCAGGTGTTCTCAACGACACGACCGCTCTTGATATCGCGAGTCTTGTAGCGCACAAAAGCACCGCCCTTGCCCGGCTTGACGTGCTGGAACTCGACGATGGTATAAACCTTGTCCTTAATACGGAGACCGAGGCCGTTCTTGAAGTCGGCGGTAGAAATGGTAGGCATAGCGACCTTTCTTGTTATGGGCAGAACGCACAAGCGTCCAAATTACATACGACCAAAATTATACACTTGCAGACGGCGCCTGCAGCGAGCGCATAAAAAGAGAACGCGGGGCGTCCGATTCGATCCGGACGCCCCGCCCCAAAAATCTATCGAAATGAGCTAGCAATCGATGACGTGGAGATCATGCGGCGTCTTGGTGAAGGGCTCGTAGCCGTTCTCGGTGACCACGCCGTAGTCCTCCAGGCGCACGCCGCCCACGCCGGGCAGGTAGACGCCGGGCTCCATGGTGATAACCGAGCCAACCTCGATGATATTCTTGCTGCGGTTGAAGTTGGGCAGCTCGTGGATGTCGATACCGACGCCGTGGCCCAGACCATGGTTGTAGTAATCGCCATAGCCGGCATCGCCAATGATCTTCTTGGAAAGCTTGAAAATGTCGTTGCCCTCGACGCCCGGATGGATGGCGGCGACGCACTCCTCGTGCGTACGGCGCACGAGCGCGTACAAGTCGAGCTGCTCCTGGGTGGGCTCGCCCATCACGACGGTGCGCGTCATGTCGGAACGATAATCGCAGTAGCCCGCGCCGTAATCCATGAGGACGAAGTCGCCCTTCTCAATCACGCGATCACCGGGGACGGCATGCGGGTTGGCGGTATTGGGGCCGCTCGCCACGATAGAGCCGAAGGCCAAGCTGTCGGCGCCGTTGGCGAACATAAAGTTCTCGAGCTCGTTGCGAACCTGCTTCTCGGTCATACCGGGCTTAATAAAGCCGAGCATATGCTGGAAGGCGGCGTCGGTGATCGACTGCGCATGACGCATGAGCTCGATCTCCTCGGCGTCCTTGACGGCGCGCATCTTGCGAATGTCGTCATGCATCAGCGGCAGCATGCAGGCTACAGAACGATCCTCCAGGCCACGCTGAATACCCTGGTAGAAGTTGATCTGCATGTCGTCCTCGACAGCGCAGACGCGGCACTTGTTGGCCGCGATCTTGCCGGCGACCCAACCGGGGATGGTGCCCTCGTCCATGTCGTAGACCCAGGGGCTGCCGGCGGGCGTGTTCTCCTCAAAGCTGTTGAGGTAGCGCGAGTCGGTATGAAACAGGCACTGGTCAGCCGTAATAAACGCCGCGTGCGGGAACTCGAAGGTGTAATCGAAGACGCCCTTCACGCCCGTAAGCCAACGAAGATTGGCCTCGTCACGAACCACGATAGCGTCGTAGCCGCGCTCAGCCATCAGGACACGGACACGCTCGATACGACCGGCAGGGCCGGCAGCAAACTCTGACATGCAGATTCCTTTCTTGTTGTCTCTAAAAGTGCGGGACGGGTCTCAACCGAACGACGGAATCGCATGCGATCCGCGACCGATTGAAAACCCGCCCCTCAACATGATACGAAAGACGATGGATGTCAATAAAACTTAGAGAAGTTCTTTGCGAGAAGCCAAGTAGGCGTGAGCATGGCGCTCAAGAACCTCGTCCTCAACGCTCGTTAGACGAATGGCGCCGAGTGCCGCGGGCAGCGGCAACATGCTGCGGTTCGAGCGGGCAAACTGCTGCCTGCGGAACTCCTCGATATATGCGGCAGGCTCCAGATCAAAGGCAAGCTCCTCGATACCAAAGTCCTCCAGGCAGTCATCGACCTCAAAGACGTAATCGATATCGAAGTCGCAGGCATCATGTGCTAGGCGCGCCTCAAAGCGCATGCCCTCGGACAACAGCTGGTAGGCAGGCACCTGCGCCGCGGCTTTGCCCAGGCAGACGCGCAGAGTACGCTCCCCTGTCTTGCCAAAATCGAGCGCATGGCGGGCGCTCGGGTTCGTGGCCATCAGTACGTCCTTGCGGGAAGTCTGAGACCACTGAACGGCATTGACGAGCGCAACCTCCTCGCCCGAGAGAATCTCGGGGACGGTCTCGGTAAACTGATTCCAGCGGGACTTGCTGCTCGAAAGCATGGTGCCAACAAGTACCGCATAGCCGAGCTTGAGATCCTCGGGGTCCGCCTCGCGTACAAGGTCGAGGTCACACACGACCAAGCCCGGCTCGGGACGGAACGCGATAGCGGGAAGCGCATGCGCCGACGAGGCGACGAGCGGCTTCATGGTCGTCGCGACCGTGAGCATGGCGTCGAACGTCGTCGGCAGCAAGGCGCACTCGGTGCGACCGCACCACTGATTGGCACACCAGCAAACGACCGAGCAGGTCGCCGCGTCGCCGACAGCGACAACGAGATCGTCGCAGGTAATGCCGTTAGCCGATAGGGCGCCAAAGACGGTATCGGCATCGGCAAGCGTAGCACCGGCAGGCGAAACCTCGAGGACGAGCAGCGACACGGCAAAACCGGCGTCAACCAGTGCATGCTCGACAACCTCGCCAAAACGCTCGGATGTAGCGTCGTTCCAAACCACCATCGCGCGCTTAGGCTTGCCCACAGCCGAGGCAAACATGCGCGGCAGCTCCTCGAACGCGCCCAATCCGACGCGGACATCGACACTACGATTTTGGAAATTGATAAGTTGACGGCGAATCATAGCAGTCCACGCTCCAAAAGCATCTCGGCGCAAAGGTAGGAAACGTCCTCGAAGGACTTGTTGCGAATATCAAGGGTAATATCGGCGGCCCGGCGATACAGCGGACGGCGATGCTCAAACAGGCGCGCAGCGTGCTCGGGCGAGCGGAAATCGGGCCGGGTATCGGAGCGGCGAATCTGGCGCAACGAGTCCTCAAAGTCGCCTTCGAGGTACACACAGGTACCCATCTCGTGCATCAGCTCAATGTTCACCGGCGTCTCGACGATGCCGCCCCCGCACGATACCAGAAGGCTGCGTTCGCTTTGAAGCGAACGGAGTGCCGAGGTCTCGAGCTCGCGAAAACGATCCTCGCCCTCGGTCTTAAATATCTCGGTCACCGACTTGCCGCATCGACGCACAACCAAACGATCGGTATCGATAAAACGCCGCTTGAACATAGTGCCCACGTTGCGCGCAAGCGTCGACTTGCCCGCGCCCAAAAAGCCGATAAAGAAGATATGGTCGCAGCCGTGTTTAATGTGCTGAGACATGGCGAAACCTATTCCTCGCAGGGAAGGTCGCGCAGGGCCCGGCGCTCAAAGATACGGAAGATCTGCGTGTACCACAGGTCCTGGGTCGCCTGCGGCTTGACCAGAATAGTGTCAACACCGGCAAAGTTACCGCTCCACACGTCCGTGTAAAGCTGGTCACCGATCAGCACGGCCTCGTCGGCCGTGGCGCCCAGACGCTTAAGACCCGCCTTCAGGGCAAACGGGGCGGGCTTCATGGCGTGGCTGATAGCCTCGAGCCCCAGCTCGCGCGCCGATGCCATGACCTGGTCGCGATGCCAGTTATTGGACACCATACACAGCTTAAAGCCCTTGGCATGGGCGGCTTCGAGCCAAGCTGAAACCGCAGCGGGAACCTGCTCGGTATCGCGCGGCACCAGAGTGTTATCGCGGTCGAGTAGAATGGCGCGCTTGCCGTCGGCCCAGAGGGTATCGAGGTCGATGCGGTCAACTGAGGCAACATAACGTTTGGGGCTAAAAATCCTCATGATCAATTCCAAGACTGTTGGTGCTCTTCGTAGGTCTTCGAGAAATACTCCTCGTCCTGTGTAATGTAGAAATACAGGTCATCAGAGTCGGTCGGCTCAAGGGTAGCCTTGAGCGCCTCGAGCGACGGAGAGCAGATGGGCGTGGGCGGCAGGCCTTCATGCTTATAGGTGTTATACGGACTATCGCTCTGCAGGTCGTCGGCGGTAACCTCGCCGCCGGTGACATACATCATGGTCGCATCGCTATTGAGGTAACGCAGGCCATCGAGCTTGCCCGCCAGACGGTTATAGAAAACCGAAGCCACATGCGCGCGCTGATCGGCGTTGAGGCCCTCGCGCTCGACGATCGAGGCAAGGTTAACGATGTCGTAATCGGACATCTCCACGCCATAGCGCTCCTTGATCTTGGCCTCGCAGCTGGCAAAGTCAAGCGACTTATACTCGGCGTTGAACTGGTCAAGCATGGCGCGAATCACATCATCGGCAGACGGGTCCTTACCCAACGAATAGGTCTTGGGGAATAGGAAGCCCTCGAGCGAATCGTTCGCGGCATCTTTAAGGAAAGCGTAATCATTCACATAATTGCTCGCCTTGGCCTGGTTAAGGAAGTCTTCCTTGGAGATGCTGTCGTATGCCGCGGCCACGCGATCGGCGACCTGGTCGACCGTTAGGCCCTCAGGGATAGTCAGCGCATCGGAGCCCGCATTGGGGCCTTCCATGAGCTGCTGAACAACCTCGGTCGCGTCCATGAGCGTGGTAAACGAGTAGGCGCCAGGCTTAAGCGACATATCGGCATTGAGCTTTTTGACCGCCGCATAATAATCCTTGGGGTCTTCGACGATATGGTTCTCGGAGAGAATCGAAGCGATGGTATCACCCGAGGCGCCATCGGGAATCGTGATAGTAACTTGCTGGCCAGCAGCGACTTTCGCATCCTCGCCGACAAAGAAGCCCTTGACGGCTGGCACGACAAAGAAAACGATCGCGACAAGCGCAAGCACGGCGATGACGCCACCGATAATCATAGGCACCGGAGAGCTTTTCTTTTGGACGCCACGGCGGGCATGCGTGTTATAGCTCGAGCGCGTGGCCGGAGCTACGCCATGTGTGCCGTGAGCATGATGTGTACGCGTATGCGATTGAGGCGCCTGCGCACGCTGCGTGGGCGCCTGCTGCTTAAAACGGGTACCGCTTGCGGGCCGGGCTGCGCGGGCAGCGGGCTGTTGGGCAGGACGCTGAGCAGATTGAGCTGCACGAGAGGAGGGCTGTGCGGGACGAGCAGCAGGCTGAGCCGCACGCTGCGTCGGTTGCATCGGACGCTGGCCGGACGATACAGGGCGCGGCGTAGGCTGCCCCTGGCGATTCGGCTGGCGCGGATCGGAAGCGCTAGCCATGCGAAACCTCCTCGTTTTTGCGATCGAGCCACGTCTGCAAGAACAGGCTGGCGGCGATCATGTCAATCTTGCCCCTCATCTGCTTTTCGTTGAGTCCCTGCTCGCGCAGGATACGCTTTGCCTCTTGCGAGGACAGGCGCTCATCCTCAAACTCAAGCGGAAGATCGAGCTCTTGGGCAATCTTTTGCGCAACGGCGGCAACGCGCTCGGCCTGGGGGCCGGGCTCACCGGCCATGGTCAAGGGACGTCCGCTTACCAGGATATCGGGCTCATAGTCCTCAACCAGGTAACGGAACGTCTTGGCCATGCCAGTGACCTCGGCAGCCGGGAGCACCTTGACGGGCATTGCCATCTTGCCATCACGGCTCGAGACGGCAATGCCAATCCGGGTCTCCCCTATGTCCAGTGCGAGCGCGACCACAGCGACTACTTAGGTTCTTAGGCGCCGAGCGCGGTCTTGGCGGCCGCGAGGGCATCGGCGATACCGGCGGCGTTCTTGCCACCGGCCTGAGCCATGTTGGGACGACCGCCACCACGACCATCGACCAGGCCCGCGATCTGCTTGATCACGTTACCGGCGTGGAAACCGGCCTTCACGGCGTCATCGGAGCCGGCAGCGAGCAGGGCCGGGGTGCCCTTCTCGGTCACGCTGGCGACGACGCAAGCGACGGGGCCGGCAACCTTCTGGTGCACGGTATCCCACACATTGCGCAGGTCTGCGGCCTCGAGACCCTGGAGCTCAGCGACAACGAGCTTGTAGCCATTCAGCTCGACAGCGCCTTCGATGGCGCTGGAAATCGCATCGGAGGAGCCACCGGTGAGTGCCTTCTTGAGCTTGTTGGAAGTCTCGCGCAGCTCGGCCTGCAGATTCTCCACGCGGGCGGGAACCTCGTCAACGCGGCACTTGAGCGCAGCGGCAGCGGCGTCAACGAGCGCCAGGCGGTCGGCCATGTAGTCGAGAGCGCCCTTGGAGGTCACGGCCTCGATACGGCGGACGTTGGAGCCCGTGGAAGACTCGGAGATGATCTTGAACAGACCGATCTCAGCGGTGTTGGCGGCATGCGTGCCACCGCAGAGCTCGCGGGAGAACGGCTGGTCCTCGGCGCCCACGGAGACAACGCGGACGACGTCGCCGTACTTCTCGCCAAAGAGGGCGACAGCACCGGCGGCCTTGGCCTCGTCGATGCCCATGACGCGGGTCACAACCGGCTTGGAAGCGAAGATCTGCTGGTTGACCAGGTCCTCGACAGCCTTGAGCTGCTCGGAGGACAGGGCCTCGAAGTGCGTGAAGTCAAAGCGCAAGTGCTCGGGCGTCACCAACGAGCCAGCCTGGGAGACATGCTCGCCCAGGACCTGCTTAAGCGCGGCGTCGAGCAGGTGCGTGGCGGTGTGGTTGCGACGCAGGAAGCCACGGCGCTCGGCGTCGAGCGCGGCGGTCACGGTAGCACCGACGGTCAGCGTGCCCTCGGCGACGTGGGCGACGTGGGCATACAGGCCGTTGTGGTTCTTGGTATCGGAAATGGTCAGCGCAACGCCCTCGGCGGAAAGCTCGCCGGCGTCGCCCTGCTGGCCACCCATCTCGGCATAGAACGGGGTGCGGTCGAGCACGACCTCGACGTCCTCGCCGGCGGCAACGGACTCGACGGACTCGCCGTTGCGAACGATAGCGACAACCTTGGCGCCATCGATGACGTCGTTGTCATAGCCGTCGAACTCGGTCGCGGCAACCTTGTCGGAAAGTTCGACCCACACGTCGTTAAAGCTACCCCAGGCATCGCCCTTGGCGTTGGCGCGGGCGCGGGCCTTCTGGTCCTCCATGCAAGCGATAAAGCCGTCCATGTCGACGTCGTGACCGGCGGTGCCGGCGATCTCGACAGTCAGGTCAATGGGGAAACCAAAGGTGTCGTGAAGCTTAAAGGCAACATCGCCCGGAAGGACAGCGCCGTCGGCGAGCGCGGCCAGGGCCTCGTCCAGGTAAACGCGGCCGTTGTCGAGCGTCGTTGAGAAACGCTCCTCCTCGGAGGCGACGATGCCCTTAACGAGCGCGACGTTCTTGAGCAGCTCGGGATAAGCCTCGCCCATCTGAGCGTTGACCTCGTCGATAAACTTGGTCAGGAAGGCGCCCTCGATGCCCAGCAGACGACCGTGGAACACGGCACGACGGAGCAGGCGGCGCAGGACGTACTCGCGACCCTCGTTACCGGGCAGGATGCCGTCCGAGATCATAAAGTCGACGGCACGGGAGTGGTCGGCGATGATGCGCAGGGAGCGGCTGGCACCGGAGTAATCGTCGGCGTCATAGGTCTTGCCGCTGATCTTCTCACCGAGCTTGATGAGGTGCTGCATCAGATCGCCGTCGTAGTTAGCGGTCTTGTGCTGCATGATAGCGGCCATGCGCTCCAGACCCATGCCCGTATCGAGGTTGCGGTGCGGCAGCTCCGGCATGGAGCCGTCCTCCTGGCGGTCGTACTGGGTAAACACGAGGTTCCAGAACTCAAGGAAGCGGTCGCAGTCGCAGCCAGGCTTGCAGTCGGGGCTGCCGCAACCGACCTCCTCGCCCATGTCAAAGTAGATCTCGGAGCACGGACCGCAGGGGCCGGTGGGGCCAGCGGCCCAGAAGTTGTCGTCCTCGCCCAGGCGGGAGATGTGATCCTCGGCAACGCCCAGAGAGCGCCACACGTCGTGGGTCTCGTCGTCTTCGGTAAAGACGGTGAAGTACAGGCGGTCGAGCGGCAGCTTGAACTCCTTGGTGATGAGCTCAAAGGCCCAAGCGCAGGCCTGCTGCTTGGAGACGCCGCCAAAGGAGAAGTCGCCGAGCATCTCAAAGAAGGACAGGTGACGGCCGTCCTCGCCGATGCAGTCGATGTCGTTGGTGCGGACACACTTCTGGCAGGAGATCGCGCCGATCTCCTTCATGGTCTTCTTGCCCTGGTAGTACTCCTTAAACTGGTTCATGCCGGCGTTGGCAAGCAGCAGCGAAGGATCGTCGGGGACGAGGGACGAAGAAGGATAGAGCTTAAGACCGCGCTCCTCAAAGAAGTTGAGGAACTTGGAGCGAATCTCGGCCGTAGTCATTGACGGGTAGTCAGCACTCATAGAGGGAATCTCCTCGGTTTCACATCGAAACAGTTCAAACGTAACGATATTACCATCCCACCGCGCCTGTGCAAAAAAGAGGGCCGCCAAACAGCGACCCTCCAGCGAAAGTGCACGTTATTTAGGTCTGTCAAATACTTTGAAAAAAATGATTTCGGTATAATTGCATATAAGAATCGTCCGGAAGGAGCGATCGATGAATAGCAAACGGTTTGTCGTGAATGCACTAACCTCAGTAGCCCTTTTAGCAATCTTCGCTTACTCGAGCTGGTATGTGAACCAGCCGAGATTTGGCTACGCATTGTACGCAGTAACATCTGGCGATAAAGCGTATTACACCCTAAGCGCAATTGACACCATCTTTTTCTATGTGGCTGGCCCCTTATCAATCGCTTTGATCGCGTTTATTGTTATTTACAACATCAAGAAACGCTAACAGGGCCTATTTGGAATCCGAATCGTCCATGGAGCCGTCGATGCCGGTTTTGGTGTCGTCGTCAGAGCTTGTGTCGTCGTCCTTGGCAAAGGGGTTCTTAAAGAAACCCGTCGCGTCGGGCTGCAGGCCTGAGAGCTTGATCCAGGGATTATCGAGCTCGGGCTTGGGCATGGCCTTGGCCTCGGGTGCTGTCTCGTTGCCGATGAGCTCGGACTCATAGATGAACGTATCGTCTCCGAGCGCGTCGTAGGCGGCGACCGGGTTACCCTCGGTATCGCGATACGGAGTGCCCTTAAACACGGCGCCGTCGTATGCCACGAGCTGACGGCCGGTCTCGTTCTCAAAGTAGTAGACGAAGATGCCCTTGAGGGCCGCGCACAGCGGAATGGCGATAACCATGCCGATGGGACCCATGAGCGCCGAACCGATAACGAGAGCCGTCAGGCTCATAACGGGATGCACCTGCGCCGAGCTCTGCATGACCTTAGGCGAAATGACATTATCGGTGACGTTTTGAGCCACCATGGTCACGACAAGCGTCCATAACGCCAGCATAGGGCTGAACATAAACCCGAGCACCGTGGCGATCGCCGCGCTCACCCAGGGACCGACAACCGGAACCAAGTGCATAATGCCGGTGAAGATGGCCATAAGTGCTGCGTATGGATGGCCAATGAGCGTAAAGCCGATAAAAGCCAAAAAGCCACCGCAGATGGAAGTCACGACCATGCCGCGCATATAGCCGCCGACCGAGCGTGAAAGGATGGCAACCATAAAGCGGTACGAGGTCTCCTTTTCCTGTCCGATGATGGTGCAGACCTCGTGGTGCATACGGGGATAGTCGCAGGCCAACCAATAGGCAAGCACCAAGCCCAGGAAGATGACGAACAGCTGCGAGGCCGTATTGGTAATAAGCGGGAATACACCGCGACCGAGCTCGGCAGCGATTTGCGAGACGTACTTGGACGCTACGGTAACCAGCGAAGAAAGATTGTCGTCCAGATACTCCTTGAGCGGCGTGTTATTGAGCGTCTTGGCGTGCGAGAGCATCTCGTTGAGATCGCCACCCGCAACACGAAGCTGCTCGGGCAGGCGGCTCAGGACTTCCATGATTTGACCGAGCAAAATAGGCGATAGGATGCAGACGACGCCGACGAGCACGGCAACAACCACAATGAGTGCGATGAGCGAACCGAGGCCACGTCCGACGCCGTGATGCTCGAGCCAGTTGGTGATCGGAGACATCACAAAAGCGATGATGGAGCCGGCAGCGAGAAACTCGATGACCGGTGCCAGGATGCCCATAAGGTTAAAGATGACGGCAGCGATGACAATGCAGCCGACGACGCCCCAAATGCGCAGCGTCAGAATGCGGGTATCGCGAAGCGTGCGGTCGATTTGTTGGGGGTGCTCACTCATGAACGAACCATCACTCCGTCGGGGTCAATCTTATCTTGAATCTTCTTAAGCGTGCGGCGCAGCAGACGCGAAACCTGCACCTGCGAGATGCCCAGCTTCTTGGCAATCTCGATCTGGGTCATGCCCTTCACAAAACGCAGCTCGATAACCTCGCGCTCGCGAGGCGAGAAATCGCGGATGGCTTCCTCGATTACCAGACGGTCATCGGTAAAGTCGAGCTCGTTGTCGTCGTCGGCATAGCGATCGAGAATCGAGGGAGCATCGTCGGAGTCGGACGCGCCGGGAGCCTCGATGGGCACCGAGGTATAGGCCGAGGACGATTCCATGGCTTCGAGCACCTCGTCAACGGTCACGCCAAGGTAATCGGCGATTTCCTCAACCTTGGGCGAACGCTGAAGCTCGTTGGTGAGCTTATCGGTGGCCTGGTTAACCTTGGCCGAGAGCTCCTGCAGACGACGCGGCACGCGCACACTCCAGCCCTTGTCGCGGAAGTGGCGCTTAATCTCGCCCAAGATGGTGGGCGTGGCAAACGTCGTGAACTCAAGTCCGCGTTCAGGGTCAAAGCGGTCGATAGCCTTGAGCAGGCCCAAATAGCCGACCTGCAAAAGGTCATCGAGCGGCTCGCCGCGGTTCTTAAATTTGTTGGCAAGAAACCTTACCAGATTCATATGGGACATGACGAGCTGCTCGCGGGCATCCGGATCACCGGTCTCCTTATAACGACGAAACAGCTCGCGGGTTTTCTCCTTGTCCCAAGCGGTCTTGCCGCTCCGGGAACGTTCGGTCATATTAGATATCCGCCTTGAGGTCGAGGGAAAGCGTTAGGGGCGCCGCAGTCTTTTCGTAGGAATCGCACACGCTTGCAAGAATGAGCTCGGCATACACAGTAGCCTGGTCATCCTCGTCGACGGTGGCCTGTTCCCCAAAGGTAAAGGTCATGCCGACGTGAGATTCGTCCACATCGAAATTGATCGTGATGTCGTCGCAGTCGACCGCGGTGCACCCAAAGATGAAGGCTTCCTCGGCAGCCATGCGGATATCCTCGATGCGATCGACGGACATAGAGCACAGGGCGCCGACGTTGGCGGCCGTCATGCGCACCAAGCGCGCGAGACGAGGATCACCGGCAACGCTCAGCGTGATGGGGCAGGTTGCTTCACTACTCATCGCAGGACTCCTCGGAGGTCTCGGCAGGCGTATAGGTGTAATACTGAGCAGGCTTGGCTGCGGGCTTCTGAACATCATCGTCGTCAGCAGCGGCATCGTCATCGCCAATCAGAACGCGCTCAGTAGGCTGCTCGGCCTCGGCGGCGGCAGCGGCGAGCTTGCGATCGGCGTCGGCTGCAGGAGCCTTCACCTTATTGAAGAGCTTCTGCACGGCGCCAGCAGCAGAATCAGTCACGCTCGATACGGCATTGCTAGCCTCGGCCACGCTGCCCGCGACCTCGGAGATGTCGCGAACGACCGCCTCAACCTCAACGAGGTTAGACGTCAGGGCGTCAACGGCAGTCTTGCTCGACTTGAGGAGCGGCTCAACCTGTGCCAGCGCGGGGGTGAGCTCATCGACAGCGCCATCGAGCTTTGCCACCACAGGCTGTGCCTCGGCGAGCGTATTGTTAAGGTCACTCACCGTCTTGTCGAGCGAGTCGACGACGGTGCGAGTCTTGCGCAGCGTGAGCGCGAGCTCGACAACAGCCCACACGCCGGCAACGGCGAGCACCAGCAGGGCGATTTGAATGGGACTCATGCAAGCCTCCCGAAGGAATCGAAATACAGACGTTTTTCATGGTACCCCAAAGAAGGGCAAAGATACCCAAAGGGAATGCGCGAGGCGCCAATGGCCTACTTGGGAGCGTTGCCGCTACGGTCGCGCTCGCTTTGCTCCACACGCCACTCTTCCCAACCGCGGCCGGCAGGCTGCCAGAACGCGCCGCGCTCCAACCCCTCGGGCAAATAGCGCTGATCGACCCAGCCTTCGGGATAATCGTGCGGGTACTTGTATACACCGTACTCGTCGCTGCCGGGACGGTGACGATCGCGCAGGAAGCTGGGCACCTCGCGAAGACCACTGCTGTGGATATCGGCCAGCGCCGCATCGATCGAGGCCTCGCACGCGTTGGACTTAGGCGCCAGGCACACATAGAGCGCAGCCTGAGCCAGGTTGATGCGACACTCGGGATAGCCAATGACCTCGGCAGATTTAAATGCGGCATGTGCCACCAGAAGCGCCTGCGGGTCGGCGTTGCCAACATCCTCGGAAGCCTGAATCATAATGCGGCGAGCGATAAACTTGGGATCCTCCCCTGCATCGATCATGCGCGCGAGCCAATAGATCGTGGCATCGGGGTCGCTGCCGCGCATAGATTTAATAAACGCACTGATAATGTCGTAGTGCATGTCACCGTTTTTGTCATACGAAAACCCACGACGTGGATTGGCGATCTTCACGTCATCCACGGTAATGGGATAGCGTTCCCCGGCCGCCGGCGCTGGCGTTCCCTCGGTATCGGGACGCGTAACGGCAATCTCGCTCGCAAGCTCGAGCGTCGTGAGTGCTGAGCGAGCATCGCCCGCGGCCAATGTGCAAATGGTTTTAACCGTATCCTCATCGGCCGAGAACTTACCGTTTAAACCCTGCGGCGCCTCGAGCGCACGCTCAATGAGCATGGCGATATCCTCGTCCTTCAGGTGCTCAAGCTCTACCACACGCCCACGCGAGAGCAATGCCGAGTTGACCTCAAAGTACGGGTTTTCCGTCGTGGCGCCAATCATAATGACGGTGCGGTTCTCAACCGCATGCAGTAAGGCATCCTGCTGCGACTTAGAGAAGCGATGGATCTCATCGATAAACAGAATGGTGCGGCGGTCGTAGGTGTTCAGACGGGTCTTAGCCTCATCGATTACGCGGCGCAGGTCCTTCACAGTGCCCGTCACGGCGCTGACCTCGACAAACTCGCTCTTGGTATGGTTGGCGATAATGTGGGCCAGCGTCGTCTTGCCCGTGCCAGCCGGGCCGTACAGAATCACGCTCGACAGCACGTCATGCTCAATCGCGGCGCGCAGCCACGAGCCCTTACCGACGGCCTTTTGCTGGCCCACATACTCGTCGAGCGAATTGGGGCGCATACGCACCGCAAGCGGCGCATTTTTAAAGGAGCGCTCGCGCGTAGAAGCAGAAAAAAGGTCGTCCATAGCCATCCCGTGCATTAATCAAAATCGTTGTTGACCAACAGTATACCGAAAGGATACGAACTACCGTTCGTTAATATACGTGCGGTGCGGAAACTTTAGACCTGGGAACAATTTGCTCGTCAGCTCGCAGAAATAACCATCCGTCATGCTTGCGATGTAATCGACGACGACCTGATCCTTGTCGTCCTGCCAGGCATAGGTGCGATCGTAGTAGGAAAGCTGCTGCTCAATGCGCGAAACATGATGCTTAAAGATGTAAGAGAACTCGTCGCCTTTATTTAGATCCTGCAGGCAACGGTCGTAGAGCTTTTCGAAGGCCTCACGCAACTCTGCCTCGGAATCGCCTTCGATACCGCCCTTGCTATAGATCTTCTCGTAGTTCTCGCGCTTCGCCCGGCGGATCTCCTCAAACAGGTCCTCGCTCATCTCGATACGCGGTTTGCCATAGCTATGCTCAACGATATCGATGGAAGCGTGCGTGAGGATCCAACTGTTGTAGGCACCGCCCCGGCCATCATCAAAAGCGTCGGGCGAAAGCAGGCCCGCCGCGATCGCATCCTGACGGTCACGACCGACGTAGGCGAGAATGTCCGAAATGCGAACGACGCAGCCCTCGAGCGACATGGGACGCAGGTGCTCAATAGCGCCATAGCCCGTGGCGATACAGTCCTCAACCGTCTGATCGAACTGGTCAAAGGAGCCCATATCCGACAATTCAAACACGCGCTGCTCGTACTCGCCGTTATGGCATAGCACGCCGTCGAGCGTCTGGAGCGATACGTTGCGGCCATACAGGGCATCGAGCACGCGCACCGACTGCACGTTATGGAAAAAGAAGCGACCGGTACGCTCATGATAGATATCGTTGAGGAAGCGCTCGCCGGCATGGCCGAAAGGCGTGTGTCCCAAGTCGTGACCCAGGCCAATCGCCTCGATCAGATCGCAATTGAGCCCCAGAGCGCGACCGATATCGCGCGCAATGCGGGACACAAGCTGCACATGCAAACCGCGACGTGACAGATCGTCATTGCTACGGAAACTAAAGACCTGCGTTTTGCCTGCATACCGGGAATACGCCGGAAGATGAAGGATCTTTTCGGTATCGCGCATAAACGCTGGACGCATAAGCGTGCCTTTGTCGGCAGCGCGATCAATACGACGAATGACCTGGTCGTCATTGCAACGATACAGGTTGACATAGCCCGAAGCGCGATCGGCGGCAATGCGCTCGACAAGTTCGGGCGACAACGCCGAGGGAATACGGTCCATGCGCGCCTTAATGGCGGCCAGTTCTTGATTGATTGCCATGGCATGCTCCTTAAAAAGGACGCGCAAACGGTTACAGTGTACAGCCCACGACCTCGATTATGGCAAATATCGGTATCAAAAATGGCAGCAACGGCAGGGAGCGCGTTTTTGTGACAAGACACGTGACGGCAAGGGCCAGGAGCGCAACTGCAAACGCTACGAGGGCGCCCAGAGGGTCGAGGGTGCAAAGGGCAAAGAGCGCTTTGGCGTCCCCCATGCCGATGCCAGGGGCCTGGCGGAAACGCCGCCAAAGCGACTCGGTCAGCACAAGGGAAAGGTACACGATAACGGCAGGACCGGCGTGGTCAAGCGCCGTGTTCAAGCCCCTGTCCAGCCAAACGCCTGCAAACGCCGCCACGGCGCACGCGGCGGCAAGCGCGTTGGGAAACCGCCGTTCACGGACATCAATCACCGCACCGGCAAAGGCGCAGATCCAAAAGGGAATATAGACCATTGAACACCTCCCGGGGCAGTCACTCAAAAGCAGAAACCACCACAAAGGTGCCTGTCCCCTTCGTGGTGGTTCTGGTCGTGGTTACTTGGCGCCCTGCATGACCTCGTCGAGGGTAACATTAACGGCGTGCTGCGTGGGCACCCAGTCGACCTTCAGGAACAGCGCGGCAACCGTGATGGGGATATAGCTGAACATAAAGATCGGGAAGGTAAACAGGTTGGTCACCAGGCGCCACTTTTGCGCGCAATGGATGTGCTTGTACTCGAAGATAGTCGTGAGCAGCGCCAGGATAAAGAAGGTCTGATACATCATGACGAAGGTCATGATGAGCGAAGCGGCACACGCCTGCATCTCGACCTCGGTAGCCAAAAAGCCATGCGAAAGACCACCGACGATTAGGAACGTGGCGTTGGCGAGCATCGAAATCAGCGATAACAGCATACCAGGGGCAATCGTCATAAACATGTCGTAGGCGGCAAAACGATGATAGCGGAAGGTCGACTTGACCAGATGCTTACCGTAGGTAAAGAACACCTGGTAGAAACCCTTAGTCCAACGCATACGTTGCTTCCAGGACGCCTTAAACGTCACGGGCTGCTCGTCAAAGAACTCCGCCGGCGCATAGCCAATACGAATGCCGTGAATAGCGCAGAACGTGGTGAACTGAATATCCTCGGTCAGCGTATGGAACTGCCAGCCGTGCATGCCCTCAATAACGCTAGCCGAGATAAGGTAGCCCGAACCCGATACGGCGCAGGACGTCTTGCAGATGTTGCGCGCGTTGTTGAGAAAACGCGCCTCGCGCAGATACCAAGTGGCATTCGCTGCCGAGATCCACGAGCTTCCGAAGTTCTTGGAGTTACGATAGCTCGTGACCACATGGAAGCCCTGGTCAAAGGCATCATTCATCTTGGACACGTAATCGCGGGCGATAACATTATCGGCATCGAAGATAAAGTAACCTTCAAAGGTGTCGGGATACTCGTTAAGGATACGGTCGAAACCAAAGTCCATGACCCAGCTCTTGCCTTTACGGGCCAGGTCGTTTCGCTCGTACACGACAGCGCCCGCCTCGCGCGCGAGCTGCGCGGTGTTATCGGTGCAGGCATCGGCGACGACAAAGACCTCGATGAGCTCGGACGGATAATCCTGGTCCTTGATGGAGCGAACGAGGTTGGCGATAACGGCCTCCTCGTTGTGTGCTGCAATAAAGAAGGCATACCGGTGGAGCTTTTTGGCCTTGGGAGGCGCGACCTCGCCGCGGAGAGCACCGATGACAAAGAAGACCACCTGGTACAAGAAGCAGACCGTGAGCAGCGTGACGACAATCTGGTTGAAGATCACGATGGGTGTGTTGGTTTGTAAAAAGGCGAGCATGCAGGCTCCCAGGAACGTGTTACGTAAACAACCGTATATCTTACCGCAGGCTTACCGAGTTCAAGAAACCACCTAATACTGGCTAGGCTTCGAGCAGACCGAGCTGAGGAACGATCTCGTCGCCGGCAGCGGTGCGACCAAGCGAGCGCGGGGCCAGGTCGTCAAGAACCGCAGCGAGATCCCACGGCAGCTCGTCGCGGCACTCAATGCGTTCCCCCGTCACGGGATGGTCGAATGCGACGCGCCAGGAATGAAGGAATTGCCTGGTCAGACCCTGATCGGCGCGTGCATCGCACTTGCCGTAGAGTGGATCGCCCACGCAGGCGTGGTTGATATGGCGCATATGCACGCGTATCTGATGCGTGCGGCCCGTAAACAGGTGGCACTCGACGAGCGTATAGCCGTCGTCAAAACGCGTGGAATCGAAGCGCTCGAGGACCTTAAAGGTCGTAATGGCCTGGCGCGCGAAAGGATCGTCCGAAACCGCCATCTTGACACGGTCACGCGTAGAACGGGCAATGCCGGTGTTAATGGTGCCCTCATCCATAGCGATATGTCCGTGAACGAGCGTAATATAGCGGCGGTCGAGCGTGCGCGTACGGATAAGATTTTGGAGCGCGCGCTGGGTGTCGTCGTCCTTCGCCGCAAGCATAAGGCCCGAAGTGTCGCGATCCAGACGATGCACGATGCCGGGGCGATCCTCGCCCTGCACGGTGCCCAGATGGTCGATACCGCAGTGATAGACCAGGGCATTCGCGAGCGTACCGCTCTCATGACCATGCGCAGGATGGCACACCAGGCCGCGCTGCTTGGAGAGCACGATAAGGTAGTCGTCCTCGTAGCGAATATCGAGGGGAATGGCCTCGGGAATCACGTCGGTCGGGTCGTGCGGCTCAGGCAAATCGACCGAAATACGGTCGCCGGCTCGCACGGCGTACTTTTTGGACAGGCAGGTCTCGCCGTTGACGGCAACGGCGCCGCCCTCAATCAGATGCGCGCAGGCAGAGCGTGTGGGACAGCCGTCGTTGGCACCCAGATAGGCGTCGAGACGCTGACCGGTAGCATCGTCGGCAACAAGAATATGGATATCGGCCATTAGCGCTCATTCCTTTCGCGAATCTTGCGGGCGCGCTCCCCACGCTGCTTGGCTTTGCGTTTGGCGCGGGCCTCGTCACGAGCGTTGAGCTCGGCGGTCGCATCGACCTCGCGAGCGGCGGGACTTAAGAACATATAACCGATGAGCGCCAGCACGACACCGACCGTAATGCCGATATCGGCGACGTTAAAGACGGGAAAGTCGATGAAGGTGGTGGCGATAAAATCAGTCACGAAGCCAAAGACAAGGCGATCGATCGCGTTGCCGATGGCACCGCCCGCGACCATCGCCATACCAACGACCTCCAGACGAGCGAGCTGAGGCGCACGAACCAGGTACACCGCGATGGCAACGATGACGACAAGTGCCAGCACGGCAAACGCTACACCATGGCCCTCGCCCATGCTAAAGGCAGCTCCGATATTGCGGACAAACAGAAAGTCAATCACACCGGGGATAACGGTCATGTGCAGAGCATCGCCCACGGCACGAACCGCAAGCTTGGTCAGCTGGTCAACAAGCAGCACGGCAAGCGCCATCCCACCAGCAACACCCAACCGCCAACGCAAAGACGGCGTCATATCCGCACCACGACCCAAAGAAATCCCCTACCCTCAAGACTCAAATTACGTTTAGTGCAAGTAACCATCTTATATTGCCATACGCAGAGCGCACGACATATTCGCTAACGTCAGATAAATAACCAGCATAAAAGAAAGCGGCATTCCGGATAACGGAATGTCGCTTTTCTTCAGCGGAGCAAATGGGCCGAAGGCGTCAAATTCTCCCTATAACTAAAATGCCGACTTACCGTGCCTTAAAGGGCATTCGAGCAGCGCTTGCAAATGTGAGCGTGGCCGTTGTACTCGCCGACGGTGGTGCGGTAGTTCCAGCAACGGTCACAGCACTCGCCCTCGGCAGCCTCAATAGCAACGGAAAGCTCCTCGCCCTGGGTCAGCTCAACATCGGAGACGATGTAGAACTCGGCCAGGTCGACGGCCTTGTCGCCGGTCAGCAGCGCATACATCTCGGCGGGTACGACCGCCTTGACGCGGACCTGCTGGCTCTTGGTGAAGGTGCCGGCAGAACGGGCATCCTCAAGGGCCTTGGTCACGGCGCTACGGAGCTCGAGCGAAGCCTCGAGCACGCCCTCAAACTCATTGGCCTCGTCAACCGTGATGGGCGACTTGTACCAATCGAGCAGCGCGGCGTACTTCTGGTGATCGACGCAGCCGGCGGGTGCATAGGCCATGGCCTCGTCGACCGTGTAGGACAGGATCGGCTGCAGGTCGCGCATGAGCATCGAGAAGAGCTCGGCAAGCACGGTCTGGGCGCTGCGGCGCTCGAGCGAACCGGGCTTGTCGCAGTACAGACGATCCTTCAGGGCGTCGAGGTACACGTTGGAAAGCTCGGTAACCACGAAGTCGTAAAGCGCACGGTAAGCGCGCGGGAACTCGTAGCAAGAGTAAGCGTCGTCGACCTCGGCCTGGACCTGGGTCAGACGGGCAACCATGAGCTTGTCGAGCGGCAGCAGGTCGGCAAAGGCGACGCCGTCGGTTTCGGGCTCAAACTGACCCTCGAGCTCGGAGAGCAGGAAGCGCAGCGTGTTGCGGAAACGACGGTAGGCATCGGACGTACGGGCAAGGATCTCGTGGTCGATGGACACGTCGGAGCTGGTATCGACGGAGGCAACCCACAGGCGGATGATGTCGGCGCCCATCTCGTCGCAGACCTTGTTGGGGTCGATGACGTTGCCGAGCGACTTGGACATCTTACGGCCCTGTCCGTCGAGGGTGAAGCCCTGCGAGACGACCGCCTTGTACGGAGCGTGGCCGTTGGCGCCCACCGAGGTGAGCAGCGAGCTCTGGAACCAACCGCGGTGCTGGTCGGAGCCCTCGAGGTACACATCCACCGGATACTCCAGCTCGGGACGGTACTCGCAGACGGCCTTCCAGGAGACGCCGGAATCCCACCACACGTCGAGGATGTCCTTATCGGCCTTGAGGTGATGGCCACCGCACTTGGGGCAGACGCAGGCCTCGCCAAGATAGCTCTCGGGAGCGTCGGTGAACCAGGCGTCGGAGCCCTTCTCGTGGAAGAGTTTGATGACGGCGTCGAGCGTGGCGTCGTTCATGACCTTCTCGCCGCAGTCGGCGCAGGTGTAGCTGGGGATAGGCACGCCCCAGTTGCGCTGGCGGCTGATGCACCAGTCGGGACGCTGCTCGACCATGGCACCGATGCGGTTGGCCGCGTGGGCCGGATACCACTTGACGTTCTCACGGACCTCCTTGCCGGCCTGCTCGCGCAAACCGGTCTTGTCCATCGAGACAAACCACTGGTCGGTAGCACGGAAGAGCACCGGGTGCTTGCAGCGCCAGCAGTGCGGATAGCTGTGCGTGATCTTCTTCTCGAGGACCAGGGTGCCGCGCTCGCGCAGGAACTCGATGATGTGCGGGTTGGCCTCGTCGGTATCCATGCCACTGAAGGGGCCACCGGTACCAAACTCCTCGCCGGTGTAGAACTTGCCGTCGTCATCGACCGGCATGCAGATGTCGGTGATGCCCTCCTTGAGGCAGGCAAAGTAGTCATCGACGCCGTGACCGGGCGAGTTGTGGACGATACCGGTACCGTCATCGACACCGACGTAATCGGCCAGCAGCGCCACGCCCTCAACGCCGTCAAAGATCGGCTGCTTGTAGTGGATGTGGTGGAAGGTCTCGGCAGGAACCACGTAGGGCTTGCCGTCGACCATGACCGGGGTGTACTCCCAGCCAAACTCCTCGCAGCACTTGGGAGCCAGGTCTTCGAGCATGACCTCGGCACGGCCCTCGTGTTCAACGGCGACATAGGCGGCGCCGGGCTTGAGGGAAACGGCCTGGTCGGAGGGGATGGTCCACGGCGTGGTCGTCCAGATGATAAAATCGACCGGGCCGTCGAAGTTCTCGAGGCCGGCGGGCTTGGAGGTCATCTCAAAGCGAACAAAGATGGAGGGACTCGTCTCATCGGAGTACTCGATCTCGGCCTCGGCGAGTGCGGTGTGGCAATGCTTGCACCAGTGAACCGGCTTGTGTCCGCGATAGATCATGCCCTTATCGAACATGGCCTTGAAGACCTCGATGTCGGCGGCATCATGCTGGTGATAGAGCGTCAGGTAGGGGTTATCCCAGTCGCCGAGCACGCCCAGACGACGGAAACCGGCCTTCTGCAGCTCGATGTTCTCGACGGCGAACTTGTTGCAGAGCTCACGGATCTTGGCCGTGGAAGTCTGGTTGAACTTCTCGGTGCCGAGCTTCTCCTCGACCTTGTGCTCAATCGGCTGACCGTGGCAGTCCCAACCGGGGACATAGGGAACCTCATAGCCCTGCATCATCCAGTAACGGTTGATCATGTCCTTGGAGATCTTGTTCATGGCGTGGCCGATGTGGATCGGGCCGTTGGCGTACGGAGGGCCGTCGTGCAGCACGAACTTCTTGTGACCCTCGTTCTTCTTCAGAACCTGCTCGTAGACCTTGTTGTCCTGCCAGTCCTTGAGTCGCTTGGGCTCGGACTTGGAAAGACCGGCACGCATGGGAAAACCGGTCTTGGGCAGATTCATCGTCTGCTTGTACTCGTTTGCCACGGTACCCCTTTCATGTCGTGGGCGCGCACGCCCTCTGGGCACCAAAAAAGCGCCCGTCCCTACAAGCTGGGACGAAGCGCCACAAACGGGCTGCACGCCCGCAAAAGCTCTTCGCTTAACCACCCAGCTTAGATGCCCTCGCCCGCGTATTCGCGCGCTCGCATCCGTTACTCGGCTGGTCTGTATCGACGACCATCTCGGCGATGTCTACTAAGACGAACCTACGCGGCACGTCCGTTGGGACCGCAGCTCCGGGGTGATTTTCATCGGTCGCATGCACGGGTTCTCAGCGCTCCCCGCTCTCTGTAGCATGCGGACGGCCGACTACTCGTCCCCATCAACGCTTATGCGGAGTATGCTAGCACGTTCCGCACCGGCGAAAAACCCTCAACACTGGTTTTATACGTTCGAAATTTCTTGCGGCCGTGGACCTTCTCTTGGAGCAAAATACCTGTAAGCACTTTATCGAACGAAAGAAGATTGCTATGCGCACGATCGGAATGAGCGACTATACCGTTGGCGAAGACTGCTTTGACGAGCTGCACGGCGCGTTGGCCGAGTACGGAGCAACCAAGGTCGCCATCATTGGTGGTAAACGAGCACTGGCCGCAGCACTTCCCGGTATCGAAGCTGCGCTGGCAGGTACCGACGTCGAGATTCTGGAGACGCGCGTCTACGGCACCAACAGTACGCGCGCAAATATCGCCAAGGTCGTAAACTCCCCTGCCTGTCAGGAAGCCGACGTGCTCATCGCATGCGGCGGCGGCAAGGCGCTCGACATCGTGAAGACCGCTGCCATTGAGCTCAAGAAGATCGTCTTCACCGTCCCGACGATCTGTTCCAACTGCTCCGCCGCGACCGCCATTGCCGTTGTCTACAACGACGACGGCTCGCTCGAGGGCTATTCGTACCCTAACCGACCTGCGCACATCTTCATCAACCCCAAGATCATCGCCGAGGCTCCGGCGGAGTACTTCTGGGCCGGCGTGGGTGATGCCCTGTCCAAGCAGCCCGAGGTCGAGTACGCCACGAGCGCCGGCAACCTGGAGCACACGGCAGGCCTTGGCCTAGCACTCGCCCACACCTGCTCCGAGCCGCTGTTTACCTTTGGCGTCCAGGGTCTTGAGGACGTGCGCCAGGACCAGTCGACCGATGCCGTCAAGCAGATCGCGCTCGACATCGTGGTCAACACGGGCTACGTCTCCAACCTGACCAACCAAAACGATTACTACTACAACTCGAGCGTGGCGCACGCGTTCTACAACGCTTCCTGCAGCATTCCGCGCGAGGGCTCCTACCTGCACGGCGAGGTCGTAAGCCTGGGTGTGCTGGTACTGTTCGCCTATACGGGCGATACCGAGAACCTTGAGCGCTACGCCGCCTTTAACAATCAGATGGGCCTGCCCGTGACGCTTGAGCAGGTCGGGCTTTCCGAGGCTGATATCCCTGCCCTGTGCGAGTACGCGCACGCCACCAACGAGTGGAAGCAGGGAAACCCCGAGCCCTTCACGGACGAAAAATTCGCCGCCGCCATCAAGGCCACCGACGCTTACGGCCACACGCTCTAGGACTGACCCAAAACCACCACAAAGGGGACGGGCACCTTTCTGGTAGTTTTTTATTGATCCAGCATTCAGTTCGTACTCGAACCCGATTCTTTACGAGAAAGGGTTCGGGTACGTTTTTTGTTTATCGGAAATTCTGCGGAAGGACTACTCGGAACGGTAAACAGAAACGAACAGAGGCAGGGTATCATCGTGGTGATGGTATCCTGCCTTTTGTTTTGCAGGATCAAGGTCGCTTTATGCGAACTTGATCGCCACGTATATGGCGCATTGATGGCAATTGCTTCGTACGTGCATACCGGGAGCCTGTACACCTCTGGCAAGGCGTAGCACACTAGACTTTGTTCCAAAGTCCGTGTGCTAAGGGGGCAGGCCCCTTAGAATTCCTGTGGAGTGTGTACGCACGTACGCAGGAAAACGGCAAAATTTCGCTATATCAGGGCGTTCTTTCATTGGAGAGTATGGTATACACGGCTTAGTTCAACAAATAAGAATTTATATATAAAGGAGAATACTGATGAAACTGTTTTTATGTTCTCACTTTTCAAGTGTAGGAAGTCTGATTAAGGAAGAAGTTGAAAGTAAAAAAGTCGCATTTATTCCAACAGCTTCGCTGCGTGAAGGCTACACCGGTTATGTCG
>CABQQR010000020.1:0-44064 GCA_902466395.1 uncultured Collinsella sp.
GCGATTGGCGAAAATACGTTGGTGAAAATGGTGAAAAATATATTGACGCTAACACCCTCTTCCTCCACCTGGGCTTGCAGCCTCGGCCTCGACGAGCCCCTCGAGCCTCGCCTTCTCCTCCGCCGCCCGCCTGACCGCGTCGACGTAGTAGGCGAGCGCGTCGTTGTCGGCCCTCTCCGCGAACCTTATCGACTCGATCCAGGACCAGTGCGCCCGGGTCCAGTTGCCCTTCCTGCGGCCGGTGGGCGTCCTCTCGTCGAAGGCGAGCCCGTGCCTGAGCAGGAACTTGGAGAGCCGCTGCTTCGAGCGCGAGAGGTCGTCCCTCGCGTCCTCGAGCGCCCTGGTCAGGTCGCGGGCGGCCTCGCACTCGTCGTCGGGGACCCACACCTCGACCACGTTGCCGACCGACAGCATGCGGGCGAGGAACTCGGCGTCGTTGCGGTCGTTCTTCCTGCGCCTGTCCGCGCTGGGCTTGATCATCTTCGAGACGGCGCCGACCACGCAGTCGACCCCCAGGCCGGAGAGCCTCTTCTGCAGGTCGAAGCCCGTGACCCCGGACTCGTACACGCACCTGGCCCTGGGGTCCACGGAGCGGACCCACTCCGCGACGGCGCCGGCGTCGTAGCCGAAGGTCGCGGCACGTACCTCCCCGGTCATGACCTCGAGGGAGACGGCCTTTATCGAGCGGGCGTGGACGTCGAGGCCGATGAAGGTGGTAGTATCGAGCATGGGAGCCCCTTCCATGAATGCGGCGTGGCCGCCGCGGCTGAATTAGACACTCACCATTGTCGGCCTAATCCGCGGTCTTTCATGCAGCAGGGGCTCTCAATGTTTTATGTCCTGCTCATATCGTCTGTGCCGGCCGTTGGGGACAGCCCTTGACGATTCAGCTGTGGGCAGCAGCCTTACAGCGCCAGCGCGTCGGCGACTTCGGCAGCGCAGGCCAAGGCGTCGGCCATAGCGTTCACCACGAGCGAGCTGCCGTTGCGAGCGTCACCGGCAACATACACCGGCGCGGCATCCGCGGCGACGCCCTCCGTGCGAGCCGCGAGATGCGAGCCCTCGGCAGCCATCACCGGCAGCGGACGACCAGCGATGGCAACAGGCACGCTCACCGCATCGAACACGCCGTGCTCCGGACCCGTAAAGCCGCAGGCAATGAGCACCAGCTGCGCCGGCACCTCGTGCTCGGAGCCCGCGATGCGCTCGGGCTTTCCCGCCGACCAGTCCAGATCGACCACGCGCAGACCCGCAGCCGCACCCTTCTTGTCCAACAGCACCTCGAGCGTATCCACGCCCCAGGCACGCATCTCACCACCCATCGCAGCGATAGCCTCCTGCTGGCCGTAGTCGGTCTTCTTAACGTTGGGCCACTGCGGCCAGGGGTTGCTCGCCGCGCGCTTATCGGGCGCAGCCGGCAAGAACTCAAACTGGCGCACGCTGCGCGCGCCCTGACGCACCGCGGTACCCACACAGTCGTTACCGGTATCGCCGCCGCCAATGACCACAACGTCCAGGCCACGCGCATCGACCGCGAGCTCGCCGCCGTCGAGAACCGACACGGTCGAAGCCGTCAGATAGTCCACGGCGTACACCACGCCCGGGGCGTCCACGTTCGTAGCCGAAAGACCGCGCGGGGCACGGGCGCCAGCAGCCACCACCACAGCGTCAAAGCCGTTGAGCTTGGCCGCCACCGCAGGGTCCGTCACGTCGGCGCCCAGCTCGAACACAATACCCAGCTCGCGCATGAGCGCCACACGACGCTCGACCACAGACTTCTCGAGCTTCATGTTGGGAATGCCGTACATGAGTAGGCCGCCGGGGCGGTCGTCGCGCTCAAACACCGTCACGCGGGCACCGCGACGTGCAAGCTCCCATGCTGCCACCAGGCCAGCCGGGCCGGAACCAACCACGGCGACCGAGGGCGCGTCCTCCCCTGCCGGCTCAAAGCGACGTGGGCCGCCGTTGGCCCACTCATGGTCGCTGATCGCACGCTCGTTATCGTGAATCGTCGTGGGTTGGCCGTCGACCGAGCCCAGGTTGCACGCGGCCTCGCACAGTGCCGGGCACACGCGGCTCGTGAACTCAGGCATGGGCGAGGTGAGCGACAGGCGCTCGGCAGCCTCATCCCAGCGGCCGCGGTACACCAGCTCGTTCCACTCGGGAATCAAGTTGTGCAGCGGGCAGCCGCTCGGACGTGCCTTGCCAAAGCTCGCGCCCATCTGGCAAAACGCCACGCCGCACATCATGCAGCGGCTCGCCTGGGCGCGACGTGCGTCGTCATCGAGCTCCACATACAGGGGATCAAAATCATGACTGCGCTCCTCCACGGGACGCAGCTCGTGGGCCACGCGGTCGATATCAAGAAAAGCACCGGGCTTACCCATGGCACTTACGCCTCCTTCTTGGTCGAAGCAACAGGGCTGGCAGCCACGGACGCAGCGCCCGCAGCACCGCCCGCAGCATCGAAGCGAGCGACATCCGCAGCGCTCGCGCGACCGGTCACGATGTCAAACGCCAGCTCCTCTGCCTGCGCATGCGTCTTGCCGACGGCCTCGGCGGCGGCGACAATCGCCAGCACACGCTCGTACTCGGTCGGAATGACCTTCACGAAGTGCTTGCTCATCGTCTCAAAGCTGTAGAGCAGCTTGATGCCGCGCGGGCTCTGCGTCGCGTCCACGTGCTCTTGGATGAGCTCGCGAATCTGTGCCAGCTCGCCGGCCGTCGGGGCCTTGAGCTCCACGCTCTCGTGGTTCACGCGGGCACTGAGCGTGCCATACTGGTCAAAGACATAGGCCACGCCACCCGTCATACCGGCGGCGAAGTTCTGCCCGACCTCGCCCAAGATGAGCGCCAGACCGCCTGTCATGTACTCGCAGCCATGGTTGCCGCAGCCCTCGACCACCACGGTGGCACCGGAGTTGCGCACGCCAAAGCGCTGGCCGGCCAGACCGTTAATGAAGCCGCGGCCGCTCGTAGCGCCAAAGAACGCAACATTGCCCACGATGATGTTTTCGTCGAACTTGTAGGTCGCATGCGGGTTGGGACGCACCGATACCTCGCCGCCCGAAAGGCCCTTGCCAAAGTAGTCGTTGGCGTCGCCGCACACGTTGAGCGTAATGCCGCGCGGCAGGAAGGCGCCAAAGCTCTGACCGGCCGATCCATCGCAATCGATGGTGATGGAGCCGGCGGGCAGGCCCTCGGGATGTGCCTTGGTCACCGCGTTACCCAGGATGGTGCCCACGCAACGGTTGACGTTGGCGATGTCGGCATGGAAGCGAATCGGACGCAGGTGCGCACGGGCATCGGCCGTATAGGGCACGAACAACGTGGAGTCGAGCGTCTTGTCGAGCTCGCTGTCGGCAGCCATCTGCGGCAGGAAGTGGCGACCGTCGGCACCCGGGATATGGGCACCGAACTCGCAGGTCGCGCTCGCCAGCACGGGCGACAGATCGAGCAGGTTGGCCTTACGGTTGCCCGGGACCTCAATCTGGCGCAAGCACTCGGGATGGCCGACCATCTCGTCGACGGTGCGGAAGCCCAGGCTCGCCATGACCTCGCGCAGTTGCTCGGCAACAAAGAGCATAAAGTGCTCGACGTGCTCGGGCTTGCCGCGGAAGCCGCGACGCAGGCGGCAGTTTTGCGTGGCGATGCCGGCGGGGCAGGTATCCCGCTGGCAGTCGCGCTGCATGAGGCAGCCCATCGAGATGAGCGGCATGGTCGCAAAGCCAAACTCCTCGGCGCCCAGCAGGCAGGCGAAGGCAACATCGGTGCCGTCCATGAGCTTGCCGTCGGCCTCGAGCACCACGCGCGAGCGCAGGCCGTTTTGCAGCAGCGTCTGCTGAGCCTCGGCAAGGCCAAGCTCCAGCGGCAGACCGGCGTGCCAGATCGAATCGCGAGCAGCGGCACCCGAGCCGCCATTGTGGCCGCTGATCAAGATCTTGTCGGCAGCGCCCTTGGCCACACCGGTGGCGATGGTGCCGACGCCGGCCTCGCTGACCAGCTTGACCGACACGCGTGCGCCAGGGTTGGCGTTCTTAAGGTCAAAGATGAGCTCGGCCAGGTCTTCGATGGAGTAGATGTCGTGATGCGGCGGAGGCGAGATCAGGCCGATGCCGGGCGTGGACTGACGGACCTCGGCAATCCAGGGGTAGACCTTCTTGCCGGGCAGGTGGCCACCCTCGCCGGGCTTGGCGCCCTGGGCCATCTTGATCTGAATCTCGAAGGCGCTGCACAGGTAGCGGCTCGTCACGCCAAAGCGCGCACTTGCCACCTGCTTGATCGCGGAGTTCTTGGAATCACCGTTAGCCAGCGGGGTCTCGCGACGCGGATCCTCACCGCCCTCGCCGGAGTTGGAACGGCCGTGCAGGCGGTTCATGGCGATGGCCATGCACTCGTGTGCTTCCTTGCTGATGGAGCCGTACGACATGGCGCCGGTGTTAAAGCGGCGGACGATGTTGAGCGCGGGCTCGACCTCGTCGAGCGAAACCGGCGTGCGGCCGCTGGCATCAAAGTCGAGCAAGTCGCGCAGACGCACGGCACGGCCGGTGCGGTGCAGGCGGGCGCTGTACTCCTTAAAGGTGTCGTAGCTGTCCTCACGGCAGGCGGTCTGCAGCAGGTAGACGGCCTGGGGGTCGATGAGGTGTTCCTCGCCGCCGAGCGGGCGCCACTTGGTCAGGCCCAGCGTGGGCAGCTGATCGGGAGCCGGGCTTTTAAGGATGGCGAGCGCAGCGTCATAGCGCTCGTTTTGCTCGCGCTCAACGTCCTCGACACCCATACCGCCCACACGGCTCACCGTGCCGGCGAAGTACGCGTTGACGAACTCCGGAGTAAAGCCGACGGCCTCGAAAATCTGCGCGGAGTGATAGCTCTGCACCGTGGAGATACCCATCTTGGACATGATGGAGACGATACCCGCCGTCGCGGCCTTGTTGTAGTTGTCGATGCCCTGCTCGGCCGTCACGTCCGGGTCGCCGCGTGCTGCCAAGTCGCGGATGCACGCATGCGCATTGTACGGATAGATGCCGCTTGCGGAGTAGCCCACCAGCGCCGCAAAGTCGTGCGGGGACACGGCATCGCCGCACTCCACCACGATGTCGGCAAAGGTACGCACACCGGCGCGGATCAGGTGGTTGTGCACGCAGCCCACGGCAAGCAGCGACGGCACGGGCACCTCGCCCGCTCCGGCACGATCGCTCAGCACCACAATGTTCACGCCGTCGCGGACCGCAGCCTCAACGTCCTCGGCAAGCTGTTTGAGCGCAGTCTGCAGCGCGCCCTCGCCGGCATCGCGGCGGTAGACGGCACGGAAACGGCGGGTCTTAAAGCCAACACGGTCAATCGCGCAAATGCGGTCGAACTCCTCCTCGTTGAGCAACGGGCGCTCCAAGCGCACCAGCTGGCAGGCCGTACGAGAGTCCTCGAGCAGGTTGCCGTGGTTGCCCAGGTAGAGCGTGGTCGAAGTCACCATATGCTCGCGCAGGGCATCGATCGGAGGATTCGTGACCTGAGCGAACAGCTGATAGAAGTAGTCAAAGAACGAACGCGTCTTCTTGGACAGGCAGGCCAACGGCGCATCGATACCCATCGAGGCGAGCGGGGCCTTGCCCTGCTGGGCCATGGGGCGCACGACCTCGTCAACATCATCCCAGTGATAGCCGAGCTTGGCCATGCGCACGGCGGCGGGCACCTCGGCATCCTCGGCGGGCGCGGGCGCGGCGGGCTCATCGAGCGCGTCGACGGTCAGTGTCTCCTCGGCAATCCAGTCGCGGTAGGGCTTCTCCTTGGCATAGCGGGCGCGCAGCTCGTCGTTGTAGATCACGCGGCCGCGGGCAAAATCGACCTCGAGCATCTGGCCCGGTCCCAGGCAGCCACTCGTCAGGATGTTCTCGGGGCGTACCTCGATGGTGCCCACTTCGCTTGCCAGCATAAAGCGGCCATCGCGCGTCACGTAGTAGCGGGCGGGGCGCAAGCCGTTGCGGTCGAGGGCGGCGCCCAGCGTGCGACCGTCGGTAAAGGCGATGGCCGCCGGGCCGTCCCACGGCTCCATGAGCATGGACTGGTAAGCGTCGTAGGCGCGGCGCTCCTCACTCAGGCTGTCGTTGTGGTCCCACGGCTCGGGCAGCAACATGGACGCGGCACGCGTAAGCGGGCGACCGTTCATGACCAAAAACTCAAGCACGTTGTCCAAAATCGCCGAGTCGGAACCCTCGCGGTTGATGATGGGCATCACGCGCTCAAGATCGTGCTGTAACACGGGGCTGTACAGGTTGGGTTCGCGGGCGCGAATCCAGTTGACGTTGCCCTTAAGGGTGTTGATCTCGCCGTTGTGGATGATAAAGCGGTTAGGGTGCGCACGCTCCCAACTGGGCGTGGTGTTGGTGGAGTAGCGCGAGTGCACGAGCGCCACGGCCGTCTTGACGGCGGCGTCGTTGAGGTCGATGAAGAAACGGCGCATCTGCGTGGCAACCAGCATACCCTTGTACACGATGGTGCGCGAGCTCATGGAGCACACATAGAAGATCTTGTCGCGCAGGGCAAACTCGGCGTCGGCCTTCTTCTCGATGGTGCGGCGGCACACATACAGACGGCGCTCGAAGGCATCGCCCGCCGGCGTGTCGTCGAGGCGCCCCAGAAAGGCCTGCAGGATGGTAGGCATGCAGGCGCGGGCTGTCTCGCCCAGGTCATGCGGATCGACCGGCACCTCGCGCCAAAAGAGCAGCGGCACGCCGGCCTCGGCGCAGCCCTCCTCAAACACGCGACGGGCATCCTCTACGCCCTTGTCGTCCTGCGGGAAGAACAGCATGGCCACGCCATAGTCGCCCTCTGCCGGCAGAATCTGGCCGCACTTTTGGGCCTCTTTACGGAAAAAGTGATGCGGAACCTGGAACAGGATGCCGGCGCCGTCGCCGGTGTTCTTCTCGAGTCCCGTACCGCCGCGGTGCTCCAAGTTGACCAGAATGGACAGCGCGTCGTCCAGAATCTGGTGATGGCGCTCACCGTTGATATCGGCAAGCGCGCCGATGCCACATGCATCGTGGTCGAATTCGGGGCGATAAAGGCCCTGCTGCTGAGCGGAATCTGCCTGCATCGCGATCCTCCCCTAGATATTTAGACAGTCAGTTGAATAGGCATAGTAGGAGCATCGCCGGCCCGTTGTGTTTCCCGCCCGTTTCGAAACAATCGCGTAACGCACACCTTACGAGTGGGCACCGCCGACCTCAAGGGCGAAAACATAGGCCCCAAGTTCGGCCTGCAAACTCACCTCTTCAAACATCTCAATCTGTAACAGGAAGAGCGGATTTTGGCGCCTAGATGTTACAGATTGAGATTTTCTGCGGAGCGGTTTTGGTTTGTCTCGATCTGTAACACGAAGGGCCGGTTTTGGCGGCAAACTGTTACAGATCGAGAGATTCCATAGGACCATTTCTTCCTGTCTTGATCTGTAACACCTAGACCCAATTTCCATCCCTAGTTAATACAGATCAAGACATTTCGGCAATCCCCTTTCACCGTCCCATTCAAATACAACAATTTTGTTAGTCATGGTTAACTTTTTAGCATAAAACGGGTATCCTTTGCGGCGTCAAGCAAACGGCACGCACACCGTGCCAGATCAAGGAGGCCCCTATGGCGCACCGAGCAGACCGACAGACAATGCAACTTGTCCTTATCCGTCACGGAGAATCCGAGTGGAACAAACTCAACCTGTTCACCGGCTGGACCGACGTAGAACTCACCGACACGGGCCGCGAAGAAGCCGCAGCAGGCGGTCGAGCCCTCAAAGAAGCGGGCTTCGACTTCGACGTCTGCTACACCTCGCGTCTCAAGCGCGCAATTCACACCCTCGACATCGTGCTCGGCCAAATGGATCGCGAGTGGTTGCCCGTCATCAAATCCTGGAAGCTCAACGAGCGCCACTACGGAGCGTTGCAGGGTCTCAACAAGGCCGATGCCGCAGCGGAGCACGGCGACGAGCAGGTGCTCATCTGGCGCCGCTCCTTCGATGTCTGCCCGCCGGCACTCGAGCCGGACGACGCGCGCGATCCCCACACCCAGGAGCAATACCGTGATGTCGCGCCCGATCAGCTGCCCTATACCGAGTGCCTCAAGGACACGATCGCCCGCGCCTGGCCTTATTTCGAAGACGAGATTCGCCCCCAGATGCTCGCCGGCAAGCGCGTACTCATCGCCGCACACGGCAACTCCCTGCGCTCACTCGTCATGAAGCTCGAGCACCTCACGCCCGAGGAGATCCTCAAGGTCAACATCCCCACCGGCGTGCCGCTCGTCTACACCTTCGACACCGATTTCAACGTCCTCGACAAGCGCTACATCGGCGACCCGGCGACCATCGCCGCCAAGATCGACGCCGTGGCCAATCAGGGCAAAGCGCACAAGTAGCCCCAACCCAAATCCGACGCGTGGCGCCGCACGACCCAGATGCGACGTCACGCCGCCCATACGCAGGAGCGCACCATGCTCAACCATCTCAAACAACATTTTGGCTCCCGACGCACCGGTGGTCACGGAGGCCTAGACATTGCGCGGCATATCGGCCCCGGGCTGCTCGTGACCGTCGGCTTTATCGACCCGGGCAACTGGGCCTCCAATATGGCCGCGGGCTCGCAGTTTGGCTACGCGCTGCTGTGGATCGTCACGCTGTCCACGATTATGCTCATCGTGCTGCAGCACAACGCGGCGCACCTGGGTATCGCCACGGGCGCCTGCCTTGCCGAGGCCACGACACGTTACCTCCCCCGCTTCGTCGGGCGTACGGTGCTCGCCAGCGCCTATCTCGCGACCACCGCCACCGCCATGGCCGAAGTCCTGGGCGGCGCGATTGCCCTTCAAATGCTCTTTGGGCTGCCCGTGCGCGCGGGCTGCGTCATCGTGGCGGCAGTATCGATGGCGATGCTCATGACGAGCTCCTACAAGCGCGCCGAACGCTGGATCATCGCCTTCGTGGGTGTGGTGGGACTCTCGTTTTTAGCAGAGCTCGCGCTGGTCAAAGTCGACTGGCCGCAAGCAACCGCAAGCTGGATCATCCCCAGCATGCCTGCCGACTCGGCAACGATTATCGTGAGTGTCCTGGGTGCGGTCGTTATGCCACACAACCTTTTTCTGCACTCCGAGGTCATCCAATCCATGCACTTCGAAGGCCAAGGCGAGCAAGTTATCGAAGAACGTCTGCGCTACGAGCTCTTCGACACGCTCTTTTCGATGGGCGTGGGCTGGGCAATCAACTCGGCCATGGTCATCCTTGCCGCAACGACCTTCTTTGCGCACGGCATGGTCGTAGACGACCTCGCCGTCGCAGCGGCCACGCTCTCCCCCATTCTGGGCCCGGCGAGCTCGACCATCTTTGCGATAGCGCTGCTGTTCGCGGGACTATCGAGCAGCGTGACAGCGGGCATGGCGGCGGGAACCATCACTGCGGGCATGTTCGACGAGGAATACGATATCCACGACCGACATTCCTCGATCGGGGTGGCGGCCTGTTTCGTCGGCGCAGTGACGGCGTGCCTGGTCGTCCCAAATCCTTTTGAAGGTCTCATCTGGAGTCAGGCACTGCTGTCGCTTCAGCTACCGATTACGGTCTTTGTGCTCATACGGCTCACCAGTTCACCCCGCGTCATGGGCAAATACGCCAATTCGCGCCCGCTCAACGCGCTGCTCGTAGGGATTGGTGCCATCGTGACGATTCTCGATGTCGTGTTGTTGACAGGGATGTAATGGGACGGGGCACCTACCCAGGCAAACGTCTCGATCTGTAACATCTAGACCCGCTTTTGATGTCTAGATGTTACAGATCGAGATCATTCCGAGGGACAGCTCCGTTTGTCTCAATCTGTAACAAGTGGACCCAATTTCCACCGTTAGATGTTACAGATTGAGACAAAAGGTCGGCCGAACTCACAACAGACAGGATCGGCCAACAGCAACCGTGATCCCTTGGGGGCGGAGGAAAAGGGTCCCGGCCGGGATATCCGACCGGGACCCTTGGACAGAGCTATGTGTTGCCGTGAGCCGCGTGCCGACGAGCTACTCCTCGACGAGCTCAAACTGATCGGGACCGACGCCGCAGACCGGGCACACGTAGTCCTCGGGCAGCTCGGGCGTGTCGACCTCAACCTCGTAACCGCAAACGACGCACACGAACTTATACGTCTTCTTCTCCTCAGCCATGATGTTCTCCTCTCGAACGCGACTGGTGATGTACTTCGCTTATTAGTATATGTTATCAATAATATAATGCAAGTATTTTTAAAACATTTCTAGCCTTGATACGAGGACGCCTTCGGAGGCGTCTTGCCCTTCAGGACCTTATGGTAGTAATCGTAGGTGAGCGGCGTCTCGTCGCTCAGGCGCTCGGCATCCCCGACCTCGCCGATAAACAGTAGATGCGTACCCACATCCACAGTGTCGATCAAACGGCAGCTAAACAGGGCCGTCGCGTGCTCGGGCACATAGGGCATGCCCAGAGCCGTCTCGCGGGTCTCGTATTTGGCAAACTTGTCATAATCGCTGCTGGTGCGGAACCCAAAGTTACCGATGTAGAGCATGTCGGCGGTCTGATCGATCACGGTCAGTGCGAACGCTTTGGCCGATGCGATGACGCCCGAGGTGACGTTGTCCTTGTTCACGGCAACCGAAATGCGCGGCGGCATGGACGTCACCTGCACCGCAGTGTTGATGACGCAGCCGGCACGCAGCCCGTCTGCCGCGGCGCTCACCACGTACAGACCGCTCGGCATGGTAAAGAACGCAGTTTTGTCCATAACAATCACTCCCCTAACCCGGGTTGGAACCTCATGGATGTATGTACCCACAAAAAAGGCAGCGCCCATAACGGACGCCGCCTTTGAAACATATGTGTCAGAACAGTAAGAAAGATGAGACGCCCGCAGTTGCGGTGAAATAGGGACTGAATAGCCCCCTCAAACAGGCAAACCAGTCCGTATTCCACCGCAACTTATGAAGGACGGTCAGCGGTTGCGTTCCTTGAGGGCGCGGTCGATCTCGCGTTGGACATCACGCTTGGCCATGTCCTCGCGCTTGTCGTAGAGCTTCTTGCCGCGACCCAGGCCCAGCAGCAGTTTTACGCGACCGTCGGTATTAAAGTAGAGCTCCAACGGAACCAGCGCATAGCCGCGGTTGCGAAGTTTGCCGTCAAGAAAGTCGATCTCCTTGCGGTGCAGCAGCAGACGGCGCCGACGGTCGGGATCGCGATTCCACACGCCACCATGGCTATAAGGGTGGATATGCAGGCCGACGAGCCAGCACTCACCGCCACGAATCAATGCAAAGGTATCGGTGATCTGGCAGGCGCGCTCGCGAATCGACTTGACCTCGGTGCCGCTCAGCTCAATACCGCACTCAAACGTCTCATCGATAAAGTACTCGTGATGTGCCGAGCGATTCTTGGAAATGAGCTTGCGCTCGCGCTTACTGGGCATCGCCGGCCTCCTTGGCGCCATCGGCGTTTGAGCCCGCAGCCTCGCGCTTTGCCCTGCGCTCGGCATTAAGCTCGGCATCGCTCTCGCGCACCAGCTTGATAATCGCCGCGCATGCCTCCTCGCCCACCAGGTCGCGGGCACGGACCGTCAGACGCGCAGCCTCCTGCTTGTCGCCGTCGCTTGCAGCATCGGTCGCGCACATGATCAGGCAGATGGCGATCTCGGCCGAAGGCGAGGTCGGCACGCCCTGCAGGGCGAGCTCACCCATCACATGGTCGTCACTCTCGTCCGCGGCATCCGGATAGGTGGTATGGATCTTGTTGAGCAGGCGCGTCGTATGCGCATCATTGGGCGCCAGGCGCAGCGCCAGACGCGCGCAGCCCACGGCAGCCGAAATGTTCTCGGTCTCGGGCCCCAAGAAGTACTGACCCAAATTGGTGTAGGCGCGTGCGGCGCACTTACCGTCGCTCGCGCGCTCCAGCACCGAGAACGAGAGCGATGCCCACTCCTGCTTGTCCTCGAGCGCGCGGAACAGCTCGGCCAAGTCCAAGCGATAGTTGCAGTTCATGGGATCCCAACGCACGGCCTGCATCAGGGCATTCCGAGCACTCACATAATCCTGCTGGCGAATGTAGGCAAACGCCATGTCGGAGTACAGGCGGTCAAAGGGAACCTCAACCTGCACCAGCTCGCGCGGATCCTTCTCCACGCGGCGATAGGCCAGGCGCTCAAACTTGCTGTCGAAGCTAAAGTACTGGCGCTTCTCCTCCGTCTTGCACTCGGCGTCGATATACTCCTCGGCGAGCTCAACCAGGCGCTCCAACAGCGGCGTCGCCGTAGCCAGGTCGCCCTGCGCCAGATAGTTCTCGGCATACGTGATGTCTTCCAGGCTGATAGGCAGGTCCATGACAACTCCTCGGTCCGGGCGGCAGACTCAACGCGCGCCTTAAATATCGGTCAATACACAAAACCCGGGTCTCTTACGAGGCCCGGGCGTTCAATTTTGGTAGCCCGTACCAGATTCGAACTGGTGATCTCCGCCTTGAGAGGGCGGCGTCCTAAACCGCTAGACGAACGGGCCATATGTAGCAAATGCAATGGCTGGGATGGAGGGAGTCGAACCCCCATTGACGGAACCAGAATCCGCTGTCCTGCCATTAGACGACATCCCAATGACTGCATCGCTGCGCTCGGCTGTGCCTTTGCGCAAGAAAGAAATATACGGGAAGTCCGGCCGTGACGCAAGCCCCAATTTTGACTTTTTTGAAATTCAGTCAAATACGGCCAACACGTGAAGGACCTGTGAAGTCGACCGCTGCACACGAAGGGCAAAACGCCGCGAGCGGTAGCCGTCAACCGTTGGCAGATTCTACCGCGAAAACGATAGCACCAGGCAACACAATCGAAGTATCAATGATCACGTAGATATCGAGGCACCATGGACGAAGAGCTTGATTACCTATGGGAGACCCTGGGCCTCGAGATCACTGCTGACCTTTGGCCCGAACGGGACAAAATCCATCCCACTCTGCGCCCCGCCATCACCGTGATGCAGGCAAAATACCGCCGTGCATCCTTTTTGATCATGCGGATGTCATGGCACGCGGGACTCCCCGACCTTAAGCGAATCCAGGCAAGCCTCGTCGAGCTGTCCGGTATGCCGACCGTCATATCCGAGGCGCACCTGGAGCAGCGCCAGCGCGAGCGACTGCAACAGCAGCGGATCCCCTTTATCTGCCCCGGCGTTCAGGCATATCTGCCCTTTATGGACGAGGAGTACTGGAGCGGCAAGCCCAACAAGCACGTAAAGGTCTACGATCCGCACGAATGGGCGCAGTTGGAGGACTGACTGGGGCAAGCCTGCCGGCGGAAAGTGCGTCCCAGATTTCAAGCTCAAACCGGTCCCCACTTTCCCATCGAGCCCTCAACCGGAAACCGTATCCCGTAATCGAAGCTCAAAACGGGTCGCACTTTCCGCAGCCGCTACAGCAACGCCTCGACCCAAGCCGATTCCCTAAAGCCGGGAATCGCAAAGTCGTCGCCCACCAACAGCGGACGCTTAACCAGCATGCCGTCGGTCGCCAGCAGCTCGTAGCACCCCCGATCCGTCATGCCCGCATCTAGACGCGCCTTCAGGCCCAGCTCTCGATATTTCATGCCCGACGAATTAAAGAAGCGCCGCACCGGCAGTCCCGAACGAGCAATCCAGGTCGCAAGCTCATCAGCAGTGGGATTGTCCAAAACGATATCGCGGTCGATATACTCTACCCCGTGTTCGTCCAGCCATGCCTTGGCCTTCTTACAGGTCGAGCACTTGGGATATTCAACAAACAGTACGGTCATGGAAATCCTCCGAATATAGATCGGCCAACGCAGGCACACGCCACACGAGGCGCCTTCGCATGATGGGCCAATTGTAGCCCACGGGTCACACGCTAAACGAACCGTACCCCGAATCCGCGTTTGATGAACGGCAGCAGCTCCATTGCCTCGGGCGTGATATGACCCGCAACGTTCATGCGCTCGTCACCGGGAAGATCGACCCGCGCAATCTCAAGCTCGCCTTCGTAGCGCCCATAGCCGCTATTGCTCACAGCGATCGATCCCGTCTTTCGTGACAGGCCGGCACCGGCATCCATCGGCACGGAATCCGGCTTAAGCGTCGTACGCGACTCCTGAGACCTAAAGATGAGGGTGCTCGAATCGGGTCGGTCGTGATGAATCTGCCCACGTACATAGGCATAACCGGGCTCAAGCTCGCATTGCAGGTCCACGTATCCGGCGGAAACATGAGCAAACTGCGTCCAGCCCGCATCGGAAAGATCGGGGTCGCCGACCAACACAATGTCGCAATCGGCGCCATGTGCAAGCTCAAGCATATTGAGAGCAACCTTTGACGCGCGACCGCGCTGCGCCTCGACCGTCGGCAGTCCCTCGAATACTGGCCCGCGAACGTTAGCATCACCCGGCACAAAAGCCATGATTTCGAATCCAAGCGCCGCAAGACGAAGATTCACCCGAGCAATGTCCTCCAGAGCTAAACCGGTATAAGGCTTGGGGTAAAAATTGTGGCAGGCGGCAAAATGAGTCACATCGGCACCGGCCTCACGCCACGATGCGATTTCATCAGAACTCACCGTCGATGCATTGACCACAATGCGAAATACACCGGACAGCTCCGCGACCCGCCGGGCGCTAAAGCCATAGTCCAAACGAAGGTATTCCAACCCCAGATCGCGCAGGTCCTCGATGCACTCAAGCCCGAGCAAATCGCACGTGCGCGGCCCCACATCGGCAATGAGCGCAATGCCACGGGCGGAAAGCAGCGACAGCACATGACGGACCTTATCGGTATACGCCGCTCCCCCATCCTCGGGAATATGCAGCGAGGTAAACGCATAGCGCGCACCCGCCGCGGCACCGTGCTCAATCGTCCGCTCAATATCCTGCAGAGGACTGGAAAGATAAATCGAAATACCCGTTTTCACGTTTCAACGCTCCTTTAAAAAAGGCCGGCGGAGCAGTTAGCCCCACCGGCACAACCATAGCATCAAGAAATCTGCCGCGCGCCGCGAGCCCTGAGCAACACGGCTCGCGATATCAAACTATTCGCCAAAGAACTCGTTGATCTTCTGCTCGTCGACGCCAAAGAACCACGTCAGGACAAAGCCGGCGGCATAGGCAAGCAGCATAGCGGCAACGTAGCCGAGCTGCTGGCCAGGAACGACGATCAGCAGGCCAAACAGACCGGAAACGCCCTGAGAAACCGTGCCGATGTGAAGCAGCGCCGCGAGCGCGCCGCCAAATCCGGCACCCAGGCAGGCCGTCACAAACGGGCGAACGAGCGGCAGCGTAACGGCATACATCAGAGGCTCGCCCACACCCAGAATGCCAACGGGAATGGACTCTGCGACATACTTCTTGAGCTTGGCGTTCTTGGTCTTAAAGTACAGCGCCAGACCGGCACCGACCTGGCCGCCGCCAGCCATCATAAGGATGGGGAGCAGGTAATTGATGCCCTTGGTAGCGCCGTCGGGATCGTTGAGCATAGCGTGGATCGGCGTGAGCGCCTGATGCAGGCCGACGGAAACCAGCGGCAAGAAGCCTGCCGACAGGATATAGCCGCCCAGGACGCCCAGCTTCTCGAAAATAAAGGTCAAAACGCTAAAGATGGCAGTCGTCAGCCATGCGCCAACCGGCTGGATGACGAGCATCAGAGCAAAGGCACCGATGATGAGCACCAGCAGCGGGGACAAAAACGTGTCGAGTGCGTTGGGCATAACCTTGCGAATCTGACGCTCCATCCAGGCAAAAAATGCGCCAGCGATAAGAGCCGCGATCATGCCGCCCGCTGCGGGGTTGTACTGCGCATTGGTGAGCGGCAGCAGAATGGCAGTGGCAGGATCAGCCGCGCCAGGCGCAAGCAGGGGCATGGCACTGTTGGCGATACACATCATGCCGGCGATGCCGCCCAGCGCAGCGGAGCCGCCAAACTCACGTGCCGCGTTATAGCCCACCAAGATGGGCAGATAGGCAAACAGGGCCCAGCCCATGGAACGAATGCCCTGGTACCACCACTCGCCTGCAAGCGCGCCTGCCGTCGAGACGTTAATGACGTTGCAGATACCGTTGATGAGGCCAGCCGCAATGATGCCGGGAAGCAGGGCGACGAAGACATTGGAAATCTTCTTGAGGAAGGCCTGAACCGGCTTGGACTCGTACTTTGCCTTCTGCGCGGCCTTGTTTGTGGCCGCAGCGTCAACCACGCTCTCGTCGGCAACGCCTTTCGCAAGGCCGGTGAGCTTGGAGAACTCCTCGAGCACCTTATTCACCTTGCCCGGCCCCAGCACGATCTGCATCGTGTCGTCCTCGACCAAGCCCATCACGCCGTCGAGTGCCTTAATACCCTCCGTGTCGACGCTGCCCGTGTCTTTGACGGTCACGCGCAGGCGCGTCATGCACGCCGCGTTTGCGAGCACGTTGTCTTTACCGCCCAAAAGGTCCAGCAGCTTTTGAGCCAGCTCTTTGTTCGTCATAACTCCTCCTTGTATTGGGTATCTCGTTTGGATGTCATATCAGCTCACGCCGCGCACCTATTGGGCATCGGCATTGCTCTTCTCATGGCCACTCACCGCAGCACGGACATGGCCTCGCGCTCGCTCAAGAGCTACCGCAGCCTGCTCGACATCGCAGTCCAGCAGTACCGAGACAATAGCGGTTTTTACGTGGCCGCCGGCATCTGCAAGCGCCTGAATAGCGCGCTCGCGCGTGCAGCCGGTCGCCTCCATCACGATGTTCTGGCCGCGCACCACCAACTTCTCGTTCGTCTGCTGCACATCGACCATCAGGTTTTGGTATACCTTGCCGATCTTGACCATGGCACCGGTCGAAATCATGTTGAGAATGAGCTTTTGAACCGTTCCCGCCTTGAGCCTCGTTGAGCCGGTCAGCACCTCGGGACCGGGCACGGGTTCAATGGCAAGATCTGCGCTCTCCCCGATCTTCGACCCTTGGTTGCAGGCAATTGCAATGGTCTTGCACCCAGTTGCCCTGGCGTTCACAAGGCCGCCCACCACATAGGGAGTACGGCCGCTTGCCGCCAGGCCAACGACAAGATCCTTGTCCGAGAGTCCACGCTCCCGCAGGTCGCTCGCGCCAAGTTCCTCGCTGTCTTCGGCACCTTCGACAGCCTTGATAAACGCCGTCTCGCCTCCGGCAATGAGCCCGACAATCAGATCGGGTGACACGCCAAACGTGGGCGGACACTCCGAAGCGTCGAGTACGCCCAGACGACCGCTGGTGCCTGCGCCCATGTAAAAGACGCGTCCGCCGCGCTCGAGTGCCTCAGCAGCCCAGTCGATTGCTGTGGCAACCTGGGGCAACACCTTCGTGACCGACTGGACGGCACGAAGATCCTCATCATTCATCGTCGTGACGATTTGCAGCGATGTCATCGTATCGAGGTCCATTGAACTTTGATTACGCTGTTCGGTCGTGAATTTTGTTAAATCGAGCATTTCATTCACCTCATCTTTCCTGTTTCTCGATGTAGTTTTGCTTAATGACATGCGTCGCCCGTTCGTAGTCGCTGGCAACGTAAGCAGCGTACAGGGCATCGACAACCATAAGCTGGGCCATACGCGAAGCCATGGCACCGCTGCGGACCAAGGGTTCACTCGCAGCGACGCCGAGCACGGCATCGGCCACGGTGGCAAGCTTGGATGATCCATCTACTTTGGTAACGGCCACAACGGGACAGTTGTGACGTTGAGCCTCGGCGGTGCAGTCCAGCACCTCTTGCGTCAAGCCCGAGTAGCTAAAGGCGATTGCCATATCGCCCTCATGCATGTTCTTGGCACACAAGAGCTGATCATGCCAGTCGTCGTACAGATGGCACTCCTTGTCGACACGCATGAGCTTTTGCGCCAGATCGTGCGCGACCAAACGAGAGGCACCGATACCGAACAGATTGACCGCGCGTGCCCGCTTAAGACGGGCCGCGCATCGCTCCAAGACGGTGTAATCGAGCGTTCGCGCCGTCGCCTCGATCGTGCGCACGTTGCTTTTCATCACCTTCCCCACGATACGTTCGACGCTGTCATCCATGGAGATGTCCTCGAGGGCTACGTCTTTCTTGTCACCTAAGAGCGCCAGCTCGGCAATCAGTTCGCGCTGGAACTCCTTGTAGCCCGCAAAACTCAAACGCTTGCAAAAGCGCAAAATGCTCGAGGGCGAGGAGAACGTGACATCGGCAAGACCGCGGACGGACAGCCCGACCACCTCGTGCGGATGAGCGGTTACATATGCGATGACATTGCGTTCCGCCGGGCTCGCGCTGAGCTCACGCTCGCGAAGTCGCAAAAGCAATCCGTTTGCCATCTCAAACACCTCCGTTGAGAAGAATTAAAGACCAACGAACGATTCGTACCGGATACAAACAGCTTTTGCGGTACATTGTGCCGCATCGTGGCGCACAAAGGGAGAGCGTTCTACCGCTCGCCCCTCAAATCCGACCGCTCGGAAATACGCGCGACACAAAATAATTCAACAAGGTCGCATTATCAGAAACGGGTTTGTTACCGGCTAGCGCCTCGCATGGGCGCCGATCGGCCGAGTCGCATAGCGCACCAACGCCGCTGCCAGCAATACCAACAGCATGGCGGTGACATAGCCCGCAGCATCGAATCCTAAATCGATAACGTCGAAATGCCTGCCGGGAACAAAGATCTTATGTGCCTGATCGCCAACGGAGCAGACGGCGCAAAAGAGCAACACGGGCACGCAACGGGAGCATACGCTCCACGGACGCCTGGAAAAGCAAACCACGACCACCGAGGCGAACAATCCGACGAAGAAAAACTCTACGGTATGGGCAACGCGACGGACGTTCGTGCCCACCCACATGCGAATGGAAGCAAGTCGGCCAGACCGGACATTCGAAGCAGCCGAATCGGTGCACCCGGTCATCCCGTTCTCGGTCTGAGCTTCACCCGCGACATCGGCAGCCTGTACGCCCGTAGCCTGACCCTCCACCACACGCGCGGTGGACTCGCTCAGCAACGACGTCTCCACCGCATTTTGCTCCGTCAGCACCCAGATGCCCGCCAGCGTTGCAGCGAACAGAATGATCGCGGTCCATCCGATTATTTGTTTTACGCGCGCCAAGGGCCTACCTCCTTTTTTGAATATCAGCGAGTGTAGCCCCAAATGACATCGTCACCGTATCAAAATTTGAATCGCAACAGGAAGCGACAAAGCGACGCAAACCCCTACCCCGCCTCGCGCATCCAGCGATCGAACGTCCCCACGCACACGCCCAGGCACTTTGCTGCCTGGCTGCGGGTAATATCGCCCGCCTCATAGCTATCGCGCACCAGCTCAAACTGAGGAGGGCACGGCTTGCGAGGTCGACCGAAACGGACCCCTCGCGCCCGCGCCGCTGCAATTCCCTCCGCTTGGCGCCGATGGATATTCTCGCGCTCCACCTGCGCCACGTAGCTCAGCAGTTGCAGCACAATATCGGCAATCAGGGTATTAGTCACATCCGGCGTGCCGCTTGCCCTGGCGCGCGTGTCAAGCAATGGCATGTCCAACACCACAATGGCAACCCCGAGCTCCTTGGTAATGCGACGCCATTCCTCAAGAATCTCGGAGTAATTACGACCAAGTCGGTCGATAGAAAGCACCACCAGCACGTCCCCGTCTCCCAGGACGTGCAGCAGCTCGCGATAGCGCGGTCGATCGAAGTCCTTGCCGCTCGCATGGTCGGCATAAATATTCGCCGAGCCCACGCCATAGGCGCCCAGCGCATCCAGCTGCCGATTAAGATTCTGATCGCGCGAACTCACCCGCGCATAACCATACACCGTCGCCATCTCATCCCCGCTTTCTTGTAAACCTGCCAAAAAGGGACAGGTTTATTTTGGTAGGTTTTACCTCTCGAATAACAGGTAAGCGGGCGGCCGAGCAGACGGCAAGGTAGCCATGATCCAAATGCGGAGGGCGGCCCCGAAAGACCGCCCTCCGCTCTCCCGCCATGAGTCGAGATTTGGCTAATGGATAAGCTTAAAGTCCAAGTGCCCACGCGTGGTATTGACGCGCGAGACCTCGATAATCACGCGCTGACCCAGTTCATAGCGAGTCCCCGTGTCGGCACCTGTGAGCGTGAGCGCATCCTCGTCGAACTCGAACCACTCGTTGCCCAGGCTCTTGATCGAAACCAAGCCTTCGACCTGCGTCAGGTCCAAGCGCACAAAGAGGCCCATGCTGCTAACCCACGAGACGGTTCCGGCATAGCGCTCGCCCAGACGGTCCTCATAGTACTGGGCAATCTTGATCTTTTGCGTCGCATGGCTAGCGGCATCTGCCGCGCGCTCGGCATCGCTGCATGCGCGGCAGATCTGCGGCAGAATGCGCGGCAGCGACTCGCGCCCCTTGCCGATCAGCCGCGGCGTACGGACCAGGGCGTCCTTGCCGCCGAGCTGCTCATAGGCCAACTGCAGTTTGAGCACGCGGTGCACCACCAGATCGGGGTAGCGACGGATGGGACTCGTAAAGTGACAGTAGCACGGCGCGGCGAGCGCAAAGTGGCCCTCGTTGCGCGGCTTGTACAGTGCGCGCTGCATGCTGCGCAGAAGCAGCGTGTTGACGAGCGGTGCGTTGGCCGTACCGGCGGCAGCATCAACTGCAGCCTGTAGCTCATCGGGACTCCCCAGGGCGATACCGGCAGCACGGCGATCGTCGATGATGCCTAGCTGCGCCAGCGCAACGGCGGCACCGTGCAGGCTATCGGGGCTCGGATCCTCATGCACGCGATAGCAGGCCTCGATATCACGGTCTGCCAGCCACTCTGCAACGCACTCGTTGGCGAGTAGCATGGCTTCCTCGATAAGCGACGTGGCACACGAACGCTCGCGCGCCACAATCTGCACGGGTACTCCGTCCTCATCCAATAGAGCGCGAATCTCGGCCGTGTCAAAATCGACTGAGCCGCGGGCACGACGAATACGACGGCGAAGTTCGGCGAGTTCGTTGGCGGCGACAAGGAAATCGCCGAGGTCGACGTTATAGCCGCGAGCAGTTTCCTCGCACGCAAGACCGCGCTCAAGCGCCTCCTCGCGCGAGGCCTCAGCAGCCGCAACATCCTCAGCGGCGCCTTCCAGCACCGAATACTCAACCGCGCCGGCACGCACCAGCAGCGCCTCGGCGCCGTCATAGTCCATACGCACACGCGAGCGAATCACGCTGGGGTACGGATCGTAATGCCGCACGCGACCCTGCGCATCGAGCTCAATGTCAACGGTAAACGCAAGACGGTCCTCGTCAGGGCGAAGCGAGCATAGGTCACAGGACAGGCGTTCGGGCAGCATGGGAAGCACGCGATCGGCCAGATACACCGATGTCGTACGATGGCGAGCCTCAAGATCGATATGCCCGTCCCAAGCCACATAGTGAGAAACGTCAGCGATATGCACACCCAGCTTGTAGCCACCCTCGGGCGTGCGCTCAAGCGAAATGGCATCGTCAAAGTCGCGCGCGTCGACCGGGTCGATCGTGATGACAAAGCGGTCGCGCAGATCGCGGCGGAGCGGGTCCTTAAGCGCCGCGGACACATCGAGCGAAAGCCCCTCGGCCTCGTCCAGCGCGGCCTCGGGATAGCTATCGGTATAGCCGTAACGCGCCATCACGTATTGAACGCCCAAATCGGGCGCGTCATCTCCGCCAATGCGGCGTTCGATCATCACGGTGCCCGATTCCAGGCGCGTCGGGTAGGTCAAAATGCGCGCGACAACGGCATCACCCGGGTGGACGCCCAGACGATCCGCCGAGGTATCCTCGGGCAGAATGAAGAAGTCGGCCTTCAGGCGCGAATCGAGCGGCTCGATCACACCGAGCGGACCAGCGGTCTGGTACGTACCCACCACGCTTATGGCTGCGCGCTCAACCACGCCTTCGATCACGGCGCGCCGCTCACCGTGCGGGCTGTTCTTAATGCTCACGGCAACGGTATCGCCATCCATGATCTCGCGCTTACCGCGGCCCATAACCTTGTAGTCGCCGCTCTCGGTTATGACATAGGCGCCATGCTCATGGAGCTGCACGCGCCCGGTCAGGCTCGGACGGCGTTCGCTGCGCACCGGCCCACGCTTATTGCGAGCACCGCGCTTATGCTTGTTATTGCGCCCCATGGCGCCTCCTTGCTATCGATGACGAACTCCAAAGAGTCTACCCAAATGATTCGCTTTCCTGCCGTCCCCTAGAGATCAAAAAACGGGCCGCCCCATAAGAGACGACCCGTTGGAAGGGATGAATTCCAGGCATGCCTACACGCGCAGGTAGCGGCGCATGGCTATGGCTGAACCAAAGAGACCGATAATCACACCGACCAGAATCAGCGCAGCATAGGTCACCAGGTAGTACTGCATCGGCAGGGCAAACGACATCCAGCCGATGCTCTCCTGCAAACGCGGAATCATCAGATTGCGCAGCAGCTCCAGAACGCCGATGGAAAGCAGCGAGCCCAAAATGGCCTGCAGTACGCCCTCGGTGATAAACGGGCCGCGAATGAAGCCGTTGCTGGCGCCGACCAGACGCATAATCGCAATCTCACGACGACGCGCCGTGATGGACAGGCGAATCGTGTTGTTGATGAAGATGAATGCGATAAAGGTCAAAAGGCCAACGAGCACCACGGCGGCGATGCGGATGTAGTTGGTCACCTGGAACAGGCGGCTCACTTCCTCTTGGCCGTACAGCACGCTCGCGTTGACGTCGCCGTCATCCGCGATCTTCTGGAAGTCGGCGTTCTTCTTGAGCTTCTGGGCCGTGCTCTCGACCTTGGACGGATCGTCCATCTCAATTGCAAACGAAGCCGGCAGCGGGTTCTGGCCATCGAGCGCGCTCATGGTGGCGTCGGCGTTGCCCGACATCTTGCTCGTATACTCGGCCAGCGCGTCGTCCTTGTCCTTGTACGTCACGGACTTGACGTTGCTCCACGTCTTGAGCTCAGCCTCAAAGGCCTGAACATCTGCCTGGTCGACGTCATCGCTAATAAAGGCGTTGATGACGACCTGATCCTCGACGGTGCCGATCACGGAGTTCAGCATCGCGGAGCCCATGATGAACAGGCCGATGATAAACAGCGAAAGGAAGATCGTGATGACGGCGCCGAGCGAGGTAGTCCAGTTACGGAAGAAGTGACTGATTGCCTCTTTGAAGGAGTAGCCCACGTTAGTTGGTGCCATAGTTGCCGTAACCTCCCCTCTCCTGGTCGCGGATAACGTGGCCGCCCTCGAGGGCGATCACGCGACGGTGCATGCTATCGACCATCTCGCGGTCGTGCGTGGCGACGATCACGGTGGTGCCGGTGCGGTTAATACGCTCGAGCAGCTTCATGATGCCCAGCGAGATCGCCGGGTCGAGGTTACCCGTGGGCTCGTCGCAGATCAGCAGCGGCGGACGGTTGACCATAGCGCGGGCGACGGCGACGCGCTGCTGCTCGCCACCGGAAAGCTGGTCGGGCAGCGAGTCCATCTGATCGGCCAGACCGACCAGACGCAGCACCTCCGGCACCTGGCTGCGAATGACGCCCTTGGGCTTGCCGATGCACTGCAGGGCAAACGCCACGTTTTCGTAGGCGGTCTTTTGCGGCAGAAGCTTAAAGTCCTGGAACACGGCGCCAATCTGGCGGCGCAGGAACGGAACCTTGCGGTTCTTGATCTTCATGAGGTCCTGACCGGCAACCAAGATGCGGCCGCTCGTCGGCTTGACGTCGCGGTTGAGCGTCGACAGCAGCGTGGTCTTACCCGAGCCGGAATGACCGACCAGGAAGACGAACTCGCCCGGATAGATCTCGATGTTGATGTCGTCGAGTGCAGGCTTGTTGGGCTGTGCCGGATAGATCTTGGTGACATGCTCCATAAGGATGACGGGCTCGACACCGGCCTGCTTGGCCATCTTCTTGCGGCTGGCTTGCGGATCGATGGGCGCAAACACCGACGTAAAATCGGGGTTGTTGAGCGCGTTATCGAGGCTTGCGACCTCGGCGGCCTGATCGCTCTCGACCACCGGGGCAGCAGGCTGCGTGGGATCGGGAATAGCGGCAAAGAGACCGGACTGCGCAGGCTGAGGAACCGGCGTCGCAGGGGCCATGGGGTCGGGAATGCCGGCCATGGTAGGCTGCGGCGTGGCGGCGCCAGCCTGAGGCTGCTCCACGCGAGCGGTCACGGCCTGAACGGGCTCAAAACCCGCCGTGCCGGAAAGCGCGACATCGCTGGTGGGATTGTAGGCAAAGGGATCGGATGCCGGCTGTGCCTGATCTGCCGGCTGAGCGGGGGCCTGAGCAACAGGCTGGCCCTCTGAATCCGGAGTGGCGAAACGACTGCCCTGGACGCCCGTCTGCGTCTTGGGGGCATCATCGCCCGCACCGGAGGTACGGAAGTGGTTACCCACTGGTGCTCCTTATCGTCGTGCGTTTAAACTACATGAGCGCTTTGTATTTTAGCAGCATTAGCTTTGCTGCACATAAGAAGCATGGCGGGGTTTGGGTCTCACCGGCCGGGCGCAGGGTTACCTCCCAAATCGTCCTCGCGCATGGCCGGCATTTGTCCTGCTCCTGCGGAGCTGCGGACAAACGCCGGCCTGCGCTGCGGAAAGATTTGGGAGGTAACCCTGCGCCCGGCCTGCGGTAACTAAGTAGTCGCCGCGTTTATCTTGGGGTGCTGCACATACAAAGTTGGGAGGGCTGAATTGCACTTTGCTGTACTGGGCCCTTATCCCAATAGAAATCCTGCTTGATACGGCCTCTTTAGAAGTTGCGGTGAAATAGGGACTATTTTAGCAGTTAAAAGCCCTAATCAGTCCTTATTTCACCGCAACTGAAACAGGGGCGCTCTCCAAGAGAGCGCCCCTGCCGGGTTTCCATAGTACTGGCGAAGCAGTTTTATAGTTCTGGCGAAGCAGTCCTTGAGATCCGTCTTGCCTTATGCCAAGAACTCCTTGGTGGTCGCCACGATGTTGGCGGCGTCCAGGCCGTACTTGTGCAGGAGCTCGGCACCCGGGCCGGACTCGCCGAAGGTGTCGTTGACGCCAATCTTCTTGAGCGGCGTCGGGCACTGCTCGCACAGGACGTCGGCGACGGCACTGCCCAGACCACCGATCACGGAGTGCTCCTCGACGGTCACGACGTGGCCGGTCTTGGTAGCGCTCTTGACGACCAGGTCGGCGTCGATGGGCTTGATGGTGTGCATGTTGATGACCTCGGCGTCGATGCCCTCGGCAGCGAGCTGCTCGGCGGCCTCGAGGGCCTCGCCGACCATCAGACCGCAAGCGATGATGGTCACATCGGCGCCCTCGCGCATGACAATGCCCTTACCCAACTCGAACTTGTAGGTCTCGGGGTCGTTGATAACCGGCGAGGCCAAACGGGCGAAGCGCATGTACACCGGGCCGTCGCACTCGTAGGCGGCGCGCGTCACGGCGCGGGCCTCGACGTCGTCGGCGGGAACGATCACGGTCATGCCGGGGATGACGCGCATGAGGGCGATATCCTCGCAGCACTGATGCGTGGCGCCGTCCTCGCCGACCGAAATACCGGCGTGCGTGGCGCCGATCTTGACGTTGAGGTGCGGGTAGCCGATGGAGTTGCGGACCTGCTCAAAGGCGCGGCCGGCGGCGAACATGGCAAAGGTGCTCGCGAAGGCAACGCGACCGGTGGTTGCGATACCGGCGGCAACACCCATCAGGTTGCTCTCGGCAATGCCCACATCGAAGAAGCGGTCGGGGCAGGCGGCCTTAAACTTGCCGGTCTGTGTGGCGGCGGCCAGGTCGGCGTCGAGGACCACAAAGTCATCGTGCTCGTTGGCGAGCTCGACGAGGGCCTCGCCGTAGCTTACGCGCGTGGCGATTTTCTTGACGTCTGCCATCCTAGAGCTCCTCTCCGGCGGCCGTGAGCTCTGCCATGGCCTGCTCAAACTGTTCATCGTTGGGGGCCTTACCATGCCAGCCCACCTGGTTCTCCATGAAGGAGACGCCCTTGCCCTTCGTGGTCTCGGCAATAATGGCGGTCGGCTGACCCTTGGCAGCGCGAGCCTCGGCAAAGGCGGCGCGGATCTGGTCGAAGTCGTTGCCGTCGGCAAGCTCCACCACGTGGAACTTAAAGGCGCGGAACTTGTCTGCCAGCGGCATGGGGTCGTTGACCTCCTCGACGGGACCATCGATCTGCAGGCCATTGTGGTCAACGATCACGCAGAGGTTATCGAGCTGTTGGTTGCCGGCAAACATGGCTGCCTCCCAGACCTGGCCCTCCTCGCTCTCGCCATCACCCAGCAGGGCATACGTGCGGTAAGTATCGCCCCAGTGCTTGGCGGCGAGCGCCATCCCGACGGCGGCGGAGATGCCCTGGCCGAGCGAGCCGGTGGACATGTCGACGCCCGGGGTGTCGTTCATGTTGGGGTGACCCTGCAGGTGGCTGCCGATATGGCGCAGCGTCTTGAGGTCCTCTTTGGGGAAGAACCCGCGCTCGGCGAGCACGGCGTACAGGCCCGGAGCGCAATGGCCCTTGGAGAGCACAAAACGGTCGCGATCGGCCTTGCGGGGATCGGACGGGTCGACGTTCATTTCCTCAAAGTACAGATAGGTCATGATGTCGGCAGCGCCGAGCGAACCGCCCGGATGGCCGGACTTGGCAGCGTGCACGCCGGTGACGATGCCCTTCCTTACCTCGTTGGCAACCTTTTTGAGCTCTTCGTCGCTCATTGTGCCTTCCTTTCATCCTCATTAGACAAGATGCGCACGGCACCGAAGGTAATCCCAACACAGCCGCAATGCACGTACGTCATTCATTATGCTGGAAACTGATGGCTTTACCAGAGTTTTTATCATTATTTGAACAATTTAGCAGGCAGAACCGCTGATGAAACGGTTTATCAATGTGAACGTCTTTTGGATGGAACGCGGTCGCCCCTACGCGCTAATGTCCTTGAATCCCTCGCCGAAGGCTTCCGTAACGTCAGCGACCGTCACAATGGCGTGAGGATCGCGCTCGCGCACGATCGTCTTGAGGGTATTGAGCTCTCGACGGCTCACGATGACCATGATCACCGGCTTCTCGGCACCCGAATACATGCCAGTCGCCTTAAACTTGGTACAACCACGACCCAGGCCATACATAATATCGGCAGCGATATCAGGGAACTTGTCCGAGATGATGAGTACCATACGGCGTTTGTTGCCACCATCGACCACGGCATCGATCACGTAGCCGCTAATGACCATCGAAAGGCCTGCATATAGTGCATTTTCGATTGAAAAGACCGGAGCCGACAGCGCACATACGGCAACATCGATCGCCATGACGGTCGAGCCCACGGGCAGCGAGGTATTACGCGAGATGATTTGGCCAATCGTGTCCGAGCCGCCGGTGTTGGCGCCGGCGCGCAGCACCATGCCATAACCGATGCCCGTGATGATGCCGCCCCACATAGCGGGCAGCATCAGATCGGCATGTGCCAGCGGCGCCACAAACGGAGCGAACAGGTCGGTGAAAAAGCCCAGCAGCACAAAGCCCGTCGCCGTCTGCACCACGTAGAACATGCCGCCCTCGCGCATAACGACCAGCAGCAGCAAGGCGTTCATCACGATCGTCTGAATACCAACGGGAAGCGATAGACCGCGCGATGCGCCGACCGCCTGGATAATGGTGGCAAGGCCCGTAACGCCACCGGCAGCAAGGCCGTTGGGAATCAAAAACAGGTCGGTCGCAATAGCGGCCAGAGCGCACCCCAACATAATCTGGGGCAGGTCGTGAAAGAAGTTCATCGAAAGAATGCGCTTAATGTCCAGACGATATGCCATGCTGCCTCCCTCAAAAAAGCGCACCCAAACGGATGCGCTTCGAACTTCTTGCTGTATTCGATTCTACCGATTCGCCGGACAAAAACCACCCCTGCGCAGGGTTTATTCCGGATACAAACCCGTCCAACCGTTGGGCTTAGCATCGGCTTGAAGCCGCCCGATGTTTTAGATCTCCGAGCCTTCTGCATCGGCGTTGCCGGTGGCCCAGCGATGATAGCCAATAACAAACGGGTCCAGGTCGCCATCGTCAAGAACTGCCTCGACGTTGCTGGTCTCAACGCCCGTGCGTAGGTCCTTAACCATCTGATACGGGTAGAGCACGTAGCTGCGGATCTGGTTGCCAAAACCAATCGTGGTTTTGGGTCCGCGAATCTCATCCAGGGCCTCGGCGCGCTTCTCGAGCTCAATCTCGTACAGGCGAGCCTTGAGGATCTGCATGCACGCGGCCTTGTTCTGGATCTGGCTGCGCTCGTTTTGGCAGGTGACCACAATGCCGCTGGGGAAATGCGTCACGCGCACGGCGGAGTCGGTGGTGTTAACGCCCTGACCGCCCGGGCCGCTCGCGTGGTACACGTCCACGCGGATGTCATCGGGACTGATTTCGATGTCGATATCATCGGGTAGCACGGGGATGACCTCGACGCCGGCAAACGTGGTCTGGCGGCGCTTCTTGTCGTCGGTGGGGCTAATGCGAACCAAGCGGTGGACGCCGGCCTCGGCGCGCAGCATGCCAAATGCGTCCTTGCCCTCGACGGTAAAGGTCGCGCGGTCGATGCCGATGACCTCAGCAGCGGGGCAGTCGTTAATCGTGACCTTCCAGCCGCGACGCTGGCAGTACTTCATGTACATCTTAAAGAGCATGAAGGTCCAGTCCTGGGCCTCCAGACCACCCTGTCCGGGCTTGATGGTCACAATGGCATCGCCGTGATCGAACTCACCGGTAAACCAGCTCGAAAGCTCAAGCTCATCGATGGCACGGGCCAGGCGCTCAGCCGTGGCTGTAGCCTCCTCGCGAAGAGCGGCGGCATCGGGGTCATCCCCCATCTCCTCGGCAAGCTCCAGCGCGGCGCGGGCATCGGAAAGCTCGCCGCGCGCGTTGTCCACGGCGGCGATATCTTCCTTGGTGCGCGCGATTTCCTCCATGGTGGCACGGGCGGCGTCGGCGTCATCCCAAAAGCCGGGGGCCACGCTTTTGGCCTCGAGCTCGGTCACGCGCGTGCGCTTTTCGTCCAAGTGGAGATACGACTCGACCTCGCCGAGCCGGTCCGCAAACGCGTCCAGCTCGGCGAGCGTTACCTCTAAAGCCTCAGCCATTAACGATTCCTGCCGTGGCAGTACTTAAACTTCTTGCCGCTACCGCAGGGGCACGGGTCGTTGCGGCCCACGTTGACGTACGGATCGTCGCTCTCGGACTTGCGATAGGTGGTCACCTTGCCACCGTTGTTGACGGCAGCCGGTCCGCCTTGAACAGCCGTGCGGGCCTGCACCTGCGCCTGCTTGCGCAGCACCGAGTCGCCGTTGTCACCATCGACCTCGGCAGGACCGGAGAAGCGCGCGCCCTCGAGCGCGGGCTCCTCCTTGTGCTCCACGGCACGCGGGGCAGCCTTGATCTCGATGCGCAGAACCGTGCGCAGGTAATCCTCATACATGGTATCGACGAGTATCTGGAACGCGCCGTAGGCCTCGGTCTTGTACTCAACCAGCGGGTCGCGCTGGCCAAAGCCGCGCAGGCCGATGCCGGTCTTGAGGTAGTCCATCTCCTGCAGGTAGTTCATCCAGCGGGTATCGATGACGCGCAGCATGACCTGGGTATTGAGCTCGCGCATCAGGTCCTCGCCCAAGCGCTCGGCCTTCATGTTGTAGCACTTCTCTACGTAAGCCAGGACATCGGCAGCCAGAGCCTCATAATCCTCGTCGGGGAACTTCGGCGTATCGATGTGGCCGGTGAGCTCCACAACCCACTTGCGCAGGCCCTCCAGGTCGCGCTCGCCATCGTGACTGTCCTTGGTGCAGAACTCCTGAACGCAGCGGTACACGGTGTCGTGCATGACCTCGGTGATGTGGTCGGTCAGGTCCTTGCCGTCCAGAATCTTATTGCGCTCAGCGTAGATGACCTGGCGCTGCTTGTTCATGACGTCGTCGTACTCAAGGACGCTCTTGCGCATGGAGAAGTTGATGCTCTCGACCTTGTGCTGGGCGCTCTCGACGGCCTTGGAGATGATCTTGTGCTGGATGGGCATATCGTCGCCCATGTCGGCCGTGACCATCATCTTGGAGACGCGGTCCATCTTGTCGCCACCGAACAGGCGCATGAGGTCGTCCTCGAGCGACAGGTAGAACTGGGTCTCGCCCGGATCGCCCTGACGGCCGGAGCGGCCGCGCAGCTGGTTGTCGATACGACGGGACTCATGGCGCTCGGTGCCGATAACGGTCAGGCCGCCGGCGGCAAGCACGCGCTCGCGCTCGGCCTTGCAGGTCTCCTTGGCCTCGGCGTTAAACTGCTCAAGCTGCTCGGGCGTCACGTCCTCCATGGTCAGGCCCTCGTACTCAAGGCGCTCGCGCACCAGCTCGTCGGGGTTGCCGCCCAACAGGATGTCGGTACCACGACCGGCCATGTTGGTAGCGATGGTCACGGCGCCGTAGCGTCCGGCCTGGGCAACGATATGAGCCTCGCGCTCATGGTGCTTGGCGTTGAGGACCTCGTGCGCGATGCCGCGCTTGGTAAGGGCGGCCGACAGCTTCTCGGAGCTCTCGATGGAGACGGTGCCCACCAGGACCGGCTGGCCCTTGGCGTGACGCTGCTCGACATCGTCGGCGACGGCGTTGTACTTGGCTTGAATGGTACGGTACACCAGGTCCTCGTGGTCAACACGCTGAACGGGTTTGTTGGAGGGGATGACCTCGACGGGCAGTTTGTAGATCTCGCGGAACTCGGCATCCTCGGTGAGTGCCGTACCGGTCATGCCGGAGAGCTTGTCATACAGACGGAAGTAGTTCTGCAAGGTGATAGTGGCCAGCGTCTGGTTCTCCTCGCGTACAAGCACGCCCTCTTTGGCCTCGATGGCCTGGTGCAGGCCCTCGGAGTAACGGCGGCCTTCCATAATGCGGCCGGTGAACTCGTCGACGATCTTCACCTCGCCGTTGGTGACCACATACTGCTTGTCGCGGTGGAACATGTACTGGGCCTTCAGCGCCTGCTGCAGGTGGTTGACCAGCTGGCCGGAGAGATCGGCATAGATGTCATCGATACCCAGGCGGCGCTCGATCTTCTTAAGACCGCGCTCGGTGGCAGCGATGGTGTGCTTGGCCTCGTCCATGACGTAGTCGCCCGTGGGTTCAACGTCCTCGGTGGCGGTAAGCATGTCGTGCGACACGTCCTCGCCGCGCTCAAGGCCGCGCACGGCGCGCGCGAAGTCCTTGTAGGTACTGGCGGACTTGGTGCCAGCGCCCGAGATGATCAGCGGGGTGCGAGCCTCATCGATCAGGATGGAGTCAACCTCGTCGACGATGGCGTAGTTGTGGCCGCGCTGCACGCGCTGCTCGGGACGGGTAACCATGTTGTCGCGCAGGTAATCAAAGCCGAACTCGGAGTTGGTGCCGTAGGTGACGTCGGCCTGGTAGGCCGGGCGCTTGAGCTCGAGCGGCATGTTGTTCTGGAGCAGACCGACGGTCATGCCCAGGTACTTATAGATGCGGCCCATCCACTCGGAGTCGCGCTTGGCAAGGTAATCATTGACAGTAACGACGTGCACGCCCTTGCCGGCAATAGCGTTGAGATAGCCGGCCAACGTGGAGACGAGGGTCTTGCCTTCGCCAGTCTTCATCTCGGCGATGTGGCCCTCATGCAGTGCCATGGCGCCAATGAGCTGCACGTCAAAGTGGCGCATACCCATGGTGCGCTTGGAAGCCTCGCGCACGGTGGCAAAGGCCTCGGGGAGCATGTCGTCGAGCGACTCACCGTTGGCGTAACGCTCACGGAACTTATCGGTCTGGCCGCGGAGTTCCTCCTCGGTCATCTTCTCAAACTGGGGCTCAAGACCGTTGATCTGGTCGACGATCTTGTAGTAGCGCTTAAGGTCCTTATCGGATCCAAAGGACAGCAGCTTTGACATGAATCCCATGTGGTTTTCCTTTTTGGCCATCGCCCACGCCGTGCAGCTGCGGGCGAGTTAAACACAGATGATTGTACTTTAGCCAAACAAGGCGCGGCCTATACGGTCGACCTCGACCGCCACGTAATAACTATGACCAACCTGCCGCAATGGAACAGGTTTATTTTGGCAGGTTTTATCTGAGCAAACGCCGTCTCTCTGCCATTTGGTGCCACGGGGACAGGTTAGCTTGCGCCAATAAAAAGAAAAGGGCCGCGCACCCAAATGGATGCACGGCCCTCATGCCATGAATGCGAGTGATTCCGCGGCGAGCTATTTACTCAGCAGCCTCGGTGGTCTCGGCCTCGGCAGCGGCCTCCTCGACGGGAGCCTCTGCGGGAGCCTCGGCGGCCTGCTTGGCAGCCTCCTCGGCGAACTTAGCGGCACGCTTAGCCTTCTCGGCAGCCTTAGCCTCAGCGGCGGCCTTGCGAGCGGCCTCGGCCTCAGCAGCCTTGGCGGCCTTGGCAGCCTTGGCCTCCTCAGCCTTCTTGAGCTGGGCGGCAGCGGCGCCACCGAACTTGTCGGCGAAGCGCTGGACGCGTCCACCGGTGTCGACGAACTTCTGCTGGCCGGTGTAGAACGGGTGGCACTCGTTGCAAAGCTCGACCTTCATCTCGGACACGGTAGCATGCGTCTTGAAGGTGTTGCCGCAAGAGCACGTCACCGTGCACTCGACATACTGGGGATGGATACCCTGCTTCATGGTAGGACTCCTTATTGGTCAGGCGCTGGTTACCGATCAGCGCATAAGGCGTCTTGGTTTCCGACCAAGACAACAAACTCGGCTATGGTACCACGGCGCCGCGTGTCCCACAAAAGGTTCACGGTCTTTTCGGAACGACACGAATCTGACCCATCGAAACACATCTCCACCGTTCCTTCAACTGGGAAAATGCCGTCCCCGGGGCCTGAGAAGGGCCCCGGGGACGTTCGACTGACTGCGGGAACGGCCTTTCCGCTCAATGTGTTCGGCTGAGATCGGAAATCAACCAAACTGAACTAGGTTCAGTTGACATGGTTAAAAACGAGGGGCGACGCTTTTGCGTCACCCCTCGTCCCGGCCGGTTGCTTTAGTTGTACACACGGTAGTTACACTTGAACTGGGTTATGTGTCCATAGTTTGAGCCGTACCAACCCGACGTATAGCTGATTGCCTTTGCGCCTAGATAGTCGTAGCCCTTGTTGTAGCGAAGCTGACGGTAGGTCGTGTCGTACTCTGCTACGTAAAACGTGTCTCCAGAGAAGGCTTTGTACCGGTCTTTAACCGTCGAAGCCATGTACGCGGGTTCGACATCGCCTTTCTCTCCGTTGAGCGCATAGACGGGTGCCGCGATTCCGCATAAAGCCGTTGCCACGAGGATGGCGTAGACAGCCATGCGCGACGCATTGGACTTCAGCTGTTCAAACAGTTTCATGTCATTCACCTCCCTCGTATGTATCGAGGTATTCCTGCTTGAGCGTCTGCGAGGACGACTTGATCTTTTCCACGAGCGTGCCGGCCTCGATGAAGTAGAACGAGTCGGTGAGGTCTGCCAGGTCGTCGAGCAGATGGCTTGAAATGAGCACGCTTCGTCCCCGCGCCACCTCGCTGCGCATCGCGTCGCAGGAGGTTTTCCGCTTTCCCGGATCGAGGCCGTTCAGCGGTTCATCGAGGATGAGGTACGGGCAATCGGTCGCTATCGCCATGGCAAGCTTTACCTGCTGCTTCATTCCTGTCGAGAGTTTACGGGTCGGCTTGTCGAGATATGGGGAGATTCCGAGGGAGTCGCAGAGCGAGTCGATGTCGGCGGCCGATTTCCACGCCTCCCTAACGAAAGCAAGGTGCTCGATGGCCGATAGCGTGGGATAGAGATCCGTGCCGCCTGAAGAGCTCAGGTAGACGAGTTCTGCAAATTCGGCTGATTGACGTTGGCTGATTCCGTCTGCCGCCAGGCTTCCCGAGCGGATGCGGGTGGGAAATTGGCCCGACAGCGCTTCAAGAAGGGTGGTTTTCCCCGAGCCGTTGGGAGCAATGAGGCCCGCCGCCGTTCCCGGGCTCAGGAAAAGCGATCCGATTGAAAGTATCGTCGTGCTTCCGTATCCCACGCTCGCGTCCAGAAGCTCGAGCCCATGGTGCTTTTTCGCGGGTCCAGGCTGTTTGGGCGAACGTGTCGCAACGGCGCCGACCGCAAAAAGGACCGCGACGTATGCCAGGGCCACGGCAAGCATCGATGCACCGCTTGAACCGGAGCCAATGAATTCTGTCGGGAAGCATCCTACGTAACCCGTTGCCTCGATAGGCGAGAATACGGCCAGCGGCAGGAGCCCGAGCACGGCATTATGCTCCAGCGCCGAATCGGACAGCAACGGGAATGCCGGGGCCGCGACAAGCAGCGCTGAGGTAAGGGGGCCCGCGAGGACGCGCCTCGTTGCGGTCGATAGGACGGCGGAGCAAACGGATATCAAGGTTCCGCCCGCAAGCAGCGCGAGAAGCAGGGTCGTGAAGACGTTTCCCGCGGTCGTGGTGGCAAGCGCGCCGTCATGGAAGAAGGCGATCGGGTACCCAATTTGCCCGAAGCCGTTTAGGACCAAGGCGTAAATGCCCCCGGGTGCGAGGCCGGCGAGGAGCATCGCGGTCCCCGCGACGATTATCGAAAACACGATCTGGATAAGGCGCCGGAATTTGGGCACGGGCGCCTTTGCCGCCAGGGTCCCGGGCCTTGTGGCGCCGAGCACGAGTATCGACGAGAGAAGGAAGGGGATGAAGGGAAGGAAAGACGGCGCCGTGGCAATGGCGTAAGGCAGGAAGGAAAGGAATGGCAGGTCGTTTGCGGAGGCCGGGATATCCGTGATGCCGGAGCTGCTCAGGGCACGGCAATATGCGAGCTCCGCGTCATTGGTCTCTCGGTCTCCCACGATGGACCCGGATTGGAAGCCTTCGTCCATGAGCGCGTAGTAGCTCTCGGCAGAATCGAGAAAGGCGGCGTCGGTTTGAGCGGCAAGGGCGGCGTTCGCGTATCTTGCAAGCTCCGCGTCAGCTTGCTGCTCTGGCGATAGGTCTGTGCCGTTGGCCTGGGGTGCGCGCGTATTGAATGCGTCGACAAAGCCCCGCATGCCCTGTTTCATAAAGAAGGGCCCGTAGATGGGTGAATTGAACGCAATGGGGATGGAGAAGGCTGCAGCGAGAACGAGCGTACAAATCCATGCGGCCTTGTCTCTTAGGATCAGTTTGAGAAGAAGTCGACAGTACATTTGGAAGCACCTACGTTCCTCAAAGAATCGTTAGATTAATGATGACAGACCGAATGAAGATGCGTGCGATGGGGGCGAGGCGAATGGCTGAGCGGTATCGATACGCGGGTTCAACGGTATTATATTGACTACATAGATTTTTAACTTGCATTTCTACCCGCCCTTTTCGTAGAGTCGCCGATACGTGCTTAGCGCACCCTCGGCGCGTCCGGCAGGCTTTGCGAAATGGGATCCAGGAGACTTCGGCGCAGCATCATCTTGCGGAATGCTTCTAATGAGCCTCCCATCCTTCAAAAACAGAATCTCATCGCACAGCCTATCGACCGAATCCAAGATGTGGGATGACATGATGATGCACGTACCAGAATCGGCCAGCTTCCTGAGAATCTCGGAATGCAAGTCCACCCTGCTGGGGTCGAGCGCGTTCATGGGCTCATCTAATAGAAGGTACCGCGCGCCCGTCGCATACGCAATCGCCAGGGTAAGCTGCTGCTTCATGCCCTGGCTCAGAGTGCGGATCCTCATCTTCGCGAACTCGCCTATCTGCGTTTGTTCCACTATCTCTTCGATATCGCGAGCATGCGGCCACATATCGCAAACCATCTTGAGGTGATCTTCCGCACGCAATCCGGGATACAGCAGCGTCCCCTCACCAGGTGCATAGAAGATCATAGAACGGACCTCTCTCGCACCCGTACCCTGCACCTCATCCAGAACGATGCTCCCGTCCACGCGAGGACCCGGCAAACCTGCCATCGCACGCAGCAACGTCGTCTTTCCATGCCCGTTCGGAGCGACGAGACCGTAGACCGTACCCGGGGCAAACTCAGCGTTCACCGAATCTACGAGCACCTTCTTTCCATAAGAGATCGTCAGCGTTTGAAGGTCAATCATCGAGATCATCCCCTTTCGATCTTTGGAACACTCAGGCGCACCATCAACGGAGATACGGCGCCCAAGACCACCAGCAGAGCGCCCGATGCGCCGACGACCTCTCCAAAAGGCATCGCGTTCGTCCCTCGCCCAAGGAACCCAATCGTCCCCACCTGGGAAGCGGGATCAAACGAGGCGAATGGAGCCAGCAGCGCGACGCCCATGCCCACGCTTTCAACATGAGCGCTCAACGAACCCAACACCAAGAGAACAGCGCAAACCATTCCGGTGACAACGGGGTTGCGGCTAATCGCTGCTGTCAACGCAGCGACGACGGAAATCACACCGTATGCCATGACCAGCAACGGAATACTGCACAACACCGCCTCCCCCACCATGGACGTTGTCGAAGCTCCCGCCCGAATGAGAGCGACGGGATACTCCGATCCACCCGCACCGTTCTTAATCACGGACACAACGACAGCGGGAACCATCGACACCAAAAGCAGCACCAAGCCAAGCAGGAGAGCCAGCGCAACAGCCGTCAGAAAACGCACATGCGCTGTTGCGGGGATCTGGAGAACCAGAAGGGAACGACACTGCAGGTGGGTGCACGCGAGCGATGTGACAACCACGGGCAACAGCAAAAATAAGGAGGGAAGCGCTGCCTGGAGATACGAAAGGAGGATTAATGGGGGCATCTTCGTACTTAACTCGTAAACCTTGGGGTCCGGCAAGCTCGCGATCGACTCAAGCAGAAGGGCGCGCGCCTCCGCACGAGAAGGAGTCTCCGGCTCGATTCCAATCGATTGCAGGAGAGTCGCATCTGCCGCGCCCAGCTCACCTCGAGCGCGCTCGTACGTCGCAAGGCTTCGAAACCCCTCCGCAGGCATAGGCGCGTACACGAAACCCGAAAGAGCATCCCGCATGTCTTCCAGGGCCGCTTTGCCCTCGACGTCCATATTCGCAGCGTTCTGCTCTAGATACCGATCTATTGAACGGAGCTCCCCATCCCTATACCGAACAGCGGAAACGTTATCAGCGTCAGGAAACATCTCGACCAGAGCCGGGGCCAGCATCGTCGTCGACATTGCAATCGCGCATACGGCGAGGGTAGGAGAACGCAGGAGCAGTTTCCCCATCGTTCTTACGTATGCAACGGCGGAGGCACAAGCGCTCGAACGAGTTGCCGTTCTCGATGCAGTGAAGGAACCTCTCTCAAGACAAATCGGGGATATCGGGCACGCGCAGCCGCTCTTTCCAGCAACGCAAAGCAGGCTAATTGCCAGCACCTCGATCCCGATTGCGCATACGAGGGCAATCGCGCCACGCTCGAAGCAAAGTCCAGGCAGATTCACTATCTGCGTTGTCGGGTACGGGCTATAGGCGCCGACGGTCAACTCAGTGTTCGCATACGTAAGGGGATTCAACAGGGCGAACTCACGTAAAGCGATGGATCTTCCGTAATACCCGGGAACCATCGTCACCCCCATCAGGGCACATACGAACACGATTCCAAGCGTAGGGTTATTGGCAATCTTCACGGCAAGGTGAACGACAAGCGAGATGAACGCTGCCACCAAGAATTGCAAGATGGCCGTCTGCGCGAACACCAGCCAAGCCGGTTTGATAACCGGAGTCGCATATTGAATGTAGCCTATCGGATAGAACGGCGAGCCCGGGCCATTCTTCACAAGCGCGGCGATTATCCCTGGAAGATTGATGGCGAGGACGGCAAGCATTGCAAAAACACTCGCCCATACGCTCGATGCAACAAGTCTACCCAGCTCGCCCATCGGTGCCTGGATGATGAGCTTTTCACGTTTGTTAAGACGCGCGGCAAGGAACGAGACGGCAACGGCCGTTGCGACCCATAGCAAGTACTCCTTCGATCCGTCATAATAGGTGTACTCTCCATCCGATATCTGCAGAAACGGAAGTAGGGGAGAGAGCGGTGCCAAGATAAGACGTCCCGCGGCAAGAGGGTACAGAAGCGCGGGCATGCTTGATGAAGAGGTATAGACACCGTCCTCCCCCGCATTCACAAGCGCATCCGCATAGGATGCTGACAATTCCTGCTCAACACGGGTTATTCCCGACTCGAGGTATTCGACCCGTCCGTCGATGCCAGCCGCGCTCCTGAAGACGGGCAGAGCACAAAGAACCATCAACGCAACAACGACAACACAGAGCGACCTGGAGGAGAGAAGCGACCTAAAGATCGCCTTCGAGATTTTGAGCATATTCATCGCCAACCTTAACCTCATCCAGTCGGAACAGAGGGGCCGAACAAAATGCTCGGCCCTTCCTCGCATCTAGTAGGTGCTATAGACAAATTGCCATTTATCAGTTGTGCCAAGAACACCACAGGAGCACATTGCAGCGAGGCGGGATTCCCTATGATGCGCGGATCGGCGATAGCCATTTCGGTAGGAGATCGTCTTGTAAGAGATGTTGAACATCGAGATGCTGTGCCCGCTTACGCCGCGAGGACAGCTGTAGCTCCAGTAGGTATCGACGACGTCGTCCGTATACCCGAGGGGCTCAACGAGGGCACACTGGCTGCTCTCCTGGGAAGGAGGCATCGGGGTATCCGCAAAAGCGGGGGCTCCCGGCAGCAACAGACAAAGAGCGAGGCCGAGGAAAACCAAGAGCTTACACGACTTAACAGTACTGAACATAATCCTCTCCAATCTAGAGGGGTTTCGGTTGCAGCATGCTGTGATTACTTGCAGGCAAAGTCAATTTAACATAAACTGTTAAAAAGTAACCTGAGTTTTTTAAATTCTTTGGAGGTTATTATGAGTTCCGACAATCGCACTCCCCGGCTTCATTCCTTCCGCATCGCATGTGCGATAGCCTCTGCGACCCTTTGCGCCACCGCCATCGCACAAGTGGCGTTCTCCTTAAAGCCAGCAATCGAAGTGCTCGACAACCCTGTAATTGCAGACTCCCCCGCGTATCCAGCCCTTGCGATCTCGACATTGGTCCCTGCCGTCATCGGTATCGCTACGACCATCCTCAGCGCCGTTCTCGTGTGGACGATCAAGAGCGGAGACCCCTTCAAGAAAGGGTCTGCGACATGCTTGAAGGTGCTCGGCATTCTCTTCGTTGTTCAAGCTGCCACCAGCCTCTACGCCGGCTCACTCAAAACCTCCGTTTCGATGTTTGGCGGCGAGGGGGCCGTCGGCGCCCAAGAGATCGCTTCATCATTCGATTGGACCTCTCTGGTTCTCGGCATCGTCCTGTTCATGCTTTCCCAGCTCTTCTTGTACGCCCGAGAGCTGTACCTCGACTCCGACGAGATTGCGTAAGGAAACGCCATGCCCGTAATTGTTCGCCTCGACAAGATCATGGCCGAGCGAAAGATTTCCTCGAACGAACTTGCCGAAAGGATTGGAACCACGCCCGTGAACCTGTCCCGTATTAAAAAAGGGCATATTCGCGGCATTCGCTTCAACACACTCGAGCAGCTATGCCTCGCCCTTCGTTGCCAACCCGGAGACCTTCTCGAAGTCATGAGCGAAGAGGATGCCCGAAAGGAGTTCGGACTCGATTGGTCCGCCGAGGATTAGAGGGCGGTCGTACTCGCCCTGCACACGGGGATGCGAATCGGCGAGGTCTGCGGCCTTCGGTGGTGCGATGTGGATTTCGAGACGGGCCTGATCTCGATCAGACACTCGGTGGCGTACGCGAAGGGAATGGGTTCGTTCATCAAGGACACCAAGACCCATGACGCCAGGGGTATCCCCATCGACCCGGTCGGCCTACTCCCCTTCCTGAAGGAGACCCACGAGATCGACTGCGGAAAGCTGCGCTTGCGCGGCCTTACCGGGGCGGTCGAGATCGGGGACTGCTACATCCTGTCGGAGCCGGGCGCGACCTTCGCGACGACAAGCTATATCCGCAGGGCGTTCAAGACGTTCTCGGAGACCAACGGCCTCATGGGCACCAACGACGAGCTGATCACGTTCCACGGCCTTCGCCACACGTTCGCAACGCAGTGGATCCGCCAAGGCGGCGATATCAAGGCGCTCCAATCGATCCTCGGCCACAAGGACGCCATGGCGACGCTCAACGTCTACGCCGACATCGAGCCCATCTCCAAAATCCATAACATGCTGCGCGCCACGCCGTGCCTTTGGCGCGGGCACCTCGGGCCGAGGGTCGATCCGGGTCCCATGTTCCAACAGAGGATCCAGGAGTCCATCGAGACGCTCCAGGCGTTCGGCTACGGCATCACCGAGCCGGACGACCGAAATATCGCCATACGCGACGTGAAGACGAACAGTTGGCTCTAGCTCACCGAGTACGCGGCAGTGCTGGGCCCATCCCAACTGAGGTCACGGTGGTCCGATAGGGGCGCCGCCCGCGGCATGCGCCGCGGAGCGGTATCCCCTACCGAAGGGCGGGGATGCCCTCCGCTTCCAGTTCGGAATCAGCCGTCGGAGGCGTTCGGCTGACTGCGGGAACGGCCTGTCCGCTCAATGTGTTCGGCTGAGATCGGAAATCAACCCAACACGAGCCGGACACGCGCCAGACGGCTCTTCCCCGTGCGGCCTTCCCCCTTACGCTCATGTTGCAGGCATGTAACGCCGCAGCGAGCGCGCCTTTTTTGCGCCAGACAGGTACAATGATGAACACTGTACCGTAGCGGAGCGCCCCGCGCGCGCCGCAATCACGCGAAAGGGTTTCCCATGGCCGAGATCTCGTCCTCCCGTATCGTCATCACCGTCCTTGGCAAGAACCGCCCCGGCATCGTCGCCGGCGTCACCCGTGTCCTAGGCGAGGCCAACGTCGACATCCGCGACATCACGCAGTCCATTATCGAGGACATCTTCACCATGACCATGCTGGCCGATACCGCCGAGTCCAAGCTCGACTTCGCCGAGCTGCAGAAGGCGCTGGCCGAGGCCGGCGAGCTTTCGGGCGTCAACGTGTCCATCCAGCGCGAGGACGTCTTCAACTTTATGTACCGCCTGTAGCGAGCAAGCCGCTGGGGATAGCCTGACGCGCGCATGCCCATGCAAGTCACCCCGATGCGGCCCGGAGAGGAGCGCGCATGGCCTACGACGCCAAGAAAATCTATTACCGCTTCGATGACCACTTGAGCCGCCTGGTTCTGGATTACGAAGCAAGCCGCCAGATTTCGCCTGAGAGCGAAAGCCTCTACCACGGCCTGCCGACCGACCCTTATGACGAGGGCCTGTTTGTTGAGCACAATGTCAAGCGCGGCCTGCGCAATGCCGACGGCTCGGGCGTGGTCGCGGGCCTCACTCGCATCTCGGATGTGCACGGCTACAACAAGGTCGACGGAAAGGTCGTGCCCGATCAGGGCAAGCTCACGCTTCGCGGCTACAGCATCGAGGATCTGGTCAACAATGCCCAGGCCGAGAATCGCTACGGCTACGAGGAAGTCGCCTATCTGCTTATCACGGGTTCGCTGCCCAACAAGGAAGAGCTCGACGGCTTTTGCGAGCGCCTGGGCGCCTTTAGACATCTGAGCGACGAGTACGTCAAAGAGTTCCCTATGACCACGGTGTCGTCGAGCATCATGAACGTGCTCCAGCGCGCCGTGCTGCTGCTCTACGCCTTCGATGCCGAACCAGACGTGATCACGCCCGAGCATGAGATCGACGTGGCTATTTCCATGCTCGCACGTCTCCCGCGCATCGCCGCCTTCGCACACATGGCCTCGATCGCCAAGCTTCGCGGCTCCGAGGTTCACGTGCCGCACCCCACGCCCGGCCTCTCCACCGCCGAGACCATCCTACAGGTGCTCCGCGGCGGTATGGCGTTCACCCGCGATGAGGCCATGCTGCTCGACGTGATGCTCATGCTGCATGCAGAGCACGGCGGCGGCAACAACTCCACGTTTGCCTGCCGCGTGCTGTCCTCCTCGGCCACCGACCCGTATTCCGCCTACGCCGCGGCCATCGGCTCGCTCAAGGGCCCGCGCCACGGCGGCGCCAACGCCAAGGTCGTGTCTATGCACGAGGACATCCGCGCGCATGTCTCCAACTGGGAGGACGAGGACGAGGTCGCGGCCTACCTGGGCAAGATCCTCGACAAGCAGGCCTTCGACGGCACGGGCCTCATCTACGGCATGGGCCACGCCGTCTATACGCTCAGCGACCCGCGCGCCGAGGTCTGCCGTCGTTACGCGCGCACACTTGCCGCCAAGAAGAACCTGGGCGATGAGTTCGCGCTCATCGAGCGCATCGAGCGCCTGGCACCCCAGGTCATGCGCGACCACGGCATGACCAAGCCCATCTGCGCCAACATCGACCTGTACACGGGCTTTATCTACAAGATGCTCGGCGTGCCCGAAACGCTCTTTACGCCGCTATTCGCCGTCGCCCGCATGGCCGGCTGGTCGGCACACCGCATGGAAGAGCTCTTCTGCGCGCACCGTATCATCCGCCCCGCCTATCGTCCGGTGATCGAGCCGCTGGAGTACAAGCCGCTCGCCGACCGCTAGGACGCGGACCGTTATAGAACTCGAGCGTGGCCAGGGACCCAAGCCCTCGGCCACGCTTTTTATGCCAGTAGAAAGGGCTGCATCAAATGATTGTGTTTTCCGATATGGATGGGACGCTGCTGACGAGCGATAAGCAAATGAGCGATGCCACCTGGGCGATGCTCGACGAGCTCGCACGTCGTGGCATCGAGTTTGTTCCCTGCACGGGACGTCCACTGTCGGGCATCTTTGAGCCCATTCTCGCCCATCCCGCCGTGCACTACGCGGTCTGTGCCAACGGCGCCAGCGTCTGGCAGCTCGACGAGGATACGCCCACCGACGCCTCGCGCGCCACGTGCATCTTGAGCCGTCCGCTCGACCGTGGCATTGCCCACCGCATCCATCGCATTGCCGCCGGCCACGATGTGACCTTCGATATCTTCGCGGACGGGCAGTGCTTCCTCCCCCGCTCGCTCTACACGCGCCTGGACGAATTCTGCGGCGGCGACCCCCACATCGCGGCTTCGCTCAAGCGCACACGAACACCGATCGACATGAATATCGACAGCAAGATCGACGAGGTCGAGACGCTCGAACGCATCGCCATGTACTGGCACGACCCGGCCGATCGCGACGCCATCGCGGCTGAGCTCGACACGCTCGGAAGCATTGAGGTCACGCGTTCGTACGCCATGAATATCGAGGTCATGGGCGAGGGCGCCACCAAGGGAACTGCCTTGACCTGGCTGTGCGAGCATCTGGACGAGCCCCTTGCCGATGCTTGGGCCTTCGGCGACAACATCAACGACATCCCGATGCTTGTGGCAGCGGGCCACGGCACGGCCATGATCAACGGCGAGCCCGAGGACCGCGAGGCTGCCGGCGCCATCACCGAGTTCGACAATGACCACGACGGCGTCGCCCGCACCATCATGGCCGCCCTCGCCTAGTCGTTGGGTGTTCCTATAGTTTTGTCAACCGTCGGGGCTACTCCCGGTAGGGCACCCGGTCGCGCATCACGGCGTATATCGCCCTGAGCCGCTTCCTCGCGACGGCCTTGAGCGCCCGCCCGTGGCCCATGCCCCGCGCCCTGCAGGCCCGGTAGTACTCGCCGTAGCGCCCCGACGACCTCACCAGGCTGTTGCACGAGAAGATCAGCAGGGACTTGAGCCTCGCGTCGCCGCGCCTGGACGCCCTGACCGACCTCACCGACGTGCCGGAGCTCCTCACCCTCGGGGCTATGCCGCAGTACGAGGCCAGGTGGTCGTGGTCCGGGAACCTCGCGATGTCGACCGACACCGCGAGCTGCGCCGCGGTCCTCGGGCCGATGCCGGGCACGGTGAGCAGGCACGCGTAGGTCTCGTCGCCCTCGAGCAGCGCCGCCGTCTCGGCCTCGAGGGCCCCGGCCTCGTCGAGGGCCTCCGATATCCGGGCGGCCAGGAACCTGACCTGCCTGTTCTCGGCCTCGACGAGCGCCGGCGGCGGCGCGGTGGAGGCGGCCGCGGCCTCCCCGGCGGCCTCGGCCCGCGGGCCCCCG
>CABQQR010000021.1:0-41574 GCA_902466395.1 uncultured Collinsella sp.
CGAGGCCGAGCGCAAAATGGATTCTAAAAAACACCTTGCCAAATAGGAGCGTCAGGACGGAGGAAGCCCCGCAGCGCGTAGCGCGCAGCGGGGCTTCCGACATGTCCGAGGACGTTCTGAAAAGTAACACCAGGCGGGCCCGGACGATAACAACCGGCTACAGGTCGATGTGCGATTCCTTGATCGGGAACGGCTCCGCGAAGTGACAGGCGCAGCAGTGGCCCGGGGCAACTTCCTTAAACTCAGGAAGCTTCTCGGAGCAGATGCCCTGCGCGATCGGGCAGCGCGTGTGGAAACGGCAGCCGGTCGGCGGATCCAGCGGCGACGGCGGATCGCCGGCGAGGATGATGCGCTTGCGGGTCTTCTGGATATCCGGATCGGGCACCGGCACGGCAGACAGCAGCGACTGCGTGTACGGGTGGTGCGGCTCGCTATAGAGTGTCTTCCAGTCCGAAACCTCGACCATCTTGCCCAGATACATAACGGCAACGCGATCGGAGATGTGCTGCACGACGGACAGGTCGTGAGCGATAAACAGATACGCCGTACCGAACTTGTCCTGAAGTTCCTTGAGCAGGTTCAGAACCTGAGCCTGAATGGACACGTCCAGAGCGGAAACTGGCTCGTCGCAGATAATCAGCTTGGGCTTCAGCGCAAAAGCGCGGGCAATGCCGACGCGCTGACGCTGGCCGCCCGAGAACTCGTGCGGATAGCGGTTGATGTGCTCGGGGTTCAGACCGACGACGTCCAGCAGCTCGCGGACGCGCTCGATACGCTCTTCCTTTGTACCCACGCCATGAATGGTCATGGGCTCAGAAACAATTTCGCCGATGGTCATACGAGGGTTGAGCGAAGCATAGGGGTCCTGGAAGATGAACTGCATCTCGCGACGCATATCCTTGATCTCGTGCTTGCTCATCTCGGCAACGTCTTTGCCCTGGAAGAACACTTTGCCTGCCGTCGGCTTGGTCAGGCGCATGATGGTGCGGCCCGTCGTGGACTTACCGCAACCAGACTCACCAACCAGACCAAAGGTCTCACCAGGATAAATCTCAAACGAGATGTCGTTTACAGCAGAGACGACGCGCTTGGAAAAACGCTTGGCGAACATGCCGGACTCTGCGGGGAACTCCTTAGAAAGGTGCTCGACCTTCAGCAGCGGAGTGCGCTCGTTATTGTCTGCCATTTACGCCTCGCCTCCCTTCTTGGAATCCTTGCGCGTGCGGGACGTCTCAGGCGCGTTCTTGAGGAACTCGGGGTCACCGGAATAATGGCACGCAGAATAGTGGCCGGACTCGGTGACAACGCGCTCGGGGCGCTGCTTGCGGCACTTGTCCGTCGCATAGGGGCAGCGAGGAGAGAAGACGCAGCCCTCGGGCAGGTTCATGAGCGAAGGCGGGTTGCCGTGAATCGGCGTCAGCGGCTTCTTCTCCTCGATGGCCTGCTCCGGAATGGAACGGATAAGACCCCAAGTATAGGGATGACGGCTCTCATAGAAGATCTCGTCAGCAGTACCGAACTCGACGGGACGGCCGGCATACATAACCATGATCTTGTCGGCCATGTCGGCGACAACGCCCAGGTCGTGAGTAATCATGATGATGGCGTTGCCGTTCTTCTCCTGCATTTCCTGCATGAGCTCAATAATCTGAGCCTGGATGGTAACGTCCAGAGCAGTCGTGGGCTCGTCGGCAATCAGAATATCGGGATCGCAGGCAAGAGCCATGGCGATCATGACGCGCTGACGCATACCGCCGGAGAACTGGTGCGGATACTCGTTGACGCGCTTCTCGGGCTCGGGAATACCCACGAGGTCCAAGAGTTCGGTGGCGCGCTTGAGCGCCTCCTGCTTGGAGTAGCCACGGTGCAAGCGAAGACCCTCGCCCACCTGCTTACCGATCTTATAAACCGGGTTCAAGGAGGTCATAGGATCCTGGAAGATCATCGCGATATCGTTACCGCGAACGTGCTGCATCTCTTCCTCAGTCATCTCGAGGATAGAACGACCGCGATAGCGAACGTCACCGCCCTCAATCTTTCCCGGAGGCATCGAGATAAGGCCCATGATGGTCATGGCGGTCACGGACTTACCCGAGCCGGACTCGCCGACGACGCCCAGGGTCTCGCCGCGATCGAGCGTGTAGGACACACCGTCGACGGCGCGAACCACGCCATCCTCGGTGTGGAAATACATCTTAAGGTCATCGACCTCGAGCAGATGCTGGCCCTCGGGAACCGGCTGGTCCTTCAGGTCCACATAGTTCTTGTTCTTCTTCATCCTTATGCGTCCTTCATCTTGACATCGAGGGCGTCGCGCAGACCGTCACCCAGCAGGGTGAAGGCGAGCACCGTCGAGAGAATTGCCAGACCGGGCATGATCATCATCCAGGGAGCAGTCAGAAGATACTGCTGACCGTCCTGAATCATGGAGCCCCACGAAGGCGTAGGCGGGATAACGCCCATGCCGAGGAAGGACAGGGCAGACTCGGTCAGAATAGCGCCACCAATGTTCATGGTCGCATAGACCACGATAGAAGCAACGGAGTTCGGGAAGATATGGCGCATAACGATACGCGCATCGGATGCACCCATAGCGCGAGCGGCGTCAACATAGTCGTTCTCTTTGACCGTCAGGATCGCGGATCGGAAGACGCGCGCAATCGAAGGCCAGCCGAGAATGCCGATGGCGATAAAGACATTCTGAAGACCACGACCGATAACGGCGATCATGGCGACGACGAACAGCACGTACGGGAACGCCAGGAAGATGTCCGCACAGCGCATGATGATCGTATCCCAGATGCCGCCATAGAAACCGGCCAGGGCGCCCATGACCAGACCGATCACCGTGGAGATGGCGGTGGCCATAATACCGACGGAAAGCGAAACGCGTGCACCGTAGATAACACGGACGAGAATGTCACGACCAAGAGAGTCGGTGCCAAACGGGTGCTCGGCACACGGAGCCAGCAGCGACGTCTCGGCCATGGTGGTCGAGTCAGAAGCCGTAGGAGAGCCGAGCCAGGGCTTAGCCCACAGATCGGCGGTCAGGGCGACCACAACAACGATGATGATCCAGCAGACACCGATAACGGCGAGCTTGTTCTTACGAAGACGCTTAAAAGCGTCGCCCCACAGCGTGCGGGACTTGGCGGGAGCAGATGCGGCCTTGGTGGCGGTAGCCTGCTCCTGAGACTGAGAATCAGTTTCCTGCATGAGACGTACCTCCCTTAGGCCTTATCCGACGGACCGCCAAGGCGGATGCGCGGGTCGAGGAATGCATAGCTAATGTCGACGAGCAGGTTGATCACCATAACGACGACAACAATGAGCGTAACGCCGCCCATAACGATGGGCCAGTCGCGCATGCTAATGGCGCGGTAGACCTCGAAGCCGATGCCGGGCCAGTTAAAGACCGTCTCGGTCAGGATGGCGCCCGAAAGCATGCCGCCGAAGTCGACACCAATATAGGTAACGACGGGGATGAGTGCATTCTTAAGCGCATGCTTGATAATGATCGCGCGATTGGAGAGACCCTTGGCCTTTGCCGTACGGATGTAATCCTGGTTCATGACGTCAAGCAGCTGCGAGCGCATAATGCGGGCGGCATAAGCGGTCGAAACCGAAGCCAGCGTAATGGTCGGAAGCACATAGTGCATCCAATCCTGATACTGAGAGCTGGAACCGCCGGCACCCGAGATCGGCATGGAGAATGCACCGCCCGTGGCGTCCTTGAGAATGACGCCAAAGAACAGCTGCAGCAACATACCGAGCCAGAAGGCCGGGACGGCAACGAGAATCGACGTGGTGAGCGTTACCAAAATATCCCAGAAGGAATAACGCTTAACCGCCGAAATGATACCCGCACCGATACCCATGATTGCCTCGAGCACGATGGCGCACGCGGCAAGTTTGACCGTATACGGATACTTCTGGGCAAAGATTTCCGTAACCGGCAGCTTGCGCTGGTACGAATTGCCCAGATCGCCATGAAGCAGGCCGTTCATGTAATACAAGTAACGGTCCACGAGCGACGTTTGAACGGGGTCGCCGTTCTCGTCAAGGATCGCGTTGCCGTCCTCGTCCGTCTGGACCAGGTGATAGCGAACGCGAAGCTGAAGCTCCACCTCGGGGGACAGAGCCTTGTCTCCACCGATCAGCTTGATCGGATCTCCCGGCACGATATTCTGGAGGGCGAACAGAATCAGCGTAACGCCCAAAAACACCGGGATGAACTGAAGCACACGTTTAACGATGTACTTACCCATACCACTCCCCTATCTAGGGATTAACCTAAATGGGATGCCGATCGCCAGACCGGCATCCCAAAATTACCATCAGCCAGTTTACCCCAGGTTAGGGAGAACTGTATGTTTCCCATGAGGTCTACGTAAATACTTGACCCTCACGGAAGCTGCAAAACCCTTAGGCGAGCTCGGCGGTACCCAGATCGGCGTGCTTCTGCGGATCAACATAGAGATGCTTGACGCGGTCAGAGCCAGCGATGGTGTGCGTGTAGAACATCACCGGGATAACCGGGCAGTCAGCAGCGACCATGGCGTCGGCCTCCCGCATCTTGGCGATGCGCTCCTCGTCATCAACCGTGGTGCGGGCCTCGTCGACCTTGGCATCGAACTCGGGGTTGCTGTAACCGGAGCGGTTGTCGCCACCGAGGGAGTCGGAGTGGAACAGCGGGTACAGGAAGTTGTCCATGATCGGGTAATCGGCGATCCAGCCCAGACGGCCGAACTGATAGTTGAAGTTCTGATACTGCTCGAGCAGGGCAGACCACTCAGGGGTATCGGAGACAGCGGTAACGCCAACCTTGGCGAGGTCGCCGATGATGGACTCCATGATCTCCTTGTGACCACCGTCCTGGTTGTAGGAAAGGGTCACGCTAATGCCACGATCGCCGTTAGCGCCAGCGGGAGCGACCTTGTCGAGGTACTCGTTAGCCTTGTCGACGTCATAGGCGCAGAACTCCCATGCGCCCTCCTTGTAGCCGGCGATTCCCGGAGGAACAATACCGTCGGCGGGGGTACGGGTACCCTTGAAGATGGTCTTGCAGATGGCCTCACGGTTGATGGCCAGGGAGATGCCCTTGCGCAGGTCGGCGTTATTGAACGGCTCGGCCGTGGTGTTGCAGGTCAGATAGTACGTGGAAGGCTCGGCACCGAGCAGCATATGCTCGCCGTCACCCATGGTGTAACCGTCCTTGGACTCGCCACGGTCCTTCTTGGCGGCATCGATCTGAGCAACGGGAACGTCGCAGACATCGAGGTTACCGGCCTGGAACTCCTTGTAAGCGGTCTCCATGTCCTTGATGACCTGGAAGTGGATGCCATCGATCTTGGCCTTGTCGCCATAGTAATCGTCAAACTTCTTGAGGTTGATCTCCTGGCCATCCTCCCACTTACCGTCCATCATGAACGGGCCGTTACCGACCGGGGCAAGGTAGAAGCTCTTGACATCGGACTCGGCGCACTCGGGAACCGGGGACAGAGCCGGGTGAGAGGCGACGAAGGGGAAGTCGGCGTAAGCGGAAGACAGCTTGACGACGAGGGTCTCATCGTCGGGGCAAGTAACACCGCTGAGCTCGGTAGCGTTGCCGGCAAGCAGATCGTCATAGCCCTCAACCATGGAAAGGTGATAGGAGACCTCGGAAGGACCATACTCGGTGGCGATGGCCGACTTGGTGTTGACTAGACGCTCCCAACCGAGCTTGAAGGACTTGGAGGTAACGTCGTCACCGTTGTGGAACTTAGCCTTCTTGATCTTGAAGGTGAACTCGGTGGCGTCGTCGTTAGCCTCAAAGGACTCGCAAGCCAGCGGAACGATCTCGCCCTTCTCGGGGTCGTACTCCGTCAGAGCGTCGAAGAGCTGGTACTCGACCTGAGTGCCCTGATCCTCCTGGACGTTGTAGGGGTCGATGCAGACCGGGTTGTTGATGTAGAAGTTCAGCGTCGAACCGGAGTCAGATCCGGAAGCGTCGCCGCCCTTCTTGCCGCATGCGGCAAGAAAAGCCATGGAGCTCGCAGCGAGGGTGCCGCCAACAAAGGCGCGACGACCCATAACGGGCTGGTGGAACATAGAATCAGCCATGCCATCCTCCTTATGAGATAGGACAAAGAAATGTTCAGTCGGACATATGTCGAGACAATCCGATCCGAACCATCAAAACGCCGCCCGCTGCTATGGCTGGTTATGCACAACGAACCAACGTTTCGCAATACAGTAGCGCATTTTATGCACGATTTGGGGCTAATTCCGGTTAACGGTCGAGAATTTCTTTAGTTGGGCGAAGTATGTGGGGATATTTTGACTCTGTTACAAATATGTAAACAAAAAGGGTCCCGCACATGCGAGACCCATTGCAAACGTATATACGCCGATGCTTAGTAGCCGACGATGCCCTGCGGGAAGAAGAACATGCACAGCACGACGCACACGGCAAACACAACAGCCATGATGACGGTCAGGCGGTCAAGGTTCTGCTCCATAACGCCCGTGGCAGAGGTGGAGTTATACAGAGAACTGGCGATCATATCCGAAACGCCGGTGCCCTTACCGGAGTGCATCAGAACGAGAATCGTCAGCGCCACGGCAGAAACAGCCCACACAGCAAACAGAAGAATCTGGAACGGACCCATAGATAAGCTCCTTAATAGAACAATTCAAACTCCAGTACTGTACCACAACCCCCAACACTCCCCATCTGCCATTTGGGGACGGAGTAGAAATGGCAGAAATACCAAAAGGGGGTTGCCCGGACGTGGACAACCCCCTTACAAGAAAACGATAGTTGTTTTCTTTAGGCCTCGGTGGCGAGCATGCGGCCCGTCATCTCGGCGGAAGGCTCGAGACCAGCCATGGTGAGCATGGTCGGAGCGATATCGGAGAGACGACCGTCCTCGATACCGGTGAGCTTGGCCTTCTCATCAACGATGATGAACGGCACACGGTTGGTGGTGTGAGCCGTGAACGGATGCTTGGAACCGTCGGAAGCAACGTCAAACATGTGATCGGCGTTGCCGTGGTCGGCGGTAATCAGCGCAAAGCCGCCCTTGGCGAGAATCGCCGGGACAACCTTGGACAGGGCATCGTCAACAGCCTCGACGGCCTTAACGGCGGCGTCGAAGACACCGGTGTGACCAACCATGTCGCAGTTCGCGAAGTTCACGATGTAGAAATCAGCGCGATCCTCGTTAATAGCAGCGACGAGCTTCTCAGTAACCTCCGGAGCGCTCATCTCGGGCTGCAGATCATAGGTAGCGACCTTGGGGGAAGCGACGAGCACGCGCTCCTCGCCCTCCTTGGGCTCCTCGATGCCGCCGTTGAGGAAGAACGTCACGTGGGCGTACTTCTCGGTCTCGGCGGTATGCAGCTGCTTCAGGCCGTTGGCGGCGATAACGTCGGCCAGGACGTTCTCGGGGAACGTCTTGGGGAAGGCGACCTCGACGTCAAACGTCGGATCGTACTCGGTCATCGTCACAAAGTGAGAAAGCTTGATCTGCTCGCGCTCAAAGCCGTCGAATTCCTTGTCCGTGAACACGCGGGTCATCTGACGAGCGCGGTCGGGACGGAAGTTGAAGAAGATGGCCGCGTCGCCCTCGTGGATGCCCTCGTTGTGGGCAGCGAAGGGCTCGACGAACTCGTCGCCGCGCGGATCCTTCTCGTAGTAGGCCTTGATACCGGCAACGGGGTCGGTATCAGCATCGGACGCGTTGACCATGACGTCGTAGGCGCGCTGGATGCGCTCCCAACGATTATCGCGGTCCATGGCCCAATAACGGCCCGAGACGGTGGCAACGCGAGCGTCGCAACCGGTCTCCTCGGAGATCTTAGCCAGGAAGGCGCAGAACTCGCTCATGTAGCCGGCACCGGACTGCGGGTCAACGTCGCGGCCATCCATGAAGGCGTGGACGCGAACGGTCTTGACACCGTGCTCGGCAGCCATCTTGACCAGAGCCTCGACGTGGTTCATGTGAGAATGAACACCGCCAGGGCTCATAAGGCCCATGAGGTGGAGAGTCTTGCCGTCAGCCTTGACGTCGTCCATAGCCTTGACGAAGACCTCGTTCTTGGCGATGGAGCCATCCTTGATGGCGTTGTTGATGCGCGAAAGCTCCTGGAACACGATGCGGCCGGCACCGATGTTGAGGTGGCCTACCTCGGAGTTACCCATCTGGCCATCGGGAAGACCCACGTCCTCGCCCGAAGCGCCGAGCGTGGTGTGGGGGTACTTCTCGTACAGGCTATCAAGGAAGGGCGTCTTGGCAGCGGCGACGGCGTTCTCGCCATCGGCCGGAGCCAGGCCGCAGCCGTCCATGATGATCAGGAGTGCAGGAAGATGACGCTGTGCCATATGTCCTACTCGCCTGCCTTGACGACCATAGAGGCAAAGTCGGCAGCCTTGAGCGAAGCACCGCCCACGAGGGCGCCGTCAACATCGGGCTTGGCGACGAGCTCGGCGATGTTGCCGGGCTTAGCGGAGCCACCATAGAGAACGCGGATGCCGTTAGCGAGCTCCTCGCCGAACATCTCCTTGAGGGTTTCACGGATAGCGCCACAGACCTCCTGAGCGTCCTCGGCGGTAGCGGTCTTGCCGGTGCCGATGGCCCAGATGGGCTCATAGGCGACGACGACCTGCTTGGGGCAGGTGATCTCAAGACCAGCAAGGCCAGCCTTGACCTGGTTCACGACGTGCTCGACATAGGTGCCAGCCTCGCGGACCTCGAGGGACTCGCCGCAGCAGAAGACGGGAACAAGACCGGCGGCAACGAGGGCCTTGGCCTTCTTGTTCTGGTCCTCGTCGGTCTCGTGGAAGTAGTCGCGACGCTCGGAGTGGCCGATGATGCAGTAGGTGCAGCCAGCGGACTTGAGCATGTCGCAAGAGGACTCACCGGTGAAGGCACCCTTGGCCTCCCAGTACACGTTCTGTGCACCGAGGGCGATGGGGGCAGCCTGAATGCGGTCATGAACCGTGGTGATGTCAATGGTCGGAGGGCAGACGAGCACCTCGACGCCAGCCGGAACCTCGGGCAGAGCCTGAGCCAGCTCGTCGGCGAGCTTGGCGGCCTCAGCGACGTCGTTGTTCATCTTCCAGTTACCAGCGATAAGAAGGGTGCGATTAAGCATCGAGAAGCGCCTCCACTCCGGGCAGGGCCTTACCCTCGACGAGCTCCATGGAAGCGCCACCACCGGTGGAGATCCAGCTCATCTTGTCGGCCAGGTTGAACTTGTTGACAGCCGCGACAGAGTCGCCACCGCCGATGATCGAGGTGCAGTCGGCCTCGGCGACGGCCTCGGCGATAGCCTGGGTGCCGTGAGCGAAGTTGTCGAACTCGAAGACACCCATGGGGCCGTTCCAGAACACGGTCTTGGCACCCTTGACGGCCTCGGCGTAAAGCTCCTCGGTCTTGGGGCCGATGTCCATGCCCTCACGATCGTCGGGGATAGCGTCGGAAGCGACAACCTCGGGGACAGCGTCCTCGCCAAAGTGATCGGCAACGCGGTTGTCGATGGGGAGCAGGATCTTGACGCCTTTCTCCTCGGCCTTCTTGAGCATCTCGCCGGCGCGCTCGACCCAGTCCTCTTCCTTGAGGGACTGACCGACGGTCAGGCCCTGAGCCAGGAAGAAGGTGTAGGCCATGCCGCCACCGATGATCAGGGTATCAGCGGAGTCGATGAGGTGATCGAGAACGCCGATCTTGGAGGAAACCTTGGAACCGCCGACGATAGCGACGAAGGGGCGCTCGGGCTCGGCGAAGATGCCGGTCAGCGTGTCGACCTCCTTCTCGAGCAGGAAGCCGGCGACGGCAGGCAGGTAAGCGGCGGGACCCACGACGGAACCCTGGGCGCGGTGAGCGGTACCGAAAGCATCGAGAACGAAGACGTCACCATAGGAAGCGAGCTTCTTGGCGATCTCGGGATCGTTCTTCTTCTCACGCTTGTCAAAACGGACGTTCTCGAGAACGAGGACCTTGCCCGGCTCGACGGCGGCAACAGCCTCAGCAGCCTTCTCGCCGTAGGTGTCGGCGACAAAGGCAACATCGAGACCAGAGAGCTCAGCGAGCTTCTTGGCGACAGGCTCAAGGGAGAGCTCGGGCTGGAAGCCGGTGCCATCGGGACGGCCGAGGTGGCTCATGAGGATGACGCGAGCGTTGTGCTCAACGAGGTAGTTGATGGTGGGCAGGGCAGCCTTGATGCGGGTGGTGTCGCCAACGACGCCATCCTTGATAGGCACGTTGAAGTCAACGCGGACGAGAACGCGCTTGCCGTCGACATCGATGTCGCGGACGGTCTTCTTGGTAAAGGCCATGTTTGCTTCTACCTTTCGTACGTGTCTGCCTCCCATTACGGCAGACGATTTCCTATAAAAAGGGCGCGACCCTAGGGTGTAAGCCCTATGAGGCCGCGCCCTTCTTTAGACGCTCAACGAGCTATTCGCTAAAAGCTAAATTAAGCAACGAACTTCTCGAAGTACTTGATGGTGCGGACCATCTGAGAGGTGTAGGAGTTCTCGTTGTCGTACCAAGAGGTGACCTGAACGAGGGTCTGGCCGTTGCCGAGGTCAGAGCACATGGTCTGAGTGGCGTCGAAGATGGAGCCGTGGGTCTCGCCGATGATGTCGGTGGAGACGATATCGTCCTCGTTGTAACCGAAGGTCTCGGAGATGGTGGAAGCGTAGGCCTTCATAGCGGCGTTGACCTCGTCGACGGTGACCTTCTTGTCAACGACAGCGTAGAGGTTGGTGATGGAGCCGGTCGGCGTCGGGACGCGCTGGGCGGCACCGATGAGCTTACCGTTGAGCTCGGGGAGAACCAGGCCGATAGCCTTGGCAGCACCGGTGGTGTTGGGGACGATGTTGACGGCGCAGGCGCGGCTACGACGCTTGTTGCCCTTGCGCTGCGGGCCGTCGAGCGGCATCTGGTCGCCGGTCCAGGCGTGAATGGTGGTCATGATGCCGGACACGATGGGAGCGAAGTCGTTCAGACCCTTGGCCATCGGGGCGAGGCAGTTGGTGGTGCAGGAAGCAGCGGAGATGATGTTGTCCTCAGCGGTCAGCGTCTCGTGGTTGACGTTGTACACGATGGTGGGCAGATCGCTGCCGGCCGGAGCGGAGATGACGACCTTCTTGGCGCCAGCGTTGATGTGGGCCTGAGCCTTAGCCTTGCTGGTGTAGAAGCCGGTGCACTCGAGAACGACGTCGACGTCGAGGTCGCCCCAAGGCAGGTTGTTGGCGTCGGCCTCCTTGTAGATCTTGATCTCCTTGCCGTCAACGGTGATGGAATCCTCGCCAGCAACGACCTCGTGATCGCGAGCGTAGTTGCCCTGCGTGGAGTCGTACTTCAGCAGGTAAGCGAGCATATCGGGAGAGGTGAGGTCGTTGATAGCGACGATCTCGGAGCCCTCATGACCGAACATCTGACGGAAAGCCAGACGACCGATGCGACCGAAGCCGTTAATAGCAACCTTTACTGCCATTGTGTCTCCTTTCGTAAGGCCCCCGCAAGCTACAGCGCCCGCCGTTGAGGCCCACAAACTAACCACTCGCCTAATATACCTTTTTTTTGACTTGAATTTCACGAGAATAGTCGAAATTGAAAATCAAATTTACGTTAAAACGTTTTAAAGAATAAAATAGCAGCTAAATCCGTATATAAGTCGATACTATAAACTACCTGTTTGCTTCAATGAGCTTTTCAAGCCTCAAAACTCGATGGTAGAGAGCCGACTTCGACAAGGGAGGGTCAGCCATCTCCCCTAAATCACGCAGCGACAGATCGGGATAGCGCTCGCGCAGGTCGCAAAAGACCGCCAAGGCATCCGGAAGCGCATCGCGAAGGCCGCGCTGCTCGAGCTCATCGATAAGCGCAAGCTGATGCTGGGCAGCACCGGCGCTTCTGGTCTGGTTGGCGAGCTCGGCGTTCACGCGACGGTTCACATCGTTCTTAACCAACTTGACCGCGCGCGCCTCCTCAATCTCGGCAACGCTGCGCTTGGCACCAATCAGCTTTAATAGATGCTCGATTTCCTCGGCGCTCTTAATGTACACGGCATATGACCCCCGCCGCGCATTAACACGAGCATGGACCCCAATCTGCCCCAACAGGTCGCAAAGCCCCTTGGCATATTGCTCACCCTGCACCGCGATCTCCAAATGGAAATCGCCGCGTGGATCGGCCACGAAGCCGCCCGCGATGAGCGCGCCGCGGATGTAGGCAAGCCTGCAGCAGGGACGGGCAACGATGTGTCGGGGAACACCAGCGACGAGCCCTCCTCTGCGGTCTAGAATGCCCAGCAGCACCAGAGCCTTGTCCAAGTCGGGTTGATCGGGCAGGGTAATGAGATAGTTACGGACCTTATGCAAGACCGATTTACGAACGGTGAATTCCGTTTTGAGCTTAAGGATGCGATGCGTCAGCGTGATCATCGTGCGCGCGACGGCTCCCGTCTCGGTCGCGACCGTCAAACGATACCGCCCGGAGCCGGCCAACGAAAGCGTACCGCTCACACGCGTCAGGGCGGCAAGCGTCGACAAATCGCAGTATTCACATTCGGGTTCGCAGCGCGCAAGCTCGTCGCGCACCTCAGCGGTAAACGACATGCAGGCCTATGCCTTCGTGTTGGCGCGCGACAGGTCGCGGTGGGAGATGCTCACGTGATACTGGGCGCCTTCCAGGTAACGGGCCGTGGCCTCGGCAATGGCGACGCTACGGTGCTGTCCGCCCGTGCAGCCGATGGCGATAGAAAGCTGCGGCTTACCCTCCGCGATATAGCCCGGCATCACCGTATCGAGCAGCTGTGTCCAAGCCTTCCAAAACTCCTGCGTCTTGGGGTGGTCCAGAACAAAATCGGAGACCTTTTTATCGAGACCGGTCATCGTGCGCATCTCGGGATCGTAAAACGGATTGGGCAGGAAGCGGACGTCGATCATAATGTCCGCCTCGACGGGCATGCCGTGCTTAAAGCCAAACGAGAACACATGGACGTCCATGAGCTGTTGGTCGGACAGCTCGGAAAATGCCATACGTAGCTTGTTGCGCAGCGCAGAGGTGCGCAGACGACTCGTGTCGATAATCATATCGGCTCGATCGCGCACGCCCTGCAGCTGAAGGCGCTCGCGCTGAATGGCATCGGCCGTAGTCTCCCCCGGCTTGGCAATGGGATGACGGCGGCGATTTTCGCTGTAGCGACGAATCAGCACCTCGTCAGAAGCCTCCAGGAACACGATGTCGCAGCTCATCTCGCGCTCTTCGAGCGCGGCGACCGCATCGAGCAGCTCATCGAACAAGCCCTGGCTACGCAAATCGCAGGTGACGGCGAGATGCCTGCCCACGCCCGTATTGATGCCGACGAGCTCGGCAAGCTGGGCGATCAGACGCGGAGGCAGGTTATCGATGCAAAAATAGCCCATGTCCTCGAACACGTGCATGGCCTGCGTGCGGCCCGATCCGGACATTCCGGTGATGATGACGATATCGGGGATGCGCTCCGAGCGCTCCGCCGCATCCATGGCATCTCCCTTTTGCATGTGCTGCCTCCCCAAAACAAGCGCGGGACCCAGCAACCCGGATCCCGCGCGGTCAATTGCCTTTATTGAGTATACCGCCCCGAGCGGATACGAGGCCTGTCTTACGCCTCAAGCGCAGCCTTGAACCAACTTGTAATACTCGTGGGGTGCGTGATGGCGGTGCCGACGACAACGGCCCAGGCGCCAGCATCGATCGCGGCGCGAGCCTCCTCGGGCGTATGCACGCGACCCTCGCAGATGATGGGAAGGCCGGGGAATTCCTCGGTCGCCTGACGCAGGAGCGGCAGGTCGGGGCCATCGGCCATGGTGCAGTCGATGGCGGCGACACCGTGAGAGAGCGTGGTAGATACCAGGTCGAAGCCCATATCAACCGCACGGCGAATGTCCTCGATGGTGGCACAATCCGCCATCAGGAGCACACCCTCCTCGTGCAGCGGACGGAAGGTATCCTCGACCGTCTTGCCATCGGGGCGCGGACGATCGGTGGCGTCGATCGCCACGATATCGGCACCAGCAGCAACGCAGGCGCGGGCGTGACGCAGCGTCGGCGTGATGTAAACGCCCTCGTGTCCATCCTTCCATAGGCCAATAACAGGAACCTCACAGCGACCCTTAATGGCGGCAATGTCGGCAAGGCCCTGGCAGCGAATGGCGGCGGCGCCGCCGAGTTCGCAAGCGCGAGACATTTGAGCCATGGTCTCGGGCGTACGAAGCGGCTCGCCCATATACGCCTGAACGCTCACGACGAGCTTACCCTTCAGGGATTGAATCAAAGGATCGACGGTCATAAGGCTGCAACCTTTCTCAGAACAGCCTCCCGAGGCGTGTTGTCTCGGGAGGCTCCTACAGCAGATACGTTTACTTTAACGAAGCGAGAAGATGCTCGGCGGCACCGATGAGCGGAGCATCGCCCTCCAGAGACCCGATGAGAATCGGCGTGTCCTGGAGCGGATCGAGCGCCTGGCTGGCATAGCCCTCGTGCACCGAATCCTTCCACGTCTGCGAACGCCAATCGGGACCCTGATGAATTACGCCGCCCGAAAGCACGATGACCTCTGGATCCAGAATATTGGCAAGCGAGCCCAAGCTGGCGCCCAGCGCAAAGCCGGCGTCATGGATGACCTCGGTCGCCTTTGCGTCGCCAGCACGACACAGGTCGTTCACGTCGCGACCGACCGAAGGACGGCTGGGGTCAACTCGACCGAAGCGTTCGTCGTACATACGGCCAATCGAGGTGCCCGAAGCAACAGACTCAAGATGGCCGGAACGCCCGCAGGCGCAGGGAATGCCGGCGGCAGCCGAGCACTCGATGTGGCCCATATGACCGGCAGCACCATGGAAGCCCTGCATCACGCGGCCGTTCTCGACATATGCGCCACCGATGCCCGTACCGATTCCCAGGCACAAGACGGAGAACTTGCCCTTGCCGACGCCCCAGTGGGCCTCGCCCAGAGCATGAGCCTGCACGTCGCCCACAACGGCAACGGGAAGACCAAGGTCCTCGCGCAGACGCGGCCCCAACTGAACGCCGGACCAGCCGGGCATGATCTCATTGGCATACGCAATGGCGCCCGTCTTGGGATCGACGACGCCTGCGGCACCGATACCGACACCGAGAACCTCGACATCGGGATTCGCCTCAAGAGCGGCCTTGATAGACGCCTCGATACGCTGGAAGACGGCCTCGCCGCCCTCTTGGGCCTCTGTGGGAACCTCGGCCTCAAAAACGGGATGGGGCACACTACCGTCAGCCGGGTACTCCATGATGGCAGTCGCAATTTTAGTTCCGCCGATATCGACAGAGCAGACGTACTTGTTCTCCATGTCGCTCTCCTTCGGAGATAAAAACAACTACAGGAAATGCGCCGTCAGGCTAGCCGTCACAGCGCAGTAAAGGTTTTCCAGGTGTCCGAGATCGCCGAGAAACCGTGTGGCCATTGACCTAATGGGTCATGACCACACGGTTGAACGGCGAGGTCGGGTGCCTGGGAAGCTTTACAGGAGACCGTTGTCCTGAAGGACCTTCCTAATCGCCTCGACGTTCTCGCCGGTCATGGCCTTCACCGGGCGCGGCATGGTCGGGCTGTCGAAGATGCCCATGAGGTTCATAGCGGTCTTGAAGGCGCCGACGCCACCGGCATAGCCCTGGACGCCCGAGGTGACATCCCAGATGTGGGAGATCTCGTTGAGGCGATCCTGCTCGGCCTTGACGGTAGCCCAGTCACCGGCCTGAGCGGCCTTCCACTGGCGCACGTAGCCCTCGGGCTCAACGTTGGCAAGGCCCGGGACAGAACCGTCGGCGCCACCGAGGTAAGCGCCGTCGACGACAACCTCGTGACCGGTGAGGATGCTCATCGGATGGCCGTTCTTCTCGTTCTCCTGAACGAGGTAGCGGAACGAGATGTCATCACCCGAGGAATCCTTGACGCCAGCAAGGACGCCCTCGGCGCCGAGCTTGGCAAGGAGCTTCCAGGGGAGCTTGGTGTGAACGCAGACGGGAATGTCATAGGCAAAGATGGGCAGGTCAAGCTCCTCGTGCAGGATGCGGAAGTGCTCCTCGACCTCGGTCATGCCCTGCAGGGCATAGAACGGGCAGGTGGCGACGAGGGCATCGGCGCCCAGCTCCTGAGCGACCTTGCCGTGCTCAATCATGCGCTCGGTCTCGGTATCGATGATGCCGACCAGAACAGGCACGCGGTGGTCGACGATGCGGACGGCCTCGGCGATGATCTGGCGACGACGCTCGTCGGTGGAGAAAACGACCTCACCCGAAGAGCCCAAGAAGAACAGGCCATCGACGCCGGCATCGATCATGCGGTTGATGCTGCGCTCAAAGGAGGCAACATCGAGCTGATGATCTTCGGTATCGGGAACAACGACGGGAGGGATAACGCCGGTGAATTTCTGAGTTGCCACAAGAATCTCCTTAGTTGTCTGGCGGGCGGCCCTATGCCACCCACTCTTGTTGGCAGTGTCCAGGCCGTCTAGGCCAAAGAACACGAGTAGAACGTTTGGTTAAAAAAGTCTACGACTTCGTTTTCGAACGCATTGATGCGCTCGTGAGCGTATTTTGCATAGATGATATGCCTCCGGTCACACTCAAGACCGTTGAATACGGCAAACTGATCCTTGGGATCGCTCACGGTATCCATAAGCGATGTGCCCATGAGCACCGATCCGCGCACCCGAGACGACAGCACCTCGAGGCCGCCAGGAAGCGGATTGGCAACCGCCGTGCGGGCGAGGCCCCGCTCGTCCAGAGCAGAAACCGCCAGCGCGACTCCGCCGCCAAGACCCTCGCCCCATGCAAAGATGCGTTCGGGGTCCATGCCATCAAGATTGCGCGCGACCTCCGCCAACGCGCAGCCCCAACGGACGCGCCTGACAAAAGCGGGCGAGGTAATCCCCTGCCGCAGATCGCTGGGTCCAATCGCCTCATCGTCCAGCGCAAGCACGGCATATCCCATGGCCGCAAACCTCGTCATGTGATGCCATCCCCGCACGGGTCGGTCGATGTCGTGAAACATCAGACATAGCGGCACAAGCTCGGATGCTCGGGCGCGACCGGCAGGCTCGATCAAACGTGCGTGGACCACATCGCCACCAAGCTCAAAGGAAACCTCGGAGTAGCGGGCATACGGATTGGCGAAATCGACCGCCGTAATGGCCAGGCCTTGAATCTCAAGATCCATAGCACATGTCTCCAAATCAGAAACATCTGCCTGAACATCACCGTGCCAGTCCCGATATTCAGAGAGCCTTGACGAAACCGTTCCGGGAATCCCCACAAGGTCGGGGACAATCAGCTCGCCGACATTGCTCTCGCACTTAGACATGAGCCTTCCCTCCCTTGCAGAAAAACGGAATGATCAGATCGTCAAAATCCTGAATCTCCTCGTGGCCAAAGCCTTCAAAGAACTCATGACGCTTTTCACAGGTCAGGTTGTTATAGACCGCAAACTGCGTCGCTGGCGGACAGACGGTATCGGCTGTGCCGGTGCCAAACAGCACGGGGCATTTGACCATAGGGGCAAAGTTCTTGGAATCGAAGTACGCCAGCTTGGCATAGGCTTCGTCGATACGAGTCGAGTCCTCGTCAAACCAGCGAGACCAATAGCGCAGGCCCTCGTAGGCAATGTCGTCGGCATCCAAATCCCAGACCAGGCGGAAATCCGACAGGAAGGGATAGAGGATGGCGGCGCGATTGATAAGCTCGCTGTTAAGTGCACAGGTCGCAATGCCCAAACCGCCACCCTGCGACGCGCCGTTCACAAACACACGGGCAAGATCGATGCCCTCGAGCTCGCGAACGATGCGGCACAGGATGCGAATATCTTGGTGCAAGCGGACATAGTAGAGGTTGGCCGGATCACCGTCGATACCGGCGACGATATGGCCCGCGACCGTTGTGCCCTCAAATCCACCAATGTCCTCGGAGGGACCTCCTTGACCGGGGCAGTCGAGGGCGATGAGTGCCATGCCCATGCCCGCAAACGACGCCTGCTCAAACCAGCTGCGGCTTGCACCCGGATATCCATGGAACTGAAGTACCAATGGCACGGGCTCGTCCGAGACGGGTTTAAGGTACTTGGCATGCAGGCGAGCGCCACACATGCCGGTATACCAGAGGTCGAAAAGCTGGCAGGTCACGGCATCTGTGACCGATGCCGTCTCGATCGCATAGTCAAGCCCGACCGCGTCGGCCTCGGCCATGCGATCCTTCCAAAAGAGATCGAAATCTGATGGACGGGGCATGGCGCCTCGATATTCACCAAATTGATGTTGTAGCTCCTGAGCACTTGGCATGGCTCGTGAACCCAACCTTTCGAAATCGCAACGGAGGTGCGCCCGGCAAGGGAACCGGGCGCACGGGAGGGAAAGCGAGGCTACTCGCCGAGCTTGGGATGCAGCAGCGACGGCGCAGCGCCGAGCAGCATCTTGGTGTAGGGGTCCTGGGGGTGCTGGAAGACCTGCTTGGCCTCGCCCTGCTCGACGATCTTGCCGCCATTCATAACGATGATGTCGTCAGAGATATAGCGGACCGTCTGGATATCATGGCTGATGAACACCATGGCCAGGCCGAGCTCCTTCTTAAGGTCGGTCAGCAGGTTCAGAATCTGCGCGCGGACCGAAACGTCCAGAGCCGAGGTTGGCTCGTCGGCGATGATGGCATCGGGGTTCAGCGACAGGGCACGGGCAATTGCGACGCGCTGGCGCTGGCCGCCCGAAAGCTGGCCGGGAAGAACCTCGGCGGCGGAGCTGGGCAGACCGGTGAGCTCCAAGAGCTCCTTGACGCGCTTCTCCTGCTCGGCCTCGGTACCCAGGTTGTGGACGCGCATGGGGTCGAGCAGTTGCTCGCGAACGACCATGCGGGGGTTGAGTGCCGTGGCCGGGTTCTGGAACACGACCGAGATGACGCGACCCATGTGGCGACGGTCCTCGGCGGTACGTTTGGTAACGTCCTTGCCCTTAAAGTAGACCTTGCCGCTCGTGGGGGCCTGCAGGCCGCACATGACGTTGGCGGTGGTGGACTTACCGCAACCGGACTCGCCGACGATGCCGATCGTCTGACCGGGCATGAGCCTAATCGTTACACCCTGGACGGCGTGAACCAGGTTAGGGTGCAGAATCGAGCCGGTACGGGTCCTAAAGGTGACGTGGACGTCATCAAGGAAGATGATCGGCTCGACGCCGTTGACTGCGGTCTCGCTCATCTACATCACCTCCGCGTGAGGGGTCAAACCATTTGCCTTGAGCACCTCGTCGGGGAGCTCGGAATAGAAGTGCTCGGTGCCGGGCACGCGCTTGAAGACCGGACGGGTGTCCAGGCCAATACGCGGATGGCTCGAGCGGGGCGCGAAGCGATCGCCCTTGGGGAAATCGCGCGGGCTCGGAACGGCGCCGGGCACCTGGTGCAGGCGGCCCGAACCGCTCTCGATGGACAGGACGGAACCCAGAAGACCGCGGGTGTACTCGTGGATCGGGTTGGTGAGCAGCTCCTTGGTGGGCGCCTGCTCGATAACCTGACCGGCGTACATCACCGTGATGTTATGGGCGACCTCGGCGACCAGCGCCAGGTCATGCGAGACGAAGATCATGGCAAAGCCGAGCTTGGCCTGAAGATCGTTGAGCAGCTTGATGACCTGCTTCTGGACGGTAACGTCCAGGGCGGTCGTGGGCTCGTCGCAGATGACCAGCTTGGGGTCGCGGGTAAGGGCCATAGCAATCAGAACGCGCTGACGCTGACCACCGGAAAGCTCGTGCGGATAGCTCTCGAGCGTACGCTTGGGGTCGAGGCCCACGAGCTCCAGGAGCTCCTCGGCGCTACGGGTGCCGCCACGCTTGGTGAGCTGCTTCATCTGGGCAGAGATGAGCATGGAGGGATTGAGCGAGGACAGGGCGTCCTGATAGACCATAGCGATATCGGTACCGCGCAGGCCGAACCACTCCTTCTTACTCATCTTGAGCAGGTCGCGGCCCTCCCAGAGGACCTCGCCGGAAAGGTGCTCATCGTCGTCGGTCAGGCCCATGATGGCCAGCGTGGTGATGGACTTACCGCAACCAGACTCGCCCACCAGGCCCATGGTCTGACCAGGACGGACGTCAAAGTTGACATGGTCGACGACGTTGATATCACCGTGATGCTCAAACTGAATGCAGAAGTCACGGACCGAGAGAATCGGTTCGACAGACTCGTCGGGCACATGGCGATCGTCACGCTTGAGCTCGACATCGCGCAGGGCGCCAAGGCGAGCGGAGAGGGACTGGGCCTGCTCCTTGTAGGCGCGAACGGGGTCGGAGACCAGCAGGTCGGCCTCGCGGCGCTTGGAGGAATCGGTCGGATCCAGGGCGGCGGAGGGAGCAGCGGCCATGGCGTCGGTAATGCCCTCGGAGAGGATGTTGAGCGCCAGGCAGGTGATCATGATGGCCAGGCCCGGGAACAACGCCTGCCACCAACGGCCGGCGAGCACGCCGCCGCGGGCGTCGGCGAGGATGTTGCCCCAGGTAGCGGTGGGCTCCTGGATACCAGCGCCGATGAACGTCAGCGAAGCCTCGAAGATGATGGCGTCGGCGACTAGGGTAACGGTGAAGACCATGATCGGGGCGATGCAGTTACGCAGAACATGCTTGATCAAAATCCACGGAGCCTTGGCGCCGGAAACGATGACCGCGCGGACATAGTCCTCGCCGTACTCGGACACGATGTTGGCGCGCACGATACGGGCAATCTGCGGAGTGTACATAAAGCCGATGGCGAAGATGATCGACGGCACGGAGTTGCCCAGGATGGAGACGAAGACGGCCGCGAGGGCGATGCCCGGGATGGACATGATGATGTCCAAGATACGCATGATCGTCTCGGAGACGGCCTTGCGCGAAACCGCTGCAAGGGCGCCCACGACCGAGCCGCAGACCAGAGCCATGGCAGTGGCGCCAAAGCCGATAATCAGCGAGTAACGACCACCGTAGAGCATACGCGACAGAATATCGCGACCCTTATCGTCGGTACCGAAGATAAATCCGTTGCCGGGAGCCTGGCGAGCCGTAAAGATCTCGACCGGGCTATAGGGGGCAAGAAGGGGCGCCAGAATCGCAGTCAGGGCGACCAGCACCAGCACGACGGCGGCAATCTTAGAAGACAGCGTCATCTTCTTCCAGCCACCGAGCTTGAGCCCTTTGGAGGCAGCCTTCTCGAGCTGCTCGGTTTGCTTCTCTCGAATCTTTACCATAATCTACACCGTCCTGATGCGCGGGTTGATGAGCAGGTAGAGCATGTCAACCACGATGTTGATGATGATGAAGGCAAGAGCAACGACGATAACGACGCCCTGAACCAGGTTCGCCTCGTTGCCCTGAACGCCCTGCAGAATTGCGGTGCCCATGCCGGGGAGGTTGAAGATAACCTCGATGACGACGGCGCCGCCCATGAGGTAACCGATCTTAAGACCGAGGGTGGTGACCGGGGTGATCAGCGCATTGCGAAGAACGTTGATACCGACGACGACCTTCTCGGGAACGCCGGCACCGCGAGCCATACGGACATAGTCCTTGTCGAGCTCCTCGACCATGGCGGTACGCACGATACGAGTCATCTGGCCCGTCAGCGGAAATGCCAAGGCGATGGCGGGCATAATCATGCGGCCCAGATAACCAGCCGGATTCGTGGTGAAGTGAGGCAGAGCACCCGATGCCGGGAGCACCTTAAGGTAGGAAGAGAACAGCAGGATCAACAGAACGGCAAGCCAGAACGACGGGGTTGCCAAGCCGGCGATGGAAAAGACGCGGATCACTTGGTCCGGCCATTTGTCGCGATACAGTGCCGCGATGACGCCGAGCAAAAACGAAACGACCGCACCGATGGCAAGGCCGATGAAGGTCAGCTGCATCGTGACGGGCAGGGCCGTGGAGATGCGCTTGGCAACGGAGTTGCGAGCAGCACCATAGGTGCCCATGTCGCCATGGATCAAATCGCCCATATAGCGCACGTAGCGCACGGGCCAGGGGTCGTCCAGACCATACTTCTCATGGTACTCGGCAACCGCCTCGGGCGAGGCACCGTCACCCAACGCCGTGTAGGCGGGGTCGGTCTTGGAGAACGACATAAGGAAGAACACCAGGACGGTGACGCCCAATGCCATGATCGGCAGCGCCACAAGACGCCTTCCAATCAAACGTAGCAAGTTGTTCACGTTCTCTCCCCTTTCTTTTGTCGGTAGGACCAACTGGTATATGAGTACGGATACTCATTACAAGACCCGAGCGACATCGAGGTCGCCCGGGTCTTTGTTTCAACTATGAGGATACGGTCCCAACGACCGACATCCTGCATACAGACTCAAGCGAGTCTTACGCCTTGACGGTCGCAACGCCCCTGAAGGACATGCTCGTCGTGCCGATGCCCTTGAAGCCATCGAGGGCCTCGCCGTTGGGCGCAGTGGACGGATCGTCCCAGGAAGCGGAGACGGTCTTGACGTGGACAACGGGGTACAGAACGGCGTTCTCGGCAATGATGTCGAAGCACTCGTTCCACTTCTTCTGCTGCTCGTCGCCCTCGGCGGCAAGAGCCTCGTCCATGAGACTGTGGAGCTTCTGCCACTCAGCGGACTCCTTCCACGGGCAACGGGTCTGCATCCAGACGTTGTCGCCGTACCACCAGTTGAGCAGCAGGTCGGGGTCGGCGCCGAAGCAGGAAGGATCGCCAGGGGCAAGGAGGATATCGTAGGCCTCGCCGCCGTCGATGGCAGCGTAGGTGGCCGGCGAGGTATCGGTCTGGATGGTCACATCGAAGCCGAGAGCGTCGAGGTCGTTCTTGACCTGGGCGGCCATGCCCTTAATCTGCTCGTTGTCGGTGGTGCGCAGGGTGATGGCACCCGGGGTGATGCCAGACTCCTCGATGAGCTTCTTAGCCTTCTTGGCGTCGGTCTTGTACACCGTGGAAGCCTCATGATAGTTGGTGAAGCTCTTGGGCAGGTAGCAGCTGGCAGCGGTGGCAAGGCCGGCGAAGGTGTTGCTGACCATCTTCTCGGTGTCGAGCGCATACATGACAGCCTGACGGACCTTGACGTTGTTCCAAGGCTCCTTGGCGACGTTGAACATGATGAAGCGGGTGCCGAAACCCTGAACGTTATCGATCTTGCAGCCGGCGCTCTCGAGCTGGTCGACGGCGTCAGCGGTAACGAGCTCCATAACGAGCGTGGAGCCCTCCTGCTGAGCGGTAACGCGAGCGGTGGGGTCGGTCAGGATGCTGTACTGGATCTTCTTATCCTCGGCAGCATACTCACCGTTGTACTCGGGGTTGGGAACCAGGGTGATCTCGGTATCGGAGATAGAGTCGTACATCCAGGGGCCGGAGCCGATCGGCTGCTTGGCGCGATCCTCCTCGGTCTGGGTGGCCGGGGTAACACGGACGATGGCCAGACGATCCTTGAGCAGGGAGAAGTTGGGGACCTTGGTCTTGACCGTCACGGTGCTGGCGTCCTTGGCCTCGATGGACTCGAAGGGCTGGAAGAACGGAGCATAGGTAGCGGAAGCGGCACAAGCGGTGTAGGAGGCAACGACATCGTCAGCGGTGACCTCGGTGCCATCGGAGAACTTGGCGCCCTTGCGGATGGTGACCTCGAAAGTGGTGTCGTCCACAGACTTGGGATCGTCGGTGGCGAGCTCGTTGAAGGTGCTGTAGTCGTGGTAATCGATGCCGTAGAGGCCCTCGACGACGTGCCAGTTAGCACCCAGGCCCACAGCGGAGCCGGTGCTGGCGGGATCGAAGCTGGACGGAGCGTAAGCGGAACCAGCGGTGATCACGCCGCCGCCACGGTTGGCGGAATCGGTGGAACCGGAAGCGGAACCCTCGTCGCTAGAGCTGCCACCGCAGCCGGTGAGACCAAGCCCTGCGACAGCAGCGACGCTGCCGGTGAGGCCGAGGAACGAACGCCTGGACATACCCTTGTTGATGATGGCCATGTCTTCTCCTATCAATAGAGAATCTTACCCGGGAGCACCTAGACGCGCCCCCGCGCAACTTGCGGACGATATATACCTTACCTACCGACGAACCCAACTGAGGTGCCGCGCTCGGCGACCGATACATACATACGCTTGAACGGTATTTACTACCGTTCACCGAATTCATTGACAAACGATTCGCCAGACAGTATGTATCGACGAGGTGAGATATCAGTCTTCGTCAACCCGCAGGATAGCAGGGTTGTTCACCATGGCTAGTCAAACGTTTTAGCGTTAATTAAACCCGAAATCGGCTGGTAATCGCCGTGAAATACATGATTGAAAATCACGCAATCATGTATTTCAGTTGTTTAGAGGCGTGTTTAGTTTTCGGATTGCTTTGCCGCCATCTCGGAGCGCTCGGCATTCCACGCAACAAGTGCCTCGTGGACCGCTTTGGCGACATCGGCCGGAACGCCTCGAACTTCTGCAATCTCCTGCTCGCTCGCCGCGCGCAAACGCTTCATCGAGCCAAAATGGCGCATAAGGGCACGTTTTCTGGTGGGCCCCACGCCAGGAACGTCATCGAGTACCGAAACTGTCATGGCCTTGTCGCGCAATTCACGATGGAACGTGATAGCAAATCGGTGGGACTCATCGCGCACCTGTTTAATTAGATAGAGCGAGGCAGACCCGGTCGGCAGCACGACGGGAGTCTCGTCCCAAGGCACAAAAACTTCCTCATCGGCCTTCGCCAAGCCACAAACTGGTATATCGAGCCCAAGAGCCTCAAGTTGCTTGATCGCAGCGGTCAATTGCGGCTTACCGCCATCGACAACGAGCAGATCGGGGCACGAGCCAAAGCGCTCGTCGGCCATGCGCTCGGGAGCATAGCGTCGTCCCAAAACCTCGGACATCGACACGAAGTCGTTTGCCTCATCCAATTCGGCCTGGATTTTAAAACGACGATACTGGCTCTTGTCGGCGCGCCCGTTGGTAAACACCACCATCGAGGCGACCGTAAAGGTGCCATGCAGCGTCGAGATATCGAAGCACTCGATACGCAACGGCGGCGATGGCAGCGCCAACGCACTTTCGAGCTCCAGGAGCGCTTGATTGGTGCGGTCGTCAGCGTACCCCGTTCGCATCATGTAGCGCATGAGGGCATGGCGCGCATTTTTGGATGCCATATCGAGCAGTCGGTGCTTTTCGCCACGCTGCGGCCTATGGAGATGGCAGGAACGCTCACGCTTGCCCGCAAGCCACTCCCCCAGCGCCCCCGCATCCTCAAGCTCGACGGAAAGGTTGACCTCAGCTGGAATATCAGCCGTCTCGTCGTAATAGCGCTTAAGAAAGCCCGACTGGAGCTCTTCCTCGTCAACATCAAGACCCTTGTCGAGAATGAACTCGCAGGTGCGAACTGTTCGGCCCTCGCGAACGACGAAGACGCAAGCGGCGGAGATGGTCTCCTCGCGATAGAAACCGATGACATCGATATCGACACTGGAGGGAAAAACGACTTGCTGACGATCGTCCAGACCCCTGATGACCTCCAAACGACGTTTGACGCGTGCCGCGCGCTCAAAGTCGAGCGCCTCAGCGGCATCCGTCATCTCGGAGGTCAGCTCATCGACGACATCCTTGCGATGGCCCGACAAAAAGCGCTCGACACGCTTGACGTTCTTGGCATAGTCTGCCGGGGAAATCGCGCCGACACACGCACCTGGGCCGCGCCCGACATGGTAGTCAAAGCAGGGGCGCCCGTTTTGCGCGCAAATCATATTGACGATGTCTTCCTCGCCCTTGTGGGACTCGACGATACGGCGACAACGACGCCACTCCGCACAGGATGCGGAGCAGATGGGGATAACCTTGCGCAGCGTATCTATCGTCTCACGTGCCGCGCGGCTATCGGTATAAGGTCCAAAATAGCGCGTTCCCGGCTTATGACGCTCACGCGTGTATTTGATAGCGGGATACAGGTCGCCCTTTGTAATGGCGATAAAGGGGTAGCTCTTGTCATCCTTGAGGTCGACGTTAAAGTACGGATGGTACTGGCCAATCAAATTGCGCTCGAGCACCAACGCCTCGTGCTCGGTCTCCACCACGATATAGTCAAAGCTCGCCACCAGCTGCATCATCAGCGGGATCTTCTGGCGCTCGTCCTGCAGCGTCACGTACTGACGCATACGGGCGCGCAGGTTTTTCGCCTTGCCCACGTAGATGACATCGCCCTTGGCGTCTTTCCAAAGGTAGCAGCCGGGCTGCGTGGGAACGCGCGAAACCTGCTCGGCAAGCGTTGGAATGTTGTCGTGACCGGCCACGCGCACCTACTTGCGACGAATCAGCGCCGAGACCTCGGGCATCTTAAGGACGACGGCAAGGCCAAAGGTAACAGCAAGCGAGACGACACCCGCAACGCAAACGTAGCCAAGAGTAATCAGAATCGAGCCGCCAAGTGCCCCGACAAAGTGCTCAAGCGCCCACATGACGCCGGCGCCTGCGGCAGCACCCAGGCCACCGAGCAAAAGGCCAAAGAACCCGCCATGCAGGATAGATTTGACCTGAAGACCACGCAGGCGACGACGCAGCCACCACAGCGAGCAACCGACCAAGATCACGTAGTCGACGACATACGAAAGCGCGATTGCCGGCATACCGAAGCCCAGCACAACGCCAAACAGCAAAACCGAGCCGGCCTGGCCGATGGCGGAATACAGACAATAGCGGCTATAGGGCTTCATGTCGAGCAGGGCAGAGAAGCTCTTCTGCATCAGCACGACCACGCCGTAGAGCGGCAGGGAAAGTGCCAGGTAGATAAGGAACTCCGACACCAGCGCCACACCGGACTCATCGAACTTGCCAGCGCAGTAAATCATGTTGAGCGGACGCGCGAAGACAATCAGGTACAGCGCGAATGGAATCAGGAAGAACAGCATCTGGGCGACGCCACGCGAAATGCCCGTGCGGACGCTGTCGTAATCCTTCTCCTGTGCGTCGTGAGAGAGCTCGGTATAGAGCGCCGTCGAAAGCGAGGCGGCAATCAGCGCGTAGGGCAGCGTGTACCACAGGCGCGCATAGGCGATGACGGAAGGACCAGTCTCGGGCTGGACCACCAGCGCAGCAGCGTTGGTGATAGAAGTCGAGACAAACATGCACACCGTGGCGAGCAGCGTCGGGATACCGAGCGCAATCGTCTGGCGCAGTGCGGGGTCCTTAAAGTCGATATGGATATGGGGATGCACGCCGTGCTTGCCAAGCGCGGGGATCTGACATGCCATCTGAACAAAGACACCGAGGGTCGTACCGGCCGCAATCAAGATGATGCCGGCACGTTCGCCAAACTGTGCGGACACGGGCGCAAAGCCCATAAAGCTCGCAATGACGATCACATTGTTGAGGACCGGGGCAAACGTCGACCAGAAGTAGTCGCGGTGTGCGTTGAGGACGCCCGAAAACACCGAGCCCAAACCATAAAACAGAATCTGGATGGCAAAGAAACGGAACATGAACGCAGCGGTATCCATGCTGCCGCCGTCACCCGAAAGAAACGATTGCGTCCAGATAAAGCCCGGGGCGAACACGGTCCCCAGCAACGAAATGCCACCCAGCACCAAAAGCAGAATACCGAGCAGGTTGCCCACGTACTCGTTAGAGGCCTCGCGACCCTGCTCACGCCTCACGCCCATGTACACGGGCAAAAACGCCGTCACGAGCATGCCGCCCATCACGAGTTCGTAGAGCATATTGGGCAGGTTGTTGGCGACCTGATAGGAAGACGAGAGCAGCGACATGCCAATAGCGGCCGCCATTGCCCACGTGCGGATAAAACCGGTGACGCGAGACACGATGGTCAGGATGGTCATAAGCCCGGCGGAACGACCAACCGTGGAGTAGTCCGACGAGCCCATGTCGTCAGTGTCATCTCGCGACGAAGAAGTTTCGGATGAGGGTGTCTGAGGCGCAGATTCTTCTGCAAAATGAGCTCCGCGCTTCAATTCTTCCTGCGGCATCGCTCAGTCCTCTCTCGTAATCGCGGCAACTGTCGCCCCGCAAAATGCAATTAAATCATCAGGTGCAAGCTCGAGCTGATAACCACGCTTGCCTCCCGAAATAAAAATGGTATCCCAAAGGACACATGTCTCATCAATGAGCGTCCGGTAACGTTTTTTCATACCGACCGGACTGCAGCCGCCGCGAACGTAGCCAGTCGCCGCAAGCAAATCCTTCACATGCATCATGGCCAAGGACTTCTCCCCCGCGGCACGCGCAGCGGACTTTAGATCGAGCTCGTCGGCAACAGGGATGCAGCACACGACGTGGTCGTTGGACGGCGTCACGCAGACCAAGGTCTTAAATCCTTGACCGGGCTCCTCGCCAAGCTGCTCCGAAATCGCGACCCCCAGGCCCGCCGACTCATCACCATCGTCTTCGTACGTATGTAGAACATAGGAAATGTCGGCGCTTTCCAGCTCGCGCATCGCATTGGTTTTTGGCGTCTTTACAGCCTTTGCCATGACATATCCTTTCCCTCGCATTCGGACGCAAGGATTCAGTATATGTCCAATTCGGCTGCATACGTCACTTCGACACAGCAAGCGCCATCGAATCACAAGGAGTCGATGGCGCCCATAAACTGAATCGCCTATTTATTGAGCATCAAGTTGAGCCTGACGCTCCCGGTCACGCCTGAGCAACGGCGCCAAAAACTTGCCCGTATAACTCTGCGGACAGTCCGCAACCTGCTCCGGTGTGCCCGAAACCACGACGGTTCCGCCGCCGTTACCGCCCTCGGGGCCCATATCGATCAGGCGGTCGGCAACCTTGATGACATCAAGGTTGTGTTCAATCACCAGCACCGTGTTGCCCGCATCGACCAAGCGCTGCAGCACATCGAGCAGCTGGCGGACGTCCTCAAAATGAAGGCCGGTCGTCGGCTCGTCCAAAATATAGAACGTCTTGCCCGTCTGGCGTCGATGAAGCTCCTTGGCGAGCTTCACACGCTGCGCCTCGCCGCCCGAGAGCGTCGTGGCGGGCTGGCCCAGGCTCACGTAGCCCAAGCCTACATCGTACAGCGTCTGGAGCTTGCGCTTAATCTGCGGGATATTCCCAAAGAAGGCCAGCGCCTCGGTGACGCTCATGTCGAGCACGTCCGAGATGGTCTTGCCACGGTAGGTGACCTCGAGTGTCTCGCGGTTGTAGCGTTTACCGCCGCAAACTTCGCAGGGAACGTAGATATCGGGAAGGAAGTGCATCTCGATCTTAATTTGTCCGTCGCCCTTGCATGCTTCGCAGCGACCGCCGCTCACGTTAAAGGAGAAACGTCCCGGCGAGTAGCCGCGCGCCTTCGACTCCGGCGTACTCGCAAACAGCGCGCGAAGATCATCCCACAGGCCAATGTACGTAGCAGGGTTGGAACGCGGCGTGCGGCCAATCGGCGACTGGTCGATATCGATAACCTTATCGATACACTCGATGCCCTCGATTTTCTTATACGGACCCACAGGGCGCGTCGAACGGTGAATGGCATTCGTAAGGGCAGGTGCGATAGTGTCGGTAACCAGGGAGCTCTTACCCGATCCCGACACGCCGGTAACGACCGTAAGCGTACCAAACTCGATCTTGGCGGTAACGTTTTTGAGGTTGTTGGCGCGGGCGCCCGTGATCTTAAGGCAGCCGCGACCGGGCTTGCGGCGTTCATCGGGAACCCGGATCATTCGTTTGCCGGTCAGATAAGCGCCCGTCATCGACTCGGGACACGCCATGATATCGGCAGGCGTTCCCGCGGCGACCACGTGTCCGCCGTTCACGCCCGCGCCGGGGCCCATGTCGATCACATAGTCGGCAGCACGAATCGTATCCTCATCATGCTCGACGACGATGACGGTATTGCCGATATCGCGTAGGCGCTCAAGCGTCTTGATCAGGCGCTCGTTATCGCGCTGATGGAGGCCAATCGATGGCTCGTCCAAAATGTACAGGACACCCATGAGGCCGGCGCCGATCTGCGTTGCCAGGCGAATGCGCTGGGCCTCGCCTCCGGAAAGCGTCGCCGAGGCACGATCGAGGGTCAGATAGTCGAGTCCGACATCGACCAGAAAACGCAAGCGCTCCAGGATTTCCTTGACGATGCGCCCGCCGATAAACTGTTGGCGCTCGGTGAGTTCCAGGCCCTCAAAAAACTCGAGCGACTCACGGCACGACAGACAACAAACCTCGTAAATGGACTTGCCGCCCACGGTGACGGCGAGCATCTCGGGGCGCAAACGAGCGCCGTGGCAGCTCGAGCACGGCTCCTCGCGGATGTACTTCTCCAAGCGCGCCTTGGTGTTCTCATTCGTCGTCTCGGTATAGCGCTCGTACAGGATATTGCGCACGCCCGAGAACTTGGTGTCCCACTGGCTGCGGCGCCCATCGAGCTTTTGATAGTCGACCGAAATCTTCTGGTCGCCCATGCCGTCTAAAAACGCGCGACGCACCCGCGGAGGCAGATCCTCCCACGGCGTATCGACGCTCACCTTAAAGTGTTTGCAGACCGCAGCGAAAATCTGCGGATAGTAGTTAGAGTTGCCAAACAGGCTGCCAAAGACCCCGTCGGCGATCGACTTCGAGGGGTCTTCGATTAGGACCTCGGCATCGACCGTCTTCTTAAAGCCCAGGCCATCGCACTCTGGGCACGCGCCATAGGGCGCGTTGAACGAGAAATCACGCGGCTGCAGGTCATCGATGGAGTGCCCATGCTCCGGGCACGCTAACGCCAGCGAATACTCCAGCAACTCGCCTTCGGTCCCCTCGGGAGCGTCGCGGTCGGGCAGCAAGTATACGTTCACATTGCCGTGCGCCAGCGCGGTCGCCTGCTCAACAGACTCGGCGATACGGCCCAGAGAGTTCTCACGGATCACGATGCGGTCGACCACGACCTCGATATCGTGCTTGAACTTCTTGTCCAGATCGATCGGATCGTCGAGCGAGCGCACTTCACCGTCGACACGCACGCGGCTAAAGCCCTCGGCGCGAAAATCCTCAAACAGTTTGGTGTACTCGCCTTTTCGCCCGCGCACCACCGGTGCCAGCACAAACGCGCGGCGGCCCTCCCCCGCCGTCAAGACCTTGTCGGCAACCTGGTCGGTCGTCTGGCGCTCAATGACACGGCCGCATTCGGGACAGTGCGGGGTGCCCACACGGGCGAACAGCAGGCGCAGATAGTCATAAATCTCGGTTACGGTGCCAACCGTCGAGCGAGGGTTTTTAGACGTCGTCTTTTGGTCGATCGACACCGCCGGCGAAAGGCCGTCGATTGAATCCAAGTCGGGTTTGTCCATCTGTCCCAAGAACTGGCGCGCATAGCTCGAAAGACTCTCGACGTATCGACGCTGGCCCTCGGCATAGATAGTGTCAAATGCCAGCGAACTCTTGCCCGAGCCAGAAAGACCGGTAATGACCACGAGTTGGTCACGCGGAATGGAAACATCGATATCACGGAGGTTGTGCTCACGAGCGCCGCGAATAACGATAGAAGAATCAGACATGGAAGCTCCTTGCCTCCTATTGCATCGAATCATACTGCCGATGAGTTTAGCGCACTCGACGCGCACAGATGTTCGTAATACAAGATTCGCAGACCTTTAGCTTTGCGTATCGGGCGCTTTGTTTCTCGAAATGTCGTGGAAAGGTTACAGTAATCTAATACTGAACTTAATTTGTTGTACCAGAGGAACGTCCATGACCGAAGATATCCCCCTTGAAATCACTTCGAGCGACATGGCCAATCTGCCCATATTCATCGCCGTCCTTATCGTGGCCGCCGTCGTCGTGCGCGTGTATTTTTCAATCAAACGCAACGAAAAGCCACCCATTGCCCGCGTCTTTTGGTGCGCGACGCTCCTCATCCCGCTCGGCGTGGTAACTGCATGGGTTACGAATCAATTGCTCGTAAATGAGGGCAGCTCCCTATGGGTCCTTTCTTATTCGGCGCTCGGTGCTGCCGCCGTCATGCTTCTTGTCGAGCCCTTGGTTTCGGGACTTATCGACCAAACCGACCTTGCGACGGGAACGGTTGCCTGTATTTGCCGTGACATCCTTGTCATCGCCGCTGTTTCAGCGCTCTCGTTCGTTTCACTCGAAATTGCCTGCAACGAAACGTTCTATCGCATTCCCGCCAACTCATTCGGGTTTTCCGTCGGGCTGCTCGCGACGGTTCTGCTCTCCCTTTATTTGCTGGGACAGCGTCATGGAGGCGTCATGGCTCTCGTGCCCGTCGTCTGCTGCATCCTTGGCATTGCCGAGCACTTCGTCATAACGTTTAAAGGCGAAGCCATCCTGCCAAGCGATATCTTGGCCCTTGGCACCGCAATGGAAGTGAGCGAGGGATACGAGTTTACCTTTACCGCCGGAATCGTAACCTCTCTCGCCCTGCTGGAGATTTCCCTGGGGCTTCTTTCGCTCATCCGACCGCGAAAGCTCCGTACGCCCACCCATGTCTTCCCCGCTATCGCCACTAACCTCTGTGCTTTTCTGCTAGTGACCGTTGTGGGGCTCTCAGGCTTTTCCAACATCGACTTGGAGCAGGCGCTGGATTTTGGATTTGACCGTTGGCAGCCCATCACCACGTATGCGTCTCAGGGTTTTATCACTTCGTTCACCGAAATGGTCAACGAGTTGCCCATTGAGAAGCCCGAAGACTATACGCCCGATGAGGCGCAGAGCATCGAGCAGGAGCTCGCCGCCGCCTACGACAGCACATATGGCTCGAGCGAGCAGCGCGCGGCGGCCGTTGCCCAGTTCAATGAAATCAAGCCGACGATTGTTGCCGTCATGAATGAGAGTTTTAGCGACCTTTCGTGCTTTGAGCAGCTCCAGGCGGCCGGGTACACCGGCCCCGCATTCTACAACTCGCTTCCCGACACACTTGTTCGCGGCACCATGCTCGCTTCGGTCGCCGGTGGCGGAACGGCGAACTCCGAATTCGAATTTTTGACCGGAGCGACAACGGCCTTTGTCGGATTAGGCAAGATCCCCTATCAGCTGTATCAGATGAATGGCGTAAACAGCCTGGCAAAGGACCTTAAAGAGCTTGGGTATACCACTACCGCTATGCACCCGCAAAACCCCGTCAACTACCATCGAGATAAAATCTATCAGCAGCTGGGCTTTGGAGACTTTCTTTCAATCGGCGATTTCGAAGGTGCGCCCTATTACCATGCCGGCGTATGCGACTACGCCACCTACGACAAGATACTCGACCTGCTTAGAACCGACGAAGCGCCGCAGTTCATCTTTGACGTCACGATGCAAAATCACGGCGGCTACGACTATGGCACCGTTCCCGCCGAAGAGCTGACAAACTATTGGGTCGAGGGAGCCAGCGAAGGCGCCAACAGCGCGCTCAACACCTATCTCACCTGCATCAACGCATCCGACCGGGACCTCGAGTACTTTATCAACGAGCTCCGCAACATCGGCAGACCGGTTGTTCTTGTCTTTTTTGGCGACCATCAGCCGAGCGCCGCAACGACTCTCAACGACGAGCTGTACCCTCAGGAAGATACGGCAAGCCACGCTTTCCGTATCTATCAGTCGACATATCTCGTCTGGGCTAACTATGAGATCGCCGGCAATACCGAGCTCAACGTCTACGACACCGTCGGGGCAAACGAGATTGCAGCCATTACCCTTAATAAGATCGGCGCCCCGCTCACCAATTACCAAAAGGCCCTGCTTGCGACAAGGTCAGATGTGCCCACCATCAATGTCGCCGGCTATCTCGGTGCCGACGGGCTGCGCCACGACTTGGAATCTAAAGACAGCCCCTACGCCTCGACGATCGACAAGCTGCAGCGCATGCAATACCTCGAGTTCGCCAGCAAAGTTCAGTAAGCCCGCCCATTCGCTTGGGCCCATCGTATTGCAAGCACGCTCGGCCCAAACGCATCGCAAATGACTCCCGCTCGCAAACGAGGGTACAATGACGCTCGTGTCACATCGCGGGGCCCCGGCCCCAGCATATACAAAGGAGTCATACATGGGTTGCGAACACGCACAGGCCGCCGGCGGACAAACGTCGCCGTCGCAATTTGAGGAGAACACGCTGTCCGAGGTCAAGCGCGTCATCGCCGTGCTTTCCGGCAAGGGCGGTGTCGGCAAGTCATTTGTCACCGGTGCCATCGCCACCGAGCTTGCCCGTCACGGCCACAAGGTCGGCGTCCTCGATGCCGACATCACCGGTCCCTCTATCCCCAAGATGTTCGGTATGAGTGGACGCCACGTCCATGCCCTTGGCAACCTTATGCTGCCCGAAATCTCCGAGCACGGCGTCAAGGTCATGAGCTCCAACCTGCTGCTCCAAAACGAGACCGACCCCGTCCTTTGGCGCGGTCCGGTCATCGCAGGCGCCATTAGGCAGTTCTGGAGCGAGACCTCGTGGGGCCCCATCGACTACCTACTGGTCGACATGCCTCCGGGAACAGGCGACGTCGCGCTCACCGTCTTCCAGTCGCTGCCGATCGACGGCATCGTCATTGTCACGAGCCCGCAGGATCTGGTCTCGATGATCGTCGCCAAGGCGGTCAACATGGCCGAGAAGATGAACGTCCCCATTCTGGGCATTGTCGAGAACATGAGCTATATTGAGTGCCCTGACTGCGGCAAGAAGATCGAGGTCTTTGGCAAGAGCAAGCTCCCCGAGGCCGCAGAGCGCTATAACCTCGACATCTTGGGCCAGCTTCCCATTAATCCGGCACTCGCCGAGGCCTGCGATAAGGGCGAGGTCGAGACCGCGCTGCCCGATGGCATGTTGCCCAAGGCAGTCTCTGCCGTCGAGGCTATTACCCCGCACGAGACCGACGAGGCCTAAGTGAACGCGAGCGCCCTCTATGACGTCTTGGTAATCGGCGGCGGGGCTTCAGGCCTCGCCGCCGCCATTACGGCCGCACGCGCTGGCAAAAGCGCCTGCATCGTTGAGCGCGATGTCGCCTGCGGCCTCAAGCTCCTTGCGACCGGTAACGGCCGTTGCAACCTCTCCAACGAATCGATTGATCCTCAGCGGTATAACCACCCCGCATTCGTCGAATCCGTCATGGGCCCCCAGCCCGAACAAGAGCTTATGGGTTTCTTCTCCTCGCTGGGCATCATGACAACCTCCGAGGAAGGCCGGCTGTACCCGCGCTCCCTTCGCGCCGAATCGGTGCGCGACGCGCTTCTCAACGTTTGCGACCGCCTAGGTATCACCTTAATCTGCGGAGCCAACGTTGCCACGGCGCACAAAGCTTCCGAAGGCTGGGCACTCCAAATAGACCGTCCAGCGCGGGCGCTCAAGGCAAAAAAGCACGACGACCGAAAATCGGAGCTCCGCTCGCTTCGGAAGGCGCTCGCCGATGTCCCTCGCAAGAACGAGGCCCTGCAGGCACGTGCCGTAATTATCGCTACGGGCGGCAACCCCACCGGTATCGCCGATACGTTTCGCCTTCCCCTCACTTCGCTGCGCCCCATCCTCTGCCCCGTATCGGCAACGGTCGTTGGCGATCGAGCGGCACTCAAGACGTTGGATGGCCTGCGCGTCCGCGCCTGCTTGACGCTCGCCCGCAATCATAATGAGCTCTGGCACGAAGACGGTGAAGTGCTGTTTCGAACCTTCGGTATCTCGGGTGTCGCTGTCTTCAACCTCTCTCGTCGTATCCAGCACGGCGATACGATCCTGCTCGACGTTTTCCCCGACCTCTCCAAAGACGAGTTGCTCGATATGCTCAACCGGCGCGTTGAGCTGTTCGGTGACTTTTCACCCCGCGATCCCCGTTGGCTCGACGGCATGCTCGCCCCGCAACTCTCCCGCGTCGTCTGCACAGCGTTCGAGCAGTGCCATCCAGGCTCCAACGATGTCATCCATCTGGTCTCGATCCTCAAGCACTTTAAGCTGTTTGCCGAGGGGACGACCGATGAGCGCTCGGCGCAGGTCACGCGTGGTGGCGTATCTGTCGAGAGCATCTCAACACCCAGTCTACGCGCGCGCAGCGTTGTCGACGCCCCGCTTTACGTCTGCGGCGAAGCGCTCGACATCGACGCCGATTGCGGAGGCTTTAACCTTGCGTGGGCCTGGCTCTCGGGCATTCGCGCTGCAAGCAGCCTGTAGCCGCGCAGTCTATAATCAAAAACACATTCGGGCCGTCTGGGATACCGGACGGCCTCTTTCTTGCCTCTAAGGAGACCTCGATGATCGAAATCACCCAAGTCAACGCGTCGCTCGATGAAGCCGGCGATGAAAATGCCTGTCTCATTGTTGGCAAGCGAGTCGCCAAGCGCGTCCTACGTTGCAAGGACTCCGAGATCAAGTCCATCGAGCTCTACCGCAAGTCAATCGACGCTCGCAAAAAACGAGACGTCCATTTTATCCTGAGCTTTCGTGTTGAGCTGACTAGTCCCCACCTCGAGCGAGAAGCGGTCGACAGCGTTGCCGAGCGTGACCGCTCGCGCGTACGCGCGATAGAAGACGATGAGCCTTCATTCCCCTCCCCCGCCTCCGACGCGCCTCAAGAACGCCCTGTCGTTGTCGGCGCCGGATGCGCCGGCCTTTTCGCTGCGCTTACGCTCGCCGAAGCAGGTCTTAAGCCCTTGCTCATCGAGCGCGGCGACCCGGCATTTCGCCGCTCGCAGGCGATCGACCTCTTTCTAAAGGAGCGCATCCTCGACCCCGAGAGCAATATCCAGTTTGGCCTGGGCGGCGCGGGAACCTTCTCGGACGGCAAACTCAATACGGGAACCAAAAATCCCGCCCATCGCCTTATCCTCGAAACCTTCGTCGAGGCGGGCGCGCCCCGCGATATTCTGTGGGATGCCAAGCCGCACATTGGCTCCGACATCCTTCCCACGGTCGTCACCGCTATATCCCAGCGCATCGAGCAGCTCGGAGGTGTCGTCCGCTATCGAACGAAGCTCGTCGACATTCGCATCGACGCGTCTGGCGCCATCACCGGTATTGATGTCCAATCGTCCCAAGACGCCGCTTGCGAGCCAATCGAGACAAAGCACCTCATCCTCGCCTGCGGGCATTCTGCTCGCGATATTTTTGAGCTCCTTAAGGGCCACAACGTGGCCCTCGCACAAAAGACCTTTGCCATGGGCGTTCGCATCGAGCATCCGCAGCGCGACATCGACCGAGTCCAATACGGAGCCTCGGCGGGACATCCTGCCCTCGGAGCAGCCCCTTACAAGCTCGTCGCCCATCTTCCCAACGGCCGCAGCGTGTTCTCGTTTTGCATGTGCCCCGGCGGGCAGGTTGTCGCCGCCTCTTCCGAGCAGGGCCACCTGTGCGTCAACGGCGCCAGTCTCAATGCCCGCGACGGACGCAATGCAAATGCCGCCTTACTCGTTAACGTCACGCCTGAGGACCTTCCCAACGATGACCCGCTCGCCGGCGTCGAGCTCCAGCGTGCCTGCGAGGCGGCCGCCTATCGCCTGGGCGGTTCCAACTGGAACGCACCGGCACAACTCGTCGGAGATTTCCTCGCAGGACGCGCCAGCAAGGCGCCCGGAAAGGTAAAGCCCACCTATCCGCTCGGTGTGACCTGGACGGCAATTGACGAAGCCCTGCCGCAGCATATCGTCGAGTCGCTCCGCCTGGGACTTCCCCTACTCGGAAAAAAGCTACGCGGCTACGACCGCCCCGATGCCGTTCTTACCGGCGTGGAGACTCGTTCGAGCTCACCGGTCACTGTCACCCGAGACCGAACGTGCCATGCCGTGTCGACCCCGGGCCTCTACCCTTGTGGTGAGGGAGCTGGATATGCCGGCGGCATCATGAGCGCAGCCACCGACGGCATCCGTTGTGCCGAAGCCCTGATCGCAGACCTCTAACGCACGAATTCCAGCGCGCAAAAGACACAGGCCCCAAGCTCCACAGGGAACTCGGGGCCTGTTCGCTATTTCTTAAACCGTGCACCCTGGCGCTTTCTGCCCGATGCGAACGTGGAACCCTTGCGGGCCTGCGAACGTAAGCGCTCGATCGTCTCGTCCTCAGACGCACCCTCGAGCATCGCCCGAATCTGAACGATGGCATCGCGCAGGCGCGCCGCCTCCTCAAAGTCCATGGCAGCAGAAGCGTTACGCATATCCTCTTCCATGGTTTCGACGATCCGCACGAGCTCGTCATGCGGCAGTTCTTCCAACTGCTCCGCAAGTGTCTGCTCGGGCGCCACCGTTTCCGGCACGCCACCCTCGCCCGACTCATCGGGCGTATAGAATGCGCCATGGCCAAGAGAGTCGCCCTTCGAGCGTCCCTTGGAACCCACGGTTTTTTCGGCCTCGGCAATAAAACTTGAGATGTCGTTGATGGCCTTGCGCACCGTCTTGGGCACAATGCCATGCTCTTCGTTATATGCCATCTGAATCTCGCGACGGCGCTGCGTCTCCTCGATGGCCTCTTTCATCGAATCGGTCATAACGTCTGCATACATGATGACTTCGCCATCGGCGTTACGGGCCGCGCGGCCAATCGTCTGAATCAGCGAACGGCGGTTGCGCAAGAAGCCTTCCTTATCGGCATCGAGAATTGCCACCAGTGAGACCTCGGGGAGATCCAAGCCCTCGCGAAGCAGGTTGATGCCAACGAGAACATCAATCTTTCCCTCGCGCAGCGTTCGCAGGATCTCGACACGGTCCATCGTCGCTGTATCGGAGTGCATGTAATTGACCTTAATGCCGGCATCAAGCAGATGGTCGGTCAGGTCCTCGGCCATGCGCTTGGTGAGCGTGGTCACCAGTACGCGCTCCTTGCGCACCACGCGCTCGCGAATCTCGTCCTCAAGATCGTCAATCTGCCCACGAACCGGACGCACATCAATCTTGGGGTCGAGCAGACCGGTCGGACGAATAATCTGCTCAACATCGTTTTGGCTCACCCGCAGCTCATAGTCGCCCGGCGTGGCCGAAACATAGATGAACTGGGGAATCCTCGCCTCAAACTCATCGAAACGAAGCGGGCGGTTATCGAGCGCCGAGGGCAGACGAAAACCGTGTTCCACCAGCGTCACCTTACGCGAGCGGTCACCTTCGTGCATGCCGCGAATCTGCGGCACCGTCACATGGCTCTCATCGATGATGCAGAGCATATCCTTGGGAAAGTAATCGATTAGGGTAAACGGCGGCTCACCCGGCTTGCGACCGTCCAGATGACGCGAGTAGTTCTCGATGCCGTTGCAAAAACCCATCGTCTCGAGCATCTCAAGATCATAATCGGTGCGCTGCTGCAGACGCTGCGCCTCGAGCAACTTATCAGTCGCCTTGAGCTCCGCCACGCGCTTCTCGCACTCTTCGCTGATCGATTTCAGAGCCGCCTTGACCTTCGGCTTCTCGGTCACGTAGTGCGATGCCGGCCATACGGGGATGGCCTCGTACTCACGAAGCATCTCACCGGTAACCTCATCGATCTCGGCAATCAGCTCAACCTCGTCGCCAAAGAACTCAAACCGCAACGGATGCTCGGCATAAGGCGGATACACGTCGACGACATCACCGCGCACGCGGAACGTGCCGCGCGCCAGGTCATAGTCATTGCGATCATATTGAATGTCGATAAGCGCATGGATAAAGTCATCGCGCTCGAGCGGCACCTTCTTGTCGACGTTTGGAGCCAGACCCGCATAGTCCTCAGGAGAGCCAATGCCATAGATACACGAGACCGATGCGACAACGATCACATCGCGTCGAGATAGCAGCGATGCGGTCGCCTGATGGCGCAGCATCTCGACCTCTTCGTTAATCGAGGAGTCTTTCTCGATATATGTATCGCTTTGCGGCACATACGCCTCGGGCTGATAGTAGTCGTAGTACGAGACAAAGTAGACCACAGCGTTGTTGGGAAAGAACTCTTTGAGCTCGCTCGCAAGCTGAGCGGCGAGCGTTTTATTGGGAGCCATGACCAGCGTCGGCTTCCCCAGGGCCTCAATAGTCTTAGCCATCGTGAAGGTCTTGCCCGAACCAGTCACGCCCAGCAAAACCTGATAGCGATCTCCATCCCTCACACCCTGCACAAGCGACTCAATGGCCTTAGGCTGAGAACCTGCAGGCTCATAGGGAGAAACGACTTCAAACGGCACCTCAGCGCCCTCAACGCCAAAGCGCTTAAGTTCACCGCCAACGCGTTCTACTTCAAATTCCGCCATGGATACTCCTAACTCATATATCTGCAGTATACGCAGGCGGCAGGCATAGTCCTATACGAACCGATCGGGATAGAGGGTCTTATAGCGAACCCAGGCATTATTGACACGAATCAGATACGCCTGCGTCTCGGGAAAGGTGATTGCATTATGAAGCGACGTGCTCTGCTGCGCCCAACCGTCGACATTGCCCATGCCAGCGTTATAGGCGGCAATGGCACTATCCGTCGACCCATTGAAATAGGTCAGAAGATACGAGAGGTATGCGCAGCCAAACTCGATATTGGTAGCCGGATCGTTAAGGTTGTCGACCGAATACTCGTCACCGTCGACAAGGCCCTTGGTGATCATATCCTGAGCAGTCACAGGCATCAGCTGCATCAATCCCTGAGCACCCTGATTCGACTCAGCCTCGGGATCCCAATTCGATTCCGACTTAATGACAGCGCACACCAGATACGGATCCAGATTATGCGAAATACTCGATTGCTTTACATACGCCTCGTGGTCAATGGGATACAGCGGTTTAAAGAAAGCCGCGGGAGCACACGAGTAAACGAACGAGATAAGGCCGAAGGCAAAAACGGCAGCCAGCGGAATAAGGCGATACCACGCAAAGAAACGTGTCTTAGGCATCGGCATCCTCCTTATTCGCAGTGTCTATAAACCCATGGCATGCAAGCCATGAGTCAAGCTGCTCAAAGAGCGAATTATCGCCTGCGGCATTATCAATCACCGTTGTAGCGAGATTGCACAGCGCAGACTCATCGGGCTGGCAAGCAGAACGGGCATCGAAATCAGATGGCTCCATGCCACGCTGAATAGCACGGTCGCGACGAACTGACAAAGGGGCGCTGATGACCAGAATTTCATCAGCCAAGCCAAATGCATCCTCAAAACCAGTCGGAGCAGAAACCTCGACCACCGCAAAGGGATAACGGGGGGAAGAAACCGTGCAGCAAACCGGATCAAGAATCCTCAGTGACAGCTGCTCAATGAGAACGGGGTGCACAATGCTATTGAGCCTCGCGACCGCATCAGGAGAAACAAAAGCTCGAGAAGCGAGTATGTTACGGCGAACGCCGCCCTCCTCGTCCAAAATATCCCAGCCAAATTCTTCCGCGAGGGCATTGATGATATCGGAGCCTGGCACATACAGCGATTTGGCAAGTTCGTCCAGATCGATGAGCATGGCGCCATGAGATTCGAGATAGCGGCAGGCAGTCGACTTACCCGAAGCAATATTGCCCAAGACAAAAACGGTAAACATCAAGTCCTCCCTAACGCCAATGGGAGTTATTATCGCGCAAATACAAAAGAAGGACTCAAAATACAGCCAAACAGTAAGACAAGCTAAACGATGGCGAGTTCTTGTATTACAGCTCTCTATCAAACGCAAAAAAGGGGGAGGCCGCGAGGCCTCCCCCTTCTTCAAGTCATCCGACG
>CABQQR010000022.1:0-30688 GCA_902466395.1 uncultured Collinsella sp.
CGCAACGCGTTGCGCTGAGTCCTGAGGCTGTTGCAATGAAAATGAGAATCAAGGTCGATGTGCCTGTCGACTCGGCAGTTCGCAATTTATTAGACACGCGGAGCGCGTGGTTTGGAATTAACGAAAGGAATCAGCATGTCACTGTTCCATAGCGATAACGAAAAGGAAGAAAAGCACAGCGGAATTCTCGGTGCCTTTTCTGTCGACAATATCAAATGGGAGCCTGGCAACGACGAAGATGCCTCGCTTGTCTCATTCCGCTATCCCTACGAGGATTTTCCCAACGGGTCCTATCTTCAGGTTGCGCAATCGCAGATTGCCGTTTTTACCAACAATATGGGGGCGGGCAGTTCTACTGACGCTACGGGTGCCGGCGATTCTCAGGTAAGCGTGTTTGTCGGTCCGTGCAAGATCAAGCTCGACACGGGAGACAGCCGATTCGCCCCGTTCCGCAATGCCGCCCATTCGCTTACCGGCGGTAGCTCGGCGTTTCATTCCGCTGTGTACTTTATCAATACTAACTACATGAACGAGCTGCGCTGGGGCACGACCGAGCCCATCATCGTCCAAGACCCTGAGGAAGACGTCAACGTTCATGTTCGCGCCTTCGGTTTGTTTGGCGCGCATATCGAGCAGAATGACTCGAGCCTGGTTCCCATTCAGGTGAGGAAGTTCCTCGTTAAGGTCGTGGGCACGCGAGATCGCTATACGCGAGAAGAACTTACTTCCTTTATGCGGGCAAAAATCCTTGAGTATGTTCCTGACCTGCTTGCCAAGGCGATTGTTGACCAGGAGGTTTCCGTTCTTAAAATTGCGACGCATCTGAGCGACTTCTCGTCTCAGATGCAGGGCAAGCTCGTTAACTATTTCGATGAGTTTGGTCTCACGCTCGATAACTTCTCGTTCAACAGCATCAAGCCCTTCGAAGAGGATCTTGCCGCCATCAACGAGATGAAGATCCAGCGTAAGCGGAGCATTCTCGAGGCGCAGGGTAACGCTGCCCAGATGGACATCGAGTCCGAGGCACTTGCCAGGAAGCGTGCGCGCGAAGGCTACAACTATCAGCAGGAACGCGGCATGGACGTAATGGAGAGTGCTGCGGGCAATGAGGGGAGTGCCGCATCGGGCCTCATGGGAGCCGGCATGGGACTCGGTATGGGAGTTGGCATGGGCGGTGCATTTGGAGCTGGCTTCTCCAACTTGGCCAACCAGACCATGGGCGCTGTTGCTCCCATGGTTGGAACGGCTTCCGCGTCCGCAGGTATGCAAAACGGTCCCGTGTGTCCCAGTTGCGGAAACGTTAATCCGATGGGCGCTAAGTTCTGCCTGGAATGCGGACAAAAGCTCGAGCAGGGTGTTGCGTGTTTGGCGTGTGGGCATCTTAACCCGGTCGGTGCCAAGTTCTGCCTGGAATGCGGGAACCGGTTGATCTCGCCAAGGTGCCCGAGCTGCGGAGCCGAGTTGCCCGAAGGGACCAAATTCTGCCCCGATTGTGGAACTAAGATCCAATAAGGAGAAACAAAGATGAACGGTTCTGTTAAACGTGTCATTTTGGGCGAGGCAATCGTCTTGGTGGCGTGGCTTGTAATCATGTTTGTCTGCAAAAACGCGCTGATGAACCCTATCGTCTTTGCTATGTCGCTTGGCTTTGGGGTTTTGGCTTTTGCGGCGGCTTCGATTTCGGCTGCCATGTCCGATAAGCAGTCCACGGTCAAAAGCACGACCGAAATCCATTATTTGCCGGTCGCATCCAGCTGTGCCTACTTTGTCGTTGCCCTTCTGGCCAACACGTACTTTGTGTTTGCGGCATATGGGTGGGGCGGCAGCACGATTCCAGTCGTCGTAAACGTTGTCCTTCTTGCTGTGCTTGTCCTTGTGCAGATGGGTCTTGGCTTCAATGGCCGCCAGGTTGACCAAAAGGTTGCTGCCGTGGCCGCAAAGACGGTTCAAACGGCGCAGTTCGGATCGTATGTGGGACAGCTCCTCGCCGTGGCGCAGGACGCTCAGGTCAAAGCCGAACTCAAAGCGCTTAAGGACGACATCTCCTTCAGCTCCAACATGTCGCAACCCCATGTTCAAGAGGTCGAGCGACAGTTCTCCGCAGCGCTTGAGGCGGTCTCGAATTCCATGAGTGCCGATGAGCCGGCAGATGTTACGGTTGGCCTTGTCCATGATGCGCGCAATATCTGGAAAAAGCGCAATGCGGCGCTGACCGCTGTCAAATAAGGGCTCGCGCTGCTTTTTGCCAGGGCACTTTGATGGTTGAAGTGGGGGAAGCTATTGGAAATCAACGGAATAACTTGTGAGGGCTGCGGCAGCACCGATGTCGAGTTTGACCCCGCAACTCGAAAGGTTCATTGCAACCAGTGCGGTCGCGAGATGTACTATTCGCGGGCGCGTCTGGGGGCCACGGGCAAAATCGCGTTTGCCAAGGACAATGCCATCAAGTTTTTTAAGGGTGGCAACTTCCCGGAGGCCCGCAAATTTGCCGCGGACGTGCTCAATATGATGCAAGACAACGCGGCAGCACAGTTTATGGTTGCGTACTGCGATGAGTTTTGCGAAGGTCTTTCGGGTTCGATGACGGTTTTCTTTAAAAGGGCCGAAGATATCCCTCTCGAATATGACGAAGTGCGTGACTTGATCGACTTGTTTGAGTCGACGCTCTACAACATGCGTGACTTTGAGGTTCAGATGGTATCGCTCGTGGTCGCCAATATGCAGAGCATGGAGGATCGGTCTCGGCTTGAGAGCTTTATCGATGCTGTGTGCCCGTTCTGCATAGCGCGGTATGCTTCGGAAGACTTTATGACCGCAGAGCGGGAGAGCTTCTATCAAGATATCGCCGCCAACTGCAACATACCCAAAACGTGTCTCGCACTACTCAAGGGCATTAGAGAGAACCCCGGGTCCCCCTATAAAACTGGTTCGTTTACGTTACGAAGAAGGACCTCGTACTTTCTCGAACACTATGTGGAGCCCGTCGGGCGCATCGTCAATTCGATGAAGGCAAGCCAATACAAACAGAAGTTTCTTGTGGCCTATCAGCAGGTGTCCGAGCAATACCGAAGCATGGCCTCTCAATAAAGCGGATGGCGGGTGCTTACTCGCTGAAAGCTATTGGATGATCTAAACAGTTCAAACTGAAAGGTGGTACAGATGAGTGATTCGGGATTAGATACTGCCCTTATCGAGCGCAGGATCGCCGCTATTGGAACAAAAGTTGACCAGATGACCACGAAGGTCGATAAGGTCGAATCCCAAATGGAGGAAGTGCGGAAGGACCTTAAAAAGCTCCGAAAGGACTTTCTCGAGATGATGCTCGAACAGCGTCGTACCGCCGCACTTGAGCAGGCGACTACGGAGCTCGTGAGCGTCCGGCAGGAGATGGACAAGAAGTTCGGCAACTACTCGGTGGTTCGAAACACCATGGTCGGTATTCTCCAGGCAACCGATGCAGCGCTCGTGCGCAAGGCGACGATTTCGACGGTCTCCGAGGAGTTAATGATTTCTACCCCGGACTACTGGCTGGCGCCTGTCCTGGTTGCCCTTGCGGCATGGATCAACAACAACCGAGATCTTGCGGAGCGCGCAATACGTGAGGCTGTCAAACGTGACAACGAGCACACGTCGCTTGCGATGGCTCTGATTTGCAGACGTAATAACCGCACGGCTACGTGCTACGAATGGCTCGCACGCTACTTCTCGACGCAAAACGCCGCCCGTATTGATGCCGATGCGATGGTCTACATTGATGCCTATATCAACGGTATCTTTGGCACCGACGAAAAGCACCTGTGCGATGACTATATGGCGGGCTGGATCGAGCAGATCAGAAATCAGAGCCCTGAGTTCGAGAATGAGCAGTCAGAGTCATGGGCGGAGTACTTTACCGGCTACGAGGAGGATATGAGCTCGAGATATCCGGCGCTCAAGGTGGTGGTCAAGGAGTTTGACTACATCAATAAGTATCTCGGAAAAGTCGAGGCAATCGAGAGCATCTCCAATGACTTCGCCGACCTCAAGGCTTCTGATGTTGACGAGAGGACGCTTGCCGAGCAGGTTGACAGGCATTTGATGGAGCTCGTTAACTCCGATGACTCCAAGGAGCGAAATTTGCGTCGTCAGGAGGAGTATCTTCTTGCGGTCAAAGCATTTGGCGGAGACGTGGACCGCGCCCGAGAGCTCGTCAATCGTCGGCGCGATGAGAAGCGTCAGCAGACGATGAACATCATCGACCAGATGACACGCTCGATGCGCGACCAGAGCGCGTCCGTGGATGTGCATAAAAAGAAGACCGCGATTCAGTTTTTGGGTTCCTATATCAACGGTGGTTTCAACCGGTATCGCAAGAGCGATGTCCCCGAATTTCCGCAGGCGATCACCCTTGACTTCGACGGATGGACAAGCAGGGCGGTTACCGGCGATGAGGGTAATGCGCTGCGCGGCGATTATGTTCGCTATGTCGGTGAAGAGAAGAAAAAGGAGCTCGCTGAGCTTGATGTCAAGATCGCGAAGGGCAACAAGAGCTACAAGATAGCGGCCGTTGTCCTCGCTGTTTTGGGAGTGGCTCTCTTTGCATTTGTAAACCAGGTTATTGGCATTCTGCTTCTTGCGGGGGCAGGCTATTGTCTAGTAAAGACGAGCCTCTCGGGCAAGCAGCGCGCTGCGGAGGCAGAAGAGATTGAGGCCAAATACTCCAAACGCATCCAGGAAGGCTGTTCCGAGATCGATCTGGCGCTTAATCAGTGGAAGAGCGCGAAGGAAGCGGCGGCCGAGCGCAGCGACCTGCTTAAGCTCGATAAGGTTGCCTAGCCGATAGGATTGACTCGATAACCATGAATGGAGTGAAATAGATGACTGATGAAGTGACTGATTTCGACCATAACGATGCTGCGATGCAGGACTTCGATGCATTGAGCGAGCTCGATAGTCTGTTTGAAGAGGACGAGCGACTGAAGCAAGCTGAGAACAATGTTTTGACTCAAAATCTCTCAGGCTTTGCAAACTGCTTTCCCGATTGGGATTTGCATCCGCCGGTAGCGTAGAAAAGCGCTTGAAACACAAGCTGCGATCATTTGGAAACATCGATGTTTCTGCGGGCTAGAAGCCATGGGGCTTTTGGCCCGCTGTCTTTCATGTGCCGGTCGGCGGCATAGGGCATCAACCGTATTCCAGGTTCTTGGACGACAGGCCGACTCGCTTCGGATCGGGCGCTACACCAACTTTCTCGAGACTACCAATCTGACAGGGCCTCGTCCGCGTGTGGACGGGGCCCTTTTGCGTGGCCTTTTATGTCTGCTATACTGCTAGCAAGTAGGAAGGAGCCGCTATGGGAACGGCAATGGTGCAGCTCAACACACGAATCGATCCTATGCTCAAGGCTGGTGGTGATGCGGTCCTGACTCGCAATGGATTGGGGCCGAGTGATGCCATTCGCGCGCTTTGGGCCTATCTTGTCGAGCATCAAGCGCTGCCGGGATTTATGGTGGCGGATAAGCGCGAGGCGCCCCGTGCGGAGAGCCTGGCCGAGCAGGGGTGTGGCCTAGCTTTTTCCTCGTTGGGGCTAAGCGCTTCGGATTTTGCGCCAGGTGGATCATCTGCGGAAGACTGGGATGCCGTACGAGATGATATGTATGAAGCGATGATTGCTGACATTGAGGCGAATTGCCGATGATTGAGGCAAAGCATCTCTTGGTAGATACGAACGTTTGGCTCGATTATTACCTGCAAGAGGGGGCGTTCGACGAAGCGAAAAGATTGGTTGAACTGGCCGAGGCGGGAAAGATCGACCTTCTGTATGCGCCAACGACGGCAAAAGACGTGTTCTATATTTTGCCTCGGCGACTAGCCCGGCGGAATGTGAATGGGATTAACGTGTCGTTTGCCTCGGCGTCATGGGCCTGCATCGAGCACATGATGCAGGTGGCAGCTGCCTCTCCGCTTTCGTTGGCAGAGTGCGAGATGGCGCGCATGCTTGGCAAGCGTATGCCGGATCTTGAAGACAACCTCATCATCGCTTCGGGCGAGACGGCAGATGTTGACTACGTGGTCACGAGTGACCGGCGCATGCTGGAGGCGATGCCCGAAGTTTGCCTGACGCCTGCCCGCGCACTCGATGTGATTGGAATCCTCGACTAACCTTGCCTGCCTCGTTTCGTTATCATATGGGGCATTGTGAACCTCATGCAACTTTGGAGGACGGTATGGCGGATAACGCCGAGATGCTATTCTCGCCCGAGCTGGTGTTTTTTGATTGGGAGTGCGCGACGCCGGATGAAATGTTTGCGCGGCTCGAGGACGAGCTTGCGCCTCGCGGCTACATTGCGCCCGGTTGGCTCGATGCCGTCCGCACGCGCGAGGATGCCTATCCCACGGGTCTTGCCATGCCGGCGGCCAACATCGCCATCCCGCACACCGATCCGGGGTTTGTGGCTAAGCCCTATATCGCGGTGGTGAAGCCCGCGGCGCCCGTGACGTTTAATGCTATGGCGGGCATGGGTTCCCCCGTGCCGGCGCAGATCATCATCAATCTGGGCATCGCCGAGCCGGGCGGCCAGGTCGAGGCCCTGCAATCGCTTATGAATATCTTTATGGATGCCGACGCCGCAGCCGATGTACTCGGCCAGACCACAAGCCAAGGCATGGTCGATGCCATCCGCCGTCACTTTTAGGGCCGGCACTTGGGGACTGTCCCTAACTGCCGGCAGAAAAGGAACGTCCCTAACTGCCAGCTGCCAGAGCTGTCCCCTTTGCACCAAAATGGTGCAGATTAACCTGTCCCCCATGCACCAGGTGTGTCGCGGGGGCCGCGTTGTGACACAATGGCGTTTGTTCGATTCGTGATGCGAAAGGCCAAACATGGCAAACAAGAAAAAGAACCCCGAGGCCGCGCCGACGCCCGAGCAACAGGCTCGCGCTGCCTCCAGCTCTCGTAAGAAGCAGCGCAAGACGTACGTGTCTAAGACCGTCAAGATCGTCCTGGTGGTTATCGGTGTGCTGGCAATGCTGCTTTCCGTCTCGGCCATGGCATGCTCCGGTCTTATGTCGCAGGCAGAGGATACCTCGAGCTACAAGCTTACCGGCGGCGTCGCCGCCACCATCAACGGCACCAACCTCACCGAGGACACCGTGACCAAGCAGATCATGAGCATGCGCACGTCCTATGGCTACACCAAGGACAAGGACTGGGCGCAGTATCTGGTCGACAACGACCTGACGCCCAAGAAGTACCGCAAACAGCTCATCGATTCCTACGCGCAGCAGATTTTGCTTCAGCAGGCGCAGAAGGAAAACGGCGTGACGGTGTCGGACGAGGAAGTCGAGAAGGCATGGAAGGACGCGTGCAAGAGCGCGGGCGGTGCCAAGGCCTTTAAGAAGACCCTTAAGACCTACGGCTATACCGAGGACACCTACAAGGACTCACTCAAGGAGAGCCTGGCACAGCAAAAGCTTAAGGACGCCGTGGCGCCCACCAGCAAGCCCAAGGACAGTGAGATCGTCGATTACATCAACGAGAACCTGTCTAACTACAATGATGCCCGCCGTTCGTCGAACATCCTGATCAAGGTCGATTCCGACGCATCTGACGAGGACAAGGCCGCCGCCAAGGCCAAGGCGCAGGAGTGCCTGGAGAAGATCAGCTCCGGCGAGCTGAGCTTTGAGGACGCCGTGGAGCAATATTCCGACGACACCGGCTCCAAGGAGAAGAAGGGCGATGTGGGTTGGGATAAGCTCACTACCTTCGTCGACAGCTACCAGACGGCGCTCGAGGGGCTCAACAAGGGCGATGTGAGCGACGTGGTCGAGTCGACGTACGGCTACCATGTCATCAAGTGCACCGACTACTTCCATGTCGATAGCCTGGTTGATGACATCAACCAGGTGCCCAAGGCCATCAAAAAGTACGTTTCCAACGTGGTGAAGACGCAGACAGAGAGCACTGCGTACAGCGAGTGGCTGGAGCAGTACAAGAAGGACGCCGACATTACCGTCAACCCCATGCCCAAGGATGTGCCCTACAACGTGAGCCTGAAGGGCGTAACCAAGAGCTCGACCGACGATTCGTCGACGACTGAGTAATCATGGGACGGTGCTCGTACGAGTGCCGCCCTCGCTATTGAGGAGGATTTGCAGATGACCAACGAAGAGCTGCAGCAGGAAATGATCGCCGCCATGAAGGCCAAGGATAAGGTTCGCCTGTCCATCATTCGTCAGGTTAAGGCCGAGGTGAAGAATATCGAGGTCAACGAGCGCCGCGACGTGACCGAGGAAGACGTCAACAGCATGATCAAGCGTCTGATTAAGCAGACGAGCGAGACGCTGGAGATGTCCATCAAGGCCGGTACCGACCAGGACCGTACCGACAACCTGACCGAGCAGGTCAAGATTCTGGAGAGCCTGCTGCCCGCGCAGGTTTCGGGCGAGGAGCTCGAGGCGCTGATCGAGCAGGTTATCGCCGAGCTGGGCGCCACGTCCAAGAAGCAGATGGGCCAGGTCATGGGCGCGCTCGGCAAGGCCACCGGCGGCAACTTCGACAAGCCGGCTGCGGCAAAGATCGTCGGCGCAAAGCTTGCGTAATTTGTTGCGCGGTTTTACCAAACCGCGCAACGGCTCGACGCTGCAAACCCGTACACGCGGCAATCTGACGTTCAATTTCAAGGGCGCGACCATAAGGTCTGCGCCCTTTCATTTCACGTCACCTTGCTCGCGTGTACGGGTTTTCGCTGACTTATGCTCAACAAGGGCGGTTGGGCGCTCACTGGGGACAGACTTAAATGAGTGCCCAATGAGTGGGTGGAAGATTGCGGGTTCTTTACGGGGATGTAGTGTAGGCTGCGGAAACGTGGTTCTTTCCGTACAATAGTTCAACTCGTGTAAACGCAGGGAAGGGACATTCATGGCAGACATGATCGAGATCAAGCATCTCAACAAGTACTTTGGCGACCTGCATGTGCTCAAAGATATCAATCTCACCGTCAAGCGTGGCGAGAAGCTCGTAATGATCGGGCCTTCCGGCTCGGGTAAGTCGACGCTCATCCGCTGCGTCGATTATCTTGAGGAGCCCACGTCGGGCGAGGTCATCATCGACGGTACGCCGCTCACCAAAAAGAACCACCTGGAGATGGCTCGCAAGTATAGCTCCATGGTGTTTCAGCAGTTCAACCTGTATCCCAACATGACGGTGCTCGGCAACCTGACGCTCGCGCCCATCAAGCTGCAAAAGAAGAGCAAGGAGGAGGCGACCGAGATCGCCATCGCCGCGCTCAAGCGCGTCGGCATGGCGCATAAGGCCGGCGAGTATCCGCAGAACCTCTCGGGCGGTCAGCAGCAGCGCATCGCCATTGCCCGTGCCCTGTGCACCAAGCAGCCCATCATCCTGTTTGACGAACCGACCTCGGCGCTCGACCCCGAGATGGTCCAGGAAGTTCTGGACGTTATGATTGAGCTTGCGCAGGAGGATATCACCATGATCTGCGTGACGCACGAGATGGGCTTTGCGCGCCAGGTGGCCGACCGCGTTATCTTTATGGAGGACGGCCGCATCCTGGAGGAGGGCACGCCCGAGCACTTCTTCGATAACCCCGAGAACCCGCGCTGCCGCGAGTTCCTGTCCAAGATTCTGCACTAGGCGCGGTGATGGACATGACGGATATGACGAGGGCGGCCGTGTCGCGCCGCCACTTTTTGCAGCTGGCGGGCGCTGGCATGCTCGCGCTGACGGGGACCGCGCTCACTGGTTGCGGCGACTCCACCAGCGGCGAGGCCTCCGACGAGGGGTCCAAGCTTGCGACCATCAAGTCGCGTGGCCACCTGAACGCCGGCGTTAAGAAGGACGTTCCCGGCTACGGCTATTACGACACCGCCAAGGGCCGCTTTGAGGGCATGGAAGTCGATTTGTGCTACCAGATCGCCGCAGCCGTCTTTGGCGTGAGCTACAAGGAGGCCCGCGCCCAGGAGCTTGTCGAGTTTACCGACGTAACGCCCAAGACGCGTGGCCCGCTGATTGATAACGGCCAACTCGACGTGGTCGCGGCGACCTACACCATCACCGACGAGCGTAAGAAGAGCTGGGATTTCTCGACGCCGTATCGCACCGACTATGTGGGACTCATGGTCAAGAAGCGTTCGGGCTTTACCTCGATTGAGGACCTGGACGGCAAGGTCATCGGCGTGAGCCAAGGTGCCACCACGCAGGGTCTGATTGAGCAGATGATCAAGGACAACGGCTTTAGCTGCAAGCCCGAGTTTAGGGCCTTTAGCGGCTACCCCATCATTAAGAGTTCGCTCGACGCCGGCAATATCGACGTCTTTGCCATGGACCGCTCCACGCTGGCCGGCTATATGAACGAGACCGTCGAGCTGCTGCAGCCCGAGGTCAAGTTTGGCGAGCAGGGCTACGGCGTGGCGACCAAGAAGGACTGCGACCTTTCGGCCGTGGTCGATCAGGTGGTCTGCGATCGCCTGGCCGATGGTTGGCTCGATCAAGAGGTCAAGACCTGGGGTCTTGTGTAGGCGCATCGTCCAAGGAAGGAATCAAATGCTCGAAGGATTGTTTGACGCCGACCGCTGGTCGACGACATTTCAAAACATGGAGCCCTTCTGGGAGGGCTTTGGCGTGACGCTGCAGGTGGTCGTTGCCGGCCTGCTGCTGTCGCTGGTGCTGGGCACGCTGCTGGGCGTGTTCTCGACCACCCGTTCGCGGGTGCTGCGCGCCATCAGCCGCGTGTACGTGGAGTTTTACCAGAACACTCCGCTGCCCGTGCAGGTACTCTTTATGTACATGGCCGGCCCGCAGTTTTTGCAGGCCATAACCGGCGCCGATCAGCCGGTGCGCATTGCGCCGTTTGTGCTGGGCTTTTTGGGCGTGGGCCTGTACCACGCGGCCTACATCTCGGAGGTCATCCGCACTGGTATCGAGGCGGTTCCGCGCGGTCAGATGGAGGCGGCCCAGAGCCAGGGTTTCACCCGTGCGCAGGCGTACTGGTACATCGTGCTGCCCCAGACGTTCAAGATCATTCTGCCGCCGCTATGTAACCAGGCGCTCAACCTGGTCAAGAACACGTCGGTGCTGGCGCTCGTAGCCGGCGGCGACCTTATGTATCGTTCCGACAACTTTGTGAGTCTGTACGGTTACCTGCAGGGATACATCGTCTGCTGCCTTATGTACTTCATCATCTGCTTTCCGCTCGCCATGCTGGTGCAGTGGCTCGAGCGCCGCTCCAAGGAGCGTCCGCGCGGCGTGAGCCTGGCCGAGCTGGGGCTCGACAACGTAGAGGAGGCCTAGCGCATGGAAATCTTCAACGCGACCAACCTGCTCTACATTTGGGGCGGCTTTGTTAAGACCATAGAGATCTCGGCGCTGTCGATTTTTTTCTCGCTCATCTTTGGCACGGTGCTGGCGCTCGTTAAAAGCTATGCGCCCCGCCCGTTCCGTATTTTGGTGAGCGCCTATATCGAGCTGTTCCGTTGCACGCCGAACCTGCTGTGGATTCTGTTTATCTACTTTACGGTGCAGGGTTTGGACATTGTGATTTCGACCATCGCCTTTACGCTGTTTACCAGCGCCGTTATGGCCGAGATTGTGCGCGGCGGCCTCAACTCGATTCCGCGCGGCCAGTTTGAGGCGGCGCAGAGCCAGGGCTTCGGCTTCTTTGCCACTATGCGCTACATCATTCTGCCGCAGACGTTTAAGACGATCATTCCGGCGCTGTTTAGCCAGTGCACGACCGTCATTAAGGACAGCTCGTATCTTTCGGGTATTAACGTGGCCGAGCTCATGTACACGGCAAACGTCGTAATGGCCCACGCGATCGACCTGTCGCAGGTGCTTATGCTCTACGGCCTGGTGTTTGCGATGTACTTTGTGCTCAACTTTGGTATCTCGCTGCTGGTGAGGGCGTATCAACGCCGTATTGTGGCCGCATAGTCCTGCTTCCCCAAGCACGGCACCTTGTCCCTCAATCGTCGCTTGCGTACATTTAGTACGCGGCGCTCCTCTTTCGGGGCAATCTGCCGCACTTGGGAAACCGGGACGGTCGTAAGTGACAAAATGGGAATCAGGAATCGCCTATTTCTCATTTGTTAGAAAGGAATCGCGATGAGCGATCTGGAGAATAAGAAGAATCCTGTGGTCATTACCATCGCGCGCGACTTTGGCGCCGAGGGCCACGAGATTGGTCGCATGCTTGCCGACGAGTTGGGGATTCCGCTGTACGATAACGAGCTGCTGGTACGTGCGTCGCTGCGCGCGGGCGAGTCACTCGACAAGATGGCCGCTTACGACGAACGCCTGGCCGTGGAGAACATGGCGTTTCTGCCCGACCGCTACGATGCGCGTTCGTACTCGGACAAGTTGTTCCAAAAGATGAGCCAGGTGATCTTGGACCTGGGCGAGACCGAGAGCTGCATTATCGAGGGTCGTCTGTCCGATTATCTGCTGCGCAACAATCCCAACCACATCGCCGTGCTGGTGACCGCTCCTTTTGAGGACCGCGTCGAGATCGTGCGCAAGAAGCGTGGCCTCAACAAAAAGAAGGGCGCCAAGCTGGTCAAGCAGCAGCAGAAGGCACGCGAGGCATTTTACAAGCGCTACAGCGCCGGCAAGTGGAAGATGACGAGCGGTAAAGACATCGTCGTCAACCGCGCCAAGCTGGGCCGCGAAGGCTGCAAAGACGTTATCGCCGCTGCCTACCGCTACAAAGTCGCCCAGCTCGAAGGCTAGCCGACCAAACCCCCACAAAGGGGACAGGCACCTTTGTGGGGGTTTTGTTTTAGGCCGAGGGAAAGGCCTTGGCGGCAGTGCCTATCCTCGGCTTTTGCAAAATCTCGATCTGTAACACCAAGCCAGCGAAAATGGCTCTAACTGTTACAGATTTAGATGAACCGTTCGGCCGTCAGCCCAACGTCTTGATCTGTAACACCAGGCGGCATATTTGGTCTCTAACTGTTACAGATTGAGATGCGGCGTGGGCGGCCGGCACAATATCTCGATCTGTAACAACTGCAGGGCTCAACGGACTCCAGCTGTTACAGATTGAGACAAAACGACCGGGCAAGTCCCCAACCACCACAAAGGTGCCTGCCCCATCGTGGTGGTTGGGGCGGCCGGCATAGAAAAAAGTCCCCGCCGGGCGTGTGCTCGACGGGGACTTTGCCGTTTGATGGCTAGTGCTGCAGGTGATTACTCGCCCAGCAGGCTCTTGGTGATCGAAGCGGCGGCCTTCTTGCCGGCGCCCATCGCCAGAATGACCGTAGCGGCACCGGTGACGATGTCGCCGCCGGCCCAGATGCGGGGATCGGTGGTCTGGCCGGTCTCCTCGTCGGCGACGATGTAGCCCCACTTGTTGAGCTCCATCTTGCCGCCGATCTTGGCAGCGAAGGGGTTGGCGTTGGTGCCGATAGCCGAGATCGCGACGTCGCAGGGGATCTCCTCGATGGCGCCCTCGATGGGCACCGGGCGACGGCGGCCGGACTCGTCGGGCTCGCCGAGCTCCATCTTCTGGACCTTGGCGGCGCACACGGAGCCGTCCTCGCCAGCGACAAACTCGAGCGGGGAGACGAGCGGCAGAACCTCGACGCCCTCGGCCTTAGCATGGTGCAGCTCGGCGCGACGGCAGGGCATCTCGTCCTCGGTACGACGGTAGGCGATGATGGCGTGCTCGGCGCCCAGGCGCTTGGCGGTACGGACGGCGTCCATGGCCACGTTGCCGCCGCCAAAGACAACGACGTTCTTGCCGTGCTTGGTGGGGGTGTCGTACTCGGGGAACTTGTTGGCCTTCATCAGGTTCACGCGGGTGAGGTACTCGTTCGCGAAGAAGACGTTGGGCAGGTTCTCGCCGGGGACGTTGAGGAACTTGGGCAGGCCAGCGCCGGTCGCCACGTAGATAGCGTCGAAGCCCTGCTCGAACAGCTCCTCGGCCGTGGCCATGTTGCCCACGACGGAGTTGTACTCAAACTTGACGCCCATGTCCTCCAGGCCGTCAATCTCGCGCTTGACGACTGCCTTGGGCAGACGGAACTCGGGGATGCCGTAGACCAGCACGCCGCCGCCGGTGAAGAAGGCCTCGAAGACGGTGACGTCAAAGCCGTTACGGGCGAGCTCGCCGGCGCAGGTGATGCCGGACGGGCCGGAGCCGACGACAGCGACCTTCTTGCCGTTCTTGGGGGCCATCTTGGGCGTGGAGGCGAGCTCGGGGCGGTCACCCAGGAAGCGCTCGAGCTGGCCGATGGCCACGGGCTCGGACTTCTTGCCACGGATGCACTTGCCCTCGCACTGGTTCTCCTGCGGGCAGACGCGGCCGCAGATGGCGGGAAGCATGGAGTCCTCGCGAATGGTATCGAGAGCGCCGCCGAAGTCCTTCGCGCGGATCTGCTCGATAAAGCGGGGAATGTTGATGTTGACGGGGCAGCCCTCAACACAGAACGGCTTCTTGCAGTTGAGGCAGCGCTCGGCCTCGGCCAGCGCCATCTCTTCGGTGAAGCCCTTGTCGACGGGGCGGAAGTCGCAGGCGCGCTCGGCAGCAGGCTCCTCGTTATCGGGGGTGCGGGGCGACTTCATATCGGCAACGAAACGACCGTTAACTAGTGGCATGCGCAGCTCTTTTCCTCATAGGCCTTGAGGGACTCGCCCTCTTCGGAACGGTAAGCGGCCTGGCGGGCGCGAAGGTCATCCCAGTCGACCAGGGTGGCATCGAAGTCGGGGCCGTCGACGCAAGCGAACTTGGTCACGCCGCCCACCTCGACGCGGCAGCAGCCGCACATGCCGGTGCCGTCAACCATGATGGGGTTGAGGGACGCGGTGATGGGGGTGTCGTACTTCTGGGCGGTGAGGGTCGAGAACTTCATCATCGGAACGGGGCCGACGCAGAAGACCTGGCTCACGGCCTTGTCCTGCAGCAGGCGCTCCAGCGGAGCGGTGACAACGCCCTGCTCGCCGTAGGAACCGTCATCGGTGGTGATGTGGATGTGGTCCTCGTCGAGGAGCTCGCGGAACTGGTCCTCCATGAGCAGGAGGTCCTTGGTGCGGGCGCCCATGATGGCGTGCACCTCGTGACCGGTCTCGACCAGGTGCTTGGCGACCGGGAAGGCAATTGCCAGGCCGACGCCGCCGCCAATGACGGCGCAGGGGCCCTCGGCCATCTCGGTGGGAACGCCCAGCGGGCCCACGACGTCGCGCAGCGACTCGCCGGCCTCGTAGGTGGACAGCATCTCGGTGGTCTTGCCGATCACCATGAAGATGAACTCGACCCAGCCCTCGTCACCGTTCCAGCCGGCCAGGGTAAACGGGACGCGCTCGCCCGTCTCGTTGGCGCGGACCATGAGGAACTGTCCAGCGTGCGCATGCTTGGCGATTGCAGGCGCCTCGATGCGGAACTTGAACACCTTCTCCGAGAACTGCGTCTTCTCCAGGATCTTATACATAGAACCCCTCTCTTGTTAGGGCTGCCGAACCGTGCCTCCACGGAAATGGACGGTAGCCCGAATAAAACCGTACGCGCACAGGCGTTGTGCAGACATACGGTGCAAATTATACCCTCATGGACATGCCGTTTACGTGTATCTTCGGCGGTTGGGAAAAGGGTTTATCCACTTCGACCTACCAAATAGGGATAGGTTTATTTTGGTCGGTTTTATCAGGTAAAACGGCAAAGGGGGCCGGCCTCGGGTTGTGATGAGGCCGGCCCCCTTTGGGGTGTTATGCGTGTATGGCAGCGCGGGGTTTATTGCGATGCGGCCACCGGGGCGTTTCTGTAGATAAAACCTGCCAAAATAAACATCCCTAAATGGTAGGTTTTAGTGCTTGCCGTTGGAGGAAGCGGCGCCGTTGACGTGGTCGCGGGCATAGATCACGCCGTGCACGATGGCGAGGCCCGCGGCGTCGGCCGCGCGGGCGCAGGTGTCCTGGAAATCCTCGGCCTCGCGGGCACGCAGCTGCTTGAGCACGTAGTCGGCCACGGCCATCTTGCCGGGAGGGTTGCCGATGCCGGTGCGGATACGGCTAAAGTCGCGGCTGCCCATCTTGTCGATGATGGAGCGCAGGCCGTTGTGACCGGCATGGCCTCCGCCCACCTTGACGCGCACGTCACCGGCGGGAATGTCGAGCTCGTCGTGGATGACGAGCAGCTCCTCGGCCTTGATCTTGTACTCGCGGCAGAGCTTGGAGATGGGTCCGCCCGAGGTGTTCATGTACGACTGAGGCTTGACCAGTACAATCTGGCGCTTGCCGCCCTCTTCCTCGGGATCGTTGATGTTGATGAGCGCGACCTCGGCGCCGGCCTGGTTTTTCCAGTACGTGACACCGGCCTGACGGGCCAGCTCATCGATCGCCTTAAAGCCGGCGTTGTGGCGGGTTTCGGCATATTCCTCGCCCGGGTTGCCAAGCCCGGCAACCATGCGAATCTTAAGCGGCTGTGCAGCTGCCATGTTCATCCTTTCGTTGATTTGTCGCCTGCTATGGTGAGCGACCCTGTTGCCGCTGTCAAATGGAGGGTAATTGAGGGCGTTTGGGGGCGTTTGGACGGACGTCGAAATCCGAGGTGGACAGTTAGTTCAGATACGTATAAGTTCTGAGGACTCGAATTACTCAATTCAATGCCGATACGTTGTTTTGGAGCTTTAGTTAGTCCATATGGCGTTGTTTTGAAGTCTACCCTGCCTTCAAATAGGGCGAATGGTATAGAGATAGCTGCAAAACAGTCTAATTCAATGCGTCCATTTATACGTATTTGAACTAACTGCCCAGCCCTGCTCGACGGCGCACGGGTGATTCGCCGTTTAGACCGGCGCGAGGCCGGTTCCGGCCCGCAGAGCGTTGAGCCAAGCGGCCTGACGCTTGCGATAGCCCTTGATACGGTACCGGAATCGGACTCCTGTGAGTCGATGCATCGTTTGGGCGAAGGCTTCGAGTGCAACAAGGTCTTTCATTTGGTCGCGATTGATAACCAGGACGTGGATGCCCATGGCCTTGAGGCCATTATTTCGATTGCCATCGTGGATGCGAGCGTTTTGAAGCTCATGCCCAATTCCGTTGTATTCGTTGTCGACTCCGGCTGCCGGGCAATATAGGTCGCAGATGGCATAGAGGATGCCCGAGGACATGTTGACCGCAAGAGTATCGAAGTCGATTCGATGGTTGAGTAGCAGGCCTCCCATGGGCAGGCTGCAACATCCGAATCCGCCAAAGCGCATGGGCGCTCCGAGAACGGCAAACATTAGGGATTCGGCTGGGGATGCGGATCCAGCCCGGGCGAGTTTGACTGCCGTGCGAAACGAGGCGTATGAGCTACTTTTGGCGAACCGTGCGACCGCCTCGAGCTCTTCGATGGTCGTGGCGGGATCGCATTTGTAGTGCGCCTGTTCATAGCGGGTTTCGTTCTGTTGTTCGGCCGCTGACTGGTTGCCCAGGCAATCAAGATCGCCCGTCGCTTCGTAGCCATCGCCCTTGGGCCAGATGTCGTCATGGGCAATGGGGTATGTTGCCCCGGGAGGAAGGGAGTAAGTTCCGACCAGTTCCATGAGAAGCATCAAGGTTTTGGCGACTGATTCATTTTTAGAACAAAGCATGGCTGTCATGGCAGGAGACGTTGCGTAGATGTCGGCCTCGACGTGCATAATTGCACCTTCAGGAAGCGGAGCGGAGAGAATATGCTGAAGAAGTCGCTTGTCGGGGCGTCGGTTGCCTTCGTTTGAAACGAGAAGATCGAGCAGCTCGGAATCATCTTCATTCCAGGCGTCGAGTATCGAAAGTGCGCCAAAGTCTATCGCGTCATTATTGGGAATGCAGCTAGCCAAGGCCTGTGCTTGCTGTTCACTATCAATGGAGCTCCAGGGTAGGGCAGAGTACGCCCGTCGTGCGCGACGAATTGCGCGGAGGGCGGAGAAATGTGAAATCACGGTCGTCATAGCTATAACGTACTAAGTTGGCGGCAGAATGCGACCGCCATACCGTTCTTTTCGCTCAGCGGGGTGCTGGGCGCCATGAACGGCCGGGTGTTAGGAAATCGGTGGAATCGGTTGAGGGGATTGCAGGAAATTGAGCTCTGCCGAGAAGGTTGACGATGGCTACTGGACAGTTAGTTCAGATACGTATAAGGCGGCGGGCGTTCGAGGTGTTTCTAAGGGCCTTCGAGGGCGATTTGAAGATAATATATGCGGCGGTTGTACTCGAAAACGATGAGCTTCGGGCGGCATGGCATCCGCCGGGGAGCTCAGAAGGCTCCGAACGGACCTTTGGAGCTTTAAAAAATACGTATCTGAACTAACTGTCCAGGGCGGATTGGCGAGGAATAGAAAAAGGGTCGGAAGCGAGCTTCCGACCCTTTAAAAACATCAAAGATGATGCGATACGCGTTGGACTACAGCGCGAAGTCGCCGCCGACGAGCGTGGAGACGGGCTCCTCGTGGTAAACGGCGGAGATGGCCTGAGCGAACTCCTCGGCGACCGAGATGGTCTTGATCTTGCCGCCAACCTCGACGGGGATGGCGTCGGTGACGACGCACTCGACGATGGGGGCATCGTTCAGGCGCTCGATGGCCGGACCGGAGAAGATGCCGTGGGTGGCGCAGACGTAGATGTCGCCGGCGCCCATAGCCTTGAGCTCCTTGACGTTGGCGCACAGGGTGCCAGCGGTGTCGATCATGTCGTCGTTGATGATGCAGGTCTTGCCCTTGATGTCACCGATGATGCCCATGACCTCGGCGGCGTTGTGGCGCGGACGGCCCTTGTGGGCGATGGCCAGGTCGCAGCCGAGCATGTCGGACAGCTTCTTGGCGGCCTTGGCGCGACCCACGTCGGGGGAGACGACAACCAGGTTGTCGGTGTCGAAGTGCATGTCGTTGTAGTACTGGCCAAACAGCGGCAGTGCGGACAGGTGGTTAACCGGGATATCGAAGAAGCCCTGGATCTGGCCCTGGTGCAGGTCGAGGGTGATGATGCGGTTGACGCCGGCACGCTCGAGCAGGTTGGCGACGAGGCGGGCGGTGATGGGCTCGCGCGGGCCGGCCTTGCGGTCCTGGCGGGCATAGCCGTAGTGGGTGATAACGGCGGTGATGGAGCGGGCGGATGCGCGCTTGGCAGCGTCGGTGGCGATGAGCAGCTCCATGAGCATGTCGTTGACGTTGCCGCCGGCCACGGACTGAATCAGGAAGACGTCGGCGCCGCGGACGGTCTCGTCGTAGCGGGCGTAAATCTCACCATTGGCGAACTGCTTTAGCGTAAGGCCCGAAAGCTCGACCCCAAGGTACTCAGCAATCTTCTGAGCGAGGGGACGGTTGGAGGAACCGGAATACACGCGGATGGACTTGCGCATATTCTCCGACTTCTCGGGATCATTAATCGGCATTACCCTTCTCCTTTATACATCGAATGCCATATAGATGCCTTGTTGCATTGTAACCGCGCGGCGGGGTTTATCGGGTCCTGATAACGTCTTTACCGCCAACGGACACGAACCGACCACTCATCCGGTTGCGCAGGTCACGATAGAAAAAGGAGCCGCCCCCATGGAGCAGCTCCTTTTGTGCTTGGTAAAACGTTATACCTCGTCGTCCTCGTGCAGACGGCGGCGATAATCGGCGGCCCAGCCCTCAATATTTACCTGACGGGCGCGGCCCAGGCCGAGTGCGTCAGCCGGGACCGGATCGGTGATGACGGAGCCGGCGGCCACGAGCGCGCCGTCGCCGATCTGGGCGGGCGCGACCATCATGGTGTCGGAGCCAATGAAGGCGTCCTTGCCGATGACGGTCTTGTGCTTGTGGACGCCGTCGTAGTTGCAGGTGATGGAGCCCGCGCCCACGTTGACGCCGGGGCCCATGGTGGTGTCGCCGATGTAGGACAGGTGCGGCACCTTGGAACCCTCGCCGATCGTGGACTTCTTGATCTCCACGTGCGTGCCGGCCTTGGATCCGTCGAGCATGTGGGTGCCCGGGCGCAGGTAGGCGCGCGGGCCGCAGTCGACGCCATTCTCGATGACGGCCTCGATGGCGATGGTCTCATCGATGGTGCAGCCGCTGCCGACGGTGGTGTCGGTGAGGCGGCTGTTGGGGCCGAGCTGGCACTCCTCGCCCACGGTGACGTGGCCGATCAGGTGCGTCTGCGGCCACACGACGGTGTCGCGGCCGATGGTGGCGTCGGGGCCGATCCAAGCCTGCGTGGGGTCGATGAACGTGACGCCCTCGGCCATCCAGTGCTCGTTGATGCGGTCGCGCGCGATGGCGGTAAGCTGCGCGAGCTGGATGCGGCTGTTGACGCCCAGGCCATCGCGGTAGTCGTCGCAGTGGAAGATGGAGACTGCCTGGCCGTGGCCCTTGAGGATCTCGAGCATGTCGGGCAGATAGTACTCGGACTGCGCGTTGTCGTTGCCGATCTCGTCGATGTGGGCTGCGAGCTGCGCGCCGTCGAAGGCGTAGCAGCCGGCGTTGCACTCCAGCAGTGTGGCGGCCTGCTCGGGCGTGCAGTCCTTCTGCTCGATGATGCGCTCGATCTGACCATCGGCGCCCAGCTTGATGCGGCCGTATCCGAAAGGATCGGGCGGGGTCATGGTCATGACGGTGCAGGCGAGCTCGCCGGTGGCGACGGTCTGTGCGAACTTGGCGACCGTGTCGGCGGTGATGAGCGGCAGGTCGCCGTTGAGCACCACGACGGGGCCTTGCGTGATGCCACAGGCCTCGAGTGCGACCTTCACGGCGTGACCGGTGCCCAGACGCTCGGTCTGCTCGACGCACTCGACCTTGGTGGCGCTGTTGGCGTAGGCGCCGTCGATGAGGGCGCGCATCTCGTCGGCATGGCTGCCGATGACAACCACGACGCGGCTGCAGCCGGCCTTGATGGTGGCGTCGACGATCCACTGAACCATGGGCTTGCCCAGGATCTTGTGCGAAACCTTGCAGTGGTTCGACTTCATGCGGGTGCCCTCGCCGGCGGCGAGGATAATTGCGGTTGCGTCCATGTGATCTCCTGTTACGTTATAGAGACGTGTGTTTGGAAACGATACACGGCGCAATATGATACCGCAGGCATATGATGAGCGCGTAACGATTGACGCATTGCCGCCGATGTCGGTGCCGTTGACGCGGTGTTTGCGCTGGTTGTGTATGGTGGCGGCGCTGCGGCGTTGACGTTTGAGCGAGGGGATGGGGTGCCCGTGGATATCATGCGAGAGGAATCGGGCAACGAGCCCGTCGCGGCATTCTCGATGTCGCATCCGGCTGTGCCGGCCCTCTACATGGTGCTGACGCTGGGGCTCACCATGTTCTCGATGCAACCGGTGCTGATCGCGCTGTCGCTTGCGGGCGGGCTGGCGTATGGATTTGCGACGCGTGGGGCTGCCCGCACGCTGGGCGCACTCCGCTGGCAGCTGCCGGTGATTTTGATCGTTGCGGTGCTCAATCCGCTGTTTAGCGCCTCGGGCTCGACGGAGCTGTTCCGTATTGGCATGCGCGCGGTGTATCTGGAGAGCATGGTATACGGCCTGTGCATGGGCGGGCTGTTCGTGGCGAGCGTGTTGTGGTTTGAGGCTGCGGCATCGATGCTCGAATACGACAAGGTGCTCGCGCTGCTGGGCAATGCCGCACCGGTGATTGCGCTCATGATCTCGATGTGCATGCGGCTTATCCCGCAGTTTTTGCGCCGCGGTCGTACGGTGCTGGCGGTGCAGGATGCGATTGATGTGCCGGGCCGCGCGCCGGCCGACCCCGTGCGCTCGCGCCTGCGGGCGTCGAGCGTGTTGATGGGCTGGGGCATGGAAGATTCGCTTGAGCGCGCGGATGCCATGCGCTCGCGCGGGTGGGGTGCTGCGTCGCGCCGTACGACGTATGCGTGGTATCGGCTGGCGCGCGGCGATGCTGCCGCGCTGGTTGGACTTGCGGTGTTTGGTGCCGCCGCGGTGGCGGTGGCATGGACCGCGACGACGCAGTATTCGTTTTATCCGCAGCTCTCGGTGCCGGCGCCGTGGCTGGGCTATGTCGTGTACGCTGCATGGATGGTGCTGCCCTGCGTGTTGCATGTGATCGATGAGAAGGGGTTTGGCTGATGGCTCGGTTGGATAGGGGCCCGGTGTCGGGTGCGGCGTGCGGCCCGGATATGCCGGCGATTGAGGCGCGGAGCCTGAGCTTTGCCTACCCCGGGGCTGATGCTGCGGTGCTCGAGGGGCTCGACTGGTCTGTTCCCCAAGGTGCATTTGCGCTGCTTGTTGGCGGTACCGGATCGGGTAAGTCGACGCTGCTGTCGCTGCTCAAGCCCGAGATCGCTCCGGCGGGCGAGCGCACTGGCGATGCGCGCGTGCTGGGCGAGAACGTTGCCGACATGGACGTGCGCGCGTCTGCGGAGTGCGTGGGCTACGTGTTCCAGGATCCCGAGAACCAGATTGTGTGCGAGACCGTGTGGCACGAGATGGCGTTTGGCCTAGAGAATCTGGGGGTGTCGCGCGACGAGATGCGCCGCCGTGTTGCCGAAACCAGCTATTTCTTTGGTCTGGAGGACTGGCTTCATCGCGATACCGATACGCTTTCGGGTGGCCGCAAGCAGCTGCTGTCGCTTGCCGCCGTCCTGGCGCTGCGTCCGCGTGTGCTGCTACTCGACGAGCCCACGTCTCAGCTCGATCCCGTTGCCGAGAAGAATTTTCTGCACGCGCTGTTTCGTGTGAATCGCGAGCTGGGCTGCACGGTTGTTGTGGCTACGCATCAACCGCGCCCAATGCTCGAGTATGCGACGTGCGCGTATCGGATTGAGGGCGGCCGCGTGCGCGAGGTGGCCGACATTGCCTCCTTGGGGCATCGCGAAGAGCTGTTTTCTGGCGAGGTGCCAGGGTGGGGTGGCTCGCGGCGTGCAAAAAACGGAATTTTCAGCATCGCTGGTGGCCGGCAGGGCTCTTTAGACCCGCACGCGGACGTTGCGGGTGCGAAAAAGGGACCAAAAACGGACAAATCGGCTAAATTTGAGGCGCAAATCTTGCCGCAGGACGACTCGGGGGCGTCATCGCGCGCCGGTGGATGCAGAATACTCCCAAAAATGTACGCTGGCTCGGCCACCACCTTGACAGGAAGCTGGTTTCGCTACGATCGGGCGTCCGGCTGGGTGCTGCGCGGACTCGATGTGGCGTTTTCGACTGGCGCGGTGCATGCGATTGTGGGCGGAAACGGCTGCGGCAAGTCGACGATGCTCTCGGTGCTGGCCAAAACGGTCAAGTTGCAGCGTGGTCGCATGGTGCGTGGGGCGGCATCGGCGGCGCTGCTGCCTCAGAATCCCAAGGCGTTGTTGGTTGCCGAGACGGTGCGCGACGAGCTGATGGAATGGGCCTCGACCTGCGGATATGACGAGAACTTGGCGCGGGAGCGTGCGGCGAGCTTGGGGCTGTCGGGTCTGGATGGGCGCCATCCGTACGATCTTTCGGGCGGGCAGCGTCAACTGCTTGCATTGGCAAAACTGCTGCTAATCGGCCCCGAACTGCTATTGCTCGATGAGCCCACCAAGGGTCTAGACCTGTTCAGCCGCCGCATCATCGCCCGCGCCCTGCGTGACCATGCGAAGGTTGGTGGCACCGTCATCATGGCCACGCACGATCTGGATTTTGCCGAGCAGGTTGCCGATGACGTTGCCATGATGTTTGACGGTGAGATTGCCTGCATGGAGCCGCCGGTCGACTTCTTTGCCGACAACGTGTTTTATAGGGCGTGATGGGATGGCGGATTATCGCATCGTGCGCCTACTCGCAAAACTGGAGATACCGCTGCTGCTGGCGGTGCCAGCCGTGATGGCTGCGGCGTTGCTGGCGGGCGTTGAACAGGCGGCGCTTGCCATGCTTGTCGTGGTGGCGCTGGTGCTCGCGCTGTTCTTTGCGGGCTACGAGGCGTCGCGCCCGGGCTTACGCCAGATTGTGCCAACGCTGGTTCTGGCGGCGTTGGCTGCGGCGGGGCGCATTCTGTTTGGCCCCATTCCCGACTTTAAACCGGTGAGCGCCATCGCCATTATCGCGGGGGCGACGCTTGGTTGCCGCAATGGTTTTATGGTTGGCGCGCTGGCGGCGCTGACCAGCAATTTCTTTTTTGGACAGGGCATGTGGACGCCGTGGCAGATGTATGCCTGGGGGCTCGTGGGATACGTTGGCGGTGCGTTGGCGCATGCCGGCGCTTTTGATCGCGCCGATGGCACCGTGCGTATGCCGGCGCTGTTGATCTACGGCTTTGCTTCGGGTTTGCTGTACGGCGTTGTGATCAACGCGTATGACATCATTGGGTTTGTACAGCCGCTCACGTGGGCGGGTGCCATGGCGCGTCTTGCCACCGCCGTACCGTTCGATATCACGCACGGCCTTGCGACCTGCGTGTTTTTGGTCGCCCTGTACAAGCCTTGGTGTCGCCGCATCAACCGAGTCGTCGTGAAATACGGGCTGTAGGGTTGGTTACGCCGGGGCGGGAATCAATACTGCCGAAGTGCCATTTCAAAACTATGCCGGTTTACGGGGCTAGATTAGCGCGGGCCGACCATACCAGCATTTTTCGAAATAGGGCACACCGTCTACCTGCGATTTTATTATCTCGGAATTGCGTATGGTTAGGGGTTCGCGATTCAGCCCCGTAAACCGGCAAAGTTTTGGAATGGCCGGCTGATATGACGGGCATCGTGGCCCTCAGAGAGCCAAATTGATCCATTTTCTTCCGTCCCCAGATGTCCCCAGGGAATCAGTTGACGGCGCTTGCCACGAAACTGGCCCATCTACTACGTTTAGCTTGATGCCCCCGACAATGTTCGCGTTTTATGAAAAACCGCAGGCTTTCTACCTGCGGTTTTCTTTTGGCGTTGTTCGCTGTGGTTGAGGGTGGTGGCTTAAACGTAGTAGATGGGCGTGTTTCGTGGCGGATGGGTCACACGGATACCCTCACGAGGCCCAAAATGATCCGTTTTCCTCCGTCCCCAGGGGATCAGTTGGGGCTAGAGCTCTAGCGTGAGGGTGACGGGGCAGTGGTCGCTGCCAAAGATGTCGCTGCGGATGCCGGTGTCGCGTACGTTGTCGGCGATTGCGTCGCTTACCAGGAAGTAGTCGATGCGCCAGCCTGCGTTGTTCTTGCGGGCATTAAAGCGATAGCTCCACCAGCTGTAGACGCCCTCGACGTCGGGGTTTGCCGTGCGCCAGGTATCGGTAAAGCCGGCGTTGAGCAGCTCGGTAAACTTGCCGCGTTCTTCGTCCGAAAAGCCGGCGTTGCCGCGGTTGGACTTGGGGTTCTTAAGGTCGATTTCCTCGTGCGCCACGTTAAAGTCGCCGCAGGTCACGACGGGTTTGCCGGTCTCGCGCTCGAGTGCGTTCAAAAAGCCGCGGTAAGCATCGTCCCAGGCCATGCGCACGTCGATGCGGGCGAGTTCGTTTTGCGCGTTGGGAGTGTAGACATCCACAAACCAGAACTTGTCGAACTCCAGCGCGCAGACGCGGCCCTCGGTTGCGGCTTGGGCGACGAGTACGGCCGCCTCGTTCTCGCCGGCGTAGGGTAGCAGTGCGTCGGCGTGCAGCACGCGCAGCGGTTCCTGGCGGCTAAAGACCGCAGTGCCCGAATAGCCTTTACGCTCGGCGTAGCTCCAGGTTTGGTGATAGCCGGGCAGGTCAATATCGACCTGGCCTTCTTGCAACTTGGTCTCTTGCAGCGCCAGGATATCGACGTCGAGTTCTTGCGCGATCTGGATAAAGCTCGGGTCCTTTTTGAGCACGGCGCGCAGGCCGTTGACGTTCCACGAGGCGAAAGTGTAAGTCTGAGGCATGGTGTCCTTTCGACGGGGTTGGCAGGCTTAAGATTAGCGCAACAGGGGCGGGGTGGGCTCCGCGCATGCTGACTTAAAGGTCGCATGCTGGGACATCGCCCGACGCCGCCCGATCAACAAGGACGGAGGGCTCATATGACGCAGGCAATATCGGACCCCAGGCAGGCGTCCGCCGCGCTGGCGGATCTGTTTGACACCCACAAGCGCGTGGTCTTCTTTGGCGGCGCTGGTGTTTCCACGGCAAGTGGCATCCCCGATTTCCGCAGCGTGGACGGCCTGTATCACCAGCAGTTTGCCTACCCGCCCGAGACTATGCTCTCGCATAGCTTTTATGAGACACATCCGGCCGAGTTCTTCGACTTTTACCGCACCAAGATGATCGCGCTTAACGCTAAGCCCAACCGCTGTCACACCAAGCTGGCCGAGCTGGAGCGCGCCGGCAAGCTTGATGCCGTGGTGACGCAAAACATCGACGGCTTGCATCAGATGGCGGGCTCGCAGCGCGTGTTCGAGCTGCACGGATCGGTCCATCGCAACATTTGCCAGTCGTGCGGCGCGGTCTATAGCGCCGAGTGGATTTGCTCGCGCGAGCACGAGGACGCCGCGGGCGTGCCCGTGTGCCCCGCGTGCGGTGGTCGCATCAAGCCCGATGTGGTGCTCTACGAAGAGCCGCTCGACGAGCATGTGTTGACCGGTGCCGTTGCCGCCATTGCCGCGGCCGATGCCCTCATTGTGGGTGGGACCTCGCTCGTGGTGTATCCGGCGGCAGGCCTTACGCGTTACTTTACTGGCGATACGCTGGCCATTTGCAATTTGGCGCCTACCGATCAGGATGCAAATGCCGACCTGCTGATTTCTTGCGACATCGCGGCCGCGTTTGCGTTCTAGCCCGTGTGCGCGGATACAATAGAAAGACTGAGTGCAAAGCGACCCCGCCGCCAGCTCCCCAAGCTCGGCGGCGTGGGCATTTTAGGAGGATGTTCATGGCGAACGACAGCAAGACATGGCGGTGCGGAAAGTATGAGCTCAGCTTTGACCGTCCGCGCATCATGGGCGTCCTCAACGTGACGCCCGATTCGTTTAGCGACGGCGGGGAGCACTTCGACCCGGATGCCGCCATCGAGTACGGCCTGGCGATGCTTGACGCCGGCGCCGACATCATCGACGTGGGCGGTGAGTCCACGCGCCCCGGCTTTACCCCGGTTAATCCCGACGAGGAGGCTCGCCGCGTGCTGCCCGTGGTGCGCGCGCTGGCCAAAGAGGGCGCCATCGTCTCGATCGACACGCGCCACGTGGCGGTTGCCAAGGCGGCCGTGCGCTGCGGCGCCTCGATCGTCAACGACGTGACGGGCTTCACCGACCCCAAGATGGTCGAGTTTGTTAAGACGAGCACCTGCGGCGTCATCGTGATGCATGCCGGCGAGGTCGCCGCGCCTACACGCACGCACGCAACGGTGCAGCTCGATACCTCGGCTGCGGCGTTTGTTGCCGAGAAGGCGCGCGAGGCGGCTGCCGAGGCCGCGCGTGAGGCTGAGAAGCCGGCTCGCCGCCGTCGCGGCAAGTTGCTGGGCGAGCCTAAGCCGGAGGCCAAGCTTCCGGGCGGCGTGGTGCAGCCCTCGTTGCCGTTTGGCGATCCGGAGCCCGCGACCGAGCCTGCAAGCGAGCAGGAGACGCCGGCCGCCGAGCAGGCTGCTGCCGCCGAGACCGTCGCGCCCGCGCCCGAGGCCACCGAGGCCGCATCGGAGCCCAATGACCGCCTGGCCGCCATGATGCGCCGCAGCGCCCGCCGCGAGGAAGCCTACGTGCCCACCTCGCAGCTCCGCCGCTTCACCCTGCCCGATTCGGCGCCCATCATGCGCCGCGTCATGGGCTTTCTGTCCGACCAGGCCCGCGCGCTCATCCACGCCGGCGTGTCGCGCGACCGCATCTGCATTGATCCCGGTCCGGGCTTTGGCAAGACGGCCAACGAGGACATCGTCATCCAGCGCGAGACTGCCAAGATGGCGTCACTGGGTTATCCGCTCATGTGCGCCGTATCGCGCAAGCGCTTTGTGGGCGCCGTCTCGGGCGTGACCGAGGCCGCCGAGCGCGATGCCGCTACGTTTGGCGTGTGCCTGGGCGCCATCCAGGCCGGTGCCAACATTGTGCGCGTGCACGACGCCGCGGGCTTTGCGCAGTTCCTGAACGGCTACTGGGCGGTTGCCAAGCCGCAGCCGCGCCGCGCGTTTGTGGCCGTGGGCTCCAACCTGGGGCATCGCTGTGACAACATCCGCGCCGCACGCGACATGATCGCCGAGATTCCACTCACCTGCGTGTCCAACTCCTCCAAGATCTACGAGAGCGAGCCGGCCTACGAGACGCGCCAGGACGCGTTTGCCAACGCCGTCATCGAGATTAAGACCGAGCTGGCTCCGCTGGTGCTGCTTGACGAGCTCATGAAGATCGAGGCCGAGCTGGGCCGCGACCGTTCCAAGAAGGCCAAGGCCAACGGCCCGCGCACCATCGACTTGGACCTGCTGTGGATGGACGGCGAGACCCACGGCGGCAAGAAGCTGCGCCTGCCGCATCCGCTGATTGGCGAGCGTGACTTTGTGCTGGTGCCGCTCGAGGACCTGATGCACGACCCGGCTCGGTTCTTCCGCTACAACGGCGTCGAGGTCAAGGAGCCCGAGGATCGCGTGGGCCATATCGTGGGCGAATTGGGGCGTATGTAGATGATCGAGATGAATGCTGTTGCCGCTGGCACCGAGCTCGACGCGGCGCGTGACGCGGGCCGCGAGGGCGTGTCCGCGGGCTGGTGCGCGTGGAGCGTGGGCGATGCTTCGCTGACGTTTTCGCTGGTTGTGCGCCCCGATGTGAACATGCACGCCTTCCACGGCCTGCCGTTTGTGGCCGCGATGGGCATGATGGACGCGCTCGTGGGCACGGCTTCGACGCCGGGGTTGGGCCTTGCCGGTAAAGTGGGTATCCAGTGGCCGAGCGATATCGTGTGCGGTGCGCCTGCGTTTGAGGCGTCGCTCGCGCGTGTTGCCGTGAACGGCGGTGCCGGTGCTGCGGGCATGTTTGCCGCGGTGACGGTTGATATTGAGCGTGCGGCGCTGGGTGAGCTTGGCGTGGATATGGCAGATGAGGCGCTGATCGAGGCATTGGCCGCCGCTGTGCTGACCCGCGTTGACGCCTGGGCGGTTGCCGCCAACACGCCGCAGGGCGCTGCCGGCCCGCTGGCTCCGGTGCTGGGCGAGTACTTTGACATGGTGCCACTGCTGGGTCGTCAGGTCGCGGCGGTGTCGCCCAACGGTTTGCCGCTTGCGGTCGGTGTGTTTGCGGGCCTGGACATCTGGGGTCGCGCGACCATCAAGACCGATGCCGGCGAGCAGGAGTTTCCGCCCGAGGCCGTACGGATTCGCGGACTGTAACGCGAGGCGCCCGCGCTCAAAGATAACGATGACAACGAAGCCCTCTTCGGCCTGTGCTGGGGAGGGTTTCGCCTATCTGGGGAATGGGTTGCCAGCGCCCTATTCCTCAAAACTGAAAAATTTTCGTTTTTGAGGAATAGGAAACATGCACGATATCGCTGTGCTGGGTGTATTCGAGGAGCTGCTATTCCTCATAATTGAAAATAATTCAGTTTTGAGGAATAGGCTTGGCGAACGTTTGCGGGGGCTGTGGCATCGGGCATGCTCGACTTAAGCCCCTGCCTTACCCCAGCTCCTGCATGCGGCGGTAGATTTCGCAGATGCCCTTAATGGTAAGTTGTCCGTCGATCACATCGAAGGCGTCGGTCGAATCGGCGACGATGCCGGCGAGGCCGCCCGTGGCGATAACGGTGGCATCGTCGCGGCCCAGCTCGCGCTTCATGCGCGCGACCAGGCCCTCGGCCATGGCGGCGGCGCCCACGACGGCGCCAACTTTGATGCACTCTTCTGTATCGCGGCCGATGGCATGCTCGGGCGCCTCGAGCGGAACGCTGGCGAGTTTGGCGGCACGGGCGGCGAGCGCATCCATGGAGATGCGGATGCCCGGTGCGATTGCTCCGCCAATGTAATAGCCGTTCTCGTCGATAACGTCGATATTGGTCGCGGTGCCAAAGTCCACCACGATTGCCGGCGCGCCGTAGAAGGTCTCGGCGGCAACGGCGTTGGCGACGCGGTCGGCGCCCACGGCCTGGGGGTTCGCCGCCCGCAGTTTGGTCACGGCCGCCGTCTGCGGTCCAATGACGATGGCGTCCGCCGCGATGCGGTCGGCCACGGCGTGCCACTCGCGCGAGAGCTGCGGCACCACGCCGGCAAAGGCGACCGCGTCGACCGCGTCGAGTGAGAGGTCGTACATCTTAAAGAAGCCCATCAGGCGCACATGGATCTCGTCGGCGGTGTAGGAGCGGTCGGTGGGCATGCGCCACGACTGCACCAGCTCGTCTCCGTCAAACAGGCCCATGGCCGTCTGCGTGTTTCCCATATCGATAGCGAGCAGCATGTCTACTCCAGGTGTCGGCGTAAAAGGACGCGCACCATTGTATACGTGCCGTCGGCGACAGGCTGCGATTCGCTTACGGTGATATGGGCTGAGGGGTTTAAATATGAAGGAATTATGCTCTACGAGATTTTCCTTGCCGTTTACCGAACTCCCGCGTAATATTCTTTCTTGCGCACATGAGGCGCCCAGACATTGCGGGGTGGAGCAGTCTGGTAGCTCGCCGGGCTCATAACCCGGAGGTCGTAGGTTCAAATCCTGCCCCCGCGACCAAGAACTTGCAGCTCGTCGGCCTAGCCGGCGAGCTTTTTTGTTATTCCGGGACCGTGTTTTCGGTCCAATTCCCAACCTCTCAATCAAAGATCTCGATCTGTAACATCTAGACCCGATTTGGGCGGCTAGATGTTACAGATCGAGGCTTATAGGACAAAATGTGTGTCTACTTTAGGGGCATCGGCGCAGGTCGATGCC
>CABQQR010000023.1:0-29558 GCA_902466395.1 uncultured Collinsella sp.
CAAAGGAAAGCACTTAATGTGCTTTCCGTCTTGCGCAGGACTGTAGAGCAGGAAAGTTCATATGCGCCGCCCGGCTCCCGCGGCTCCCGAGGGGTATCTCCCATGCAAAAACTTTTGTTGGGTAAAGTCCGAGGTCAGTGGCGTTATATAACGAGAAATTCAAAAAAGTTGAAAATCCATTACAAATTTGCGTTGACTTTAGGTAACTAAAGTTTCATACTCCTTTTCAACCACTGGGGGATGTGAACACGCACGGATCGTTCACATCATGATTGAAGAGGATTTCTTAGACATGTTCACGCATCAGCTAAACATTATCAGCGTAGTAATTATCTGATGCGGGTTAGCACATACAGCCAGCCCGTACGATAACGGGCGGCTGATGAAGATGAGGGCCGTCGAGCGCAACCGACGGCCCTCATTTTTTATGTCTAGGAAGTTCTTTTTAGAGGAGGAAATGTAATGAACGGAGTTTTGCTCATGGTTGTGGCCGCGGCGGTGCTCGCCTGTGGCTATCTGGGCTACGGCCGCTGGCTGGCCAACAAGTGGGGCGTTGACAAAGAGGCCCTCACGCCGGCCAAGCGCATGAAGGACGGCAAGAGCTTCTCGCCCGTCTCCGCCTTTACCGCGTTCTCGCATCAGTTCAGCTCGATCTGCGGTGCTGGCCCTGTCACGGGTACGATCGTCGCCATGGCCTTTGGCTGGCTGCCCGTCGTGCTCTGGGTCCTCGTCGGCGGCATCTTCTTTGGCGCCGTCCACGACTTTGGTGCTCTGTACGCTTCGATGAAGAACAACGGCAAGTCGCTCGCTCAGCTCATCGAGAAGTACATCGGCAAGACCGGCCGTCGCCTGTTCCTGCTGTTCTGCTGGCTGTTCTGCATCATCGTCATCGCCGCCTTCACCGACATGGTCTGCAAGACGTTCATGTTCACCCCGGCCGTTGACGCTTCTGGCGCCGCTACCGGTGCCATCGACTTCACCAAGTCCTATGCCGCTGGCTGCGCTGGCACCATCTCCATCCTGTTCACCTTCGTCGCTATCGCCTTTGGTTGGGCCCAGAAGAAGTTCAACCTCACCGGTGCCGCCGAGTTCGTCACCGGCGTGGTCCTCATGGTTCTCATGTTCGCCGTCGGTATGCAGTTCCCGGTCTACCTGGATAAGTTCCAGTGGTTCGCCGTCGTCATGGTCTACCTGGTCTTCGCTGGCGCTATGCCCATCCAGATGCTCAAGACCCCGCGTGACTACCTCACTTCCATCATGATGATCGTCATGATCGCCTGCGCTGTCCTCGGCATCGTCGTCCTGGGCGTTAACGGCCAGGCCACTATCACCGCTCCGGTCTTCACCGGCTTCTCCACTGCCTCCGGCATGATGTTCCCGGTCCTGTTTGTCTCCGTCGCTTGTGGTGCTCTCTCCGGTTTCCACAGCCTCGTTTCTTCCGGCACCTCTTCTAAGCAGGTCGAGAAGGAGCAGGACGCCGTCAAGGTCGGTTATGGCGCCATGATCGTCGAGTCCTTCGTCGGCATCCTTGCCATCATCGTCGCCGGCATCATGTTCTCCGATATGAACACCGCCGGTACTGGCGCCCTCAACGCCGGTGTCGCTTCCACCCCGTTCCAGATCTTCGCCGCTGGCATCTCCCGCGGTATGCAGGCCTTCGGTGTTGACGGTACGCTCGCTACCGTCTTCATGACCATGAACGTTTCCGCTCTGGCCCTGACCTCGCTCGACGCCGTCGCCCGCATCGCCCGCACCTCGTTCTCCGAGTTCTTTGCCCAGACCAACGACGCCCTGGCCATCGAGTCCAAGGCCGGCTACATGAAGGTTCTCGGCAACCCCTGGTTCGCCACGGTCGTCACCCTGCTTCCCGGTCTCGCCCTTGCCTTTGGTGGCTATGCCAACATCTGGCCGCTCTTTGGTGCTTCCAACCAGCTGCTCGGCGGTATGACCATGATCACCCTCGCCGTGTTCTGCAAGTGCACCGGCCGCAAGGGCTGGATGCTCTACGTGCCCGTCGCCTTCCTGCTCTGCTGCACCTTCACCTCGCTGGTCCAGAGCGCCATGGGCTGCATGACCGCCGTCCAGGCCTACGGTTTCTTCGGCACCATCCCGGCTACCGCCACCACGGCCGCCGTTTCCGTCGCCGCCACCAAGGGCCTGCAGCTCGTTTTCGCCGTCCTGCTGATGGTCCTGGGCCTCATCGTCGCCGTCAACTGCCTCAAGGAGTTCTTCGGCAAGGAGGCCGGCTCCATGCCTGATGAGGAGCCCGAGTGGTCCGAGATGGGCAAGGCCGAGTACGGTCGCGCCGCTGCCGCTGAAGCTCCTGCCGACGCCGAGGCCGCCAAGGCCTAGTCGGTCGGACGGGTTGAATCTCCCATCTATTTGACTCGGAAAGACCGGGTCCGCAATCAAGCGGACCCGGTCTTTTTTCTTGTGAGAACAGGTGGTGCAAGGGCGTTCTCGCAGATGTTTTGCGTGGATAGGCTCGTGCGTTGTACCATATGGACGTATATGTGTGCATATGAAAGGGGCCCCGTGGCCAAGACGGTATATTCCGATAATCAAAACAATGTCGATGCTCTGGCTGAGCGTCTGAGCAGCCAGACATCGCTTTCTGCCGAGCGCGCCAAGCTGGTTGCCTACGACCTGCTCTGCCGCAAGGCGCTCAAGATTAAGTCGAGCGCGCTGGCGCAGATTTTCCGCTCCGTCGATAAGGAATGCGACACCAAGGCGATGCGCGATGAGCTTATCGCGGCAAATATCGTGACCAAGATCGAGGGCAGCGGCATTAACGGGCGCCCGGCGTTCTATACCATCAATGTCGAGATCCGCGATGCCCAGGAGCAGCCTGCCGAGTCCGTCGAAGATTTTGTCGTCGAGGATTCCGCTGACGTGCCTGCTGTGGAAGAAGCTGCTCCGCGTGAGCATGTCGATACCGATGAGTTGCTCGATGAGAACGTCGTGCGTGCCTTTACGGCCAAGGCAGGACGCGGCGGTTTTTGCGGGGGTGGCAAGCGCGATGCGCAGCGCCGCGCCCAGCAGGAGCGCTTCCGTCGTGCCGTTGCTCAAAAGGGTGAGACGGATGCCGAGGCTGTTGAGAACGAGGTTGCTGCCGAGTCGCAGAGGCCCGCGAAGGAGCAAAAGCCCGTGGAGGCCCAGGAGCCCCAGCGTCGCCGTGGTGCCCACTTTAAGGCTGCGCAGCAGGATGTCGCGCATGAGGTTGAAGAGCCTTCCGAGGCTGCAGACGATGTTGAGGAGTCTGCCAAGAAGGCTCCGGGTTCATGCCGTCCCGGGCGTGGTTTTGCGAGGCGCGCGTATCCCGTAAGGCGTCAGGAGAAGGGCGAGCCGGCTCCGACCGCTCAGGCCGAGAAGGCCGAACAAACCGAGAAAACCGTTGAGCCGGCGGCTCGCGAGCAGAAGCCTGTTGAGCCGCAGCTTGAGGTTGCTGCTGAGGCCAAGGGCGAGCAGCCTACTGATGGGCAGACGGAGCAGGGCGCGTCGAGCAGGCCTCGCCGCCGTCGCCATCGCGGGGGTCGCAGTTCCCATGCCGAGACTGCAGCCGAGAAGACCACGCCGCAGGACGAGGATGCGAAGGCCGAGGTTTCTTCGGGGCAGCCTAAGCGCCAGCCGGCGAAGGAGAGCAAGTCCGATCGTCCGCAGAAGCAGGCGTCTATGCCGAAGCGCGAGCGCAATTCCCAAGGCGATTCTAAGCGCAGGTCTCAGAAGAAGCCGGAGTCTGCCGCAGCAGATGCTGCTGCCCAGCAGCCCGAGTCGGCCGTCCACGGCGAGGTATCGGCGTTTGCCCTTGCCCGCGTTTTAGGCAGGCAGCTGCTCAAAGTTGTCCCTACGCCTACGGCGCTCTCTAAGATCAAGGAGCAGCAGACACAGATCGTAAAGGTCGAGGGCAAGGACGGCAAAAAGGCTCCGCAGCGCACTCAGCACAACGAGATGTCCAACCGCAAGATTGCCGAGGAAATCGCAATCATCCAGGCTTGGATCGAGCAAAACCGAGGTGCCGATACGCCGGTTGCCTCGCGCCGCCAGCGTGCCTACCAGATTTTTAACGACGAGAAGGCTTTTGACGGCAAGCACGGCGAGCGTCTAATTCGGCGTATGACCGAAAAGGGCATCAGCATGCAGGCGATTAAGGTCGCCCCCAACCGCCCCGTGCACTTTACGGGTTTCTTTACGCTGGGCGCCGATAAGCCGTTCATTATGGTCGAGAACCTGGACACCTATGACGAGATCGTCAAGCTCCTGCGCGGCCGCAAGCACGCTAAGCTCTTTGGCATCAAGGTGGGCGGCGTGATTTTTGGCGGCGGATGCAAGGCGAGCGTCTCGCATGCCCTGGACGATTATCTGGCTGAGATCGGCTATCGCTTTAACTACGTCTACTACGTGGGCGATATCGACCGCGAGGGCGCGCGCATCGTCGAGCAGGCTCGCAATGCCAATGTGGTTGAGATTCGCCTGCATGCCGGCATGTACCGCGCCATGCTCGCCGAGCATAAGCGTCGCGTGAAGGCCGGCGGCGAGTGCGAGCCCGCGGCTGCCAACCAGGGCGTGCCGCAGAACTTGGCGGCGACGATCAAGGATCTGCCCATGGTCACGCGCGTGCAGTTCCGCAATGTGCTGCGCGAGGGCGGGCGCATTCCGCAGGAGATTCTGATGACCGCCGACTATCGGGATGGCGACTCGGGAAGCTTCGACCGCATGCTGAACAACTAAATTCCGCCGGCCCCGGGAGAGCGGGGACACCGGCTTAGGTTTCCTGCTCTACAGTCCTGCTCACGACGGAGGCCACATTAAGTGGCCTCCTGTTCGTGCGGAACTCGCGATAAACCTAAGCCGGTGTCCCCGCTCTCCCGGGGCCTGTCGTGGCTTGGCCGTTGCATGCGGCTCGCTTTTCGGAACGGGGCTGACGGACACGTTCCGAAATCTACCACCGTCGCTGTGCAGGGTGTCTATAAAGAGCCGTGGCCAAAAAACATCAAATATGAGTACTGATACTCTTTTAGTAGCAGTAATTTTGACCACATTTAAGGTGATTTGACGTGTCGATCGAGCAGATAAGCTGCCGTATCTCCTCAAGTGTTCATTAAAGGAAGACCTTGATGCGAATAAATCTCATTAAGATCTTCTTTTATTAACGAAAATAATGTAGCTACAACGGTGACAGTACTCATATTTGCCGTTTTTTGGCCACAGTCCTTCGGAGGGTCCTCGAAAATAGTCCCGAGCCGGCACTTGGGGACGTTCCTATAATGCCGGCACTTAGGAGCGTCCCCAAGTGCCGGCACCGCGTCTGCCTGCGGCGGCCGCGCCCCGCTGCGTCGCTCCGCATCCTTGCGGGTTCGGATTCCTCCGCTTGGCGGCGTTGGCTCGATTTGCTTGACGTGAGGGGCTCTTGGCTGGTGTGGGACGGAGGGATTCCGCGTCCGCCTGGTCGGCGACCGCGCCCCGCTGCGTCGCTTCGCTCCTTGCGTGCTGCGCTGGAAAACGCTTCGCGTTTCCTCAGCTCCGCACCCTTGCGGGCTCGAATTCCTCCGCTTGCCCACAAGAAAGCGCCCTGGGCCGTTATGGGCTTAGGGCGCTCAGTTTTAATGGCTGGGACGGAGGGATTCGAACCCCCAACAGCCGGCACCAAAAACCGGAGTTCTACCGTTGAACTACGTCCCAATGTGTGGTGTTGCCCAAAAGCAACTCGTCTAGTTTACCTAATCTGCGAGGGCATCGCAAACGCCATCGAGTAGGCGTACGGCGAGCGTCTGCGCGTCGCTGGCCGTGAAGGTGCCGTTGTAGCGCGTCATGCCCGTGAGCTCAATGCGAATGCGAGCCGGCTTCTGCTGCGCGGCGACATTGGCGGTGCGGATGCGCTGGGCCAGGTTGTGGCACTCGGCGAGGGCAATCGTGGCGCGTGGCGCGGCGTCGGCGGGCAGCTCGTCGCTTGCGATCTCGAGCACCAGGTCAACGTCGGTTGGGACCTCGGAGTCGCAGAGCATCATGCCGCTGTTGTCGGTCGTTGCCGTGGCGATGTTCCACATGCGCGAAGCAACGCTGCGTGCGATGGGGTCCTCACCGATAACGGCGATCTGGAAGCGCTCGAGCACGTTGGCGGCGCGAGCAAAACCGATGCGGGACTCGGCTTCGGTGACCGAGGGCTTGCCCTCCCACACATGGTGCAGGCGGTTGATGTAGGCGTAGGTGTCCTGGAAGGCCATGCCGTCGGCAAACAGGCCGACATTTTCCTGGAACTGCTGCAGGGCGGCCTCGGTATGCGGACCAAAGTAGCCGTCGTCTTCGCCACAGGCAAAGCCCAAAACGTTGAGAGCGCGCTGCAGGGCCTGCACATCGGCGCCATGGAAATTGGGCATGCGCAGATACAGGGTGCGGTCGCCCAGCTTATACGAGGCGTCGACCAGGGCGCTCCAACAGGGGATATCGACGGCATGACCGGCAGCAAGGCCGCTGTCGAGCCTGAAGGTGCTGACGGCCTGCTCGGTGGTGGTGCCAAAGCGCTTGTCGACAACCTCGGCGTCATCGATTGTATAGCCGAGCTGCAGAAGGCGGGACTGGACGTCCTCGACGGCTGCTCCCTGCATGCCCGTGGTAATAGGTTCCATGAACGAACCCCTTTCGGCGTACCATTCGTACTATTTTGAGCGTGTGTCGGATAGACAACGCGAGACAATTTATAAACATGCACTCAATAGTGTAGCAACTTGTACCCAAACTCGCTGCCCACAGGTTTTATGACCCCCGCTAGTTAAGACGCTCCACAAAGAAATCTGCCATTGAGAGGAAGAGCTCGCGCGCATGCGGGTCGAGCTCGACGCCTTCGATAGCGGCCTTGGCCTTAGCGGTCAGGTCGAGCGCATAGGTGTGGGCGTAATCGATGGAGCCGGTCTCCTGGAAGATCTCCACGGCGCGTGCGAGCTGCGCAGGGTCCTCGGTGCCCGAGGAAAGGATTGCCTCGATCTCGTCGTGATAGCGCTTGTCTGACAGGGCATGCACGGCAACGAGGGTGCGCTTGCCCTCGGTGATATCGGTGCGGAAGTCCTTGTTGGCGGCCTCCTTGGTGCCGATCAAGTTGAGCAGGTCGTCTTGAATCTGGAAGGCAAGGCCCGTGTGCAGCCCAAAGGCGCGCAGTGCCTCAATCTGCTCTTCGCTGCCGCCGCCGATAATGGCTCCGGCGGCAAGCGGCGTCGCTCCGCTGTAGTACGCGGTCTTGTGCGTCGCCATGTCCAGATAATCGTCGACCGAAATGTCAAAGCGCTCGTCGCGGACCCAGCCCAGGTCGAGCGCTTGGCCCTCGATGGTACGGACGATCATCTCGGTAAGCTCGTGGAGCACGTGAAGCTTCACGTCTGCGTTGAGTGTGGGGTCGTCGAGAACCGTCTTGGTGACCATGGTGAGCGCCAGGTCACCGCAGTTGATGGCAAGACCGGTGCCCTCGGTAAGGTGCATGCAGGGCTTGCCGCGACGAATCTGCCCGTTGTCGGCGATGTCGTCGTGGATGAGTGCGCCCGACTGAAAGTGCTCGATGGCCGCCGCTGCGCTGCGGGCGCTCTCAAAGCTGCCGCCTACCGCAGTGGCGGCGAGCATGCAGATGAGCGGGCGGTGGCGCTTGCCAGCGTTTGCCGTAAATGCCGAGAGCGGGGTATACAGGTAGCGCTCGATATCGGCGGAAGTCGCCTGTCCGTCAAAGAACGTGGCCAGATAGTCGTTAATCTGGTCAAAGTGCTGGGCTAAAAAGCTGGTAAACGGACTGGACACGGGTTCTCGCATTCTTTGATAGGTTGCATCGTTGCATTATGCAGACAACATATTGCCACATTAGGGCGTCGAGCGCGGCGGTTGAAGACGATTGGTCCATGCGGCCGCAAGTGCGGTAGGGGCTTGGCTAGATAAGCCCAAAGTGTTCGAGCGCGGTGACGACGCCGTCGTGGTCGATGCTGTCGGTGACATAGTCGGCCTTTTCCTTGAGGAAGTCCGGCGCATTGCCCATGGCGATACCGACATCGACGGCGTTCATCAGCGAGACGTCATTGCTGGCGTCGCCGATGCCGTATACGGTTCCGTGGTGGGGATCGAGGGCGTCGAGTACGGACTGGATACCCTCGCGCTTGGTGCATTCGCGAGGCGAAATCTCGGTCACTTCGAGCTCGAGCTCGTTAAAGCAGAGCAGCGGCTCAAACGCTTGATCCTGAGCGATGCGGTTGGCAAGCGACGTGGACATTAAGATCTTGTAGGCGCTGTAATGTTGCAGCTGCGTAATTGCATCGCCCACGGTGCGGGCGTATCCCGGAGCGTCGGGCGCATCGGCACTCATGCGAACGACGCCATTGAGTCCCTCAAAACGAATCACTTCGTCCGATTGCTCAAGAATGGGAGCAAGGCGCTGCAGCATGCCGGGCGTCATCGCCAAATCGCGAATCACGTGTCCCTCAAGTTCGACATAGCCACCCGCGAGGCAGACGATGCCGGTCCAGGGCAGCTCGAGCAGCTTTGGATGGATGCAGCTCAGCGTGCGCCCTGTGCAGATAAACGCCATATTGCCCTTGGCGACAAAATCACGGATGGCTTGCGAGACCGCTTCATTGGGATAGGGGGAGAGGTCTCGCTCGCTCTCGGGAAGCTCTTGTGCCACTCGAGGGTCTTGCCAGGCGAGTGTTCCGTCGATATCGAAGAAGCAGATATCGCCGCGCTTATGGGCTGCGCTGACGGCAGGGGAGGCCGAGGTGGTGGACACAAATCCCGGCTCGAGGCCCATGATCTGGTCAAAATGCTCTTTGACGCGGGGAACGGAGATGCCAATAATCACCTGGGCGGTCTTGCCCGTAATGATGAGGCCCTTGGCGCCCACCGCGACAAACGACGCATTATCTGCAACGATGGAAGGGTCTGCGACCTCGACGCGCAGGCGCGTGGCGCAGTTGGTTGCGCCCACGATATTGCCAACGCCACCTAAAAGCTGAATTACCCGCTCAGCGAGGACGTGATCTTGATCGGATTGAATACTGACCTCGCCATTGGGAGATTGCTCTTTGGCAAAGCCGCTTCCCGTTAAACGATCGATTGCCGCGCGATTGGAGACATGATCCTCGCGGCCCGGCGTCTTAAGGTCATAGACCAAGATGAGTGCTCGAAAACTAACAAAAAAGATGAGGCTAAAGGCAAGACCGATACCGAGCGCCAAAAGGTAGGAGCCGGCATGCATTCGCATGAGTGGGATGAAGTTGAAGGCCGTCATTTCCATGAGACCGCCCGAGAAGATGCCGACGATGCCAAAGAAGTTCATGGTCATGGCAAGGCAGGAGGACAGGACGGCGTAGAGCAAAAAGAGTCCGGGATAGGTGAACATAAAGAGAAACTCGAGCGGCTCGGTGACGCCGCAGACCACCGAGGCGACGATGGCGGGCAAAAGGATGACCTTAAGGCCGGCGCGGCGTTCGGGTTTGGCGGTGAAATAGAATGCTGCCGCGATGGCGGGAAGGCCAAAGAGCTTGCCCCAGCCGGTGGCGGTAAAACCTGCCCAGGGCGCAAGTTCATTTAAAGGGCGCGTGCTATGGGAGAGAATGGGGAGCAGGTTGGTCCACGTGGCGTAAATACCGTCGTGAATGACCAGATTGTCGTAATAGATGGGCATATAGAGCAGATGGTGCAGCCCCATGGGCTCGAGCGCTCGCTCCAAAAACACAAAGATGCCCACGCCGAAGGGGCCGACGCCCGCAAGTGCGTGGCGCAGCGTTTCGGTTACAGCGTATGCGAAGGGCACGATGGCGGCCGAGATGGCGGCAAGGGCAAACACGGCAAAAAAGCTGATGAGGTAGACGAGCGAGGAACCCGAGAACGTGCCGAGCCAATCGGGAACCTTGGCATCGTAGAAGCGGTCATGGATGGCAACGACGGTTGCCGACACCGCCAGCGGGCCGATAATGCCGGTGTCGAGCGTCTTGATGCCGTCGATGACGGTGATGCCGCTGGCGGGGGTTAAAGACGACGGGTACTTAAGTCCAAGGTTGTCGCCGCTCAGCTTAATGATCTCGCTCAAAAAGAAACAGTAGGCAAAATAGGCTACGAGCGCCTCGAGGCAGCAGCGTGCCGGTTGCTTTTGGGCAAGGCCGATGGGCAGCGCTACGGCAAAAAGGAGTGGAAGGCGCTTAAAGACCGTCCACGAGCCGCGCTGAATGATAGTCCAGAAAACGTACCAGGGGGTTCCGTATACGGCGAGGTCGCCGACGATATCCACGGTCGTTGCGAGGGCGGAGATGCCGACCATGAGGCCTGATATAGAAAACAGCATGGCGGGCGCGAACATGGCTCCGCCAAAACGTTGGATTTTCTGCAGCATAATATGCCTTTCGGATGCAACATGCTGTGCGAGCAAGAACGTTTAAACAATGAACTCATTGTAGAGGACTGGCTGCTTGCCGCATTGACGGTTTTGATTCGGTCCGATTTGGGTTTCGGGGGAACCGTCGACGGTAAATAATCCGTGCTTTACCGATAATCGGTTTAAACAACTTTAAGAAATGCTATCGTGCCTAGCCATACATATTCATTAGAGGTGAAATCATGCCAAAAGCGATTTACGAAGGAATCTACCGCGAGATCCGTTCGCGCATCATCAACGGGACCTATGCGTTTCAGGAGATGCTGCCAACCGAAGCCGAGCTGACCGCGGAGTTTGGCTGCACGCGCAATACCGTTCGACGCGCCTTGAGCATGCTGGCCGACCAGATGTTTGTGCAGCCTATACACGGTAAGGGCGTGCGCGTTATTTGGCTTAAGGGCGAAACCGACATGCTGGGCGCACTCGAAGAGGTTGAGTCGTTTGGCGAGTTCGCAAAACGCAACAATGCCGTCGCATCGACCGAGGTCAAGTCTTTTGAACATTTGATTTGCACTGAGCAACTCTCTCGTCGCCTGGGCTTTAAGGTGGGCGAGGAGCTGATTCGCGTAGTGCGTGTCCGAAGCCTCAACGGCAGCGCGCGCCAAGTGGACCATGGCTACTTTTTGGCGTCGATCGCCAAGGGCCTGACCCCCGAGATCGCGGCGGATTCTATCTACGGCTATCTGGAGCACAAGCGCGGCGTCAAAGTGATGGCGAGCCGTCGTACGGTGAGTGTCGAGCTCGCCAACGATGAGGACTGCAGCTACTTGGACCTTGGCAAGTACAACTGCGTCGCCATTATGGAGAGCCAGTCGTACACCTCGGACGGCATCTTGTTCGAGGTCACGCATGCCCGCACGCATCCCGAGATCTTCCACTACCGCGTCAACTCCAAGCGATAGCCGGCTAGCTCGCAGCCTGACGAGACTCATGCCCTCAAAGCGAAAACGCCCGGTCAAACCGACGATGCATCGGCTTGATCGGGCGTTTTCTCTGCATTCGATAATAAATAATTGTTTATACAAAACTTGTCAAGTATCAAGTTGAAATTACCGTTCACCGAAGTTTTTCTACCGCTCTAGTAATACTTGTTCAAACAACTAGCCAAATAGCGTATTGTACAAGTCAGCAAAAGGGGCAAAGTCCCCGAGCCAATCTCCGAAGGCGGCGGCAAAGGGTGCCGCCACGGTGTGAAAGGGTGGATTGTAATGAAGAACGAAATGAGCAGAAGGCAGTTCCTGGGCTTTGCTGGTTCCGCGGCTGCGGTTCTTGGTCTGGGCCTCGTGGGCTGCGGTGGTTCTGCCGGCTCTGGCTCCTCTGCTTCCGGTGACGCTGCCGAGGTCTACTTCCTCCAGTTCAAGCCCGAGGTCGACAAGGAGTGGAAGGAGATCGCCAAGGCGTACAAGAAGGAGAAGGGCGTCGAGGTCAAGATCGTGACCGCCGCCTCCAACACCTACGAGGAGAAGCTCAAGTCCGAGATGTCCAAGAGCTCCGCTCCGACGCTGTTCCAGGTCAACGGCCCCACCGGCCTTAAGAACTGGAAGGACTACTGCGCCGATCTTTCCGACACCAAGCTCCGCGGCGAGCTCATCGACGACTCCCTGGCGCTGCAGTCCGACGGCAAGGATCTGGGTATCGACTGGGTTCAGGAGAGCTACGGCATCATCTACAACAAGGAGCTCCTCGAGAAGGCCGGCTACAAGGCCGAGGACATCAACTCCTTCGACAAGCTGAAGGCTTGCGCCGATGACATCCAGGCCCGCAAGGACGAGCTCGGCGTTGACGGTGCCTTCACTTCCGCCGGCATGGATGACTCCTCCAGCTGGCGCTACACCACCCACCTCGCCAACCTCCCGCTCTACTACGAGTTCGAGAAGGAGCACAACCAGGAGGACGACGAGATCAAGGGCGAGTATCTCGACAACTTTAAGCAGATCTTCGACCTGTACATCACCGACTCCACCTGCGATCCTTCGCAGCTCGCCTCCAAGACCGGTGACGACGCCACCAACGAGTTCGCAACCGGCAAGGCCGTCTTCTACCAGAACGGCTCTTGGGCCTACGCCGACCTCACCAAGGCCGGTATGACCGACGACCAGCTCGGCATGCTGCCGATCTACATCGGCGTCGACGGCGAGGAGAACCAGGGCCTGTGCTCCGGCGGCGAGAACTACTGGTGCGTCAGCTCCCAGGCTTCCGAGGATGCCCAGAAGGCCACCGAGGACTTCATGTATTGGTGCGTCACTTCTGACACCGCCACCAGCATCATCGCTGACAAGATGGGTCTGACCGCCCCGTTCAAGAGCGCTAAGGAGACCACCAACGTCTTCTCGCAGCAGGCCGTTGCTATGGCCAAAGACGGCAAGAAGACCGTTGCTTGGGACTTTGTTTACATCCCCTCTGAGGAGTGGAAGAAGAACCTCAAGCAGGCTCTGATCGCCTATGCTGCCGACAACAGCAAGTGGGACGGCGTCAAGAACGCCTTCGTCGATGGCTGGAAGACCGAGAAGGCTGCTTCCGAGTAAGCAGTTGCTGCCCAAGCTATCTGATTAGCGACAGGGGGCGGGCAGACGTTGGTTTGCCCGCCCCCCGCATATTGAAAGGACCCTTCTATGGGCAAAGCACTCAAGCGCTGGTGGCCGCTCTTTATGCTGCCCACGTGTCTGGCGTTTATGATCGGGTTCGTGATTCCCTTTATCCAGGGCTTCTATCTCTCGTTCTGCCAGTTTATTACCATCAACAACGCGCACTTTGTCGGTATCGAGAATTATGTGCGCGCATTGACGGACCCGCAGTTTTCCACGTCGTTCTTCTTTACCGTGGCGTTTGCCTTCCTGTCGACGGTGCTCATCAACGTGATCGCGCTGGCCATCGCGCAGGCGCTCACCCGCAAGGCGCTCAAGGGCACCAACATCTTCCGCACGATCTTCTTTATGCCTAACCTGATCGGCGGCATCGTGCTGGGCTACATTTGGCAGATTCTGATCAACTGTCTGCTCTCCAACGTGGGCGCCCAGCTCATCGCCCTTAACTCTGCTGCTGGCTTCTGGGGCCTTATCATCCTGACCCTGTGGCAGCAGGTCGGCTACATGATGATCATCTACATCGCTGGTCTGCAGTCCATTCCGTCCGACTACATCGAGGCCGCCAAGGTTGACGGTGCCACGGCATGGCAGACGTTTTGGAAGGTTAAGATTCCTAACCTGATGCCGACGATCACCATCTGCCTGTTCCTGTCCATCACCAACGGCTTTAAGCTGTTCGACCAGAACCTCGCTCTTACCGGTGGCGCCCCCGCGCACTCCACCGAGATGCTCGCCCTGAACATCTACAACACGTTCTATTCGCGCGCCGGCATCGCATGGCAGGGCATTGGCCAGGCCAAGGCAGTCATCTTCTGCATCCTGGTTGTCGCTATTTCCATGATCCAGCTTAAGGCCACGAGGTCCAAGGAGGTGCAGCAGTAATGAAACGCGATAAGGCTATCAACCGCGCGCTCTCGATTTTCTTTACGATTCTGTCGCTCGCGTGGATCTACCCCGTGTTCATGATTGCGCTCAATTCCTTTAAGAAGGGGACCGCAATCAGCACCACCACGGCGTTCGATCTGCTCACGCCCGAGACGTTCAACGGCTTTGCAAACTATGTGCACGCCTTAAACGAGCAGGGCTTTGCCTCGGCGTTTATGTATTCGCTCATCATCACGGTCACGTCGGTCGTGCTGATCTTGGTGTGCTGCTCCATGTGCGCCTGGTACGTGGTGCGCGTCAATAACAAGATCTCGAACTTCTTCTATTACCTGTTCGTGTTCTCGATGGTCGTGCCGTTCCAGATGCTGATGTTCACGCTGTCCAATTTGGCGGACCGCATCGGCTTTAACACGCCGTTCAACATCTGCTTTATCTATCTGGGCTTTGGCGCGGGCCTGGCGGTCTTTATGTTCGCCGGCTTTGTAAAGAACATCCCGCTCGAGATTGAGGAGGCGGCCATGATCGACGGCTGCAACCCGGTCCAGGTGTTCTTTAAGATTGTCCTTCCCATCATGAAGCCCACCTATCTTTCGGTTGGCATCCTCGAGACCATGTGGGTCTGGAACGACTATCTGCTGCCCTACCTCACCCTCGACTCCACCAAGTACAAGACCATTCCTATCTTGATCCAGTACTTCCGTGGCGGCTATGGCCACGTCGAGCTCGGCCCCATGATGGCCTGCATCATGATGGTCGTTGTCCCCATCGTCATCATGTACATCTTCTGCCAGAAGTACATCATCGACGGCGTGGTGGCAGGTGCCGTCAAGGGCTGATGCCGTAGCTGTTTTGCAAGTTTCTGCGGCGCCCTTCGGCGTGGCGCCGCATATCGAAAGGTAAAGACATGGCCGAGATCGTTCTCAAACATGTTCAGAAGGTGTATCCCAACAACGAGTCCAAAAAGAAGGGCTTCTTTGGCAAAAAGAAGAAGACCGAGGAGAAGAAGCACAACCTCAAGGTTACCGAGGACGGTGTGCTCGCTGTAGAGGACTTCAACCTCACCGTTCACGACCAGGAGTTCATCGTCCTCGTTGGCCCCTCTGGCTGCGGTAAGTCCACGACGATGCGTATGGTCGCCGGCCTGGAGGACATTACCTCCGGTGACGTGCTCATCGACGGCAAGCGCGTCAACGACGTGGCGCCCAAGGACCGCGACATCGCCATGGTGTTCCAGAGCTATGCTCTGTACCCCAATATGACGGTGTACGAGAACATGGCGTTTACGCTTGAGCTCAAGAAGGTTCCCAAGGACGAGATCGACCGCAAGGTTCGCTCCGCCGCCGAGATCTTGGGTATTACCGAGTACCTCGACCGTAAGCCCAAGGCGCTTTCGGGCGGCCAGCGCCAGCGCGTCGCCATCGGCCGCGCTATCGTTCGTGACCCCAAGGTCTTCCTGATGGACGAGCCGCTGTCCAACCTGGACGCCAAGCTTCGTAACCAGATGCGTGCCGAGCTCATTAAGCTGCGCCACGAGATCAAGGGTACGTTCATCTACGTCACCCACGACCAGACCGAGGCCATGACCCTCGGTGACCGTATTGTGGTCATGAAGGACGGTGTTGTCCAGCAGATCGCCACGCCGCAGGAGGTCTTCAACCACCCCGCGAACATCTTCGTCGCCGGCTTCATCGGCGTGCCGCAGATGAACTTCTTCGATGCCCAGCTGGTGCGCTCGGGCAACGGCTTCACCGTCAAGACCGAGGATATGAACGTGGCGCTCGCCCCCGAGACCTGCGCTCAGCTTGCCCTCAACTGGGACGGCGGCGACATGAAGGAGATCACGGCCGGCGTGCGCCCCGAGCAGATTCTGCTTGCCGACAAGGACGAGGAGGGCGCGCTTCAGGGCACCGTCGAGGTGACCGAGCTCATGGGTTCGACCGAGCATGTCCACGTGACTGCTCCCGATGGTCAGTTCGTCCTGATCATTCCCGTTGTCGACCTTGAGGCCAAGGGTGCGCTCAAGGCGGGCGACCCCATCTGGTTCAAGTTCGAGAAGAACGCGACCCATCTCTTCGATAAGGTCTCTGGCAAGAACCTTATCTAGGCCCGGTGCAACCAGGCCCTTCCTTTGGGCGACTGCGGCTTTGCCATCCTTTTGCCGCGGTCACATATAAGGCTCCCCTCCCGTCCACTGGGCGAGAGGGGAGCCTTTCTTTGTGTTGGGACTGTCTGACCGGTCGTTTGTCTCGATCTGTAACGGATAGGGCCGATTTCGGACGTTAGATGTTACAGATCGAGACGGTTCCGCTGAGCTAACCATTTCATCTAAATCTGTAACACCAAAGGCGAATTTCACCTGCTAGATGTTACAGATTGAGATAAACCCGAGGGGAGGGGCCGGTATGTCTCAATCTGTAACAGCTGGGACCGTTTTGGTTGAGTAATTGCTACGGATCGAGATTGTTTGGCCGAGTTGGATCACAGGGTAACGTGCGGGCACAAAAAACGGAGCCGTGTTGCCACGACTCCGTTCCTCAAGAGAATGGGTAAGGGGAATGGGTTAGTCCAGGTGCCAGATCTCGTCGTTGTACTGGGAGATCGTACGGTCGGACGAGAAGGTGCCGGCGTTGGCGATATTGATGAGCGCCTTGCGCATCCAGGCGTCCTGGTCCTCGTAGTCGGCCAGCACGCGCTCCTTGGTCTGGATGTACTCCTCAATGTCGAGCAAGGCCATAAACCAGTCCTTGCCCTTAATGTCGTCGTGCAGGCGCTGCAGGCGCTCGGCGTTGCCGGTTGCCATAAAGGCCGGGTTGGTGATGAAGTCCACCAGCAGTTTAATGCCGGGCTTGCGGTAGAGCGAACCGGCGTTGTAGGTGCCGTCGGCGTAGAGCTGCTCGACCTGTTTGGACGAGGCACCAAAGGTATAGATGTTCTCGTCGCCCACGAGCTCGGCAATCTCCACGTTGGCACCGTCGAGCGTGCACAGGGTTAGGGCGCCGTTGAGCATGAACTTCATGTTGGAGGTGCCGCTCGCCTCCTTGGAGGCCAGGCTGATCTGCTCGGAGATGTCAGCGGCGGGGATCACGCGCTCGGCGGCGGTGACGTTGTAGTTCTCGATCATGACAACCTGCAGGTAGGGAGCCACGTCGGGGTCGTTTGCAATCCACTGCGACAGCGTCAGGATCAGATGGATGATGTCCTGCGCGATAGTGTAGGCAGGCGCCGCCTTGCCGCCAAAGATGATGGTGACAGGGTGCTTAGGCCTGTTGCCGTTCTTGATATCGAAGTACTTCCAGATGATGTAGAGCGCGAGCATCTGCTGGCGCTTGTACTCGTGGATGCGCTTGACCTGGACGTCGATGATGGCGTTGGAGGGAATGGTCACGCCCTGCTCGAGCGCCATGAACTGGCGCATGATGGCCTTGGCCTCGACCTTGGTGGCGGCCAGGCGCTCAAGAACGTCCTTGTCGTCGGCGAACTTGGCGAGTTTGCTCAGATCGCCGGTGCTGCGCCAGTCGGTGCCGATTACATCGTCGAGCAGGCTGGCGAGCGCGGGGTTGGCCCCATGGATCCAGCGGCGGAAGGTGATGCCGTTGGTCTTGTTGGAGAACTTCTCGGGATAGATCTCGTAGAACGGATGAAGCTCGGTGTCCTCCAGGATCTTGGTGTGGAGGGCGGCTACGCCGTTGATGGAGAAGCCAAAGTGGATGTCCATGTGGGCCATGTGGACGGTGTCGTGCTCGTCGATGATGGCGACGCGCGGGTCATCGTGCTCGGCTCTCGCGATCTCATCGAGCTTGACGATAATGTCGGCGATGGCAGGGGAGACCTTCTGCAGGCTGGCGAGCGGCCACTTCTCGAGCGCCTCGGCAAGGATCGTGTGGTTAGTGTAGGCGACCATGGAGCGTACGATGGTCACGGCCTCGTCAAACTCGATGCCATGCTCGGTGGTGAGCAAGCGAATGAGCTCGGGGATGACCATGGTGGGGTGCGTGTCGTTAATTTGGACCACGGCGTAGTCGGCCAGATCGTGCAGGTTGCTGCCGCGCTCGACGGCCTCGTCGATCAGGAGCTGGGCGGCGTTGCTCACCATGAAGTACTCCTGATAGATGCGAAGTAGGCGGCCCTGCTCGTCGGAATCGTCGGGGTAGAGGAACAAGGTGAGGTTCTTGGCGATCTCGGTCTTGTCGAAGTCGATGGAGCTGCCGGGGACCAGGCCGTCGTCGACGCTCGCCAGGTCGAACAGGCGCAGGCGGTTTTTGGTGGGCTGGTCGTAACCGGGCACATCGATGTTGACGAGCTTGGAGGTAACGGCAAAATCGCCGAACTCGACGGTGTAGGAGCGGTCATCGTCGACTAGGATGTCCTGCTCACCGAGCCACTCGTCGGGGACGGCCTTCTGCTGGTTGTCGACAAAGCGCTGACGGAACAGACCGTAGTGATAGTTGAGGCCCACGCCATCGCCGGTCAAGCCCAGCGTGGCGATGGAATCCAGGAAGCACGCGGCCAGGCGGCCCAGGCCGCCGTTGCCGAGCGACGGCTCGACCTCGAATTCCTCGATCTTGTTGAGGTCGTGGCCTGCGGCGGTGAGCTGGTCCTTAACCTCGTCGTAGATGCCGAGGTCGATCATGTTGTTGATGAGCAGCTTGCCGATCAAAAATTCGGCGGAAATGTAATAGAGTTTTTTCTTGCCGTTGTTGAGCGGGCAGGTGGCGGAGCGCTCCTGCACGAGTTTGACCAGCAGCTTGTAAATGCGACGGTCGTCGAGCTGCTCGAGCGAGGTGCCAAAAGACTGCTCGGCGAGTTCCATGAGGTTAATTTGGGGCATGTTTTCTCCTGTGATGGGTTGTTTCATGTCTGCAATTCATAAGAATCCCGCGCGAGGGGATTGGGGTGGCCTCGCGCGGGTAAGCAAGCGCGTCCGCACGGTGGGGAGGGGTCGGGCGCGGTAGCTCCTATTGAGGAAGCTCGATTTCGGCTTCCGACGGGATGCGGAAGTAGGTCTCGGTCCAGTCGGTGAGTTTGTGCTCGAGCTCGCGGGTGATGGCGCCGTCGAGCATGCGCCAGGTCCAGTTGCCGCCCAGCGTGGCAGGGGTGTTGATGCGCGCCTCGTTGCCCAAGTTGAGCAGGTCCTGCATGGTGTAGATGCACGTGTCGCTCACGCTGGCTGCGATGGTTCGGTTGAGCGCGTCGGCGATGGGTTCGCCGGCCTGCTGATGGGTGTACAGGGCTGTCTGCTCGCGCTGACGCGGGGTAGCCGTTCCTTCAAACCAGCCGCGTGCCGTCTCGTTGTCGTGAGTGCCCACGTAGGCGACGGTGTTGGCAATGTAGTTGTGCGGCAGGTAGTACGAGTTGGTGCCCTCAAAGGCAAACTGCAGGATCTTCATGCCGGGGAAGCCCGAGTTGTCGCGCATGTCGATGACGCCGGGGGTGAGGAAGCCCAGGTCCTCGGCGATGATGGGCAGCGTGCCGAGCTTTTCCTCGAGTGTCTTGAAGAGCTTGAGGCCGGGACCCTGCGTCCACGAACCGTAGGACGAATCAGGCGAGGAGAACGGCACCTCCCAATAGGCCTCGAAGCCGCGGAAGTGATCCAGGCGGATGACGTCGTACATGTCGAGGGCGGCGCGAATGCGGCCCTCCCACCAGGAGAAGCCGTCGGCCTCCATGGCGTCCCAGTCGTAGATGGGGTTGCCCCAGTACTGGCCGGTAGCCGAGAACTGGTCGGGCGGCGTGCCGGCGACGCTCACGGGATTGCCGGCGGCGTCGATCTTAAAGAGCTCAGGTGTCGCCCACATCTCGACGGAGTCACGCGAGACATAGATGGGCAGGTCGCCGATGATGAGAATGTCGCGCTCGTTGGCATAGGCCTTGAGGCGGCTCCACTGGCGATCGAAGAAGTACTGCGTCATCTGGTGGTAGAGCATACGCGCCGGATGGTCGGCGCAGACCTTGGCGGAAGCCTCGCCGCGGGTGCGGAGCTCCGCGGGCCACTCCCAAAACGCCTTGAGACCGCACTCCTCTTTGACGGTCATGAACTCACAGTAGGGGATGAGCCAGTCCTCGTTGGCCTGGATAAAGTCATCGAAATCGGCCGGCTTGTCGGCAGCAAAGCGCTCGGCGGCGCGGTCGAGAATCTGACGGCGGCCGCCAAAGATAGCACCGTAGTCGACATTGCTGGGGTCGGATCCCAGATACACGCCATCGATATCGCGCTGCTCCAGATACCCTGCCTCGATAAGCTCGGCAAAGTCGATAAAGTTGGGGTTGCCTGCGCGGGCCGAGAACGACTGATAAGGCGAATCGCCATAGCTGGTCGTCGTAAGGGGCAGAATCTGCCAGTAATGTTGTTTGCACGAGGCGAGAAAATCGACGAAGTCGTAGGCATTCCAGCCAAAGCCGCCGATTCCGTATGGTCCGGGCAGAGATGAGACGGGCATGAGGACGCCGCTTGCACGCTCCATGAATGCGCTCACCAACCTTCTTGTTGTGGGGTCGGCCTGCCGATGGGTGTGCAGTCCGCCTCCGATGTTCTGATTCGATACGCCTATTGTAAAACATGTTGTTTAAACATGTACAGGCAAGATAAAAAAGTTGGTCGATTTTCGGCGAATGGCTACATGCCATGAAAAAAGCCCCGACTTCACAACGTGAGATCGGGGCAAGAACGGTATGTAGGTTTTTGCTACTCGGCGTCGGCGAAGCCGTTGGGGTTGTGGCTCTGCCAGTTCCAGCTATCGCGGCACATGTCCGCGATGTCGTACTGGGCCTTCCAGCCCATCATGCGCTCGGCCTTGGAGGCATCGCACCAGTTGGCAGCGATGTCGCCGGCGCGGCGCTCGCGGATCACGTAGGGCAGCTCCTTGCCACAAGCCTTGGAGAAGGCGGCGACGACCTCGAGTACCGAGGTGCCGGTGCCGGTGCCCAGGTTAAAGATCTCGACGCCGGTCTTGCCGTTCATCCAGTTAAGGGCGGCAACGTGACCAGAGGCCAGATCGCACACGTGGATGTAGTCGCGCACGCCGGTGCCGTCGGGGGTGGGGTAGTCGTTGCCAAAGACCTGAACGGCCTCGAGCTTGCCCACGGCGACCTGGGCGACATAGGGCACCAGGTTGTTGGGGATGCCCTTGGGGTCCTCGCCGATCAGGCCCGACGGATGAGCGCCGATGGGGTTGAAGTAACGGAGCAGCACGACGTCCCACTCGGGGTCGGCGGTGTGGACGTCCATAAGGATCTGCTCGATCATCCACTTGGTCCAGCCGTAGGGGTTGGTTGCGGGCTTCTTGGGGTCTTCCTCGGTGACGGGCGGGTTGTCCGGGTCGCCGTAGACGGTCGAGGAGCTCGAGAAGATGATGGACTTGCAGCCATGGTTGCGCATGACGTCGATGAGCACCAGGGTGTTCTCGATGTTGTTGTGGTAGTACTCGACGGGCTTGCTCACCGACTCGCCGACGGCCTTAAAGCCGGCAAAGTGGATGACACGGTCGATCTGATGGGTATCGAAGATCTTGTTCATCGCATCGCGGTCGAGCACGTTGGCCTCGTAGAAGGTGAGGTTCTTGGCGGCCTCGTCGCCCACGATGGTCTTGACGCGGTCGACGGCGACGGCGCTGGAGTTGGAGAGATCATCGACGATGATGACCTGGTAGCCACCCTCGAGCAGCTGAACGACGGTGTGCGAGCCGATAAAGCCGGCGCCACCGGTAACGAGGACGCAGGTGTCTTTGGGGTCGAGTGCTTTGGACATGTAGTCTCCTATCGAATCAGGAACACTTCTAGAGGGGAGTATAGCGCAGGCGGGGACGCCCAAATGGTGCACTGTAGGAAAAGCAAAGGATTATGTTAACGTACTCATATAAGAGCTCGCTCAATTGTTACCTCAAATTTGACAATTGCTTACGAGCCGCCGACCTTGTAGTTTCCTGCCGTTCGTGGAAATCGTTGGGACGCGCCATATGTACGCTAATATGTATGAATTGAGCGACATATAAATAAGCATGTAACGGAGTACATATGTCACCAAACAGCGATTCCATCCTTTCTCAGGAGCTCTCGCGCCGCACTGCCCTTAAGGCCCTGTTCGGCGCCGCTTCTGCGGCAGTTCTTTTTGGCCTGCCCACTCGCGCCCATGCGGCGGAGGCTTCCAAAGAAACCACCGATAAATTGAATGCCGCCCAGGCCCAACTCGACGAGGTTCAGGCCCAGCTCGACAGCATCGCAAATGAGTATGCGGCGCTGGCCAACAAGAATGCCCAGACCCTCAACGACATCGAGAATGTCCAGGGCAAGATTGACGACACGCAGGCCCAGATCGATGAAAAGAAGGCCGAGCTCAAGAAGAAGCGCAACGACCTTTCCGATCGCGTGGCCGCCAGCTACAAGTCCGGCGGTACGAATATCCTGTCGCTGCTGCTGGCCTCTGGCTCGTTTGAGGAACTCGTCGCCAACGCGCATTACGTTGAGAAGATCAACAAGAGCGACCGCGATGCCATCGAGGATATCCAGACGATTCAGGCTGAGCTCGACGCACAGAAGACCGAGCTCGAATCACAAAAGGCCGACCTGGAGAAACTCAAGGACCAGCAGACGGCTCAGATGCAGGATATGCAGGCCAAGCAGCAAGAAGTCCAGACCGTGCTGAACGGTCTTTCCGACGACGTCAAGGAGCTCATGGCTCAGCGCGATTCCGAGATTCTCGCTGCCGCCCAGGCCGAGGAGGCCGCTAGGAAGGCCGCCGCTGCCGCGGCCGCCGCGAACAAGAACAATTCCTACTCGGGTGGTTCGAGCTCGGGCGGTGGATCGTATGCGCCCGGAACTCCGCAGCAGAATGCCGGCTCGGGCAAGCAGCAGGCCGTCGTCAACGCGTGCTACTCCACGCCTTCGCCGGGTCAGAACTGGTGCGCGGCGTGGGTTACCAATGTCTTCCGTAACGCCGGCGTTGGCTACTTTGGCGGCAACGCGTGTGACATGTTCAACGCCTGGTGCTATAGCTCCGACCGCTCGGCGCTGCAGGTGGGCATGATCGTGGCCGATTCCTCGCACAGCGGCACGGGTGCTCCGGGCCTTATCTACGGTCATGTGGGTATCTACGTTGGCGGCGGCATCGTAATGAGCAACGAGGGCGCCATTACGTCTAAGTCGCTTGATTCGTTCATCAGCTTTTATGGTACTGGCTCTGGCGTGCGTTGGGGCTGGCTTGGCGGTATTGCGCTGTCGTAAAGCCGACTGGGCCGCGTGCCCGCCCGCAATATATTTGATTGCCTGCTCGGGCAGTCCTGCGCAAGACGAAGACCACATTAAGTGGCCTTCTTTGCGTGCGGAGCTCGCGATCAATCAAATATATTGCGGGCGGGCACGCGGCCCTCTCGGGTTCGGGGCGCGACACACCGGACTGGGTTATCTGAATAAATATGGTGAAGGCCCCTTTCGGGGCCTTCTTTGTTAGAGGAATTCGCCGACTCGGTGGACTTCGGGTTCGAGGTCTACGTCGAATTGGTCTTTGACGGTTGTTTGGATGTGGCGGATGAGTTCGTCGACATCGGCGGCGGTGGCGTGGTCGGCGTTGACGATGAAGCCGCAGTGCTTTTCGCTCACCTGCGCGCCGCCGATGGCGTGTCCTCGCAGGCCGGCGTCCATGATGAGCTTGCCGGCAAAGTAGCCCTCGGGGCGCTTGAAGGTGGAGCCGGCACTCGGCATGTCGAGCGGCTGCTTGTCCTCGCGGCGCTGGCGGTAGTCGTCCATGTCGGCCTTGATCATCGCGGCGTTGCCCGGGGCGAGATTGAAAGTGGCCGAAAGCACGACGAAACCGTCGTCGGCAATGCGGCTCTTGCGATAGCCCAGGTTGAGCTCATCGACATCGAACTCGATAATGCTGCCGCTACCGCGGGTGCCGTCGTCGAGCATGCGGGCGGGCTTGTAGACGCGCACGGACTCCAGCACATCGGCCATGCAAGCGCCGTATGCTCCGGCGTTCATGTAGCAGGCACCGCCGACCGATCCGGGAATGCCCGAGATGGGCTCCATGCCGGTAAGGCCGGCCTCGGCTGCCGCGGCTGCGACATCGGAAAGCAAGGCGCCGGCTGCCGCCGTGACGTGCGTGCCGTCGACCGTAATGTCGGAGAGGCCCTCGCCCAGCGCTACGACGACGCCGCGGATGCCCTTGTCGCCGACGAGCAAGTCGGAGCCGTTGCCCACGATGGTGAGTGGTAGATTGCAGCGATAGCAGGTATCGAGCGTGGCGACGAGGCCCTGCTCAGTATCGGGCGTGACAAAGACGTCGGCCGGACCGCCGATCTTAAACGTGGTGTGCTCGCGCATGGGCTCGCTCATCAGCACGTTGTCCTCGCCGGCAACGCCAGCGAGCGCGCACAGCAGGTCCTCGTTAAAAAAATCGTTCTCGTGCATACGAATATCCGCCTTTTGGTGGTCGTTGTCATCAATCGATTGCAATATACCCCACCCGGACGGATTTGGTGCGCTGGCGGCGATAAAACAGCCGTCCACCGGATTGGTAAAGTGTTTATCACCGAGGTAGAGGGGTAGTCGCTATACTTTCAAGAGATTGCGCGTAAACCCGGAAGGAGCGAGATGGCCAACAAAGTCACCCTCAAGCAGATCGCCCAGGAGGTGGGGCTTTCCCCCTCGTCGGTCTCGCTTGTTCTCAATAATCGGCCCTGTCGCATCTCGGAAGAAAACCGCAAGCTCATCAAAGAGGTCGCGGCGCGCAACCACTATGTTCCCAACCAGATTGCGCGCAGCCTGGTCATGCGCGAGTCGCGCACGCTGGGCCTTATCGTCCCTAACATCGAGAGCCGCTTTTTTGCCTCGCTCGCCGGTAGCCTGGAAAAGCGCTGCCGCGAGGACGGCTATGCGCTCTTCATTACCAGCTCGGGCGGAAGCGCCGATGACGATCTGGAGCTGCTGCGCCAGCTGGTGACGCGCGGCGTTGATGGCGTCTTCCTGGTGGTGGGTGACGAGTTCTCCGATGACCGCGCCCTGCGCGAAGAAGTCAGCCACCTGCCCATCCCGGCCGTAATGGTCGACCGTGCCATTGAGGGGCTCGAGTGCGACAAGGTGATGTTCGACCACGAGATGGGCGGCTATATGGCCACCCGCTATCTGATCGAGCAAGGCCACCGCCGTATTGCCTGCCTGGTTAATGCCCGCCGTTCCAATACGGGTCGCAAGCGACTTGCCGGCTATGAGCGCGCGCTGCGCGAGGTTGGCCTGCCGATCGACGCGCGTTTGGAGTTTGAGAGCGAGTACTACATTCCGAGCGCATACGAGGCCTCGGAGGCAGTGCTCGCAACTGACGCCACTGCCGTGTTCGCAAGCTCGGATAACATTGCCCTCGGTTTGCTCAAGCGCTTGCACGAGATGGGGAAGAGCATCCCGGGCGATATCTCGGTGGTGAGCTATGACAACTCGGCGGCCGACGTTCTCTTTGAGCCGGCGCTGACCGCGATTGAGCAGGACCCTGGTGTCCTTGCGGAGCATGCTTTTGGCTGCATGTCCAAGCGTCTTGCCGGTAGGGGCGGCAGGCGTGCCGAAGAGGTCGTTCTGGAGCCGGAGCTTATCGTTAAGGATAGTGTGCTCGAGTTTACTAAACACAACTAAACACGTTTATCAATTTGCAGAGACCGAATGTGGAGCACCTGTGACAGTCAATGCCGCAGGTGAATGTCGCGTTTTGCTAATCGATGGGATTGATAAGGGCGGTAAAACGTTTTTTCACTATGATAAAACGTTTTAGCAAATATACTGGTCCCAACGTAAAGGTTGCCGTATTGGAGGGTGACCGCACAGCGAAGGGACATAAACAATGGCTAAAACACTGGGGACGCCGTGGCAAAAGCTGGGCCACGAGGTGCCGGCTTCCGAGCTCGAGGGCGTCGACCTGTATTGGCGCGCATCGAACTATCTGTCCGTCGGTCAGATCTACCTTCGCTCTAACCCGCTAATGCGCCCCGACTTTGTCGACGAGAAAACCGGTGAGGTGCGCGACTTCGGTCGTCCGGACGTTAAGCACCGCCTGGTTGGCCACTGGGGCACCACGCCCGGCATCAACTTCCTGTTCGGTCACGTCAATCGACTGATCGCCGACCACAACCAGAATGCTATCTTCTTGATGGGCCCTGGTCACGGTGGCCCCGCCGGTACTGCTCAGTCGCTGCTCGACGGCACCTACCGCGAGATTCGCCCCGACATCACCAATGACGAGGCAGGCCTGCAGAGGTTCTTCCGCCAGTTCTCTTATCCCGGCGGCATCCCGAGCCACTTTGCGCCCGAGACGCCCGGTTCCATCCACGAGGGCGGCGAGCTCGGCTACACGCTCAGCCACGCTTACGGTGCCGTCATGGACAACCCGAGCCTGTTGGCCGTGGCCGTGGTGGGCGACGGCGAGTCCGAGACCGGCCCGCTCGCGACCTCTTGGCAATCCAACAAGCTCGTGAACCCGGCAACCGACGGTATCGTTTTGCCGATCCTGCACCTCAACGGCTACAAGATCGCCAACCCCACCATCCTCGCCCGCGTGTCCGACGAAGAGCTCACCAAGTTCTTTGAGGGCATGGGCTATAAGCCGCACTTCTTTGTCGCCGGCTTTGACGACGAGAGCCACGCAAGCATTCATGCGCGTTTCGCTGCCCTGTTTGAGCAGGTCTTCGATGAGATCTGTGACATCAAGGCAACCGCGCAGGCCCAGGCCGCCGCAGGCGAGACCGTGGTCCGCCCGGCCTACCCCATGATTGTGTTCCGCACGCCCAAGGGCTGGACCTGCCCCAAGCAAATCGACGGCAAGAAGACCGAGGACTCCTGGCGCGCGCATCAGGTGCCGCTGGCGAGTGCCAAGGACACCCACGAGCACTTCCGCGTGCTGCGCGAGTGGCTGCGTTCCTACAAGCCCGAGGAGCTCTTTACGCCCGAGGGCCAGGTGCGCCCCGAGGTGACGGCCTTTATGCCGACCGGCGAGCTGCGCATCGGCGCCAACCCCAACGCGAACGGCGGTAAGGTGCGTCGCGAGCTCGAGCTGCCCGATATTCATGCCCACGAGGTCCCCGTCGACACTAATGGTCATGGCTGGGGCTCCACCGAGGCCGCCCGCGTCTTTGGTGAGTACACTGCCGACGTTCTGGCCAAGAACATGGATGACTTCCGCATCTTTGGTCCCGACGAGACCGCGTCCAACCGCCTGCAGGCTGCCTACAAGGTGACCAAGAAGCAGTGGGACGCCGGCTTCTACGAGGACGAGGCCAACGACGAGCTGCTGGCAGGTTCCGGTAAGGTCGTCGAGCAGCTGTCCGAGCACCAATGCGAGGGCTTCCTCGAGGCCTACGTGCTCACTGGCCGTTCCGGCGTGTGGAGCTCCTACGAGAGCTTTGTCCATGTGGTCGACTCCATGGTCAACCAGCACTGCAAGTGGCTCGAGGCTACCAAGCGCGAGATTCCGTGGCGTGCCCCCATCAGCGGTCTTAACATTTTGCTGTCGAGCCACGTCTGGCGTCAGGACCACAACGGCTTCTCGCATCAGGACCCCGGCTTTATCGACCTGCTGCTCAACAAGGCCAACGACACGCACATCGTAAACGCCTACTATCCGGCCGACGCCAACATGGCTCTCGCCGTGGCCGAGCGCGTCTACCAGTCCACTGACTGCGTCAACGCCATCTTCTGCGGCAAGCAGCCTGCTCCGACCTTCCAGACGGTCGACGAGGCCAAGGCGGAGCTCGCCGAGGGCGTTGCGGCCTGGGAGTGGGCATCGACCGCCGATTCGCTCGCCGAGGCCGACGTCGTGGTCGCCACCTGCGGTGACGTGCCGACGCTTGAGGCTCTGGTTGCAACCGACATGCTGCGCGAGCTGGGCATCAAGGTATGGTTCGTCAACGTGGTCGACCTGCTCAAGATTCAGAACGTCTGCGAGAACGACCAGGCTCTCAGTGACGAGCGCTGGGCTGAGCTGTTCGGCTGCGGCGAGAAGCCCGTCCTCTTCGCGTTCCACGCCTATGCCGGCACGATTCGCCGCCTGATCTGGAACCGCCCCGGCCACGACGCCTTCCGCGTCCACGGCTACGAGGAGAAAGGCTCCACGACAACGCCGTTCGACATGCTGCGCCTGAACAACATGGACCGCTGGGCACTGGCCGCGGACGTGCTGCGCATGGTCGACGCCGATAAGTTTGCCGAGCAGATTGATAAGTGGGAGGCATTCCGCACCGAGGCCTTCGAGTTCGCGTGCGATGAGGGCTACGATCACCCGGCCTTTACCGACTGGGTCTGGCCCGACGCAGCAGCTGCAACCGCTGCCGACGGCGCGCTCTCCGCAACGCAGATGACCGCGGGCGACAACGAGTAGGTAGGCATCCGGGACGGTCTCGCGCTGGGGCCTTGCCGGCGGGGTGGCTTTGTCTGGGGAAGTGGGCTTCGCGAACTTCCCCAGACAAAGCCACCCCGCCGGGCAAGGCCCTCTCGACCGTTTCGATCTGCGGGGGCTGATATTTTTTATGTAATGGGGACTTTGCTGATGCTGCCCCGGAGACCGCATATCTAACTTTGGTCAGCCTGAAATGCATTGCCGGGGCCGGGGCGCCTGTCTTGTTTTGAGAAGTTCGCGAAGCCCACTTCTCAAAACAAAGCAGGCGCCCCGGCCCTCGTGGAATAGATAAGGGGGAAGCATGAGCTTTACGAGTGTGGCGCTTCAGATGTTGACGGTTTCGCTGCCTATTTTGTTGGGGTGGTGTATCGCCAAGCTGGGGTTTATGAAAGCGGAGTTCGAGCGCGAGCTGTCGCATCTGCTGTTGCAGGTGGCGCTACCGTGCTTGGTGCTTTCGTCAGCGCTGGGCGATGATGTGAAGCTTCCGAGCATTGCCGAGACGTTTTCGCTCATGGGTCTGTCCTTTGTGATGTATGTGGTGGCGACCGTTATCGCGTTTGCTGTCACCGCTGCTCTTCGCGTTCCCAAAGGGACAGAATGCTCGTATCGCTTCGCCGTGCTTTTCGGTAATGCCGGGTTTATCGGTTTTCCGGTTATTTCGGCGGTGTTGGGAAAACAAGCACTGTTGTATGCATCGATTGCGCTTATCCCCCTAAACCTTCTTATGTTTACCGTCGGTGCCATGTTATTTAGCGGAATGGATGGCGGCCTTAAAAAGCAGATGCGCAATATTGCCGCCTGCTGCAAGAGTCCTGGTCTCATTGCAAGTGCTGTTGTGCTTGGGATCGTGCTAACCGGATGGACCGATTGGGGCGTGTTGGGCGACTCGATTTCCATTGTTGGCACCATGACCACTCCAGCGGCATTGTTGCTCATGGGATCGTCTATCGCCAAGTACCGTCCGCTCGAGATGCTTACCAACTGGCGCGCCTATGTCGCCGTGGCGTTTCGCCTGGTTGTCGTGCCGGTGGCATGTCTTGCCGTCGCGCGCTTGTGGCCCGGCATGACGCCCATGTTTATCGCGACGCTTGTGCTCGAGATGGCAATGCCGGTGGGCAGCAACGGTACGCTGTACTGCCTACAATACGGCAAGGATGCACGCCCCATGATGCAGTGCACGTTTTTGTCGATCATCTGCTCCATTTTGACCATCCCACTCGTAGCCACACTGTGCGGGTAGGCATTCGGGACGGTCTCGCGCTGGGGCCTTGCCCGGCTGGGCGGCCTTGCTCCGGGAAGTGGGCTTCGCGAACTTCCCGGAGCAAGG
>CABQQR010000024.1:0-10950 GCA_902466395.1 uncultured Collinsella sp.
GAAGCCCTCGCCGCACGAAGTGCGCAGCGAGGGCTTCTTGCATGTCCGAGGACGTTTTGGGAGGTAGCCCAAACAGCCCCGGCGATCCTGCAGGAGTTAAATCCCTTTAGAACTTGTCGTGGAAGGTACGCGAAATGACCTCGTCCTGCTGCTCCTTGGTGAGCGTGTGGAAGTTCACGGCATAGCCAGAAACGCGGATGGTCAGCTGCGGGTACTTCTCGGGGTGAGCCTGAGCGTCGAGCAGCGTCTCACGGTTGAAGACGTTGATGTTCAGGTGGTGGCCACCCTTCTCGGCGTAAGCGTCGAGCATGTGGACCAGGTTATCGGCCTGAGTCTCGGAAACTTCAGAAACCTTCATAATGTGTCTCCTTCGATTGATAGGCGCCGGCCGAGACCGGCGCGCTAATCAGTAATCGTTATTGTTAGTATAGCACTAACAATAGTTACTCGCCCAGCTGATCAAGGTCGATATCGCCAAAGAACACCTGGTCCTCCTTGCCGAGGGCACTCGGGATGATGGAGAAGGTGTTGGAGATGCCGTCCTGAGCATCGCGGAACGGGAGCTTGGAAACCGAAGACAGCGAAGCGATGGCGCCGTGGCTATCGCGCTTGTGCATGGGGTTAGCACCCGGGGCGAACGGCTGACCAGCCTTGCGGCCGTCAGGCGTGGAACCGGTCTTCTTGCCGTACACGACGTTGGAGGTAATGGTCAGAACCGAGGTCGTGGGCACGGAGTTGCGGTAGGTGTCGTTCATGCGGATGTACTCCATGAACTGGTGCACAACGTCGTGAGCGATCTGGTCGACGCGGTCGTCGTCGTTACCGTACTTGGGGAACTCGCCCTCGGTCTCGAAGTCGACGATGATGCCGTTCTCATCACGGACGGGGTGGACCTTGGCGTACTTGATGGCGGACAGGGAGTCAGCCACGACGGAAAGGCCAGCGATGCCCGTAGCGAACCAGCGGTGCACGTGCTTGTCGTGCAAAGCCATCTGGATGCGCTCGTAGCAATACTTGTCGTGCATGTAGTGAATGATGTTCAGCGAGTTGACGTACACGCCAGCGAGCCACTTCATCATGTCGTTGTACTTGGCCACAACGTCGTCGTAATCGAGCGTATCGCCCTCGACGGCGCGATACTTGGGGCCGACCTGCTTCTTGGAGACCTCGTCAACACCGCCGTTGAGTGCATACAGCAGGCACTTGGCCAGGTTGGCGCGAGCGCCGAAGAACTGCATCTCCTTGCCAATGCGCATGGAGGACACGCAGCAGGCGATGCCGTAGTCGTCGCCGTGGTAAACGCGCATGAGGTCGTCGTTCTCGTACTGGATCGAGGAGCTGGCGACAGAAGTCTTGGCGCAGAACTTCTTGAAGTTCTCAGGCAGACGGGTCGACCACAGAACGGTCATGTTGGGCTCGGGGCTGGTACCCATGTTCTCGAGCGTGTGCAGGTAGCGGTAGCTCATCTTGGTAACGAGCGTACGGCCGTCAACACCCATGCCGCCGATGGACTCGGTGACCCACTGCGGATCGCCGGTGAACAGGGCCTGGTACTCGGGGGTACGGGCAAACTTGACCATGCGGAGCTTCATGATGAAGTGATCCACGAACTCCTGGATCTGCTCCTCGGTGAAGGTACCGTTGGCAAGGTCGCGCTCAGCGTAGATGTCGATGAACGTGGAGGTACGGCCGATGGACATAGCGGCGCCGTTCTGCTCCTTGACGGCAGCGAGGTAGGCGAAGTACATCCACTGGATGGCCTCCTGCGTGTTGGTAGCAGGGTTGGAAATATCGAAACCATAGGTCTCGGCCATCATCTTGAGCTCGCCGAGGGCGCGGATCTGCTCCTGCAGCTCCTCACGATCGCGGATGTTGTCGGCGGTCATGACCGTCGGGGTGGAAGCCTTCTGGGCCTCCTTGTCCTTGATCAGGTAGTCGACACCGTACAGGGCGACACGACGGTAGTCGCCGATGATGCGGCCGCGGCCATAGCCATCGGGCAGACCGGTGATGATGTGGGCCGAGCGGCAGGCGCGCATCTCGGGGGTGTAGACATCGAAGACGCCGGCGTTGTGAGTCTTGCGCTCGAAGGTGTAGCGCTCGACAACGTTCTCGTCGATCTTGTAGCCGTGCTGGCTAGCAGCCTGGCAAGCGATGCGGATACCGCCGTTGACGTGCAGCGCGCGCTTGAGCGGCTTGTCGGTCTGGAGGCCGACGATGGTCTCCTTGTCGCGATGGGCGTTATCGATGTAGCCAGCGGGGTGGCTCACGATACCCGTGACGGTCTTGGTGTCCATATCGAGGACGCCGCCCTGCTCGCGCTCCTTGAGCAGCAGGTCGAGAACCTCGCCCCACAGCTCCTTGGTACGCTCGGTCGGGCCGGCGAGGAACGACTCGTCGCCCTCGTAGGGGGTGTAGTTCTTCTGGATGAAGTCTCGGACGTCAACCTCTCCCGTCCAGATGCCTTCCTTGAAGCCTTCCCATGCCTCCTGCATTGTGTAACCACGCTCCTAGTTACGTGTAATGCGGCGCTCTCTCACACCGCTGCTTATTGAATTCTTGAATGTTCGGCTTGCACTACCGGCTTCTTCCGTTCTTCACCACACGTTGGTGCAGGGAAAACGTTTGTCCACCTTGGAACTACAACCCAAAACCCAAGATTTCACCCGTTTGAGAAGGATAACATAGCGACCCTCTCCATCTGGGCTGTTATATGTTTCTTTTTTTATATCATAAAGGCGTTTTTTACAAACCCGCAGGAAATGCGAGCGCGAACAACTACCGTTCACCGATTTGTTTGGTATTTTTCCTTGCCTTTGTACGACGTTCACTCTAGCTGTTATGCCAGCTTTAGCAGGGTAAAGTGTTCCAGAGACCCCGCAGAAACTGCAGGGCGGCCACGGGATTTCCCCCGGGACCGCCCTGTGGCATGGTTAGTTATTTAGCTTTGATTGCCGCTTGGCATTAGGCGGCTGCGGCGGCCTTGTCGGTCGTTGCCTTGCTGTGGCCCTGACCCTCAAAATGCTTGTAGCACCAGCTGGTGACCAGCGGGGTCAAAATGGCCGTCACGATAGCACATGCTGCAACCTGCGCCGTAGCCGTCGCGAGCACCGCGCCGCCGTACATGGTCTCGTTGACGCTTGCCATGGCAGCAGGCGTGGCCACATTGGCTCCGGCGCAGCTCGAAATGGCTGCACCTGCGACACCCGTACCGCCCGTGAGCTTATCAACCGCGATGACGGGAATTGCAAAGACCACCGAGCAGATCACGCCGAGCAGAATACCGGGAAGACCGCCATTAATGAGCTGGCCAAAGGTCATGGTCGAGCCCATGGCAAAGAAGACGAGCACGATGATGGCGGAAAGTGCCGGTGCCATCATCTTCTTAAAGCTGGGGAAGAGGTTACCCAGAATAATGCCGACGACGATCGGCAGGATGGCGCCCACGAGCGACCAGCCGATCGGAGCCTGACCGGCAGCGCCGAGCACGATCATCGTGACCGGAGGGCCGACAACCAGCGTGGTGATGGCGACGGCGCCACGCTCGGCCTCATTGCCCATGGTGCCCATCAGACCAGCGTACATAGCGTTGTTGGCGCCGGTGCAAGCGGCCAGCATCACCATGGCAGAGATGCCAAACAGGTTGTCGTTGAATACATAAAGGATGAGCAGCGACACGGCAACGACCACGATCTGCTTGACGGCGATGATGATGGCGCCGCGGGCAGCGGCGGCAGGAGCACTCTTAAACGAAATCGTCGTACCGACGATGAGCAAAAAAGCGCCCACGAGCGGGCCTGCGCCCTGCTGGGTCATGCCGAGCGTAAAACTGCCGAGCGTTTTGAACAGGTCGGGGAATAGCGTGTTGAGCAGGCAGCCCAGCAAAAGCGGCACCAAAATATTGGCACCCGGGATGGAGGACATCTTAAAGAACGGCTCCTTTGCCGCCGGCGCCTCCACCGCAGTCGATTCACTCATATATATCTCCTTTGGATGCATGCGAATCGTAGCCGCACGCGCCTATATCAGAAAGAAGGCGACGGTCCCGAGTCGCAGGAGCCGTCGCCGAATAATCGTCGCGGGGTATTACCCGTCCAGAACGATGCCACCATCGCAGTCACCGATCTCGCCGTTCACGAAGCTAGCGAGGTCGGAAGCGAAGAAGAGCACCATCTGCGCAGGCTCGCTGGCCTGGGCGGCGCGGCCCAGAGGAATACCGTTGATGATGCGCTGAGAGTTCTCGTCAGAGAGAATCGAGGTCATATCGGTAAGGGTGAGCGACGGGCACACGGCGTTGCAGCGGACGCCAAACTTGCCGCCTTCCTTGGCGACTGCCTTGGTTAGACCGTTAACACCGGCTTTGGAGCTGGCGTAGGCAGCGGTGCCGAGCAGGCCGCCGCCGATCTTGCCAGCAACAGAGCTCACGTTGACGATAGTGCCGGCATGGGCCGCCTTAAAGTGCGGGTACACGGCGTTCATCATGGTAAAGGTGCCGTTGAGGTTGATGTCGATGGTACGACGCCACTCGGTGTCATCGATCTCGTCGAACTTCTTGGTGCTGATGACGCCAGCGCAGTTGATCAAGATGTTGGTTTGCGGCAGGTCCGTAAAAATCTGCTCGACGGTCTCGCGCGCCTTGGGCGCATCGGCAACATCGAGCTGATAGAACTTGTTGCCCTCGCCAAGCTCGGCCACAGCGGCCTCGCCCTTAGCAGCGTTCCTTGCGATGAGCGCGACGTGTCCGCCGCCCGCAACGATACCCTTGGCGATCTCGAGGCCAATGCCCTGAGTGCCACCGGTAACGATCGCGGTTTTACCCGTGAAGTCAAATGCCATGACTCCATCCCCCTTTATGTAAGGTGTCTCCTTGCGGGAAGTTGGAGCATCGCACGTGGCGATTATATGAGTCCCAGTCGTCATGGTGGTGATAACCCCTCGCCTAACCGCGTGCATAATAGTTCTTTGAAACGCTTCAGCAATTGAATGATTTTAAATTTTTATGCACTCTTAATATTGCCTAGCGGTCAAGTAGATTTTTGGGACATATCCCAAAATCTACCGCATAGAGTACGCGTACAAGGGTATCATCTTTCACCAAAAATAGTTTCTAGTGTTAGGGGTTTTCGGTGGAAGATACCGATTTCCATGAGCTTGGGCGCCAGCTCTTAACTGAGTTTGGCAGCATGCATCAGCGCATTTCGCGCTTTGCGGACAAAGCTCTCGGCGGCGAGATGGCTGTCATGCGCGCTCTCATGCTCGCTGGCGGTTCGCTCACGCCGAGCGAACTCGCTGATCGCGCCTGGGTCTCGAGCGCCCGCATCGCCAACATCCTGCGCGCCCTCGAAACCAAGGGCTGGGTCGAGCGCGAGCACTCAAAGACCGACCGTCGTCGCGTACACGTCACGGTGACCGACAAAGGCCGACAAGATCTCGAAATCAAACGTCGGGAATTCGAGAAACGCACCGCGGCCTTCCTCGAGCAGCTCGGCGAAACAGATACCCAAGAGATGGTGCGCCTCCTAAGGCGTGCCAACGAAATTATCGATCGCAATCAAGAAAGGAGAGATGCCGAGTGAGGATTCTCAAGCTCTTTAAAAAGCATATCCAGGCGCTACTCACGGCTATCGTACTTATCGTAATCAGCTGCAATGCCGACCTAGCGCTACCTACGTATATGAGTGACATCGTCGATGTGGGCGTGCAGCAAGGCGGCATCGCCTCGCCCGTACCCGACACCATTCGCGCCGAATCGCTCGACGACCTTGAGCTCTTTATGAGCGCCAAGGACGCCAAGACGGTAGAAGCTGCGTTTGGCAAGGCAGACAAAAACGGCATTCGCACGTACAAGGGAACCGAGGATGAGCGCGCCGACGGCAGCAAGCTCGCCGATATCATGAGCCTGCCCGAAACCGTCGTCCTTTCGCTCATCCAGGGCATCGACGCCAGTTCCATGGGCGACATGATGGGCACGTCCAACGAACAAGACAACAGCGCCGCCCAGGCCATGCCCACCCCCGAGCAGATGGCGGCGATGACGCCCGAGCAGCTCGCCGAGATGCAGCAGAAGGCCGCAGCGACACAGAACATGCAAAAGCAGATTGATGCCGACGGCGGCAAGGTCACCATGAAGAGCCTGCGCCTGGGCGTTGAAGGTGGCTTGATCGATCAGGGCAAGCTCGTCGAAGGTGCCAACGAGATGGCTGACAAAATGGGCTCCATGTCGGGTTCCATCGTGACCCAACGCGCCGTGACCTACGTGCAGGACGAGTACAAGGCGCAGGGTATCGACCCCGCTGACGTGCAGAACTCCTACCTGGGCCGTATGGCGACCACAATGTTTGGCCTGTGCCTGGTGTCGCTCGTTGCCACCATCCTGACCGGCGCCGTGGCTTCGCGCACCGCCTGCTCCATCGCCCGCGACCTGCGCCGCGAGACCTTCAACAAGGTTATGCACTTTTCGCCAGCAGAGGTGGGCAAGTTTAGCCAGGCCTCGCTCATCACCCGCTGCACCAACGACATTCAGCAAATTCAGATGGCAGCAACCCTGTTTATCCGCATGTGCCTCATGGCGCCTGTCATGGGTATCGTCGCGGTCATGCGCGTCCTGGCCAACCACACCGGCCTGGAGTGGACCATCGCCGTGGCCATTATCGCGGTCTCGGCCGTCGTCGGCGTGCTTATGGGCCTCACCATGCCCAAGTTCAAAAAGATGCAGAGCTTTGTGGACCGTGTGAACCTTACCGCCCGCGAGCTGCTCGACGGCCTTATGCCTATCCGTTCGTTCAACCGCGAGGAGCATGAGCTCGAGCGTTTTGACAAGGCGTCGCTCGACCTGATGACCACGCAGCTCTACACCAACCGCGCCATGAGCTTTATGATGCCGCTCATGATGCTCGTCATGAACTGCATCACCGTGCTTATCGTCTGGTTTGGCGCCCAGGGCGTGTCCGACGGCGTGATGCAGGTCGGCAACATGATGGCGTTTATCTCCTATACCATGCAGATCGTCATGGCGTTTATGATCCTCACCATGGTTTCGGTCATCCTGCCCCGCGCCGAGGTCGCAGCCGAGCGCGTGGAAGAGGTCATCACCTGCCCCACGAGCATCAACGACCCTGCCTCGCCCAAACTGCCCGCAGCCAGCGCGCCGCGCGGTGAGCTCACCTTCCGCGACGTGAGCTTCCAGTACCCCGATGCCCGCGCCGATGTCATCAGCGGTGTGAACTTCACCACGCACGCCGGCCAGATGCTCGGCATCATTGGCTCCACGGGCTCGGGCAAGTCCACGCTCGTGCAGCTGATTCCGCGCCTGTACGACGTCACGGGCGGCAGCATTTCGCTCGACGGCATCGACGTGCGCGACATGACCCTTTCCGATCTTCGCCGCCGCATCGGTTACATCCCGCAGCAGGGGCGCCTGTTCTCGGGCACCATCGAGAGCAACCTCAAGTTTGCCAGCGACATGGTAAGTGACGAGGATATGCGCCAGGCAGCACGCGTCGCCCAGGCGGAAGACTTTATCGCCGAGCGCGAGGGCGGCTACGACTCCCCCATCAGCCAGGGCGGCTCCAATGTCTCGGGCGGTCAGCGCCAACGCCTGGCCATCGCCCGCGCGTTGGCCAAAAAGCCCGAGGTCGTGGTGTTCGATGACTCGTTTAGCGCCCTCGACTACAAGACCGACGCGCGCCTGCGCGAGGAGCTTGCCAAAAACGTCACCGACGCCGCGCTCGTGGTCGTGGCCCAGCGCATCGCGACCATCATGCACGCCGACCAGATCATCGTGCTCGATGACGGCCACGTAGTGGGCACCGGCACGCACGAGGAGCTGCTGCGCAGCTGCCCGGCGTACCTGGAGATCGCACAGTCGCAGCTTTCCGCCGAGGAGCTGGGGCTTACCCAAGAAGAGATTGAAGCCGTTATGGAAGGAGGCGAGCGCTAATGGCAGACGAGACCAAGACTCAGATTCCCAAGCCCACCCGCCAGCGTGGTCCCATGGGCCGCATGGGCGGCATGGGCCGCGGCGAAAAAGCCAAGGACTTTAAGGGCACCATGAGGCAGTTGCTCGGCTATATCGGCCAGCACAAGATTGCCGTGTTTGCCGCCGTCGCCTTTGCCGTGTGCTCGGTCATCTTTAATATTGTGGGGCCCAAGGTGCTCGGCCAGGTTACCACCAAGCTGTTCGAGGGCCTGGTTGCCAAGGTCAACGGTACCGGCGATGTCGACTTTACCTGGATCGCCAAGACGCTCGGCTTTTTGCTCTGCCTGTACCTGGCGAGCTCTGCCTGCAGCCTGATCCAGGGCTGGCTCATGACCGGCGTCACGCAAAAGATCTGCTACCGCATGCGCAAGGAGATCGCCGCCAAGATCGCTGTCGTTCCGATGAGCTACTTCAACGGCCACAGCAAGGGCGACGTACTCAGTCGCATCACCAACGACGTCGATACGCTCGGCCAGTCGCTCAACCAGAGCGTGACGCAGCTCATCACGTCTGTCACACAGATTATCGGCGTGCTCGTCATGATGCTGTCGATCAGTCTGCCGCTCACCGGCGTCACCGTGCTCACGCTGCCGGCTGCCGCGATTATCCTGACCGTGATGATTCACTTCTCGCAGCCGTACTTCCGCGAGCAACAGCAAGTCCTGGGCACCGTCAACGGCATTATCGAGGAGGACTTTGCCGGCCAGAACGTTATTCAGGTGTTCGACCGCGCCGAGGCCTCAATCGAGGAGTTCGACCGTCAAAACGACCGACTGTTTGTGAGCGGTTGGCGCTCGCAGTTCCTGTCGGGCCTGATGATGCCGCTTATGAGCTTGGTGGGCAACATGGGCTACGTGGGCGTTGTCGTGGTGGGCGCACAGCTCGCGCTGACCGGCAATGCCACGCCCGGCGACATCCAGAGCTTTATCCAGTACGTGCGCAACTTTACGCAGCCGGTGCAGCAGCTGGGCAACGTGAGCAACACGATGCAGTCGATGGCCGCTGCCACCGAGCGCGTCTTTGAGTTCCTCGCCGCGCCCGAGGAGGAGCAGAAGGCCGACGCCCAGATTCCCGAGAAGCGCCCCGGCCACGTTGAGTTCGACCACGTCAAGTTTGGCTACACGCCCGACAAGACCATCATCCACGACTTTAGCTGCGAGGCGCAGCCCGGTCAGACCATCGCCATCGTCGGCCCCACCGGCGCCGGCAAGACCACGCTCATTAAGCTGCTGCAGCGTTTCTACGACGTGGACGGCGGTTCGCTGCGCGTCGAGGGCGTCGACGTGCGCGACTGGGACCGCGCGGCACTGCGCGGCGAGTTTGCCATGGTGCTGCAGGACACCTGGCTGTTTAACGGCACCATCCGCGAGAACATCCGTTACGGACGCCCCGATGCGAGCGATGCCGAGGTCGAAGCCGCCGCACGCGCCGCACGCTGCGACCACTTTATCCATACGCTCGCCGGTGGCTACGACTTTATGATCAACGAGGAGGGCACTAACCTGTCGCAGGGTCAGCGCCAGCTCGTGACCATCGCCCGCGCCATTTTGGCCGACCGTCCGGCGCTGATTCTGGACGAGGCGACCTCCAACGTCGATACCCGCACCGAGGAGCTCATCCAGCGCGCAATGGATGCGCTGATGCAGGGCCGCACGAGCTTTGTCATCGCGCACCGCCTGTCCACGATCCGCAACGCCGACGTGATCTTGGTAATTCGCGACGGCGACATCGTCGAGAAGGGCACGCACGACGAACTGCTCGCCCAAGGCGGCTTCTACGCCGACCTGTACAACTCGCAGTTCGACGAAGCGGCGTAAAACCGGCGGCAAACAACCGCAATACCCAAAAAACGGGGGCGCAGGTTCATCCTGTGCCCCCGTTTTTCGTTCTGTGGCCTCGAACCGACTCCCTGAAACCTATTTGATAGCCCCTTCCAGAGCCCGTGGGCAAAAAATGGCAAATATGAGTACTGTTACTTTTTTAGTAACATCCAAAACGACCCAAAACACCGCTCTTGTAGCTTGTATGGGTAGCGCGCAGAGATGTGGTGTAAGAGGCGGGGAATGCCCCGCCTCCGCCCTTTCTTGAAAGGGAGGGGACACCGCCTAGAATTCGTCGTTGGAGTAATGAAGGTGACGAATGGAAGGAAAGGCGATGCCCCAAGAAGAGAGTGTACTGCGCCTCGGCCGCGACGAGGCCCTCGAGGCGGCGAGGCTTTGGCAGGAGTGCGGCGACGCGCGCGAGTTCGCGTGCAGGGTGCTGGGCAGCGTGATGAACGCGCTGATGGACTCCGAGGCCCAGCAGATGTGCGGCGCGAGCCGCAACGAGCGCAGCGACGGCAGGGAGAACAGCCGCAACGGCTACCGCCCCAGGTCGCTCAAGACCGCCGTGGGCGACGTGGAGCTCGAGATACCCAAGCTCAGGCACGGCACCTACTACCCCGAGGGCATGCTCGCGCGATGGTCGCGCGTCGACACCTCGGTGGCCGCCATCGTGCAGGAGATGTACGTATGCGGCGTGTCCACCCGCAAGGTCGAGCGCGTGGCGTCCAAGCTGGGCATATCCTCGCTGTCGAGCTCGGAGGTCTCGAGCCTCTGCTCCGACCTCGACGCCGAGGTGGCGGAGTTCCGCCGCCGCGACCTGTCGGGCACGCCGTGCTGCTACCTGTGGCTCGACGCTACCTACATGAGCTGCAGGGTCGGCTCGTCGGTCGTCTCGCAGGGCGTCGTGACCGCGATCGGGCTGGGCGCCGACGGGCGCAAGCACTTCCTGGGCTGCGACGTGGTCGACACCGAGAGCGAGGACTCCTGGGCGGCATTCCTCGGCGGGCTGCGCGAGCGCGGGCTGGCCGGCGTTCGCCTCGTGGTCTCCGGCAGCCACGCCGGGCTCGTGGCCGCCGTCTCGCGCCTGTTCCAGGTGTTAGCGCTACTGTAAAAACAACCATTTTGACCAACGCTCAACAACCAATCATG
>CABQQR010000025.1:0-9221 GCA_902466395.1 uncultured Collinsella sp.
CGAGGCCGAGCGCAAAATGGATTCTAAAAAACACCTTGCCAAATAGGAGCGTCAGCACGAGGCCCGCTTATCCGCAGCTCCGAAGGAGCAGGATAAGCGGGCCTCAAGTGCGAGGACGTTTTTAAGGGGATGCCCCTGGGTGGCCCGGTGGGACCGACTGGCGATGTCTACAGGTACTCGATTTGAGCGCCCTCGGTGTCGCACGTCAGAATATGCGTGTCGCACTTGGGGAACTGCTCGCGCAGCTTGACCTGCAGGAACTTTGCCACGATGGTGTCGTCGGTCACAGCCATAAGGGTCGAGCCCGAGCCGCTAATCCAGATGGTCTTAGCGCCGCCGTTAAGGCAGGTGTCGCGCACGGCGTTGTAGTCGGGAATCAGACGGCGACGATAGGGTTCCTGAATGCGGTCGTCATTGGCGGCGGCAATCAGGTCGAGGTCACCAGTCTCCAAGCCGCGCGTCATACCGGCGATGCGGCCCATCTGCCACACGGCGGTGGAGAGCGGAATCTCCTGCGGCACGACCTTGCGCGCCTCACTCGTGTGCACCTCGTAAGGTGGAATCACGGTAATAAAACGCAAACGATCGCTCACCTCGTAGCGCAGGCACTGGGGGAGCGAATCGGTCGGCGTAAAGGAGCAGACGGCGCCGCCCAGGATAGCGGGGGCGACGTTATCGGGATGGCCTTCGACCTCGGTGGCAATGCGGACGAGCTCGGCGCGGTCGACGGTATGGCCCGTCAGCGCGGCGGCTGCCATGATGCCGGCGACGACGCAAGTGGAGCTGGAACCTAGGCCGCGAGCGACGGGCACATCGGTTTGAATGTCGATGGCAACAGGAAAGGCCGGCTCGCCCCATGCGGCAAGCGCATCGACAAAGCTGACATAGACCAGATTGTTCTCGTTTTGGAACTCCTCGGGGCAGCCCGTGATGGTGAGCTTGTCGGTGCGCTCGAAGGTGAAGTGCGAGTAGAGGCTGACGGCCATGCCGAGGGTATCGTAGCCGATGCCTAGGTTTGCGCTGGTGGCGGGGACGGTGATTTTGATCATGGGAATCTCCTGGGCGGTCTGCCTGTTTAGTTCGCTGCTCGGGCAGTCCTGGCTCGCTCGGAAAGCACATTAAGTGCTTTCCGGCTCGTGCGGAACTCGCGACGAACTAAACAGGCAGACCCGCATGTCAGTTCGTCATCATCCCGGTGGGTATCTGATAAAAGAAGGTGCGCCGGCTTTCACCGGCGCCTTATAAGGGGTTTAGTTGGTAGCCATCTTTTTTGCAGCCTGCTCTACGTAGTTGGCCATGTCGGCTACGTCGCAGACGTCTTCGAAGCGAACGGGCTTGGACTCGAGCTCGGCGAGCTGTGCCGGTGCGACCGTATTGGTGGCTTGCTCGAGCACGCGCATGGCCTCAAAGTCGTCCTCGGGAACGTCGAGCCCCAGGGCGTCGCAACAGGCGCGCGGGAATTTGTAGGGGCTGGCGGTCGAAAGCAGCACGCGGGCCTTGGCGCCCTCGGCGGGGGCGACCTGCTCAAAGACGTGATAGCCGCATGCGGTGTGCGGGTCGATCACGTAGCCGTTCGCGTCCCAGCAGCTCTTGATGGCAGCGCGGACCTCGTCCTCGCTGGCCCAACCGCAGCCAAACACGCTCTGGATCTTGGCCAGCAGCTCGGCGGGCACCTCGTAGCGGCCGGTCTGGGCAAGCTGCTCCATAAGGCTGGCAACGAGCTCGTAGTCGCCATCGGACAGGAAGTAGAGCATACGCTCCAGGTTGGAGCTGATGAGGATGTCCATCGACGGCGAGATAGTCGTGAAGAACGGGCGGTTGCGGTCGTAGACGCCGGTGGTCAGGAAGTCAGCCAGCACGTTGTTCTTGTCGCTCGCGACGATGAGCTTGGCGACGGGCAGACCCATGCGCTTGGCATAGTAACCGGCCAGGATATCGCCAAAGTTGCCGGTCGGTACGCAGAACTCCACGGCGTCGCCGGCCTCGATGGCGCCGGCGCGCAGCAGCTGCGCATAGGCGGCAAAGTAGTAGACGACCTGCGGCACCAGGCGGCCGACGTTGATGGAGTTGGCACTCGAAAGCACCGTGCCGGCGGCCTCAAGACGCTCGGCAAGCTCCTTATCGGCAAAGATGCGCTTGACGGCGCTCTGGGCGTCGTCAAAGTTGCCGCGGATGCCGCAGACGGCGACGTTATCGCCCTCCTGGGTGGACATCTGCAGATTCTGTACGCGGCTGACTTTGCCCTCGGGATAAAAGACGGTGATGCCCGTGCCCGGGGCGTCGGCAAAGCCGGCGAGTGCTGCCTTGCCCGTGTCGCCCGACGTGGCGGTGACGATCATGATGCGCTCGGCGCCACCGTCCTTGGCGGAGGTGCGGGCCATGAGGCGGGGGAGCATCTGCAGGGCGACGTCCTTAAAGGCGCTCGTGGGGCCGCCAAAGAGCTCCATCACATAGGTTTGAGGGACGTCGGTGCCCGGCGCTGTATCGAGCTTGACGAGCGGTGTGACCTCTTCACTTGCGAACGTGCCACGATATGCCTCGTCGACACACGCCGAAATTTCTTCGGCCGTGTAATCATTCAGTAATATTCCCAACACATCTTGAGCGATTTCAAAGTACGATTTATCTGCAAGCGAGCTGATATCGACCTGCTGGGTGCCGAGCTCGTCCGAGACAAACAAACCTCCGTCGGGAGCGATGCCGGTACGGATTGCCACCTTACTTGAGCACGATAAAGTGCGTCCTCGTGTACTATGATAAGTTCCCATATAACACTGCTCCTCGGATGCCTTGGTCCCAATCGGTGAAACCATGGTATCAGAGCGCGCAAAATAGGTTCGCAGAGGCTTTTTAGAAAGGTAACCTCCAGCCCATGATTAAGATTGCCAAGTTTGGCGGCTCGTCGGTCGCCGACGCCGAACACTTCAAGAAGATCAAGGCCATCGTCGATGCCGACCCGGCCCGCCGTTTTGTGGTGGTTTCCGCCTGCGGTCGCCGCTTTAAGGGCGACACCAAGGTGACCGACCTGCTCTACCTGGTTAACGCGCACGTTAAGTACCACGTGTCGTGCGAGGAACTGCTCGAGGACATTGGCCAGCGCTACTTTGATATCGCTGACGAGTTGGAGCTCACCTATCCCATCCGCGAAGAGTTTGCGGCCTTTGCCGAGCGTGCTCGCTCGGGTGGCTACTCCACTGAGGAGCTCGTGAGTCGCGGCGAGTACTTTACCGCTCGCCTGATGGCCGAGTATCTGGGCCTGCCGTTCCTGGACGCCGCGACGGTTGTGGCGTTTCATCACGACGGTACGCTCAGCATGAATCGCACCTCCGAGCTGGTACAGGAGTACGGTCAGCAGGGCGGCTTTGTTATGCCCGGTTTCTACGGCGCGACGCGCGAGGGCCAGATCAAGCTGCTCGACCGTGGCGGCGGCGATATCTCGGGCTCGATTCTGGCCAAGTGCCTGGGTGCCGACCTGTACGAGAACTGGACCGACGTTTCGGGCTTCTATTCTGCCGATCCGCGTATTGTTCCCGAGGCTCAGCCCATTGCGCGCGTTACCTACGAGGAGCTGCGCGAGCTTTCGTACATGGGCGCAAGCGTCCTGCACGAGGAGGCCGTGTTCCCCGTGCGTGAGGCGGGTATTCCGCTGGTCATCAAGAACACCAATGCGCCGCAGGACCCCGGCACCATCATTAGCGAGACGGCTGACGAGGGCGAGGCAGAGCCCATCATTACCGGCGTGACCGGCAAGCGCGGTTTTGTCGCCATCAACGTGGCCCGCGACCGCACCAAGCCCCGCGTTGGCTTTATGCGCCGTGCGCTTTCGGTCTTCGAGCGCTATGACGTTTCTGTCGAGCACATGCCCACCGGCGTCGACCGCTTTGGGGCCGTGGTGCAGGAGCAGGACGTGCACGACTCGCTGTACTCGCTCGTGGGCGACATCCAGCAGGAGGTCGAGCCGCTCGAGATTGAGGTTGTCGAGGGCTTGGCGCTTATCGCCACCGTCGGTCGTAACCTGCGCGGCCGTGCAGGCATCTCGGGCCATCTGTTTGGCATGCTTGGTCAGGCCGGCGTGAGCGTGCGCATGATTTCGCAGAGCTGCGACGAGATCAACATCATTATCGGCGTCGAGGAGAAGGACTTTGACCTGGCGATTCAGACCATCTATCGAGCCTTCTCCGACGAGAACGGCATTGTGAAAGTCGCGGACCTGGAGGCTCCCGCGCCGGTCGATCCCGCCCTGGCCGTGCTCAAAAAGTAGCGACTGCTCGGTAGATTTTTGGATCATGTCTCAAAAATCTACCGTGGGGCGTTTCATTTCGGTTTCGTTTCGACGGGGCGGGTTTCATATCCGTCCCGTTTTTGTATAAACTGGGCAAGACTATTCAGCCTGCTCGGCGTGCGGGCAAAAGCCACAACCTTAAAAGGGGGAAGCATGAAACAGTACACGGTTGCTATTTTGGGCGCGACGGGAGCCGTGGGCACCCAGATGCTCGAGTGCCTGAACGAGCAGGAGTTTCCGGTCAGTAAGCTCAAGCTGCTGGCGAGCGCGCGCTCTGCGGGCAAGACCGTTGAGTTCCGCGGCGAGCAGGTTGTGATTGAGGAGGCTTGCCCCGAGGCCTTTGAGGGCTGCGACATCGTACTCGGCGCTGCCGGCGACGATATCGCCAAGGAACTGTTGCCCGAGGCCGTCAAGCGCGGCGCCGTCGTGGTCGACAACAGCCATGCCTTCCGTCTGGATCCCGAGGTGCCGCTGGTCGTGCCCGAGATCAACGCCGATGACATTAAGTGGCACCACGGCCTGATCGCCAACCCCAACTGCGCGACCATCATCGGTCTGGTTCCTACGTGGCCGCTACATCAGCTCGCCGGCGTGAAGCGCATGATTGTTTCGACGTATCAGGCGGCTTCGGGCGCCGGCGCTCCCGGTATGGCCGAGCTCGAGGCTCAGCTGGCCGCCCTGGGCCGTGGCGAAGAGATTCCCGAGCCGCGCGCTTTTGCCGCCCAGCTGGCGAGCAACCTGATTCCGCAGATTGGCGGCGTCAAGGAGGAGGGCTTTACTTCCGAGGAAATGAAGCTGCAGAACGAGGGTCGCAAGATCATGCACCTGCCCGAGCTGCGCGTGAACTGCACCTGCGTGCGCGTGCCCGTGCTGCGTTCGCATTCCGAGAGCATTACGCTCGAGTTTGAGCGCGACATTACGGTCGAGGAGGCTCGCGCCTCGCTGGCCGCCGCTCCGGGCGTCAAGCTGGTTGACGACATGAGCGCCGAGGATGCGCACGACCGCTTCCCCATGCCGATGGACACCTCCGACCAGGACCTGATCTGGGTCGGTCGCGTGCGCCGCGACATCTCGAACCCCGAGGCCGCGCGTGGCATCACCTTCTGGTGCTGCGGCGACCAAATTCGTAAGGGCGCGGCAACCAACGCCGTCCAGATCGCTAAGCTGCTCTGCGAGTAGTGTGACCTGTCCGGCGGGGGCCGGGCTTAGTTTTCAGAACGTCCTCGACCATGTGTGGCGCCTTGTCCTGCTCCTTCGGAGCCGCGGACAAGGCGCCACACATGGTCTGCGGAGTGTTCTGAAAACTAAGCCCGGCCCCCGCCTGCGGCGACGCTGCTGCAAACGATCTGCGATGGGGTCGTTGTTGGTTGGGGCCGCTGGGCTGATGTGGGGGCACGTGGTTGTTGCGGGCCCTAGTCCCGGCGGCGGCCTCGGCGCTGCGCGCCTGCCGCCTTGGGTGACTTTGGGGTCGATTGAGGTTGTCTGCACAGTTCGCGGTATTATGTTGCGGAGTTTTGAAAGGAGCCGCTGGTGGTCACGACGACGTTTGCCTCGCCTTTGGGCGAAATCTTGCTTGCCGCTGATGGCCGCGGTCTGACGGGGCTCTGGTTTGAGGGGCAGGAGCATTTTGGCTCCACGCTTCTTCGGGAAGACTCCGAACATGTTGAAGGCGCCGACGCGGTTTCCGGTACTGGTGGTATGTCGTCGGTGAGTCCGGCAAATGGTGCGGCCTCTTCGGTGCTTGAGCGTTCCTGGGCTTGGCTGAATGCTTATTTTACAGGGCAGGAACCTCGGTTTACGCCGCCGTTGCATATGATTGGCACAGCGTTTCAGCGTGAAGTTTGGTACGAGCTGCTTTCTATTCCGCGTGGCGAGGTCGCTACGTATGGCGAGATCGCCCAGCGTGTTGCCGCTCGACATCGTGTGCCGGGAAATGAGGCGCCCGTTGTGTCTCCCCGTGCTGTGGGGGCTGCGGTCGCACGTAATCCCATTTCGATTATCGTGCCGTGCCATCGCGTGGTGGCGGCCGATGGGTCGCTTAACGGATATGCCGGCGGGCTCGATCGCAAGGAGTGGCTGCTTCGGCTTGAGGGCGCGTACGAGGAATAACGCCAGGGCACTTTGCATAGCCAAGACGCCGTGAAAGAACGGGACGCGCTTTCCGAATGGAGGCTCAGGCGGAAACCACGTCCCGGAATTTCGTTTTAAAGCGGGACGCGCTTTCCGAATGGCGTCCCAAGCGGAAACCGTGTCCCGGAATACAGCCTCAGAGTGGGACGCCGTTTCCGGTTGAGACCACTTGCTTGGACATCTATCTACGCCCGCTCCTGCAGGGCGTAGATCGCCTTATCCATGTTGATCAGGTAAGCCACGACGCAGACAATAAAGAGCCCGGCAAAGCCGGCACCCATGCCGACAGGCAAAAACGTGTTGCCGGGGTTTCGGAAAGGTAGACGCCACCCGATCCAATGTGAGACGGTTGTACCGATCTGCACGGTCACGTCAAAACACAAGCGTTAACTGCGCGCCCTGCTCAACGGGCTGCTCCTTGTGCTCGCTCAGAAGGACCATTCGGTCTTCGTATTGCTTTTCGGTCATTTCGATAACGGTGACCTCTCCAGCGCTTGGAAGATTCAGCTTAAGGCGAGCGATATGCGCCGCTGCGGATTCGCGAGTCACCAACAGGCGCGAATACACCGAAAACTGCTCCATATGGTATCCGTCGTTAATCAGAAACTTTCGAAAGTCGCTATACTGCCGGCGCTCGGCTTTGCTTCCCGTTGGAAGATCGAACAGAACCAATAACCTCATAACCCTCATGGCTCCTCCCTATTCAACAGTTACCATCTCGAGCCCTTTTAGCTCGGGCAACAACAGCCTCTTGGGATCCTTTTCGAGAACGGCAGTTCTGAGTGAAGAGAGCGTTGTCTCTATGCACTGCTGACAGCCGCAACGTTTTCCGTCGATAGTCATGACGTGCTCAAACACGCGAGCGAGCAACGCTTTGTCGCGCTGGCCCAAAGGCTCTGCTACGCCGTAGCTCATAACAATTAGATCGACGAGAGGGCGGAACGGTTCAATAAGATCGTCGACGAGATTGAATGCGTTGTAAACGCTGTGATGGTGAAGCCCCTGGGATACGAGCCATCCACCGCCAACGGCTGCTCTTCCGATGCCTGCACGCAGGACGCTGTAGCCATAATCGAGGGCGGAGCTCTGCATACTGTTGCGTCTTGTTCCATCGGTAATGAGGGCTTTAAAGTAGGCGGAGGCAGCTGCGCCTTCTCGATTGTCCGTGTCGCCCGAAAGAACGGTTTTGGCATAAGAGGGGAGAGGGCCTGTAGACAACCCCATTTCTGTGAGAACCGCCGCTTGGTTGAGTATCTTTGCCTGAACGATTCGTTTCCAAAGCTGCTTTTTAAACGGAAGGCTCATGGCAAGCTGATCCTCGACGATGCGCGCATGGCGTGAATGGGCGCCCATGGGGAGCATGAGACCATTGGGCATATGATCGCGCCCGCAGATCATGACGCCTATTCCCGCGTCGTTAAGCTGTGACATGCAGGCGACCGTCATCGTGGTTTGATGGGATTCGACGATGACGACCCAAATGTCCTCGAGGGGAATGGTGGAGCTGCGGTCGTCCACGGTGATCATCAATAGGCCGTTCTTGATGCAGAGGTGGGCCTTGCTCTGGATAAGTATTGTCCGTTGGGCCATTTTGTCGACGACCTTCCCCGCATTAGCGTTACAATACAGCTAAGTCGAAAGCAGCTCACCTTGGGGAAGGGCGCGGCTCCAGACAAGGGGAGCCACTTAAGTGGCTTACCCGTAAAGTAACCCCCGTTCAATCTTCGGATTGGGCGGGGCGAACTTTTTTGGGCGAGTGTTAGCCAGTATTCCGTAAACGGTAGCTATGAATAGCATTTAGACGGGTCCTTTTGAGCGATTTTTCGCCTAAGGTTTGATTCGATTGTGAAGAAAAGTACATAAATCGCTGTGCCGAATACGGCTCTTTTCTTGCGTGAAGCGCGACGTGCCGACCCATTTTGTCTCGAAAAAAATGAATCGCAGATGTAGATCTGAGGCCGAATCAGGCTTCTTTTTTTGAGGCTTGAAACAGAAAAGCCCCTGTTAAAGGGGCTTTTCTGTGCGCACATAGCGTATCACCTTGGGGAAGGGCGCGTGCTCAAGACGTAAGCGATGCCATGTAGTCGGCCACGATGAGCGTATCACCTTGGGGAAGGGCGCGTGCTCAAGACTGGTTTCTCACCCTGCTCATACGCTTCTTGAGCGTATCACCTTGGGGAAGGGCGCGTGCTCAAGACTAGATATGGACACTTACTAGGGTATGGTGCAGCGTATCACCTTGGGGAAGGGCGCGTGCTCAAGACCTCGACGGGCACCTCCTGCGTGTACGGCGTAGCGTATCACCTTGGGGAAGGGCGCGTGCTCAAGACCGCCTTATGGCTCCATGCGCGGCGACCTCTAGCGTATCACCTTGGGGAAGGGCGCGTGCTCAAGACTCATCGGACAAAAGCACGTGACCGAACTCAAGCGTATCACCTTGGGGAAGGGCGCGTGCTCAAGACCCCCTTCTCACGCGAGTCGAAGCTGTACTCAGCGTATCACCTTGGGGAAGGGCGCGTGCTCAAGACGTCTCAGGCGGTGTCACGGCGCTCGGCGGTAGCGTATCACCTTGGGGAAGGGCGCGTGCTCAAGACCCTTATCTGGCTTTTGTATCTTACCAGATGAGCGTATCACCTTGGGGAAGGGCGCGTGCTCAAGACCATGTTGACGAGGTGGTTGGCGCTCACGTAAGCGTATCACCTTGGGGAAGGGCGCGTGCTCAAGACCGTGATGCTGTAGTAGCCGGGGCAGGCCATGAGCGTATCACCTTGGGGAAGGGCGCGTGCTCAAGACTATTCAGATGGGAATA
>CABQQR010000026.1:0-7137 GCA_902466395.1 uncultured Collinsella sp.
AGGTGCGCATCCGGCAGCTTCGCGGTCATGCTCCAGAACGGGAGCGTGATGATGCCCGGGGTCATCTCGCCCACGCCGAGCTCCAGCAACAGCACGCGGTGATCGCTGTGCTCGCACACAAAGCGCTCGTATCGTCCGAGGCTCTCGCGCCATGCCGCACCCTGCAGAAACGTGTCGTCGCGCACCCACGGCACGAGCTGCCAGCCGCAATGCGGGCATCGGGGGACGTCCTCGCTGCGGACCTCGAACCCCGCCATGCCCGCGAGCATGCGCTCGACGTAGGGGCTCGCGTCGAAGAGCTCGTCGCAGCATGGCTGCTTGCACTGAAGGTGCGCGAAGCTTCCCTGATAGTTGCAGATCCTCTCGGTGGGAAACGTCTTCTCGACTTGGGTGTCTACATTGGTGCTCAGGATGAAGTAGTCCTTATGGCCGATGAGGGACCGTAGGTCGAGATAGGGCTGCGAGGTCGGCTCGCGCAGCATGAAGTCGATGTATCGCGCATAGTATGCCCATTGCTGTTCGAGGCTGGGGTAGAGGTGGTAGAAGCCGTCGAAAAGGCTCTTGAAGCCAAAGGCTTGCTGCCAGTCCGCCATTCCTGCGCGCGCCATGCCCGCGCGGTTGTAATGGTTGAACCCGGCGGCGCTTGACATGCCCGAGCCGATGCCGACGATGATGGCGTCGGCATCGTCGATAAGGCTTCGAAGCCTACGCGCTTCTCTTTCTAGGGGTGGCATCGGGCGATCTCCTCGAAAGCCGGGGCCATATCGCCGTCAACGAGAATCGTCTCGCACGAAGCGTCGGGCGCCATGGCCTGGCCGTAGTTGAACACGATGTAGGTGGCGTGCTCGCAGGCGTTCGCGATCTGGGCGAGCATGCGCTTTATGACGCCGTTGTGCAGTCCCACGCCAAGTTCGAGGATGGCGACCCTGCCGTTGCGATGGGCTTGCACAAGACGCGCGAGCTCGTCGAGCTGGGCCATGGCGAGGGCGTCTGGATGGGCGAGGCGCCGCTCGTCAACCGACGCGCGCGTGCTCCCCTCAGTCTCGAGCACGCGCTTCTCGTCGAACCCGGCGCGCGCGAAGTGCCCGTCGATGTTGCATGTGACCACGAAGGTGTCGGCGTGCTCCGCAAGACGCCGCAGCCCGTTCATGAGCGAGCCGGGCTCATATTCGAGATACTCCTTTTGATGGAACCGCTCGGCCCATCGGCGTCGCACGCTGGCATCCGGGGAAGCGAGCCCCTGCAGTATGCAGCCGATGCCGTCTGCCTGGGCGAGGTCCCCGTACGCCTCTTGGAAATGAGCATCGGCGCAGAAGAGGTTGAGCCCCTCTGCCATGTCCAGCCCGTTGCTGGCGCCGATGATGACAAGATCCGCCTCGGAAAGCGTCGTGCCTATGCGAACTGCTTTCACCGTTTCCATGTGCTACCTCCCCAGCGTCTTGCGCACGTCGGCGAGCACGTCGGCGATGTCGGCGCGAACGGCGAGCCCCCGATCCTCGATCGCGCGGGGGAGAAACTGCGTCCTGTTGTTCACGGCGATGTAGCTAGCCTGCGACAACTGCGCCGTGAGGGCCCAGAACGGCTCCTGGATAAACGCGGGCGTCATGCGGCCCACGCCCAGCTCGAGGAAAAGGATCCTCTGCCGCGCGTGCGCGTCGAGCCAGTCGGACACCTTGTGGTACTGCTCCTCGTAGAGCTCGCCCTGTAGGAAGTTGCCGTAGCCGCGAACCCAGGGGAACGCCTCTGCCCCGCAGTGCGGGCAGCGCGGCACGAGCTCTGTCGGAACCTCAAGGCCGTCTCCCATGGTCTCTACCATGTTGGAGACCGGCTCGACCGCGTTCCACACCGCGTCGGTGCAACAGCGGGAGCACTGAAAGAAGCGGTGGTCGCCTTGGATCTCTGCCACCTTCTCCCAGGGATAGAGCTTCACAAACTGCGTGTCCTGGTTGGTGGTGAGCACGAAGAAATCCTTCTCGGCGATAATGGTGTCGAGGTCCCTGTAGGGCTTGCGCAGCGGGGCGTTGAGCGTGGTGTCGAGGAAGGTGGCGAGGTATCCCCAGCGCGCCTCGGCGGTGGGCCAGCGGTAGAACGACCCCTCGAAAGCGCCCTTGAAACCGTAGCGCTCGGCGAATTTGCCGAAATGCCTGCGATAGGTTGCGTTGTCCTCGTAATAGAAGTCGCCGCCGCCCGCCGCGGAGAGCCCAGAGGCCCCGCCCACCAGCACGCAATCGGCTTCCTCGATCATGCGGGCGAAGTCCCTGATTTGCTGGTCGTAGGGCTCGGGCTCGCGGTCACTCAGCTCATAGGGCGTGCCGCCGCTGCGGTAGGCGGCCTGAAGGGAAAACGATTGGTTGGTGAGCTCGATAACGAGCTGCTCGTACAGGGTCACTGGATACCTTCTTTCAGCTATTATAAACAGGTGTCTATAAAAAGTATCCATGTCGATTTGCTTAAGAGCAATGAACAGCTTCGGCCTGCTGTCGATAAACGAGCGTTTGCCGGGCATTGTCGAGCGTTGCAATTGGAGGGGTAATGGAAGCGGGGAAGATCGATCGTCGCCGACGCTATACACTCTCGGTCATACGGGAGGCGTTCTTCGCGCTGCTGGCCGAGGTCGGCTTCGCGAAGATGACGGTAGCGGATATCTGCCGCCGCGCCGATATCAACCGTGGCACGTTCTATCTGCACTACGAGGACAAGTTCGCCCTGCTCGACGCGCTTATCGACGAGGCCTTGGCGGCGGTGCCGCCGCTCGAGGGAACGGAGGCGGGTGCCCTCTGCCAGCGTCCGCCGGCAAACGATGACTATTATCTGCTCTACTCGGATGACGACGCGTACGCCCGGGTGGCACAGCGCGTCGTCGAGCGCGGCGCCGAGCAGATGGTTCCCTCGATCATGGAGGAGACTGGGCTTTCGCGCGAGGACGCCTATCTGCTCTTCGTCCACAACGTCCAGGGAAATCTCGCGGTCAACCGCCTACTCGGTTGGAGGCGAGGGCCCGAGTTTGCCCACGCTCAGGGGCTGCTCAGCGCCTATTCCGAAGGGGGCATGCGGGCGGTATCGGCTCGTCACGATCCCCTGTAGTTGATTTTGACCGCAGGCCATTTCAGGCAGGCGACGTTGCTATGGCCCCTCTTTGGTTTTCGATGTTGTATGAGGCAATCGCAATCGTTTTGAGCTTCTCTAGGGAACTTGAACAAGAGATATGGTCTGCTGGCGATTGATTAACTCCATTCGTTTTGGTTACAAAAAACATGCCGCGCGCCTGCAGCATGAAGGAGAGGGAATCCTATGAATATCGTTGTATTGAGCGGCAGCCCGCGTAAGGGCGCCAATACCGATACCATGGTCGAGGTGTTTGCCGAGACCGCGCGTGAGGGCGGTAATACGGTTGAGGTCGTTCGCGTTGCCAGCAAGAAGATCGCCGGCTGCTTGGGATGCCAGTACTGCTTCGCCCATGGGGGCGTCTGCGTGCAGAAGGATGACATGGCCAACGTGATCGAGTCGCTGAAAGATGCAGATATGGTCGTCTTTGCTTCGCCTATCTACTGGTTCGATATCACCGCGCAGGAAAAGGCCGCCATCGACCGTCTGTACGCCTTCGGTGCTACGGGCTTCCCGTTCACCAAGACGGCCCTTTTACTCGATAGCCACAGCGAGGGCGTCTATGATGCGGCGATCGCTATGTACAAGTCAACCTGTGCGTACTGCAAGTGGGAGGACCAGGGCATTGTCACCATCAGCGGTATGACCGAGCGCGACAGCATGGTATCGTCGCCCAAGCTGGAAAAGGTGCGAGAGCTCGCTCGCAAGCTCGCCTAAGGACAAGAAGAACGCATGGCAATCAGCGTTGGTGGAAATGCTTGCTATCCTTACCAAGAGATAGGGGCGCATTCCCTCAAGCGCCGTATAGAACATTTTTTAAACGCAGAAAAATAACTGAAAACAAATTAATCCGCGTTAAAATATTGTCAAACAGAAGTTAATGAGGGAAGGTTGCGTATGCGTCGCAAGGCAGACGAGCTCCTTAGGGAATGGCGAGACAGAGCCGATAGAAAACCTTTGCTGGTCAAAGGCGTGCGCCAGTGTGGCAAGACCTATTTGCTCAGAACGTACGCCCAGGGTCTTTTCGAATCGGTTGTCTACGTTAATCTTGAGAACGACCGGTCGGCGCGAGCGGATTTTTCGGGCGGTCTTGACCCTCATTCGATTGTACGCGCGATCGAGGCTCGTACGGGACAGCGTATCGTGCCTGGCAAAACCTTACTGTTCATTGATGAGATCCAGGCATGCGAGGAAGCGCTCACTTCCCTTAAATACTTTTGCGAAGATGCTCCCGAGTATTACGTTGCGGCTGCTGGGTCGCTTCTTGGGGTTGCCATTAACCATCAGTCGTATTCGTTCCCCGTTGGAAAGACCGACTTGATTGAGATGACTCCACTCGATTTCGAGGAGTTTCTCTGGGCGATGGGGCACGATCAGCTGGTCGACGAGATACGCTCGTCATTCGAGTTAATGGGTCCTCTCGCGCCAAGCCTTCATGAAAAGGCGCTTGGGCTCTATCGACAGTATCTTGTTGTTGGCGGAATGCCCGAGGCGGTCCAAACGTATATCGATGATCAGTCAATCATTGATGTGGCCGAAAAGCATCGGATTATTCTCGACGGATATTCCGCCGACACCAATAAATATGCTGATGAACGCTTGAGCGCAAAGACGCGTGCGTGCTTCGATTCCATTCCACAGCAGCTTGCCAAAGAGAATCGCAAATTTCAATACAAGGTAGTGCGAGCGGGGGGCAATGCGTCTCTCTTTGGAGATGCTCTCGACTGGCTTGTATTGTCGGGTACGGTGGCGCGCTGCAGCCTAGTCGGGCAGATCGAAAGCCCTTTAGAGGCCTTCGTTAATCCTTCTGCTTTTAAAATCTATCAGGCGGATACAGGGCTGCTCGTCTCCAAGGCCGGTGCTCAACGCGCCGATATTCTTGCCGGCATCGGCGGCACATTCATGGGTGCACTTACCGAAAACTACGTCGCCCAACAGCTTTCAGCTATGGGCTATCCGCTGCATTATTGGGCGCGAGATAATCGTGCGGAAATCGACTTTGTAGTAGAGAAGCAGGGATGCTTGTCTGCGATTGAAGTCAAGGCGGGAGAGAACACAAGATCTCGAAGCCTGTCCTCACTTAAAAAGACCCATCCGGGCGTGCGCCTTATCAGGCTATCGACTAAGCCCTTTGGAATGAATGATGGGCTTATGTCTGTTCCACTTTATGCGGCATTTTGTCTATAGGGATGATACTGCTGTAATGCATGGGGCCCAGGGCACAGCGTTTACTGCGTTCCGGGCCCCGCTGCTTTGTAAAACCATGACGGTTTAGTCACCGTTGTTTTAGTCAAACAAACTCGGCATGTCGTTTTCCTTCATGAGGGCACCGGCAGAGGGCAGGCTCTGCGCGGTGAACTTCTCGGCTGAGACGCCGGCGCCAAGGATTTCCTCGGTCGTGCCGACGGTGGTGACCGAGCGGCCCTTCTTGGCCGTAAAGGCCTGGACGCCCTGCGTGTTGGTGGTCGTCTTGGTCTTGAGCAGCGACGTGTTGAAGTTCATCAGACGGTAGTCGCTCGAGACCAGCGCGAGGTCGCGGTCCTCCTTGAGCACCTGCGCATACAGCAGTTTACTGCCGCCGTAGATGGCGTTCTTAAGGCGCTTGCGGTTGGTCTTGGTGACGTATCCAGAAAGCGCGACGCGGACCACGCGGCCGTTCTCAAAGACGAACAGCACGTCGGCCTTATAGTCCTCGGGGTCGATGATCCAAATCACGCTCTCGTCGGGTTCCATTTCAAGATCGGTCGGCAGGTACGAGCCCAGCTGGGCCGACTTGGTGTCCTCAAACGCCGCAACCTTGCACTTGTACACCTGGCTCTTGTTGGTAAACACGAGCAGCTCGTGCGTATTGGAGGACGGGAACTCGATAAAGGGTTTGTCGCCGTCCTTGTACTTGAGCGTGGTCGCCTTCTTGAGCACGCGGTCCGTCATCTTCTTAAGGTAGCCATCGCGCGAGAGCATGATGGTGACCGGGTACTCCTCGACCTCGGGCTCCAGGCTTACCTCGATAACCTCATGGGGCTCAATCCTACCCGTGCGGCGCGGCATCACATACTTCTTGTTGACCGCGGCCAGCTCGTCGCTGATGACCTTCTTGATGTTGTCTTCGCTCGAGAGGATCTCCTCGAGCTCGGCAATCTCACCCTCGAGCTTGGCGATGTCCTTGGTGCGGTTGAGGATGTACTCCTCATTGATGTTGCGGAGCTTAAGCTCGGCAACAAACTCGGCCTGGGTCTCGTCGATGTCGAAACCCTTCATAAGGTTTGGCACGACCTCGGCCTCGAGCTTAGTGCCGCGGATGATGGCGATGGCCTTGTCGATGTCGAGCAGAATTGCCTCAAGGCCGTGCAGAAGGTGCAGACGCTCGGACTTTTTGCCCAGGTCAAAGTTAATGCGGCGACGCGTGGACTCAATACGCCACTTGACCCACTCGTGCAGAATCTGGCGCACGCCCATAACACGGGGATAGCCGTCGACGAGCACGTTGAAGTTGCACGAGAACGAGTCCTGCAGCGTGGTCGAGCGATAGAGCTTGGCCATGAGCTTGTCGGGGTCGACGCCGCGCTTAAGGTCGATGGCGATGCGCAGACCCGAGAGGTCGGTCTCGTCGCGGATGTCGGCAATCTCCTTGACCTTGCCCTCTTTGGAGAGCTTGACGATGCGCTCGATGATGACATCGGTCTTGGTGGTGTAGGGGATCTCGTAGACCTCGATGATGCGCTCTTCGGGAATCCAGCGCCAGCGGGAGCGGATCTGGAAGCTGCCAAGGCCGGTCTCGATGATCTTCTCCATCTCCTCGCGGCGGTAGATGATCTCGCCGCCGGTCGAGAAGTCGGGCATGGGCATGTACTCGAGCAGGTCGCAGTCGGGATCCTGCAGGTAGTGCATCGTGGCGGTACAGACCTCATTGAGGTTGAAGCCGCAGATGTCGGACGCCATGGCGACGCCGATGCCCTTATTGGCCGAGACGAGGATGTTGGGGAACGTGGTGGGCAGCAGGCGCGGCTCCTTCATGGCGCCGTCGTAGCTGTC
>CABQQR010000027.1:0-3801 GCA_902466395.1 uncultured Collinsella sp.
GGGAGGTAGCCCAAACAGCCCCGGCGGGGGTCCTGTGTAGTCACCCGTTAGGCGGAACTCTCCTAATGGGTTGAGCGTTCTGAATACTTTCTTGGCAACTACCGTTTATCGCGTATAGCTACCGTTTGCGGAATAAGTAACACTTCTCAATAAACCGTGTAGAATCCTAGATAAGCACGGAGTTTTCCAGGGAGACGCTGTCCTTTGTTATGTGCAAAGGGCGGCGTCTCTTTGGCGCTTGGGGCCGTTCTGCAGTAGGACGGCGGACGTGCGTCACATATTAAAAAGCCAACGTCGAGATGGGTCGTGATAAGAATGGGCAAGTACGTAATCGTGGTTGAATCTGGTTCGGATGTGACGCCAGAGCTCTGCGAGCGCTACGGCATCGTGCGCGTGCCTATGCATGTCACGATTGGTGACGAGACCGTCGAGGACGGCTCGATCGATCCGCTCGAGATTTATTCGCGCTGCAACGAGTTTGGCGTTATGCCCAAGACCAGCGGTTGCTCGCCGGCGGATTTTGCTCACGTGTACGACCGCATCCATGCCGAGCAGCCCGACGCGACTATTCTGCATCTCGCGTATTCCGAGGCCACGACCTGTTCGCATCAGTCCTCGAAGATTGCGGCCCAGGGGCGCAACTACGTGTTCTCCATGGACACGCGTTTTGTCTCGGTGGGCCAGTCGCTCGTTGTCGTCGAGACCGCTAAGTATATCGAGGCTCATCCCGATGCCACCGTTGACGAGATCTTTGCATTTACGAACTCCGTCATGGACCGCGTGTTGCTGGGCTTTGTTCCTACGGACCTTGCCTTTCTTAAGGCTGGTGGTCGCTTGTCCAATGTCGCGTTCCTAGGCGCCCACCTGCTCAAGATTAAGCCCTGCATTGAGGTGACGGGCGGCAAGTTCGTGGCGACTAAGAAGTTCCGCGGCTCTATGCTCAAGTGCGCCCGTGCCTTTATCGACCACATGGTTGCGAAGGGTGAGATTGACTACTCGCACATTGGCCTGGCGTATTCGGTAGGCCTTTCCGAGGAGCTGCGCGACGACATGGAGGTCTATGCGCACGACCTGGGCTTTAAGGACATTACCTGGACTCAGGTCGGCGGCGTCATCTCGAGCCATTGTGGCCCGACCGCCTTTGGCGCGGTGCTCACGCTCAAGGCGTAAGGCCTAACGTCTATCGATTTCTATTGCCACGGCGGCGGGCGGGTTGCGACAACTTTCCCGCCGCTCTTGTGTGGGGCCAAATTGAACAACCCAATTGACCGCTAAACCGTTTAGCCATCATGCGTATGGGCTAGAATGGCTCTGGCATTTTAATTGATAAAAACCAAAGAGAGGCAAGGTAGCGGGAATGGCTGAGATGACGCTCGAGGGTGTGGACGCTCGTCCCGAGGACTCCGCGTTTGCCCTGGGCCGCGTACATTCGATTGAGACGATGGGTACGGTTGACGGTCCCGGCATCCGCTTCGTAGTGTTTGTCCAAGGCTGTCCTATGCGCTGCGCGTATTGCCACAATCCCGATACTTGGTCTGTTAACGGCGGCACCATGGTGACCGTTGAGCACCTCATGGACGAGTTCCAGAGTAACCATGAGTTTTACCGCAGCGGCGGCATTACCGTTTCGGGTGGCGAGCCGCTTCTGCAGCCCGAGTTTTTGGCCGACCTGTTCCGTACAATGCACAACAATCCCGATGGCCGCGTGCATACCTGCCTTGACAGCTGCGGATATGCGTTTGACCCCAACCATCCCGAGAAGTTCGATGCCGTTCTCAACGAGACCGACATGGTGCTGCTCGACATTAAGCATGCCGATCCGGTTGAGCATAAAAAGCTGACCGGATGCGATCCTGCGCGTATCCTGGCGTTTGGCGATGAGCTGGCGCGTCGCAGGATCAAGGTCGTTATCCGTCACGTGGTGGTGCCGGGCATTACCGACACGGTGGAGGAGTGCGAGGCACTCGGTCGCCTGATTGCCCCGTGGCATAACGTGGTGGGCTTGGAAATGCTGCCGTATCACACGATGGGCGTCGTCAAGTACGAGCAACTGGGTATTCCCTATAAGCTCGAGGGCGTGCCCCAGATGGATACCGCGCGCATGCCCGAGCTGCGCAATGCCGTTATGACCGGCATGAAAAAGCGCCGTGCGGAGCTCAAAAACGCCATCGGCTAGCAAGTCATTTTGCTCCTCTACGATACCCGCACTGCGCTGGTCTAGCGGCTTCGTATTGCGCGGTTGAGTCAAAATGCTGGTACCATACCGTGGATAGCAGTTTTCACGGGTTTGGGGGATGGTATGCCTACCATCGCAATCATCGGTGCACTCGAAAAAGAGGTTGCGCAGATTAAAGAAGAACTGAACGGCGCTCGTGTGGCACAAGAGGCGGGGTTGACCGTTGTCAGCGGCGAGCTCGACGGTTTGTCCGTTGTTGCTACGACCGCTGGCATGGGAACCGTAAACGCCGCGGCGGCAACGCAGCATCTCATCAGCAAATATGCTCCGCAGGCCGTTGTGTTTTCGGGCATTGCGGGTGGCCTAAACCCTAAGCTCCATATTAACGACGTGGTTATAGGCAAGTGCCTGCGCTATCTGGATACCGACACGGCGCTCATCGCCGAGTCGGCGCCGGGACTCGAAGAGTTTGTCTCGACGCCGGCGTTGGCTGATGTTGCCGCCGCCGTGCTTGCCGAGCATGGATTTGTGGACGCATCATCGGATATGGCGGCTGCTGAGGAGGACCCCAAGCAGTTCCTGGTTGGCACCATCGCTACGGGCGATCGTTTTGTAACGGGCGACGCCATGCGCATCGCCGCCATCGAGGTGACGCATGCCGATTGCGTTGAGATGGAAGGCGCCGCAATTGCCCATATTGCAGCCAAGAACGGTGTCGATTGCCTGGTACTGCGCGCTATCAGCGATAATTGTGACGAGGCATATGACGCGTTTTGCGAGCGCGAGTTCGATCTGGATGAGTACGCCCGCACCGCGAGCGGCATCACGCTTGACATCGTTTGTCGTATCGCCGCCGCGCAATAGCACGCCCGTTTTGTAAAAACCTACGACCAAGGAGTATCCATGGCCGATTCCATTAACTACCAGCTTGCCAAGTTCGTCGCCAGCTACGGCAAGGTTTCGCAGATCCCCGAGTCCACCTGTCCCGAGGTGAGCTTTGTGGGCCGCTCCAATGTGGGCAAGTCGTCCATCATGAACAAGCTCTTTGGCCGCAAGAACCTGGTCAAGGTTTCGAGCACGCCGGGCAAGACGAGCAACATCAATTTCTTCGAGGCCGACGACGTGCACTTTGTGGACTTGCCGGGCTACGGTTTCGCCCGCCGTTCCAAGGCCGAGCGCGACCGTTGGGCCGAGCTTATCGGCGACTTCTTCGACTCCGAGCGCAGCTTTAACCTGGTTGTGTCGCTGGTGGACATTCGCCACGATCCCAGCAAGCTCGACCATGACATGATCGACTACCTGCAGGGCAACGAGTTCAACTTTATCGTCTGCCTCACCAAGGCCGACAAGCTCAGCCGCACCCAGCAGGCCCGCCAAGCGGCAGCTATCAAAAAGCAGCTCAACGTCCCGGCCGAAAACGTGATCATCACAAGCTCCCAGACCGGCACCGGCATCGACGAACTCAAAAAGCGCATCGCCGAGGCCTGCCTCTAATAAGTGCTCCAGCCTAGCAAGAGCCCCTATCAATAAAATGCAGAACATCAGCCTGGTGCCCCTTCAAAGCGTGGGTTCCTGTAGACATCGCTAGCCACGTTGCCATAGGGCCACCCAGGGGCATCCCCTTA